>CAZGJS010000010.1:0-139525 GCA_964525875.1 uncultured Eubacteriales bacterium
GGCGCTTTTTACCCCGATTTAAAAATCGGGGTTTGGCGCCGTCGAACGTATCAAACTCCGCCCCTTGCGCGGCAAATATCGCTGGGGCTGTCCTGACGCCCCCCGAGCCCTACTTCGGGGACCTCGGACCGAGGGGGAGTTCCCGGACGCTGTCTCCGGGCGCCTTGATGCGGGCGGCGACGTCTTTCTCGCCGTGGATCTTCTCGTCGGTCAGATAGTGGACGTCGAGCAGGCCCGCGGAATGGAAGCCCGTCCGGAAATAGTTCATTTCGGCCAGGGACAGGCTCCAGCCCTGGAGCCACGTCTCGAGCTCCTTGCGCTGCCGTGCGCCGCCCAGGAAATGGATGACGAGCTTGATCGGGCTGTCCGGGCTGACCTCCCCGGCCTCGGTTTCGTCGACGAGATAGACGCCCCGCACGCCCCAGGGCTGGCCGCCACAGTGGTAGGCGATCCTCTCGGCCATGCGCAGGCGCCAGCGGAAATGGTCCTCGTCCTCGCGCGAAACGGTCCAGCCCGCTTCGGAGGCGGTCCGCACCGCCGCCTCGGGGCTGGCGAAGAACCCGACGGCGAGCTCCCGGTCGGCGTTCATGAGCACGCGGAGGACCTTGCCGCCGGTCGCCTCGGGGACGTCGATGACTCTCAGAGCGTCCGTTAGCAGGGTGCATTCGGGGCAGAACTCGGCCAGCTTGTTCGGGGCCTCGAGCAGGAAGCGCTCGTTGAACTTCACCCCCTCGTCGTCCGGATAGAGCGGCAGGTAGCGGATGCCCGACTCGACGAGGTCCTGGAAGAAGTGCGTTCCGAACGACACGTCGGGCACGTAGTTGCCCTTTTTCCGGGCGACCTCGATGAGCATGGCTGAGTTATTGATCTCCGAATAGGTCACGCGCACGCCGAGCTTGATGTCGCCGCGGCTGCCCCACCGCCCCGGGCCCATGAGGATGAATTGGCGGCGCGGCAGGATCTTGTTGAGCTTGCCCACGGCCTGGCCGACGGCGACGAGGTCCGCGTACTTATCGATCTCCCCGTACTTGTCCGGCTCGACGTAGACGATGTGGGTGATGTCGGCAACGCGGCCGTTCGAGATGTATCTTTTGGCCGTGAACAGGACGGACTCGTCCTGAAGGTTGGCCGGGATCTCCATGGCCACCTCTTCGGCCGCCTGGCTCTGAGGCCGGCATTGGAGGAGGTAGAAGTCCGTGCCCGTCGAAGCGAACTCGATGTCGACGGGGACGCCGAGGGCGGTGGACAGCGTTTTGAGGATGGCCTCGAGCTGGAGCATGAACGGCGTCCCGGAGATCAGGCCGTCGAAGGTGACGACGGCGTCCGACTTGGAGATGTCCGTGGCCAGGCCCATGGGCCTCTGGAGCAGGCCGTCCTGGAAGACCGAGAAAACCTTGGTCAGGGCCGGGAATTCGTGGCCGACCTCCTTGAGGAGTTCCTTGATGTCCTTGGTCAGGAAGGTGTTCTCCTCGAGGTCGATGACGTCGATTCTCTTGGGCGAATAGCGGACGACCTCGTCGACCGAGACGTTGACGCGCAGGTTCGGCTGGCTGGGGGAGACGAGGACGGGGTAGTCGTCGCTGACCCGATCGACGGCCCGCGTCCCGAGCCCGGGCACGAGCCGAAGCAGGCCGTCCTCGCGCCTGATCCGCGGCGACCAGCGGAATTCGTTCCGGCTGAAGGCGACGCCGGCGAAGGCCGGGAAGAAGTACTTGCCGACCCGCGTCCCGACGACCTGCTGGACCATGATGCCCATCTCCTCGTAGAAGTCGAGCAGGCCGCGCTCGGCCCGGTATTGGATGGGGTCGGGGCTGAAGATCGAGGCGTAGACCTCGGCCACGGCGTCGAGGAGGGCCGCCAGGCGCTGCTGTTTGTCGCCCTGGTTGGCCAGGAAGAGGCTCTTGTATTTCCCGGCGAAGGCCGTCCCCAGCCGGTCCTCGAGCAGGCTCGAGCTGCGGACGATGAGGGGCACGTCGCCGAAGTCGTCGAGGGCGACCGACAGGCCCTTGACGATCTCGGGCGGGAAGGTCGAGTTCTTGAAGACCTGGACGAGGTGGGGGTATTCCTGGCGGACGACCTCGATGTCCTTGTACTTCTGCTCGTGGACGTCGTCGAGGTTGTTGTACGTCGTGAAGGCGATCAGCGCGTCGGAGGTGACGTACCAGGTCTTTGGCTTCTTCACGGAGCCGATGATCTTCGTCCGGCGGGCCGCCTGCTTGAGGATCCGGCTGGCCAGGAAGAGGCCGGCGCTCTTGCCGCCGAGCTTGCCGTGGCTGTCGGGCAGGAAGACGATCCGCTCCATGAGGTCGAAGAAGTCGTCGATCTCGACGTATTTCTTGGCGACGTTGATGAACTCGAGCTGGTCGGTGAAAAAGCGCCGGATGAGGGCGACGCGGACACTGTTGGCCAGGGGCCTGGAGAGTTGGATCCCTTCGGGGGCCAGGATCTTGATCCGGCGCATGCCGTCGATGACATCGGCCAGGTCGGCGTAGACGTTCTCCAGGTTCTTGACGGCCGTGCTCGAGCGTTCCTCATTGATCCACTTCTGGATGCGGTCGAGGACCTCGTCGTCGGTCAGGTTGGCCGAGGCGATCTTGAACGTCTCCTCGGTCAGCTCGAAGAAACGGTCCATCGATTCCTTGTTCTGGGGCAGGTTGGAGTCGCCGAAGAGCCCGTCGGCCACCCGGTCCCCGCTGAAGCGCTGGAGGAGTGTGCGGGCCTCGGTGACGCCGCGCCAGCCAAGGTAGTTCATCATCTTGCGGGAGATGCGGATGAGGAGGTTCGGGTTGGTGTTGCTGAGGAGGTCCAGGGCGATGCGCCAGCCCCTCTTGTCGCCGGCCATTTCGCGGCGGTCGTCGCTGATCTCCTCGTATATCCCCCGCAGGCGCTGGTGCAGGATGAAGTGTCCGATGCGCTCGGCGATCGTCTGGATGAGCTTGACCTCGCCCTTCATGAACGGGCCGCAGTCACTCTCGGGCGTCGGCTTCCGGTAGGAGACGCAGAGGCGGCCGACCGACGTGTCCTGGACCCTGATCTCGGCGCACTGGGTGTAGGGGGTCTCTTCGAATTCGGGGGACTCGAAGACATCGGACCCGTAAGTGACCTGGGCCTGGCAGCAGTCCGGGAATTGCCAACCCGCGGGGATGGCCTCGATAACCTGGCGGAAGACGTCCTCGAGAGGCACGTCGTAGATGCTGAGGATCTCCTCGATACGGTAAAGACAGTTGAGCTCTTTGGCCCGCTCGTGGAGCGTGGAGAAGAGCGTGTCGACGGCCGTCGGGGTCCGCGGATTGCTCATGTCGCAGCGTCGAAAGGACTCAGACCCAGCCGCGGTCCTTGCAAGCGTTGGCGACGCGGCTGACGGCGATGACGTAGGCGGCGTCGCGCATGAAGAGCTTCCGTGTCCGGGCGAGTTCGCTCACGCCCTTGAAGGCCGCCGTCATCTTTTCGTCGAGCCGGGTCAGGACCTCTTCCTTGGTCCAGAAGTAGTTCGTGTTGCACTGGACCTGCTCGAAGTAGCTGCAGGTGACGCCGCCGGCGTTGGCCAGGAAGTCGGGGATGACGAAAACGCCCCGGCTCTTGAGGACCGTGTCGGCCTCGGGGGTCGTCGGGCCGTTGGCGCCTTCGGCGACGATCCTGACCTTCGGTTTGATCTTCTTGACAGTCTCGGCGTTGACCTGATTCTCGAGGGCGCAGGGGAGGAGGATGTCGACGTCCTCTTCGATCCAGGCGTCCCCCGGCAGGCGTTCATATTCGAGGGCCTCGGCCTTGGCTTTGTCGATGCCGCCGAAACGGTCGGTGATGGCCAGAAGCTCCTCCAGGCTGATGCCGCTTTTTTTCCGGTAAGTGTAGGAGGTCTGGTCGGCCTGGTCCCAGCAGGACACGGCAACGACCTTGCCTCCGAGCTGGGCGTAGAGCTGGATGGCGTACTGAGCGACGTTGCCGAAGCCCTGGACCGAGGCGACGGTCGTCTCGATCTTGACGCCCATCTCCTTGAGGGCCTCGCGGACCGTGTAGATGAGGCCGTAGCCGGTGGCCTCGGTCCGGCCGAGGGAGCCGCCCATGCCCACGGGCTTGCCGGTGATGAAGCCGGGGTATTTCGCGCCTTGGATCGTCTCGAATTCGTCGAGCATCCAGAGCATGTGCTGGGGGCTGGTCATGACGTCCGGCGCGGGGACGTCGCGGAGGTGGCCGACGTCCTGGGCGATGGCCCGGACCCAGCCGCGGCAGAGCCGTTCCTGCTCGCGCGGGCTGAGGTCGTGCGGGTCGCAGACGACACCGCCCTTGCCGCCGCCCAGGGGGATGTCAACGACGGCGCACTTCCAGGTCATCCACATGGACAGGGCGCGGACCGTGTCGATCGTCTCCTGGGGGTGGAAGCGGATGCCGCCCTTGCAGGGGCCGCGGGCGTCGTTGTGCTGGCAGCGGAAGCCGCGGAACACGCGGACGCTGCCGTCGTCCATGCGGACGGGGATCGAGAAATGGTACTCCCGCAGCGGTTGCCGCAGGAGGTCCCGGGTCGGTTGATCGAGCTCGAGAAGGTCAGCCACAGTGTCGAACTGTTTCTGGGCCATTTCGAACGCGTTGAATCCTTTGGTCGCCATGAAAAAACTCCTTTTGATACCGAGAAGATCTGTTGACGTGCTTCAAGAGAAAAATGATGAAGCTTCAACAAAAAATGATATCCGAAGACGGGCGAAATATCAAGTCCAGGCGGAGGGGAGAAAAGGGGGTCGGGCGCCGCACTGGGTGGGACTACTTCCATTCCATGGCGTAGCGCTTGACGCGCATGCCTTCCTCCCTAATGCTATCTGAAGTATACCCCGGAGGGCCAGACCTGTAAACCATATCGCATAATCCTGGGAGGTGATCAGAGTATTGACAACGATTTTGGGCGCTGGTATAGTGCACCCACAAAACAGACGGCAGACCGAATTTTTTTGAGGAAAGGTCTGATGATGTACGATCGGGGAGATTGATTTTCCATGCGAGGTGCTGTCCTCATGAGTAAAGTCGATTGCCGTCACAAATGGGCGATGACCAATATTCGAGACGGATACCTGGTCACGGAAGGGTGCTTCCATTGCCTGAACAGGATCTCTTTTTTTTCGGGAGAGCCGGTTCCGCCCATCGAGTCCTATCACGAAGGGGATCATTTCTGGAGCTACCTCGGCAGCGCCCAGGCCTCCAAGTTCGACCTCCAATGTGGAAAATGCTCAAGGGTTATTCCACTGAAGGAACTCATGGCCCTGATGTTGTGCGTCAATTGCGATCCGGAGTGCGGTGTTTTCAAGGCCGGCCATGGCGATCAGGATCATAAAACGTGGGTCTATGTCGCTCTTTGCGCGGACACGTCACATTCCTCCGGAACTTGCGTCCCGGATGCGGGCGTTCGGGCCCTCAATGAGTATTATCAGGGCGATCTCGAAAATCCGCAGAGGATCAAAGTTGTTCCCTGCAGAATTCGCCGATCGGTGGATTCCTGTCAAGGAATCGTCCTGGCGGACGTCGGCTTGACGGAGCTTTATTAGAAGATGATGAAGGGAAAGGGTGAACATGAAAGCATCCGAACTTGTGCAACAGCTCGGTCTCAAAGTCTTTAACGAGCAGAGCGACAAAGAGATTCGAGGCGTCTACATCTCCGACATGGTCAGCGACATCATCGGGATCAAGGAAGGGAACCTCCTTGTCACGTTGCAGACACATAAGAACCTCATCGCCGCGGCCAACCTGGTCGACGTCGCCGCCGTCGTTTACGCCCGCGGCAAAACCCCTCCCGAGGACGTCATCGCCCTGGCCAACCGGGCGAAGATATGGTTACTCGGCTACGACAAGGACACCTGGGCGCTGGCCAAGAGCCTCTTCGAACTCGGTGTCAGATAGTGGCGAATCCTCGACCCGGAATCCAATAATACGAGGGTGAATCATGGCTCTCCAGGAACCTCGCTCCTTGACTATGGAGGTCGACGGCCGGACCGTATCCTTTCTCGAAGGCGTTACCGTCCATCGCGCGGCCGAAATCAACGGCATCTATATTCCCTCGCTATGCTCCCACAAGGACCTGTCGCCCTTCGGAGGCTGCCGGCTGTGCATGGTGGAAATCGAGGGGATGCGCGGTTATCCTCTGTCCTGCAGCACGAGCGCCGAGGAGGGGATGAAAGTCCGGACCGACACGGAAGCCCTCCGGGAATTCCGTCGGGAGATGCTCAAACTCATCCTGAGCGAACACCCGTCGAGCTGCCTCATCTGTGACGAAAGCGCCGAATGCAGGGGTTACCAGGGCACCATCCGGAAGACGGGGGTGACGACGGGCTGCCGTTTCTGTCCGAATGACGATCAGTGCGAGCTCCAGGACGTCATCGATAGGATCGGCCTCAAGGACATCGACTATCCGATCCTGTATCACGGCTTTGAGCCGGAGCACGACGATCCTTTCTACGACAGGGATTACAACATCTGCATCCTTTGCGGCCGGTGCGTCCGGATATGCAGGGAAGTCCGCGGGACCTCGGTGCTGGCCTTTACGCTCCGCGGATCTCAGACCAAGATCGGTCCGGCCTTCGGGCGGAGTCACATCGAGGCGGGCTGCGAATTCTGCGGGGCCTGCGTGGACGTTTGCCCGACGGGCGCCCTCACGGACAAGGCTTCTAAGTGGGAGGGAAAGCCCGACGGCGTTCACGTCTCGACATGTCCGTTCTGCGCCATCGGCTGCCAGATCGAGCTCAACCACAAGAATGGCCGATTGAGCAGGGTCAAAGCCAATATGGACCCGGAAGTTAACGACGGGCAGCTGTGCGTCAAAGGACGCTTCTGTCTCCCGGAAACGACGCACCACTTCGAGCGTGCGAAGAAGCCCATGCTCAGGAAGGGACAATTCTTCCGGGAAGTCACTTGGGAAGAGGCGCTGGCCAAAGTCGTTGGGGAACTCCAAGGAGCCGGCCCCGACGGCCTGGCCATGCTCGTCTCCCCCGATCTCACCAACGAGAGCCTTTATGCCTCCCAGAAATTCGTCCGGGAATGCCTGGGGTCCGGCAATATCGACTCCACTGCGCGGCTGGAGCTCGCCGGGGGGTTGGGGCTCTGGACGACGCTCTTCTCCCTGCCGATATCCATCAGGGACCTCACTCGGGCGGATACGATTCTCGCCGTCGGACTCGACAGCCGGTTTGATTTTTCTGTCGTCGGGACGAAGGTCCGGCAGGCCATCGACGCCGGCGCCCGGCTGGTCACCATCGACCCGATGGACAGCAACTTGGCCCGCTACACGGACGACTGGCTGCGTCCGATACCCGGGAGGGAAGGCCTGGTCCTGCGAGCCCTGGCCGCCGCTCCGAAAAACCGAGAGGCCTCCCTCTCGCGCGCGGCCGCGGACGCCTCGGTCGACATCCCAACCCTGGAGAGAGCCGCGGGCATCATCTCCTCCAGCGAGCGCTTGGCCGTGATCATCGGCCCACAGGTCTTCCACTATGGGGACAACGAAGCTCTTGTCGAGGGGCTCATGACTCTCGCCGAACGGAAAAACACGAATTTCATCCCCCTCTACTTTGGCGTCAATGCTCGGGGCGCTCTCGAGATGGGCGTTTTCCCTGAGATGACCCCGGGCGGCGTCCTCGGCGAAAAAAACGGCTTCGGGCTTTCGGATATCATCGGCGGATCCCGGCGGCCCAAAGTCCTCTACTTGGCAGGTGATATCCCGTTCTTGGACCGGCCGGACTGCGACTTCCTGATCGTCCAGGATACGTATCTCCCCCCCTTCAAGGTTGACGCCTTCCTGCCGGCTTCCTCCTTTGCGGAGGCCGGGGGGACGCTCGTGAACCTGGAGGGCCGGGTTCAGGAAGTCGTCCAGGTCGAAAATCCCCGAGAGGGCGCCCAAAACGGGTTCATGAGGCCGGATTGGAAGATCTTCGCCGACCTCGCCAACGCCATGAACTGCCACACGATGAACTATAAAACGTCCCAGGACGTTTTCAAGGAAATCCGCAGGGCGGTCCCGAGCTTTCCGGCGGGGGTCAACCGGAGGCCGAGGCGGATGGCGTCCACGAAAAGCCCGGAGAGGGAAAAGCGGGGAGTCGAGAAAACATCGCCGGGCGATTTCCTCCTGGTTGCCAAGCCGGGCGGATACCGCCATCGGGGCGTCGACATCTCGTCCAAGGTCGGGGGCCTGAAGGAACTGGCTCTCGAAGAGGGATTCCGGATGAATCCCGAGGATCTCGAAGCGTTGGGTCTCCGCGGCGGCGACACGGTCAGCCTATCCTGTGACGGCGGTAAAATAAACGCCGATGGTCCCGTCAAAGCGGACGAAGAGTGCCCCAGGGGAGTTGTTTACTTCACGCGGCCGGTCGTATTCGGCGGGCTCGAAAACCGGCGCGGGATCCTGCCGCTCTGCCGGCTCGGAGGAAATCCGGTCCGCGTCGATGTGTCACGCCATGCGGTTTGAACGGGCGACCCGTGACTTGGAGACCCGGCCCGGCCGGTCGAGGGAGGTTCCGAATGTATGAAGTGATCGAGCGGCGGATGATCGTCCCGAATCTCCATGAGTTCATCGTCCGGGCGCCGGCTGTGGCCCGATCCGTGAAACCCGGCCAGTTCGTCATCGTCCGTCCCGAGGAGCACGGTGAACGGATCCCCCTGTCCGTCGCGGACTGGGACCGGCAGGCCGGGACGGTGACGTCGATCTTCATGCAGGTCGGGGCCTCGACCGCCAAGCTGGCCCGCTTGAAGCCGGGGCAGACCATCCCGACTTACGCCGGGCCGCTGGGCAGGAGGACCGCGATCGATAATTTCGGGACCGTCCTCTGCGTCGGCGGATGCTACGGCATCGGCTCGATCTACCCCATCGCCCGCGCCCTGAAAGAGGCCGGCAACAAAGTCTACACGTTCCTCGAGGCGCGCAGCGCGTTTCTCCTTTACTGGGAGGATAAACTGGCCGGGACTTCGGACGGGACGTTCATCGTGACCAGGGACGGAACGAAAGGCCGGAAAGGGCACATCGGCGACATGCCGTCCATGATCGCGGGGGCCGGGATCACTCCCGACCTGGTCATTGTCAACGGCTGCACCTTTCTCCTTATGCGGACCTCGGCGCTGACCAAACCTCTGGGCTGGAAGACCATCGTCAGCATGAATCCCATCATGATCGACGGGACGGGGATGTGCGGCGTCTGCCGCCTCTCGGTCGGGGGGAAGACGAAGTTCGCCTGCGTCGACGGGCCCGACTTCGACGGGCACGAGATCGACTGGGCCGAGTTCCTGGCCCGGCGCAAGAGCTACAGTCCCGAAGAGGTCGATCCGCTCCGGCGGACGAGCTGTGCCTCTCATTTCTAACGCCGCGGCCACAACGTTGCGAGAGGAGGGCGTGAAGAGTGACTGACGAAAAACCGACCAAGAAGACGCTGGACCTGAAAAGGCGGCCCATGCCGAAGCAGGATCATCTGGAGCGGATCAGGAATTTTGACGAGGTCGCTCTGGGATACGCCGTCGAGACGGCCCGCGAGGAGGCGTCCCGCTGCTTGAACTGCAAGAATCCGCTGTGTAACAAGGGGTGCCCTGTCGGGATCGACATCCCCGGTTTCATCAAGTGCATCGTCGAGGCCGATTTTTCCTCGGGGATCCGGAAGATCAAAGAGACAAACGCCCTCCCGGCGATCTGCGGCCGGGTCTGCCCGCAGGAGGAACAGTGCGAGAAGTTGTGCGTCCTGAGCAAGAAGGGCGAGCCCGTGTCGATCGGACGGCTGGAGCGGTTCCTGGCCGACTGGGAGGCCGCGCAGGGAAAGATCGAGATCCCGGAGATAGCCCCAAAAACCGGGAAAAAAGTGGCCATCGTCGGCGCGGGGCCCGCCGGCGTCACCGTCGCCAACGACCTCCTTATCCTCGGCCATGACGTGACCATCTTCGAGGCCCTGCACGAATGCGGCGGGGTTCTGATCTACGGCATCCCGGAATTCAGGCTGCCGAAGAGCATCGTCAGCCGCGAGGTGGATTACGTCAAACGCCTTGGGGCCCAGATCCAGATGGACTATATTGTCGGGACGACCAGGACGGTCGATGAGCTCCTCGAGGAATTCGACGCGCTCTTCGTCGGCGCCGGCGCCGGCCTCCCCTGGTTCATGGAGATTCCGGGCGAGAACCTCAACGGGGTGTACTCGGCCAACGAATACCTCACTCGCGTGAACCTGATGAAGGGATACCGGTTTCCGGAATACGACACGCCGGTGAAACAGCCGTCCCGCGTGGCCGTCGTCGGCGGCGGAAACGTCGCCATGGACTCCGCCCGCACGGCCGTCCGCCTCGGCGCCGACGAAGTCCATCTCGTTTACCGCCGGAGCCGGACCGAGCTGCCCGCCCGTCTGGAAGAAGTGGAGAACGCCGAGGAGGAAGGCGTCATTTTCGACCTCCTCACCCTGCCGGTCCGGCTGATCGGCGACGAGAACGGGTGGATCAAGGAGATGGAATGTCTGGAGATGGAGTTGGGCGAGCCGGACGATTCGGGACGCCGAAGGCCCGTTCCCATCAAGGGATCGAACTTCCTCATGCCCATCGACGCCGTGGTGATCGCCATCGGCAACAGCCCCAATCCCCTCGTCCCGCTGACGACCCCCGGGCTGGAGACCAACAAGAAAGGGGGGATCGTCACAAGCCCTGAGACGGCCTTGACCTCGAAGCCCAAGGTTTGGGCGGGAGGAGATGTGGTCAGGGGAGCGGCAACCGTTATCAGCGCTATGGGGGATGGCAGGATCGCCGCGGCCGCCATCCACAAGTATCTGACAGGTCTGGCGTGACGTGAGATTGCACGACGTCAGGGACATCCTTCAATGTGAGGTCCTCACGGAGGGCGACGACCTCACCGTGGACGTCCAATATGTCGTGGCTTCCGACGGCATGAGCGAAGTCCTGGCGTTTGCCAAGTCCAAGGAGCTTATGATCACCGGGCTCACGAACGTCCAGGCCATCCGAACGGCCGATATTGCGGGCGTCAGCGCCGTCGTCTTCTGCCGAGGAAAGCGGCCAGACACGAGGGTGATCGAAGTCGCCAAAAAGAAGAAAATCCCCGTCCTCGTGACCAAAATGGTCATGTTCGACATCTGCGCGATCCTCTACAATAAAGGACTCAAGGGTGTCTCCTGATGTCGGCCGAGCTGATGAGGGAGTGCTATGAGATCCGGGGTGGGGATTTCGACACCGCCGGCGAGATCTCCGGAGAGATCAAGATCATCCTCCGAGACCTCGGCATCGACGCGGCCAGCCTTCGGCGAGTCGTGGTCGTGGCCTTCGAGGCGGAAATGAATCTGGTCATGTACGCCCGGCGGGGGACGCTGACCTTCATCCTGACGGAAAACGAAGTGAACCTGGAAATCCAAGACGAAGGCCCGGGAATTTCCGATCTCGAACTCGCGTTCCAGGAGGGCTATACGACGGCTTCGGACGAAATGCGGGAGCTCGGCTTCGGCTTCGGCATGGGCCTTCCGAACATGAAGAAAAACTCCGACGAACTCAAAATCGAAACGGAGGTCGGGAAAGGGACCTCGGTCTTCGCCCGGATACGGCTGGACGCCCATGAATGAACTGACGCATGGATTCCGGATCATCCCGGACAAATGCGATGGCTGCATGGCCTGCATGCGCGCCTGCCCGACCCATGCTATCCGCGTCAAGAAGGGCAAGGCGACGGTGATCCCGGAGCTCTGCATCGACTGCGGGTCCTGCCTCGGCGTGTGCGCTACGGGATCCATCACCGCGACAACCATCACGTTCGCTGAACTCGACAGGTTCAAATTCAAGGTGGCCGTGGCCTCCCCCGCTCTCTTCACGCAATTCGGCATGAAAGACACTCCCCTCCAGGTGGGCCAGGCCCTCCTGGCGCTCGGCTTCGACGCCGTGTGGAAATATGCCGTGGACATCGAGCTCATCGACCGCGCGATCCGGGATTACGTGCAGAGGTGGCCCGGCCCCTTTCCCTTGATCTCCAATTCCTGTCCCGTCGTCGTCCGGCTGGTCCAGGTCGCCTACCCGGCCATGGTCGACCAACTCATCCGCCTCGAGGCGCCCCGGGAAATCGCGGGCCGGGAATTGAAGCGCCATTATTCGCGGATGATGGGCCTGGAGCCGGAAGACATCGCGGCCATCTACATCGCGCCCTGCCAGGCGAAAACGATCTCCATCCTCCACCCTGCGGAAGGGGCCGGAAGCCACCTGGACGGCGCCGTCGGCATTTCGCAAATCTACAATGACCTTCTGGCCTACATGCGGAAAAGCACGGGCGTTGCGGATGCCGTGAAACTCGATTGGGGTTCCGGCGAATGGTTCCTTTCGGGGGCCCCGGAGGGGGAATTCCCCAGTCTTTCGCGAGAGCATTACCTTCCGCTCCAAGGTCTCTCGGACATCACCAGGGTCTTCGACGACGTCGAAAAAGGCAAAATCCGTAACGTCGAGTTCCTGGAGTGCCATGCCTGCCAGGGAGCTTGCATCAGCGGAAACCTCACGGTCGAGAACCTTTATGTCGCCCGCACCAAGAACCTCCGCCTGGTTTCCAGCCGGTCGGAGCCCTTGCCCGAGTTCCTGCGGGAGGTTGACCGGCGCTACGCCGAGGAGGTTTTTTCATTGCGGGCCCCGCTGAAGCCCCGGAATACCGAAGGAAAGGACGTTGACCTTCGGGAACGCGTCGAGAGAAAGAAGCGGGCGGCCGAGCTCCTGAAAGCCCTGCCCATGCTGAACTGCGGCCTGTGCGGCGCACCGACCTGCCGGAGCCATGCGGAAGACGCGGCCTCGGGCAGAGACGAAATCGGGGAATGTGTTTTTCTCTCGCAAGACCGGATCCATGCCCTGAGGGACATCTATAATAAAAGGCGCCCGAAGCCTGATCGGCGGGCGCGATGAGGATGACGATTGAGAGGAGTCCGAGATGGCGGTTCTGATGCCCGGCGCGGTCCAGCACAAGATTCGGGAGAGGCGGAAAAGCCTTCTCCCTCTCCTGAAAAAGGTCCAAGAGACCGAGGGATATCTTACGCGGGAGACAGTCAGACTCATCTCTCGAAAGCTCCGGGTCTCCGAAAACGAGATCTACGGGGTAGCCACGTTCTACCCCCAATTCCGCTTCCAGCCGCCGGGGGAACATCACATCCAGGTCTGCCTGGGAAATTCCTGCCATGTCGGTGGGGCTCCGAATTTCATGGAGGCGATGAAGATCGAAAAGAACCTCGGTCACGGCCAGACGACACCGGACCGGAAGCTCAGCCTCGAGGGCGTCGGATGCCTGGGCTGCTGCGCCATGGCCCCCGTCATCGTCGTTGACAACGAAGTCCACGGCAGGATGAACAGAGTCACTTTCATGCGGCTCGTGGAATCGCTGGATTCCCCGGAGAAACCTTCATGAACGCCCGTCAACAGAAACCTTCACCACGGCCCTCGAGAGAAAAGAAAGCCCCCGTTCCCAAGACAAGGATTCTCGTTTGTGAAAGCACGGCCTGCGCGTCCTCGAAGTCGGCGGAAATCCGGGTTGCCCTCGAACGGGAGATAATCCGGCTGGGACTCGCCGACAGGATCGAGGTCGGCTTTACCGGCTGCCATGGCTTCTGCCAGAGAGGTCCGATCGTGGTCGTCGAGCCCGAAGGGATCTTTTATTGCCAGGTCAAGCCCGGTGACGCGAAGGAAATCGCGGAATCCCACCTCGCCGGAGGAGAGTCCGTTAAGCGGCTCTTCTACCGCCACCCGGTCACCAAAGAGGCCGTTCCCCGCTACGAGGATATCGTCTTTTACAAGAACCAGCAAAGGCTCATCCTGCGCAATTGCGGCGCGGTCAATCCCGAAAAGATAGAGGACTTTGAGGATCGGGGCGGCTATCGGGCCCTGGCGAAGGTCGTGACGTCCATGACGCCGGAGCAGGTCGTCGAAGAGGTTAAACGCTCCGGGCTGCGCGGCCGCGGGGGCGCGGGATTCCCGACTTGGTACAAATGGGACGTTTGTCGCCGGCAGCCGGGAGTTGAGAAGTACGTCATCTGCAACGCCAACGAAAGCTCTCCCGGCGCCTTCATGGACCGCAGCCTTCTCGAGGCGGATCCGCACTCCGTCATTGAAGGGCTGGCCATCCTCGGATACGCGGTCGGCGCTTCTCGCGGCTTCATCTACTGCCGCGCGGAATATTCGCTTGCCGCCAAGCGGGCTCGGACGGCCCTCGGGCAGGCCCACGAAAAAACCTATCTTGGGACTAAGGTGCTGGGCTCGAAATTCCATTTTGAGGTCGAAGTTTTCGAGGGCGGGGGGACTTTCGTATCCGGGGAAGAGACCGCCCTTCTGAGTTCCCTCGAAGGGTCGAGAAGCATGCCTCGAAGCCGTCCGCCTTTTCCCGCTGTCAAAGGGCTATGGGGGAAACCGACCATCATCGACAACATCAAGACCTTGGCCTACATTCCGTCCATTATCTCCCGGGGAGGGGATTGGTTCGCCTCCATCGGCACGGCCAAGAGCACGGGGACGGCGGTGTTCTGCCTCACGGGCAAGATTGCCAATTCCGGTATCGCCGAGGTCCCCATGGGGACCCCCTTATCAACCTTGATCTATGAGGTCGGCGGCGGCATCCCGAATAAAAAAAGCCTCAAAGCCGTCCAGGTGGGCGGGCCGTCGGGGGGATTCCTGCCGGGCGTCAAGATCGAAATGCCGCTCGACTTCGACTCCCTGCAAGAGGCGGGCTCTATCATGGGGTCGAGCGGGATCATGGTCATGGACGAAGACACGTGCATGGTCGACGCGGCCCGGACATTTCTGTCCTTCGTCCAGAGTGAGTCGTGCGGCAAGTGTGTCGCCTGCCGCGTCGGTACGCGTCACATGGTGGGGCTTCTCGATAAGATCGCTTCGGGCCAAGCCGGGGAGGAGGACCTCAACAAGCTGGAGAAGCTCGGCCGCATTGTCCAGAACAGCTCCTTATGCGGGCTCGGCCGGACGGCGCCCATCCCTGCGCTCACGGCCCTCAAGTACTTCCGTTCCGAATTCATCGCCCACGTCACAGACAAACGGTGCCCGGCGGCCGTCTGCCGCGAACTCGTCACCTTCCGCATCATCCCCGACCGTTGCACGGGGTGCCAGATGTGCGTCAAGGTCTGCCCGACGAAGGCCATCTCCGGCCCTCGGTCCCAGGTGCACAACCTGGACCAGAGCAAGTGCATCAAGTGCCGCTCGTGCTACGAGGTCTGCAAGTTCGACGCCGTCGCGGGAGAGGCGATCATCATCGTTTCGTAGTGAACGGGCTTTTGCTGTCGTTGGAGACGGACGAACTTACCATTCACAGGGGGCCTTCATCATGAAATCCTATGCTACTGCGAGGACGATCGGTTCGAAAGCTGCCGGCTGGTTGGCGAAGATCGAATCTTACAACCAGCACAAGATGTGCTTGAACGCCGCTGCCAGCGCTCTGCTCATCGTCGATATGCAGATGTTTTTCCTGGATCCCGCATCTCCGACATACGCGTGCGGTGGACCGGCCGCTCTCCCGACGGTCAAGCGTCTGGCGGCTGCTTTCCGGGCGGCCGGACGTCCCGTGATCTTTACGCAGCACGCGCATCATCCGAACGGCTCAGACCTCGGTATTATGGGATGGTGGTGGGAGGGCCGATGCCTCGAAGGCAGCGAGGCCGGCGAGATCCACCCCGAACTGAAGCCGCTTCCGGGCGAGAAGGTCGTCATCAAACACCGGTACTCCGCATTCTACAATACAGACCTCGAAACGGTCCTGCGTTGCCTGAAAATCGAGGATCTGGTCGTTTCCGGCGTAATGACCAACCTGTGTTGTGATTCGACGGCGCGGGACGCGTACTTCCGGGATTACCGGGTATTCATTCCTGCTGATGGAACGGGGACGATCACCGAGGAAATGCATCTGGCGAGCCTCCTGAACCTTGCCTTCGGTTTCGCGTTCGTGACGACGGGCGACAGGCTTGTCGCGCAGGTCCGGGGCCTGAGCGTCGCCTGAAAGTCCGTTTTCCATGGGCATGAAAGAGCATGAAGGGTCCCCTTGACATCATTAGATGACCTAAATATAATATTGGTCATAAGTCACTATGAGACAAATAGCCAGGCGGGAAGATATCAGGGACCTGATCCTCGACGCTGTGGACGTCCTTTTGGCCAAGTTCGGCTACAAGAAAATGACCATGGACGATGTTGCCCGTCAGGTCGGGATCGGCAAGGGCACGATCTATCTTCATTTTCCGGGAAAAGAGGAGTTGATCCTGTCCCATATCGACCGGATCGCTGACAGGATCGTCGCCAAGCTCCGCGAGATCGCCGGCTCGTCCGACTCTCCCGACAGGCGCATCCGAAAGATGCTCGTCCATCGGGTCCTCTTCCGTTTCGACAGCGTCGCCCACTACTCCCAGAACCTCTCCGCCCTCTTGTCTTCCGTCAGGACGGCACTCCTAGCCCGCCGTGAAGCGCATTTTGATAAAGAAGCGGCCGTGTTCGAGGACGTCCTCAGGGATGGCGCCCGCCTCGGGTCCCTGGAATGCGCCGACCCCCGGACGATTTCTTTCGTACTCATCCAGACCACGAATTCCCTCCTCCCGTTCAACCTCTCGGCACGCGAGCTGGGCCGCAGGGAAGGGGTCGAGGATCAAGTCGGCCGCATCGCCGACCTGCTCATCAAAGGTCTTCTCCCGTGTCCGTCGCGCCCGGCCAGCTGGACGAGATGACGCGAACACGCAGCGACGAATAAACGCTGAAGATTTATGCGGGCAAGTACGGGGAGCGAAAAGTCACCTTCGAGGACGGTCACTCCAGTACCAGAGGACCGGGCCCAAGTACCGGCTCGTTCCTCTTGCCGGGACCCTCTTTGCCGTGGAAGGGCTCGATTACTTCCGGGTGGAATTCGTGGTCAAGGACGGCCAGGCGGTCGCACTTGTCGGGCATTACGACGACGGAGAACGGCAGCCCTCGCCGAGGACGAAATAAGCCCTCAGCGCAAATTGGGGGCGCGAGAGTACTTTCTCAGCTTGGTCAGGACTCGCTGCAAGGATTCCGCCGACAAGCCTTCGATACGAACGGTTTTGGTGCTTGAGGCGCCTCCGGCGATCCAGCCGACAAATCCGCCCGCGGCTCCGCTTAGCAACGTCAAACCGGATAGTGCGGCGATGTCCTCCGCCTGGGGCGCGCCGATCGAGCCGTCTGAGTTCGCAACGATTGTTACGGCGGCGAAGCCGAGGAAGGCCGCGGCGCCGACGATCGCTCCCGTTCTGACGCTCCGGCCGATCCTCTTCTTCAGCTCGATCCGCCTGATATCGGCCACTGCGACCGTCACGCTCTCGTTCTGCGCGCCGACGATGATGACCGCGCCCGCTTTGACCGCGTAAAGCTCGCCTTTGAGCATCCGGCCGTCTTTCAACGCCAGAACCACGGCGGCTCCGGGCCTATCCTTGGCCAGCGCGTTCGACCAGAGAAGCATGATGGCCGCCACGAGCAATATGGAAGTGCTTTTCTTCATGGTTTCCTCCCGAGGAGATCTGTCCTTCTCATCTAAGGGTAGGCCTTTACCGGGGGAAAGTTGTCAAGAATTCGTCAAGAATACATTCAAAGGACGTCAATGTCCGCCCGAGAGGCGGTCGCTCTCTGCCCGGTGGTCGTCTCCCCGCAAGGAATCCTAAAGGAGACCGCAAAAAGTTGCGGCTCGATCAGGACGACGGCCGGCGCGCGCCGAAGACCTCGAGGTCGATGTAAACCGCGGCGGCGAGGGCCGAGACGAGCGCGCTGTAGCGGTGAAATTCGAACATGAACTTCTGCCCGGCGGTCCGGAGGAGAGGCAGCATGGGCAGGAGGGCGGTGAGGGCCAGCAGGAAACCGGCCAGGACGAATAGCCAGAAGGCCGCGAGTTTGACCCGGGCCGCCGCGATGCCCATCTTCCGGGGGTCGAGAAGGGCCAGGCTCAGATTGACCGGCTTGGGGACGGAGATGAAATACCGGCCCTTGAAGATGACGATGAGCGCGAGGCAAGCGGCGAAGAGGCCGCCGGCCATGACGTGGCCGACGAGGGGATAGCCGAAGAGCCCGCGCGGGACGAAAATGGCGAAGAAAAAACCGCTCGCCGCGAGATAGGCGAAGCTTCCGTAAAAGCCGATATAGAGCCACTTCTCGAGGATGGGGAGGCGCCATAGGGGCAGAGCCTTCACAACCCCCCACCAGTTCTTCGGCGAGGCCTTGCGGGCCGCCTGGATCGTCCTGGGGGCGAGCCAGGCCGCGAACTTCTTGAGAAGCTCGGCGTAGAGAATGGTGGCCCCGGTTTCCTCCCGGGTCGTCCAGAAGCGGTGGAAGGCGAGGCCGGCGAATACGCCTATGGCAGAGAGAAAAACAATGATCGTGAACATCATGGTTCTGACCTTTTCTCGATGAAGCCGGCCAGGCGCCCGAGGAGGAGCAGGCCGGCCAGGAAGACAAGCGCCCCGATGACGAAGGCGCAGACAGCCAGGACGACCTTGAACAAAGGCCGGGTGATGAAGGACAGCCCGAAGAACCTCTGGAAGAGCCCGCCCAGGCCCATGAATGAGGCGGCCGATCGCTTCTCCACATTCGCCGTCAGAAGGGGACCCGTACCCCGGAGCTTGGTGAAGAAAAAGTCCGAACCGCCGCTGTGGCAGTCCGTGCAGCCATTCCAGCCGAGCGACTGCTGGGCCGGGCGGACGTTGTGGGCCAGAGCCCAGGTCACGGGCTCGGCCGCGGCGTCGCTCTTGGCGGCCAGCTTGCCGTCCTTGCCGAGCTGGAACATCCGGCCGCCGGAGATATAGACGAAATCGGTGTTTTCCCCTGATTTGGCGAGCGCCGCGAGGACGAGCGCGACCTGCTCCTCGGTCAGCGTCTGTTCCGTCCCGGCCTTCGCGGTCACGGTCCGGAGGTCGAAGTCTGAGGCGAGGGTCAGGAATTTTCCCTCCGCCAGCCAGCCGGGGCCGGAGGCCTCGGCGAGCTCGGCCGTCGCCTCAGACATGTCCAGAGATCCATCGACAAGCCGGTAGAGGGTCTTCTTGACGACGATGACGGGTCGGCCCGGGGAGCCGTAGACCGTGCCAAGCGCCTGGAGGAACTCCAGGAACCTCGTCTCGACCGCCGGGTCCTTGTCGGCCGCGGCCGGGTCGAACTCCGGGACGAGCGGCAGAACGTCCTCGCCTTTCCTGATGCCCCAGAAAGCCGGCGTGTCCGCCTTGGCTCCCGGGCATTCCGATGCGTCGATCCCGCCGTCGACGTTCGGTGCGAAGACGAACTTGCCCGCGACGAGGACCGGCACTTCGTCTTCGGCCATGACCTGGCTGAGGGCGATGAGCGTCTGCGCGATCCGCTCTTCGGGCTTGAGGATGTCGCCCGCGGCGGCCTCGACGTCCTCCGGCTTGAGCGGGACGACGTCTAACCCGCTCATCTTCGCCCAGAAGGCCGGCCAGACGAGCCGGCGCGGAGCGATCTTATGACGCGCGTCCTTGGCATAAACAGGTTCGATGACTGCGGGCAAGTCCGTCGCCCACGTCGCGACGCCGTAGATGCCGAGCCGGTTGGCCCGAGACGTCCTGACCCGCGTGAATCCCTCTTTCGGCTTCGGCCCCGAATGGCAGACCGTGCAAGCGAGCCGCTTGAAGTGGACGAGCGGCAGGCCCGTGTGCTTGGGAAAGGGCGCGCCGAGCCGACCCGGCACGACCGACTTCTCACCCGCCTCGTTCTCGCCGAGATGACAGCCCCGGCAGGTGAACGACCCCGCCGTCCGGTTCCCGGTCTCGGCGGCCTCGCCCTCGTAGCCGCGGACCATGCCGTGGCCGAGGTCGTTCCTGTGACAGCCGGCGCACTTCAGGCCGGCCGTCGAGTGGACATCGGTGTCGGCGCTCCACTGGGTCTCGTCCTTGGCCGAGACCGAATGGCAGGCCAGACAGCGGTCGTCCGACGGCTGGTAGTTGAGGTCGAAGAAGTAACGGTGCTTGGAGTCGAAGTCGGCCGTCCTGTACTTGACGGACGGGACGATGGCCCACTCGTGGTCGTCGAGGTTGGGCCCGTCGTAAACGTCCCACGTTTCCTTGAGCCGGGAGGCCATGCCGCCGACCTCTCCGACGCCGCCGGCCGCCGTGGCCGCCCAGCGCAGGTTCTCGCGGAGGACCTGTTTGGCCCACTCGCTATGGTCCTGGCGTCCCGATTTGTTGTGGCAGGCGAGGCAGTTGACTTCGGCCTTGCCGGAAACGCTCCAGCGCGCCTCGGGATGGGCCAGAACCCCCTCGTCCGACGGCTCGGCCGGGCCGCCGCCCGGGAGGTGCCGGCCGAAGAGGAGCGTGAAATCCCAAGCCGTGAGGCCCGCGGCCCTCGGGTCGTAACTTCCGGGCCATTTGCGGTACGAGAGGGGCAGGACGGTCCCCGTCTTCGGGTCGACCTGGAGCCAGGGTTCGCCGGGCCGGCCGCTCTTTGTCGCGGTCATGGCGCCGAAGTGCCAGCCGCCCTGGATCGTCTTGTAGTCGTGGCAGGGGCCGCAGGTGAAGCGGGCCGAATAAGGCAGGGGGTTCGTCTCCGTCGGGATGATGGGCTGGTCGTTTTCGTCACGGAGCGGAATGAGGTGGGCCGGTGTTGTCCGGTTACCGTCCCAGGCGACCTTCTTCGCATCCTGGACGGCAGACGCGGCAAAGCCGGTCGGGGCGAGGGCCAAGATGGCGAGCGCGAGGCCCAGGGCTCCGAGGGCGAACCGTCCGGGGCGGCTCATGCTTTGAACTGCTCCGGCCGGAAGTCCATGACCCGGCGGGCCTTGACGGCTTCGTTGGTCTTTAGCACCGCGACGCAGGATTCGTAGGCCAGCTCGGCCGGGCAATTGAGGGGCGTGCCGCGTCGCACGGCGTCGAAGAAGTTCTCGAGGTGGGGCTGGTGGGCCGGCTTGGCCAGCTCGACTGGCAAGGGCCAGCGCCCGGCCTCGGCCGTCACCCGGACGTCGACGTAGACGTTCTTCGTCGTCGATTTCTGGATGGGCACGCTCTCGGACTGGAGGAGGCCGGCCTTGGCGATGGAATCCCACTCGGGGGCGTGGGGCTCGCGCATGGCCCAGTTGCCGCGCTGGGGGATCTCGGACAGCACGAGCGAGCCGTTCTCGCCCATGAACGTTTCGTAGAAGCCGCCGTGCTGGGTCGTTGTCTGGACTTGGTAGAAGGCCCGGGCCGTCCCTTCCTTCGTCTCGAACTCGTAGATGGCCATGACGTTGTCGTACCATTCCCAGTTCTTGTAGTAGTCGAGGCCGCCGCTGGCAACGACCGACTTGGGGGGCGTGCCGTGGACCCAGCTGAAGAGGTCGATCTGGTGGGAGCCCAGGTCGACCATCGGGCCGCCGCCGAACTTCTTGAAAAGACGCCAGTTACGGAACTCGGTCATGGAACTGTAGCCGTACTTGTCCAGGGTGGCCTGGTCGATGACATACTTTTCCGGCCAGCCGAGAAGGTCCGCCTTGGCCCGGTTCCACTGGGCGTAGGCGACGGTCACCCGGCCGAGGAGGCCGCGCTCGCGGATGAGGCGGTTGATGGCGTGGATGTAGCGCGGGTTGGAGCGGCGCTGGTGCCCGATCTGGAGGAGCTTTCCGGTTTCGCGGGCGGCCAGGACCATGGACCGGGCCTTGTCGAGCGAGTTGGCCATCTCCTTTTCGCAGTAAACATGGAGCCCGGCCCTCAGGCAGGCATCCGCCTGTTCGGCGTGGACCCAGTCGGGTGTGGCGACGACGGCCGCTTGGAGGCCCTTCTCCGCGGCCAGGAGCTCGCGGTAATCCTCGTAGACGTTGGCGACATGGCCGTATTTCTTGAGGTAGTTCCCGGTGTACTGCCGGCTGTAGGACCAGATGTCGCTGATAGCCGTGATCCGGACCGAAGGGATGCGCAGCATCGACTCGATGAGGACGCGGCCCTGAGCGCCGCAGCCGATGACGGCGACGCGGAGCTCGTCGGCGCTTTTCGCGGCCGCGGGCGCGGCCTGGGACGGCGACTGGCCGAGGGCCGTCCCGGCCAGGGCGACGCCGAGGCCTGCCGTTGCCGAGGACTTGAGGAAATCGCGCCGCGTGATCCGGTCTGTCGCCGGCCCTTTTTCGGATATGCCCATGAGATCACTCCTGCCTCGGTTGAGGCCGACCCATCATACTATAGCCTTCGAGCTCCTTGCGGCTCTCCGGCGTCGTGATGAAAACGAGGACGTCCTTCTCCCGAAGGACGGTGTCGGCCGGCGGATTGAAGATGTAGTCCGGGCCGCCCTCGCGCTTGACGGCGACGAGGAGGGATTCCCGCTTCTCGCGGATCGTCGTCTCGGACAGGGTTTTTCCGGCCAGGGGGGAGCCGGGCTCGACCGAAACCTCGTCGACGCGGAAGGCCTTGTCCCTCTCCCGGAGCATCATGTCGAGAAAGGTCACGGCGGCCGGCCGGACCATCTGGGAGACCATGCGCATGCCCCCGATGAAGGTCGGCGACACGGCATAGTCGGCCCCGGCCCGGACCATTTTTTCGTGGGACTTGACGTCGATCCCCTTGGTCACGATGCGGATCTGCGGGTTGAGCTGGCGGGCCGTGACCGTGACGAAGAGGTTGGCCTCGTCGGTGGGCAGGGAGAGGAGGATGCCGCGGGCCCTCTCGATCCCGGCTTTCTTCAGCACCTCGTCGTCGGCTGGGTCGCCTTCGACGAAAAGAAAGGTCGCCGCGGCCGCGGCCTTGTCGATCTTGGCCCGGTCCGGCTCGACGACGACGAAATCCCGCTTCGTCGTGAGGAGCTCCCGGATGATGGTCTGGGCCGTCTCGTCGGCGCCGCAGACGATATCGTGGCCCTTGAGCCGGGCGATTTCTTTTTCCATCTTGCGCCTCCCCAGGATGCGTTTGAGCTCCCCCTCGACGACGAACGCGGTGATCGAAGTCACGGCGAAGGCGATCGTTCCCAGGGAGAGGATGATGTAGGCCGCGGCGAAGACGCGGGCGGCCGGATTTGCGCCGAGGTCGTGGGTTTCGCCGTAGCCGACCGTGCCGACGGTGATGACGGTCATGTAGACCGCGTCGAGGAGGGACCATTCGGGCCCGCCGATCGTCTTGAAGCCGGCGACGCCGATGAGGAAGACGGTGACGAACAGCCCGAGGGAGATGAAGATGCGTTTGCGGCTGTCCATCGTGTTCCGGCGTCCTTCGCCCCGATTATACGAAAGCGGCGGCGCTTCCGCAAGGCGGCGCTCAGCGCTTAAAGAGATGGACGAGCTTCTTCAGGTATTCGAGGACAGACTTCTTGTCGGTGCCCGCTTCGATGTCCCGGGCGGCCAGGTCCTTGACCTTCCGCAGCGTCTCCAGGTTGGCCCGATTCCGGCCGCTGACGACCTCGGCGACCGCGTCGGCGAGTTGGGGATTGCGGGCGAGCAGCGCGGCGAAGGCCCCGGCCCGGGTCTCGAGGAGCTCGGTCTCTTCGGCGACGACCACGGTGGCCGTCCGCGGCATGCCCGTGAAGAGCGACATCTCGCCGACGAGCCCGCCCGGCCCGACCGTGAACTCCGTCGTGTAAGCCTTTCCGTTTTCCTCGTAGGCGATCTCGCCCTTGACCCGGCCGCCGGCGACGAGATAGCAGACCTCCCCCGGGTCGCCCTGCCGGAAGAGGACCTCGCCGGCTCCGAAACGGCGGCGCTCGGCCTTCGAGGAGAGCTCCCGGATCTCGGAATCCGAGAGGAGCGGCCGGCCGGCCTTTTCCCCCTCCCCGACCTGCAGAAACGCCGATCGGGCGAAGTCCTGGAAGTTCTTTTCCTTTTCCGTGGAGATCTCGGCGATCCGGTCCTCCGACGGCCGGAGGGCGCGGAGAACGCCCCTGACCTTGCTCTCCAGCGGGACGGGGATCTCGACACCGCGTCTCCGCAGCTTGTGCCAGACGAGCCGGCCGACCTCTCCGGTGATGTCGGGCCTTCGCCCGAAGTCGGAGATCCAGAACTTGAGGACGTAGGTCACCCCGAACTCGTCGTAGTTGAGGATGTAAGAGGTCGGGGCGGGGTTGGCCAGAACGTTAGGAGCTTCTTTCGCCGCCTCGAGAAGCAGGTCGACCACCACGGACGGCGGGGCCAGGAAGTCCACTTTGAGCGGCAGGACGACGGCCGAAGGCTTGTCCGGCAGGGAATAATTGACGATCGTCTGCGAGGCGACGACGGTGTTGGGGATGACGACGATGTTCGAGGCCCGGTCCCGCAGTCGCGTCTCCCGCCAGTTCGTGTCCATGATCTGGCCTTCCGTCTCCCCGATCTTGACCCAATCGCCGCGGCTGAAGGATTTCGTGTAGTGGAGCGACATTCCGGAGAAGACGTTGCCGAGCACGCCCTGGAGGGCCAGGCCGAGGACGGCCGTCAGGATGGCCGAGCCGGCCAGCAGAGGCGTGATGTTGAAGCCGAGAAACTCGCGGAGGATGGCCAGGGCGGCCGCGATATAGACGATGATCAGGATAAATCCGTGGAGGACGCGGGGAAGAGGGAAAGGCCGCTCCTTTTTCTCGTACCGTACGCGGACGAGGCCGTCGAGGAGCCGGACGAGGAAGAAGATGACGAAAAAGACGAAGGCGGCGTCGACGAACCTGAAAAACTTCTCCCCCAGAGGAAGGGCGGTCCGGAGAACCGGCAGCTTGGCCAGGCCGGCCGCGGCCAGGAGAGAAACCGGGAGGAGGACCCGGGACGGCAGCCCGGGCGCGTCTTTCCCGCCGGCGGCCGCAGGCCGGACGAAAACCCGGCGTAGCAGGGCCATGACCAGGCCCGCCAGCGCGATGAAGAGGAGAGTGAAGAGGATCTGCCCGTAGAGGGTCAACTCCGGAGAGAAGCTTTTCTCCATGGCTCATTCCTTTCCGAGCTTGAGGCCCTGGGCCGCCGCGAGCGTCGCCGCAAAGCGCCCGCGTGCCTGCCCCAGGATAATGTCTACCGCGTCGTCGGTGTGGGCGGGGTTGAAATGGGAGAGGACGAGATGTCCGGCTTCGGCCCCGGCGGCGAGGGCCGTCCCGGCCAGCCAAGTCGAATGCCCCCAGCCCTTTTTCCCGGCTTCGTATTCCGTGGGTGTGAACATGGCGTCGTAGACGAGATAATCCACGCCGCGGGCGAAGGCGGCTAGGCGTTCATCGATGCCTGCCTCCGGGTGCTCCGTATCCGTGGCTAGGACGATGCTCGTCGCGCCGGCATCGAGCCGGTAGGCGACGCTTCCCTGGGGGTGGCGAAGAGGACAGGCGGAAACCCCGATGCCTCCGGCGAGCGGCCCCGGCGCGAAGCCCCGGAATTCTTTCCGGGCCGCCGTCCGGCCGAGCCCGAGGGGAAAATAGGGGTAGGCCATCAGCCCGGCCAGGGCGTTTTCCGTCTCCCGGGCCCCGGCCGGGGAATGGACGACGAGCGTCGTCCGGGGCGAGAAGAGGGGCGCGAACACCGGGAACCCCATGATGTGATCGAGGTGGAAATGGGTCAGCAGGAGGTCGATACGGATGTCCCCGTCTCCCCCCTCGGCCATGATCCGGTCGCCCAGTTCGCGCAGGCCCGTTCCCGCGTCGATGACGATGTACTGCCCGGGCCCGACCCGGACCGACGAACAGGTCGTGTGGCCACCGTCGCGGGCCCAGGCGGCCCCGGGCGCCGGCGCCGTTCCGCGGACTCCCCAGAATTCGAGTTCCATGGTCTCGTCCTATTTCTTATCGAGCTCGAAGACGCCGTCCCAGTCGCCGGGCGGGGGCGAGGTGGCCGAATGCCGCGCCCGGCCGGCGTAGACCGACGCGACGGGGTCGCCGGCGAGGGCTTCGAACATGGCCGCGGCCTCGGAGAATCGTCGGGCCCGGTAAGTCTCGAGGGCCCGGCCGAACCGGTCCGCTTTTTCCATTTCCTCAGCCGGGACCGCGCCCTTCTCCCCGAGAAGCTCGAAGACGCGGATGGGCTGCTTTTTCCCAACGACACGGATGACGTCCACTTCCCGGGCCAGGATCTCGTCCCGCACCCGCCGCTCCGTCTCCTCGCCGACGAGGGTCGAAACCCCGTAGACTTTGCCGGCCCCTTCGAGCCGCGAGGCCAGGTTCATCGTGTCGCCCATGGCCGTGTAGTCGAAGCGCCGCTCCGAACCCATGTTGCCGACGACGGCCGGGCCCGAGTTGATCCCGACCCGCATGCGGACCTCGTGCCCATAACGGCGGCGGAAGTCCTCCCGGCGTTCGGCGAGCCGCCGCTGGCAGCGGAGGGCGGCCCGGCAGGCCCTCAAAGCGTGGTCCGGCTGGTCGACGGGCGCGTTCCAGAAGGCGATGATGGCGTCGCCCTCATATTTGTCTAGGGTGCCGCCCAGGTCGAGGATAATGTCCGTCATCTCCGAGAGGTAGGCGTTGAGCAAGCCGACGAGGTCTTCGGGCGAGAGGCCCTCGGAGATCGAGGTGAAGCCGGCGACGTCGGAGAAAAAAGCGGTGATCTCCCGCCTCTCGCCGCCGAGCCGGAGGAGGGACGGGTTGTCCAGGACGCGGTCGATGACCTGCGGGCTCAAGTAAAAGCGAAAGGCGTTCTTGATGAAGCGGCGCTGTCGTCCTTCGACGCCGTAGCTGAGGAGCGCGGCCGCGATGAAGGCGGAGAGCGACGCGAAGGCCGGGGCGACGAACTCGACCCAAACGCCGGTCCGGGCGGCCAGGAGGGAAGCCGCGGCCGCAAGGGCCGGCAGGGCCAGGCTGAGGGCGGCGAGGTGCCCGATCTTCTTCAGCATCGTCGTCCCCATCCCGGCGAGGAGGGCGAAAAAGAGGACCGAAACCCAGGTGACGGCGGCGGGGGCCTCGCGGATGGCGTCCCCGTGGACGATGTTATCAAGGGCCGTGGCCAGGATCTCCATCCCCGGATAGACGCCGCCGAAGGGCGTCGGGCGGAAGTCGTACAGTCCGGCCGCCGTCGTCCCGACGATGACGCTCTTGCCGGCGAATTCCCGGGGCTGGACCTGGGGGTCGAGACCTTCTTCGATGCGGGCCTGGGAATTGATGATCGCGCCGATCGAGTAGGTTAGATACGTCCCGCGTGGGCCGAAAAAATGGAGGATCATGTTTCCCGAACGGTCCAAGGGGACATTGCGGAGGTCTACACCTTCAGAGATGAATTCGGCTATGGCCAGGGGCAAGGCCGGAAGGAGCCGACCCCCGTAACGGAAAATGAGTGGCAGCCGCCTGTAGACGGAATCTCCGTCCGGGACGAACTGGACATTGCCCATCTTCACGGCGGCCGCGGCCAGGACGTCGACCGGCAGGGACACTGACCTCGCCGGAGGGACAGTCCCCTCCCCTCGTCGGCCCGAGATTCCCAGGGTTGAGTCAGGGGAGGGGACTGTCCCTCCTGACCCTCTGGGCAAGGCGGACCTGGCGAGAACTTCTTCCTCACCGGGGCCTGCTTCTCCTTCCTCGGCGCTCAGGAAAACGGGCAGGAAGACATTTCCCGCGCGTGTCATGGCTTCGGCGAAGAGCCGGTCGTCATCGATCCCGTAGGTCGAGCCCTCCGTCAGCATGAGGTCGAAAAAGACGGCCTTGGCCCCGCCGGCTTTCAGGAAGTCGAGGACCCCGGCGTAGAGCTGCCGGGGCCAGGGCCAGCCGAGACCCTGCTCCTTCTCGTAGACATCGAGGCTGTACTGGTCGACGGCTAGGAGGACGATGTCGGTGGAGGCTAGGGAGGGATCGGCGAGCAGTTGGACACGCGCGTCCCACGACTTCCACTCCAGGGGCTGGAAGACCTTCAGCAAGCCCAGAAGCAAAGTAACGGCGAAAACGGCCAGCCCGACGGCGATGCCGCGGAGAGCTTTCTTGCGGGCTGGAGATTTCATCTTTTGTGTCGGCATGATCCATTCACATCACCGTCGGGCGCGAAGGCGCTGGAGTCCGCCAAGCCCGGGGCCCGGTCAACGCAGGTTCTTGACGGCTTGGGCGAACCGGGCCGTCCGGACGTCGAGCTTCGCGGGCGCGGCGCCCAGGGCCGCGATCTCGGTCTTCACCCGGGCCAGCCGGTCGGCCGGGCTGGGGTGCGTCTTGAACCAGCCTGCCGCCGGGCCCGAGGGCCTGTTCTCTTCCATGCTTTTGAGAAATTCCGCCAGGCCGCCGGGCGCGTAGCCCGTCCGGACGGCGAACGTGAGCCCGAGCTTATCGGCTTCATATTCGAATTTGCGGTCATAGCCCCGTTCGACCAGGGTCTCGACGACATCGCCGAGGACGCCTTCGAAGATGCCGGTGATCTTGGTCAGTTCTTCGGAATCGAGCCTTTGGGAGGCCTCGCTGCCGATGACCTTGAAGGCGTCGATGAGCCGCGATTTTTTAATGGATTGGAGGCCGTGCCGGGCGGCGACGTGGCCGATCTCATGGGCCAGGATGGCGGCCAGGGTTTCCTCGTCGCCGCAGCGTTTGACCAGGCCCTTGGTGACGAAGATGAAGCCCCCGGGCGCGGCCATGGCGTTGATCTCGTCGGTATCGAGGACGAGGAAGTGGTAGCCGGCGTAGACCTCGGGACGGTCGGAGTAATAGGACAAGGCCGTGCCCATGGTATTGACGTAAGCGTTCACGGCCGCGTTGCGGTAGGGTTTGTACTTGGCGAGGATGAGGGCGGACGTCGCCCGGCCGATGTAATATTCCTCTTCCTCGGTGATGTCGGCGAAGGTCGAGCGCAGGACCTCCGCTGTCTTGACAATGGCCTGGGCGTCTTCCTGGCTGACTTTGCCCGTCGAGGCGATGAGGTCGGCCGCGCCCTGCTTGACGGCCTGGCAGCCGGAAAGGGACAGAGAAATGGCGACGGCGATCGATGCGAGGGCCTTAGCGCGGGTGGTCATCGAGAGCCTCCGAATTCGCCGAGCCTTCCCTCTTTCATGAAGGCCTCGACTTCGGCCGCCGTGGGCTTGACCTTTTCCATAGCGTCGACGGTCGCAAAATCGGCGGCCGCGTTCCCGGCCCGGTATTTGTCCTCGACCTGCTTGTTGAAACCCTTGGCGGCCAGGGCGACCTCGCCCGCGGAGGCCTGGGTTTTCATGGTCTTGTCCATGGCCAGGAGGTTGAGCTTCTTCGTCTCCACAGCCGTCGAGTGGAGCCACCCGACGACCCCGGCCTTGGTCTTGACCTTGACCCAGCCGTCGCGGGCCTCGAGTTTCTCCAGCGCGTCGCCGGCCTTGATGGCGGCGACGATGGGAGCGGTGAATTTCGGGTCACGCCTGAGGTTTGTCGTCTTGATCTTGACGACGACGATCTCGGCCAGGAGAAAAACGAAGACGGCGAGAACCGCCGCGATGAGAAACGTCAGCCGCGCGGGCTTTTTCATCCGCACCTCCTTGCTTTAACGCGCTTTCATCATAGGCAAAAGGAGAATGTCAAGTCAAACGAAATGCCGGGGCTAGGGCTTCCCACCGGCTTTGCAGTGCCGGTGCTGGAAACCGGCAGTCCCGGTCCTGCCGGCTTCGCCACCGGCTTTGCAGTGCCGGTGCTGGAGACCGGCAGGGGCGGTGGCAAGACCGGGGCCGGCGGCCTTGACTTTTACGGACCTGCGGGCTACGCTTGCCGCGAAGGATTTGGGGAGGATTTTCCATGACCAAAAAAATCGCTGTCTGTCTGCTTCTCGCCGCGTGCGTTCTCGGGTTCGCCGCCTGCAAGCCGAAGGGGGCCGCGGCCCCGGCCGAGGCGGAGAAGGAGTGGTACCGCTACATCAGCGCCTTCACTTCGGGGACCGTCTTCCGCAAGTCGCCCGTCCGCGTCCTCTTCGTCCCGAGCGTCGGGGTTCCCGGCAAGTCCGCTGCGGGGCTCCTCGAATTCTCGCCGTCGATCGACGGAACGGTGGAGTGGAAGAGCCCGCGCGAGCTCGTCTTCACTCCGAAGGGCGAGCTGAAGCCCGGTCAGGAATACAAGGCCGTCCTCCACGTCGATAGGATCCTGGACCTGCCCAAGGCCTTCGCCCGCTTCGAATTCGGGTTCAGCGTCGTCCGGCCGAACATGGAGGTTTCCCTGGAGGGCCTTTTCGCCGAAGACGCGAGTCGGCCGCAAACCCAGGTCCTCCGGGGCCGGATCGTCACGGCCGATATGGAAGAGAAGGCCCTGGTCGAGAAGGTCCTAGAGGCCGAGCAGGACGGCAGGGTGCTCCCCGTGGAGTGGAGCCACGCCATGGAAGGGCTGACCCACTATTTCACGGTCAAGGACATCGAGCGGGGGGAGGAAGCCTCCGCGGTCAACCTCTCCTGGGACGGCGCCCCGCTCCGCATCGAGAACCGCGGCCGGCGCGCCTTCGAGATCCCGGCCCTGGGCCAGTTCGAGCTCGTAGCCGTGGAGCCGGTCCTCGGGGAGACCCGGCATGTCCTCTTGCGTTTCTCCGACGCCCTGGCCGGAGACCAGAATCTCCAGGGGCTCATCCGCATCGAGAACCGCCTCTTGACCTTCGAGATCGAGGGCAACGTCGTCCGGGTGTATTCGACCCAGGAGTACCTCGGCAACGTATCCGTCCAGGTCCTGCCGGGCATCCGCAATTACCTCAATCGCCGCTTGAAGGACCGGACCGACCGGCAGGTCACCTTCGAATCGATCCGGCCCCGGGCTCGCTTCGTCGGCCGGGGCCTCATCCTGCCGCGTAAGGACCGCCTGACCGTGCCCATCGAGGCCGTCAACCTGAAGTCCATCCAAGTCGGGGCTTTCCAGATCTATCCCGGCAACATAGCCCAATTCTTCCAGGTCAACAGTCTCGAGGGCTCGGACGAGTTGGCCCGCGTCGGGCGCTTTCTCTGGAGGAAGTCGGTCGTTCTGTCCGAAGACCCCGCCGTGACCAGCCGCATGTCGCGCTACGACCTCGACGTGACGTCCCTGTTCAAGGAAAGCCCGGGCAGTCTCTTCCGCATCGTCCTGTCCTTCAACCGCGGCAATTCGACATATCCCTGCCCCGCGAGCGACAAGCCGGTCGTCGCCGAGCCGCCGCTTAAGAATGTGGACGACCCCTCGGCCTATTCGCGCTACTCGAACTGGGATTATGCCGAAGAGGATTACGATTACAACTCCGGCGATTGGTACAACCGGGAGAACCCTTGCTCCGACGCCTACTACCGTCCCCGCTACAATGGCCAGGCCGTCGTCGGCCGCAATTTCTTCTCTTCCAATATCGGCCTCGTCGCCAAGCTCGAGGCCAACGGCGCGCTCCACGTCGTGACGACCGACATCGGGACGGCCAGGCCGATTTCCGGGCTGCGGGTCCGGGCCTACAACTTTCAGAACCAGCCCCTCGGCGAGGCGACGAGCGACGGCAACGGCTTCGCCCTCCTCGGACTCAAGGACCGTCCGTTCTATGTCTCGGCGGAGGGGGGAGGGGACATCGGCTACCTCCGGGTCGCGAGCGAGGGCGCCTTGCCCCTGAGCCATTTCGACATCAGCGGAGAAGTCACCCAGAAAGGCGTCAAGGGCATCATCTACGGCGAGCGCGGCGTCTGGCGGCCGGGAGACACGCTCCACCTGACCTTCGCTCTTTTCGACCGGGAGAAGATCCTGCCGGCCGGGCATCCCGTGGTCATGGAGATCACCAACCCGCAGGGCCAGGTCGTCATGACGGCCAAGCCGGACAAGACCGTGGCGCCGTTCTATGCGTTCCGGGTCACGACGGACGAGACGGCGCCCACGGGCAACTGGCAGGCCCGTGTCCTTGTCGGCGGCATGACCTTCAGCAAGACCCTGAAGATCGAGACCGTCGTCCCCAACCGGCTCAAGATCGTTCTCGACGCGGGCCGCGAGGTCCTGGCCCGCAAGGACATGCCGTTCGACGCGGCTATCACTGCCCAGTGGCTCCACGGCGCGCCGGCGGCGAACCTGAAGTTCGACGTGGCCGTCCGCCTCGCCCGGCGGCCAACCCGGTTCGATCGCTTCCAGGATTACGTTTTCGACGACCCGGCCAGGGAATTCGAGGGCGGAACGCTCGACGTGGCCAAGGGGGTGCTCGACGCCCAGGGCCGGGGGAGCGCCCGGCTCGACATCGCTTCGCCCCAGCCCAGCCCGGGCACGCTCGACGCCGCCTTCACCAGCCGGGTCTTCGAGGAGAGCGGCGACTTCAGCATCGACACGTTCTCCTTGCCCTTCCATCCTTATGACGCCTACGTCGGCGTCAAGCCGCCCAAGGGCGACCCGGCCCGGGGCATGCTCCTGACCGACAAGGACCACGAGGTCGGCATCGTCACCGTCGATCCATCGGGCCGGCCCATCTCCCGGGACAAGGTCATCGTCTCGCTCTACAAGATCGAGTGGAAGTGGTGGTGGGATCGGAGCGGCGAATCGCTCGCCCAGTACGTTTCGAACGTCCAGACCCGGCCCCTGCTCAAGGGCGAGGTCTCGACACGGGACGGCGTCGGCAGGTGGACGTTCCAGATCAAGTATCCCGACTGGGGCCGCTACCTCATCCGGGCCGAGGACCCGGTCGGCGGCCACGCCTCGGGCCAGATCGTCTATATCGACTGGCCGGGCTGGGCTGGACGGGCCCGCGAGGAAGGAGGGGCCGGAGCAACGACGCTCAGCTTCACTTCCGACAAGCCCGGCTACAAGGTCGGCGAGAAGGCCGTCATCTACCTGCCCGAGGCCGTCCAGGGCCGGGCCCTCGTCTCCATCGAGAACGGGACTTCGGTCCTCGATAAAATGTGGGTGTCCACCGTCAAGGGCGAGAACCGTTTCGAGATCCCCCTGACCGCGGCGATGACGCCCAACATCTACGTCCACGTCACCCTCCTCCAGCCGCACCGGGACAAGACAAGCGACGCGCCCATCCGTCTCTACGGCGTCATCCCCATCCTCGTCGAGGACCCGGGGACGCGCCTCGAGCCCGTGCTCAAAGTGGCCGACGAGATCCGGCCGAAGGAAAAATTCCGGGTCGAGGTCCGCGAGAGCGGCGGCTGCCCCATGACCTACACGTTGGCCGTCGTCGACGAAGGGCTCCTCGGCCTGACGCGGTTCGCGACTCCGGACCTGCGCAATGGCTTCTACAGCCGCGAGGCGCTCGGGGTTTCGACCTGGGACCTCTTCGACATCGTCGCCGAGGCCTACGGCGCCGAGCTGGCCCGGATCCTGGCCCTCGGCGGCGACGAGGGCGCCGAGTCGAAGGACAAGGCCCGCCAGCCGCGGCGCTTCCCGCCGGTCGTCTTGTTCGAGGGCCCGTTCGAACTCAAGGCGGGTGGAAGCGGCGTCCACGAGCTGGTCATGCCGCAGTATTTCGGCGCCGTCCGGGTCATGGTCGTGGCCGGGCGCGATGGGGCGTTCGGCTCGGCCGAGAAATCGGTCCCCGTCCGGCGCGACCTGATGACCCTGGCCACCTTGCCGAGGGTCGTCCGTCCCGGCGAGGACGTCGTCATGCCCATCGCCGTGTTCGTCACCAAGCCTGCCCTCAAGGAGGTCACGGTCAGCGTGGAGGCGAACGAGTTCTTCGAGGTCGTCGGCGAGCGCACCAAGACGGTCGCCTTCGCCCGCCCCGGCGACGACATCGTCTCTTTCGCGCTCAAGACGACCGGGAGGATCGGCCTCGGCGAGGTCCGCTTCCGGGCGACGAGCGGTTCCGAGCGCGTCGATGACGCGATCTTCATACCCGTCCTGGCCTCCAACGCCCTCATCACCCAGACGACACGCCTCGAGGTCAAGCCCGGGCAGACGCTCAGTCAGGACGTCGTTCCGTTCGGCCTCGAGAACACGAACCAGGTCACCATCGAAGCCTCATCCCTGCCGCCTCTCAACCTCGAAAAGAGGCTCGATTTCCTCATCCAATATCCCCACGGCTGTTTGGAACAGACGCTCTCCACAGCCCTGCCCCAGCTCTACCTCAAAAACCTGGTCAAACTCGAAGACCGGCAGACGCGGGAAGTCGAGGAATACGTCAAAACGGCCATCCAGAAAATGACCGGCTTCCAGATGACCAACGGCGCCTTCTCCTACTGGCCCGGAAGCCGCGAGGGGCACGAGTGGACGACCGCATACGCCGGCTATTTCCTGCTCGAAGCGGCGCGCCTCGGCTACCATGTCCCGCAGGCCATGCTCGACAGCTGGCGGGCCAACCAGAAGATGCTGTCCAACAGTTTCGTAACGGGCGGCGCCTCGGCTCAGCTCACCCAGGCCTTCCGCCTGTTCACGCTAGCCCTGGTCCGTGACCCGGACCTCGGGGCCATGAACAGACTCCGGGAAACCCCTGATCTTCCCGGCCTCGCCGGACTCATGCTGGCCGCGGCCTTCCACATGACCGGTCAGTCCGACGCGGCGGCCGATCTGGCCGAGCGCTCCAGCCTCGAGTTCAAACCCTACCGCGACGACAGCGAGACCTTCGGCTCCGACTTCCGCGACAAGGCCCTGGCCGTCAGGGCCTTCGTCCAGATGGGCCGGTCCGACAAGGTCAGAAGCCTGCTCGAGGACATCTCCAAGACACTCGCCTCGGACCTTTGGCTCTCCACGCACGAGACCTCGTTCGGCCTGATGGCCCTCGCCGCTTTCTACGGCAGCGCCGAGATCAAGCTTTTCCGCTATCGTCTCGCCTGGGACGGGGAGCGGCCTCTGGACGTCGAGTCGTCCACCCCGTTCGACCGGCGTGAATTCCCCGGATTCCCGATGAAGGGCCGGACCCTCGCCGTGACGAACACAGAAACGTCGCCCCTCTACGTCAACATCTACCGGCGGGGTGTGCCCCCGGCCGGCGTCGAGACGGAGTCGTCGGAGGGCCTGTCGATCGACGTCCGCTATCGCGACATGAAGATGAATGCCTTCGCCATCGACAAGATCGCCCAGGGGTTCGACCTCGTGGCCGAGGTCCGGGTCAAGAACCTGACCTCGAGGCGGCTCAAGAACCTCATCCTGTCCCATCTCACGGCCTCCGGCTTCCAGATCAAGAACCCGAGGTTCAGCGGCGAGGCGGGGGCCGCAGCGGACGTCGACTACCAGGACATCCGCGACGACCGCGTCTTCACCTATTTCCGGCTCGAGGCCGGCCAGGAGAAGGTCTTCCTCGTCGTCCTCAACGCCTCCTACCGCGGCCGCTATTACCAGCCGGGCGTCGCCGTCGAGGCGATGTACGACGCGGCCGTCCACGCCAACACGAAAGGACAATGGATCGAGATCGTCAAGTAAAGAGGGACTGTCCCCTTTGAAGGGGACTGAGGGACTGTCCCCATTGGGGGCAGTCCCCAATGGGGGGCTGTCCCTCTTGACGTGCCGAAGGGGGGCTGTCCCTCTTGACGTGGCAGAGGGCAAGCAAAGGATGATCAAGATAGGCCGGAACCGGGGACATGTACCGCGGGTACGTGTCCCCCTTTTTAAAGGAGCTTATCGGGTGATGGCTTCTAAGCGGGCTCGCAAGTTCTTTGTGGCGGCCTCCGCTCTCCTACTCGTCGTTTCAATCTGGTTAACGTTCCCCCTGCGGCTCTTCGACGACCCCTTTTCACCGGCGCTCTTCAGCGCGGAGGGCGAGCTCCTCGGGGCCCGGCCGGCCGCAGACGGCCAATGGCGCTTCCCGCCGGGCGACCGCGTCCCCGAGCGCTTTTTCCGTGTCCTCGTCCGTTTCGAGGACCGCCGCTTCTATCTCCATCCGGGAGTCGACCCCCTGGCCGTGGCTAGGGCGGTGCGTCAGAACCTTCGCTCCGGGAGAGTCGAGAGCGGGGCGAGTACGATCACCATGCAGGTCGTCCGCCTGGCCCGTAAAAACCGGAAGCGGACCTATTTCGAAAAGCTGAAGGAGGCCGTGCTGGCCGTGAAGCTCGAGGCCCGACGCTCGAAAAAAGAGATCCTAGCCCTCTTCGCCGCTCACGCGCCCTTCGGCGGCAACGTCGTCGGCATCGACGCCGCATCCTGGCTCTATTTCGGCCGGAGCCCGGAGCGTCTGAGCTGGGCCGAGGCCGCGTTCCTCGCCGTCCTGCCCAACGACCCGGGGCTCGTCGGGTCGGAAGCCGGGCGCGCGCGGTTGCTTCTCAAAAGGAACGGGCTGCTGGAGCGGCTCCGGGCCAAGGGGACGCTGCCCGACCTCGAGTCCCGGCTGGCCCTGGCCGAGCCCATGCCCGAGCGCCTGCGCCCCGTGCCCCGTGACGCCCCGCATCTCCTCGACACGCTGGCCGCCCGCCCCGGCGCCGCGCCGCCTTTCCGGTCCTTCGTCGCCGCCGACCTGCAGAGGACGGTCCGGAGGGTCGTCGAGCAACACGGCGAGCGGCTCTTCGGCCGGGACATCCGGAATCTCGCCGCCGTCGTCATCGACAACCGCGAGGCGGCCGTCGTCGCCTATATCGGCAACGTTGGCCTGGCTCGGCGCGAGGAGCAAGGCCAGAGCGTCGACATCCTCCAGAGCCGGCGGAGCACGGGGAGCATTCTCAAGCCGTTCCTCTACGCGGCCATGATCAAGGAAGGCGGCATCACCCCGGTGACCCTTGTTCCCGACACGCCCGTCCGCTTCGAAGGGTTCAAGCCCGAGAATTTCGACCGGCGTTTTCGGGGCGCCGTCCCGGCCCGGACGGCTCTGGCCTGGTCGCTTAACGTCCCCGCCGTCCGCGAGCTCCGGGAGTACGGCATCCCCCGCTTCGAGAACCGGCTGAGGCAGTGGGGGATGACGACCCTGGACCGGTCGCCCGATGACTACGGCCTGACCCTCGTCCTCGGCGGTGCGGAGGGACGGCTCGTCGAGATCGCGGCGCTTTACGCCAAGCTGGCGGAGCTTGCTTCGAATGCGGCCGGCGGCGGCCGGGAGGTCAGGCTGTTGCGGGACGAACGGGAGACGCCGTCGAAGATGAAGGACCTCGGGGCGGCCGCCGCTTACCTCACACTCCAGGCTCTGACCGCGGTCAACCGGCCGGACGAGGAAGGCTTCTGGCGGAATTTCAGCTCGTCGAAGTGGGTGGCCTGGAAGACGGGCACGAGCTTCGGGCTGAGGGACGCCTGGGCGATCGGGGTAACGCCCAACTACACGATCGGCGTTTGGGCCGGAAACGCCGACGGCGAAGGAAAGCCCGGGCTGACCGGGCTCGCGGCCGCGGCCCCGGTCCTCTTCGACCTCCTCGGCGTGGTCGACGGCGGCGGCGAGATCGTCCGGCCGTGGTCGGGCCTCAAGGAGGTCCGGGTCTGCCGGGACTCAGGTTTTCTGGCGACCGAGCTCTGCCCGGCGGAGACGGTCTGGGTGCCTGAGGAAAGCCGCTTCGACCGGATGTGCGCCTTTCACCAGACGGTGCACCTGGACGGCGCGGGCCGCTTCCGGGTGGACAGCCGCTGCGAGCCCATCGATAGGATGCGGCACGAGTCCTGGTTCGTCCTGCCGCCCGTCCAGGAATATTACTACCGGATCGACCACCCGGAATACCGGCCCCTTCCTCCCTTTCGGGCCGATTGCGGCGGCGGGCCGGCGGGCGAACGGGGGTTGCGGGTGATGAACCTGGTCTACCCGGAGCCGGAAATGTCGGTCTACGTCCCCATCGACCTCGACGGCCGTCCGGGCGAGGTCGTTTTCGAGGCCGTCCACCGGGAGCATGGCGCGACCATCCACTGGCACCTCGACGAGAGTTATTTAGCCTCGACTAGGGTTTTTCATCAGATCTCGCTGAATCCCGAGCCGGGAGAGCATCGGCTGGTCCTGACGGACGGCGAGGGCCGGCGCTTGGAGCGGACGTTCCGGGTGGTCAGCCCGGCGCGGCGCGGCAACTGACCCGGGGACTGCGCGTCCCTATTTCTTCATGTCCTTGTCGAAAGCCACCTTGGACGGCGAGAAGTTCGTCACGCGGACGAACTCGAGCGCTTCCTCGGCGCCGAAATCGCGGTCCATGGCGTTATCCTCCCATTCGACCGAGAGGGGACCGTCGTAATTGATCGCGTTGAGCTCGCGGATGATGGCCTCGAAATCGACATCGCCGTGGCCGAGCGAGCGGAAGTTCCAGCCCCGGCGGACGTCGCCGAAGGGCAGGAACGAGCCGAGGATGCCGGCCTTGCCGTCGAGGGTCACGGCCACGTCCTTCATGTGGACGTGGTAGATGCGGTCGGAGAACTCGCGAATGAAGAGATGCGGCTCCATCCCCTGCCAGACGAGGTGGCTAGGGTCGAAGTTGAGGCCGAGGGTCAGCCGGCAGTTGAAGACGTCGAGGAGGCGCCTCGTCGTGTAGACGTCGAAGGCGATCTCGGTCGGGTGGACCTCGAGGGCGAACTTGACGCCCTGCTCGTCGAACTCGTCGAAGACGGGCGTCCACAGGCCGAGGATCTTCTGGAATCCCGCCTCGACCATCTCTTCGGTCGTCGAGGGGAAGGAATACCAGGCCTTCCAGATGGGCGAGCCCATGAATCCGTTGACGACGTAACAACCCATGTTGCGGGCGGCCCGGGCCGTGGCCTTCATCTCTTCGATGGCCCACTTGCGCAGGGCTTCCGGCTTGCCCTTGACGGTGTCGGGGGCGAAGCCGTCGAGCCGGGGGTCGTACTCGTCGCCAACGCACTGGCCGGCGAGATGCGCGCCGAGGGCCCAGCACTTGAGGCCGTGCTTTTCGAGGACGCGTTTTTTCTCGCGGACGTAGGCGGGGTCGGCAGCGGCCTTGCGGACGTCCATGTGGTCGCCCCAGCAGGCAACCTCAAGGCCGTCGTATCCCCACTCGCCCGCTTTCTTGCAGACCTCTTCGAAGGGCAGGTCGGCCCACTGGCCGGTGAATAGCGTTACGGGTCTGGGCATTTATCCCTCCATAATCCATGATCGCGATAAACGGGGACACGAACCGAGTGGGGACATGTTCCGAATTTTCTGGAATTCGGTACGTGTCCCCATGTCCTCACGGATCATGTCCCTATTTTCCTAATCCAGGTTCATCCAGACGGCGCCTCTTGCCGAGCTTTCGACACACTTCTCGATGTACCTAACGCCCTGGACGCCTTCCTCGACGCCGGGGAAGTCGAGGTCGTCAGCAGTGAGCGCCTCGCCCCGGAGCTTCTTGGCCAGGGCGGTGATGAAGGTCGAGTAGATGTTGGCGAAGCCTTCGAAATAACCTTCCGGATGGCCCGACGGGAGGCGCGAGAGAGTCTGGGCCCGCGGCGACATCGGGTCGCGGCCGCGGGAGATGGTCCCGGTCGGCCGGTCGAGGAACGAGACGCGGGCGGTGTTCGGCGTCTCCTGGAACCACTCGACGGCGCCCTTGGTCCCGTAAATGCGGAGGCGGAGGGCGTTGTCGTGGCCGAGGGCGACTTGGGAGCTCCAGTAGACGCCCTTGGCCCCGCCCTTGTAGTTGACCATGACCGTGGCGTTGTCGTCGAGGGGGCGGCCGGCGCCGAACCGGTCCAGTCGGGCGCAGAGCGATTCGACGGCGAGCCCGGTCATGTGGCCGGCCATGAACTCGATGTGACTGCCGATGTCGCCGACGCAGTTGGAGATGCCGGCGAGCTTGGGGTCGGTCCGCCAGGCGGCTTGTTTTTGGCCCGTGTCCTCGAGCTTTGTCGCCAGCCATTCCTGAGGGTACTCGCCGTTGACGAAGCGGATCTCGCCGATCTCGCCCCGGGCGATAATGTCCCGGATGTGTTTGACCATGGGGTAGCCCGAGTAGGCGTAGGTGACGCAGAAGAGAAGGCCTTTTTCGCGGACGAGGCGGGCCAGGTCGGCGGCGTCACTGGAGTTCGTGGCCAGGGGTTTTTCGCAGACGACGGCGAAACCGTGGTCGAGGGCCAGCTTCGCCGCGGCGTAATGGGCGCTGTTGGGGGTGACGATGCTGACGAAGTCGGGCCGGTCGGCGCGTTCGGCCTCGGCCCGGATCATGTCTTCGAACGTCCGGTAGAGGCGCTCCTGTGGAAGCGCGAGGGATTCGCCGGTGGCCAGGGTGTTATCGTAGCTCTGGGAGAAGGCGCCGCAGACGATCTCCGCCTTGCCGTCCATGGCGACGGCCTTGCGGTGGACGTCGCCGATGAAAGCGCCTTGGCCGCCGCCGACCATGCCGTAGCGCAGCTTCGGCGTTTTTGTTCCCGACGCCTGTCCTTCTATCATGCCGTTCCTCCCATCAAGAAGGGCTCGAGCCTGCTTTTTACGCACTTATCAACACCATTCAGATATTTCCCAGAAATGCGGCTCCGAGCCACTCCGCCGCGTTTCTGTTGGTCGCTTCTCAGAATCCGCTCCCGGCCGTAGGTTTGACCCCCTCTAGGGCGTGCGGCGGCCGAGTGCCTGGCGGATGCGGTCGGCAGCGAGCTTGGCTTCTTCAGCGACGGCTGAGTCGGCCAGGAGCGATTGGGCCGTCTTCAGCCCCGAAACGCAGGGAAAACGGACGAGCATGCCCAGGATGAGCTTCTTCTCTTCCACCCGAGGGGCGACTGCCAGGGCGCGCAGGAGGTCCGCGACGGCCCCGTCGGGAGCCCGGTAGGGCTCGAGGCCGATCATCCGGACGAAAGCCCGGATGGAAAGAACACGGTGATTGAGGGCGAGCGACGACCGTGCGATTTCGTAGAGGTCGTCCCGGGCCATGCCGGTCGGCCAATCGACCAGGGCGCGAACGGCCGCGTCGACCACGCCTTCGTCCTTGTCAGAAAGAGCGCTCCGGATGAGGGCCAGGCCGGTGTCGTCGCCGATTTTCCCCAGGACGCGGAGGAGGTCCGCCCTTTTCTTAGGGTCTTTTTCCGAGGCCAGGAGGGCCTTGACGGCCCCGGCGCGGCTGAGTTCCCTCGGGTTGGTGCGGGCGATTGCGGCGACCGTGTCCTGCATCGACTCCCGGGCGGTTTCGTCTTCGAGGCCGAGAAGCAGCCCGAGAAGGCCGGGAATGTCCGCCGTCCCGGCGAGATCGCGGAGCGCGGCCGCCGCCTTAGCCTTGAGCAGGGGCGAAGCGGACTTGACCATGTCCATGAGCGCGGGTTTGGCGCCGGCGATGCGGCGTGCGCCCGCCGCTCGGACGAGCTCGGCCTTGACCGCGTCGTCGGTCATCTTTACAAAATGGGCGAGGATCGCCGGGTCGACGTCCGAGCCTCTGAGCAGGGCCAAGGTCTCTCGCGCGGCGTCCTGCTCGGCGCCGGAGGTCCTGGCGGCTTTGGTCGCCAGGAAGGCGACCGATTTCGCTCCGCCGGCCTTGCCGAGGGAGCGGAGCGCGGCCAGTCTCACATCGAGGGACGGATTTTCTGCGGCCGAGAGGAGATAGGGGCCGACGGCGTCGGCGGGGTAACCGCCCAGGACGGCCGTAAGCTGGATCCTGGCGTCTTCGGGTAGACGGGAGAGGAGATCGGCGACCCGCCCGATCTCTGCCGCGCGGAAATTCCCTGGGACCATGGCGATGGCCGGGGCGAAGAGGAAGGCGTCCCTTCCGGCCAGGGCCTTCAGGATGAGTTCTTTCCCCCTATCGCCGGCCGCTTCGATCTTCCCCTTGAACGCGGCCTGCCGCATGACCGGGGGAAGATCCGCGGCGAAGAGCTTGTCGTAGATAGCCGCGGCCCCCGGGTCATTTTTGGCCGCGAGGAGAAGGGCCGATGCCGCTTCGAGCTTGAGCTGAAGACCGGCCTTGCCGAGCACCGCGGTGAGGGCCCGGCCGGCATCCGGGCCGCCGACCTTCCCTAGGGCCTTGACGGCGTCGGCGGCTAGATTGGCGTCTTTGCCACCAGCCAGCCGTTCGAGCGCGGGGATCGCGGCGGCCGACTCCCGTTCCCCGAGCGAGAAAATGATTCCGCGTTTCACCGCGCCCTGGGATTTGACCAATGCGGCGAGAAGCGCCTGGTCGGCCTCGCTTCCCGGGATCCTTTCGAGGGCGAAGCGGGCCGCGTCCGTCGTCTCCGGCTTGAGGACGAGCCCTGCGAGCATGGGGACCGAATCCGGGCCGCCGATAAGCCGCAGCGCCCGGCACGCCGCCATCAAACCGCCCGGCGCGGGCGAGCCCTGGATGAACCGGAGCAACGCGGCTTCGGTTTCCCGGCGGGCCTGAGGGTCGTCCTTGTGGGCGAAGACATAGGCCCGAAGTCCGAGGGGCGCGCCCACCCCCTGGTCGAACTGGTAGTTCGCGAGGTCCCTGAGAATGGCGGCCAACGAATCATAGGTCAGGGACATACCGATCTGGGGCCGTTGCTGGGCCGTTCCCATCGGAGCGAGAATGCCAAGGCCAAAAAAAGCGGCCAGAGCGATCCCGCCGATTCTCCTGCCGAAGCCTTCATGGTGTGTCAGGGGAGTTCTCATGGGTCTCCTCCCTATTCCGGCAGCTGCCAGGGTTTGCGGTACGAGTGGCCGAGGAGCCGTTCCGCCTCGGGGTCGCCGATGATGGTCTCGGCGGCCGGGTCCCACTTGATCTTCCGCCCGACTTCCATAGCGATGACCCCGAGATGGCCGACGCTCGCCGAGCGGTGGGCCGTCTCGGCCGGGGTGATCGTCTTGGCCCGGCTGCGGACGCAGTCGAGGAAATTCTGGTAGTGGTCGCGGCTCTTGTAGAGGCGCGTCTCCTCGGGACCGATGACCTCGCGTTTCAGGCTTTCGGGCTCGGTCATGAACTCGCCCCGGTCGACCCAGACCCAGCCGTGTTCGCCGATCCACTTCGTGCCGCCCCAGATCTCGTCGTGGCCGCCGGCCAGGACCATGGGCGTCCCGTCGGCGTACTTGGCCTTGACATAGTAGCGGGTCGGGCTGTTGTAGATGCCCGACGTCGGGAACTCGCCGGTCGCTTCGATCTCGACGGGGCCGGTCTCGTCCCAGCCCATGCCCCAGTGGGCGATGTCGAGGTGATGGCCGATCCAGTCCATGTACTGGCCGCCGCCGAAGTCCATGTTCCAGCGCCAGTTCATGTGGACGCGGGCCTTGCAGTAAGGCCACCAGGGCGCGGGCCCGACCCAGAACTCGTAATCGAGGTTCGGCGGCGGGGCGACGAGTGCCTCCTGGCCGAAGGTCCGGGCGAAATCGTAGTGTCCCGAGGGGAGTCCGATCTCGATCCTCTTGACCCTGCCGATGCGGCCGTTGCGGACGAGCTCTGAGGCCTGGTGGAAGTTCTCGACGGAGCGCTGCCAGGAACCGGTTTGCCAGACGCGGCCGTAGCGCTCGACGGCGTCGCAAAGGGCCCGGCCCTCGCGCAGGTTGTGGGTCAGCGGCTTTTCGCCGTAGACGTCGAGGCCTGCCCTCAGCGCGGAGATGGCCAGGATGGCGTGCCAGTGATCGGGAACCGCGATGGAAACGGCGTCGAGGTCCTTGCGGAGGAACAGCTCGCGGAAGTCGTGGTAGGTCGCGCAAGACTTTTTGCCGTACTTCTTGTCGACCATATCGCGGGCCATGGCCAGCGGCTCCTTGTCGATGTCGCAGACGGCGACCCACTGGACCTCGTTTTTCTCGAGAAAGTTCGACATGTTGCCCGGGCCCATCATGCCGAAACCGATGCCGGCCATGACGATCCGGTTGGACGGCGCGACGGCCCCGTCCTTGCCCAGGGCCGAGGCCTTGACGATCGTCGGGAAACCGGCGATGGCGGCGCCTCCGGCCACGGCGACAGTCTTGAGGAAATGTCTCCGGTTCATTTTCTTATTCTTCTTTTGATCCTTCATGCGGCTTCCTCAGTCGTGCTCAATATTTTGGCCCAAAAAGAGAGGTGACAGACTGCAGGCGTCCTCGTCGCCGCTGAAAGCGAGCTGTCACATTCATCTGCGCTTCAGACGAGCTGCGTTTGCCCCGGGACGGCGACCGGATCGACCGGGTTCGGGCCGAACCCGAATTTAGCCGGCGTCAGGTCGAGCTTGGAGGCGTTCATCGCCCAATCCCAGGAGATGGCCCGGCCGGTGTAGGCGCTCATGCGACCCATGATGGCGCAGAGCGTGCTTTCGGCGACCCTCCTGCCTTCGTTGAGGGGCTTGCCGTCCCGGATGCCGGCGATGAGGTCGGCGTGCTCGACGACGTAGGGGTTGGGCTCGTCCCCCTCGAGCTTCCATGCGTTCGGGCCGGAGATCTCGCCGTAGCCGAAGGCGTGGCCCTTCGTCCCCACGATCTTCTCCTCGACGCGGTCGGCGCAGCCCGGGGTCTGGCGGCACATGCTCATGACGCGGGCGCCGTTCGGGTACTCGAACTCGACGGCGAAGTGGTCGAAGATGTTGCCGTATTCGGGGGCCGTCCGGACCTGCCGGCCGCCCATGCCCATGACCTTGACCGGCGTCGCGCCGAAGGCCCAGTTGACGACGTCGATGTTGTGGACGTGCTGCTCGACGATGTGGTCGCCCGACGTCCAGGAGAAATAGAGCCAGTTCCGGCACTGCCATTCCATGTCGCTCATTTCGGGCGTTTGTTTGATGACCCAGAGCTCGCCCTGGTTCCAGTAGCACTGGCCGCCGACGATCTCGCCGATGGCCCCGTCGTGGATGCGCTTCATGAGCTCGAGGTAGCTCGCCTGGTGACGGCGCTGGGTGCCGGCCACGATGGCCAGGCCTTTCTTCGCCGCGAGTTCCGAGCTGGCGATGACGGACCGGATACCGACCGGATCGACGGCCACCGGCTTTTCCATGAAGACGTGCTTGCCTGCCTCGACGGCGGCCTTGAGATGGATGGGCCGGAACCCCGGGGGGGCGGCCATGACGATATAATTGATGTCCTTGATCGCGAGCAGCTTCTTGTAGCCGTCGAACCCGGTGAAGCAGGTCTCGGGCGTGACCTTGACCGCGGCCGGGACCTTCTCGAGGAGGGTCTTGAGGGATTTGTCGACGCGGTCCTGGAACGGGTCGAAGAGGGCCAGGATCTCGACCCCGGGTGCGGAGTTCACGGCGTCGATGGCCGCGCCGGTGCCCCGCCCACCGCAGCCGATGACCCCGACGTGGATCGCGTCCGACCCGCCGGCGCAACGCCCGCTGGACCCCGCGACGGCCGCCGCGAGCGTGGCCATGGAGGCGACGGACGTCGTCTTGATGAAGTCCCGCCTGGTCATGCCGAAGATGGTGTCTTTTTTTTCGTTGGTCATGTTCTCTCCTCTCTTTGATTTAGAATGCGTCGGCGGCGCGGTAGGCCTCGAGAAGGGCCTTCTCACCCTCGAGGCCGGCCTTGCTCTTGCCGTGTTCGAGGCAGAGGACCCCCTGGTAGCCCTTGCCGTGGATGTGCTTGAAGATATTCCGGTAGTTCATCTCGCCCGTGCCCGGCTCCTTCCGTCCCGGCGAATCGCCGACGTGGAAGGCCGCGAGCTCGTCCCAACAGGCGTCGATGTTGGGGATGATGTTACCCTCGGTGATCTGCTGATGGTACATGTCGTCGAGGATCTTGACGGAGGGGCTCCCGACGGCGCGGCAGATCTGGTAGGTCTGGGCCATCTTGGTCAGGAAGAGGCCGGGGTGGTCTTTCGGGTTGAGCGGTTCGAGGACGATGATGAGGCCCGACGGCTCGCACAGCCCGGCGAACCGCTTGAGGTTCTCGACGACGTTGGCCGTCTGGTAGTCCCAGTCGAGGCTCTCGTCGAAGCGGCCGGGGACGGCCAGGGCCCACTTGCAGCCGGTCCGCCGGCCCGTTTCGACGGCCGTCTTGAACCGCCCGGCGAGCATGTCGCGGACGGCCGCGTCCCGTATGACGAAGGACTTGACCTTGAAGTCGGCGTAGACGACGAAAGGGCCGATGGTCAGGCCGAGGCGGGACGATTCCTCGGCCAGGGCCTCCTGCTCGGCCGGCGGCCGGCCCATCAGGCCGTTGTCGAACCAGGCCTTGAAGCCCTGGTCGGCGATGAACTTGAGCTGATCGGCGGGAGCTTTCCCGGCGCTGGCCTCGAACATCCCTAGACTCGGGGCGTACTTGAGCTTGAAGCCGCCGCCGGCGGCCGCCGCGGACGCGGCCCGGCCGGACCCGCGAAGCGGCGACATAGATACGGCCGCCGCCCCCATGGCCGCGGTCTTGAGGAAACCTCTCCGTGTCGAGCGGTTGTCTCGATCCCCCATGGACACCCTCCTCACCGGAATTCCGGGGCGGCGAAAGGACGGACCCCGAGAACGAGATCAATCAAGAAGAGAGCGACAAGCCCCCGACGGGTAGGAACGGAGTTCTCGGAGGGTTCTTTGCGCGCCCACGACATTGAGATTCTATTAAAAGGAGAGGGCTAATTCAATCCCCTTCGCGGGATTCCACGGATATATTACGGGGAGCGATAAATTGATTGCATTCAAGAGGCATAACGGACGCTCTCGTGCTTGAAGTAGTTCATCACGATTTGGGGTCGTCGTTGACGACCGCGGAGATAACCGGAGACGTTTTTTCTCATCGTTACGACATCGGGAGGCCGGCGGCGGCCCACCGCGTTGCTTTTGACGTCCTGGTTCAGATACTCGTCCGGGTTCAAGTCCGGCCGGTAGCCCGGAAGATAAAACAATCTCACCCGTCGCCCTTTCGTTCCCAGCCACTGCTTCACCGCTCCCGCCCGGTGGACGGGATGACGATCCACGATGAGATAAATCCGGCCCGGCACTTGCCGCTCCAACCGTCTCAAAAAATCGATGAACACCCGGGCCCGAAATCTCTCGTTCAAAACCATGAAATACAACTTGCCGCGGTTCGTGATCGCCGAAATCATGCTGCAGCCAAACCGCTGTCCCGTCCCCGGGATCACCGGCGTTTGCCCTTTCAACCCCCAACTCGTCCCCGTGGCATGGTCGGACCGAAGTCCCATCTCGTCTCCCCAGTAAATCTCCGCCTTAGCCCTCCGGGCCAGGGCTCGGATCAGCGGATATTCCTCCTCCAACCAGCGCTGGGCCGCTTCTGGGTCCGCTTCGAAGGCCCGCCGGATCGGCTCCTGGGGCGTAAACCCCCATTCCTTCAAGTACCGCCCCACCGTCCAGACCGAAAGACGCGTCCCATAACGCTTTTCAATCAAACGTCCCACCGCCTCTCTCGTCCACAGGTAAAAAGGCAGTCTCAACTGATCGGGAGGCTTGTTGGAGATCGCTCGCGCGATCACCTTTGCCTGACGGGGCGGAAGAGTTTTTCCTTTGGGCCGACCTTGTGGCTTCGCGGCCAAAACATCGAGGCTTCTGTTCCCGGCTTTTTTGACCCAGGCACCTATGGTCTGCCGCGTGACACCGAATATCCGGGCTGCTTCCAGCTGGGTCATCCCAGCCCGAACAGCCTGAACCGCCCGCCGACGGATTTGCTCCTGGGCGGCCGGAGGCAACGATCTGGCATCCTTGTTCTTCATGAAGACAGTCTATCATATCAAATCCCATATTGCAAGCTATTTATTGCACTGATTAATAAGTCCGTGGAGGAATAGCGAATTCCCCGCTTCGGGGACAGGCGCTCCAACGCCTGCAGTCCAAGAGATCCCACGGACGTAGGTCCGTGGAGCTTCAGCCGCGATGAAAAAAATGGGGGATTTGACCCGAGCCGGGGCATGGTTTACACTGGAGAGGAGAGAGGCACCCATGAAACCGTGGATATTGATCTTGATGTTCGTCATCGCCCTGGGCGCGTTCGCAAAGGCCCGGGCCCAGGAAAAACCGCTCGAGGTCGTGCCGTCCGTCAACGTCCAGCGATACCTCGGGACGTGGTACGAGATTGCGACCATCCCCCAGCGCTTTCAGAAAGGCTGCGTCGGCGTCTCGGCCCATTACTCGCTCCGCGACGACGGGGATATCGACGTTGTCAACGCCTGCCGCAAGGAGACGCTCGACGGCAAGCAGCGCTCGGTCCGCGGCAAGGCCTGGATCGTCGACAAGACGACCAGCGCCAAGCTCAAGGTCCGTTTTTTCTGGCCTTTCTCCGGCGCCTACTGGATCATCGAGCTGGATAAGGACTACCAGTGGGCCGTCGTCGGCCACCCCAACCGGAAATACCTCTGGATTTTGAGCCGGACGCCGCAGATGGACGGGCCGCTTTACGACGATCTTCTCAAACGGATCGCGGCCAAGGGCTACGACCTGAGCAAGATCAAGAAGACCCTTCAGCCGGGCGGCTGATCCGGGCATTCAAGGATCATCGGATCGAATCGAGGAGTTCGGCAGCGGACGAGACGGGGCGAAAGCAGGTGCCTCCCGAGCAAACGTAGGCGGCGGCGTGACCGCCGCCTACGTCCATGTCCTTGGTAAAGGGGGCGAGGCGTTCCAGGACCCGCCCCGTCTCGGCCCGGTCCATCGGCTTGAAGAGGGCGACCGTGTTGGGGAGGTAAATGCCTCTCAGCGCCTCAAGAAGCTCCCGGGTATCCGGAGCTTCCCATTTCCCGACGACGACAATCTCCCGTGACGGCCCGAGAGCGAAATCCAGTCCGCGGAGGAATTCCGTAGACATGCGCGGGTGGCCGCCGACGTCGGGCGAGAAAGCCTCCGCCAGCCGAGATGCTTTTTCTTCGAGGTCCTGCCGTCCGGTGATCCGGGCCAGGCGAAGGAGGTTCATCAGCATGACCGAATTCCCCGACGGCACGGCGCCGTCGTAGATCTCCTTGTGCCGGGCGCCCACCTCCGGATCGGCGGTGGCGAAGAAGAATCCGCCCTCCTTTCCGTCCCAGAAAAGCTCGATCGTCCGTCCCGCGAGCTCGAGGGCCTTCTCGAGATGGCCCGGGTCGAACCCCCCCTCGTAGAGCCCGAGGAGACCTTTGATCACAAAGGCGTAATCGTCGAGGAAGGCCGGGACGCGGGCCTCGCCGTCGGCGAACACGTGCAGGAGCCGGCCGCCGGGGGCGCGCATCTTTTCGAGGACGAAGCCCGCCGCCCTCTCCGCGGCGCGAAGATACCGGTCCTCGCCCGTCACCCGATAGACGAACGCCAGGGCCGCTATCATCAAGCCGTTCCAATCGGCGAGGACCTTGGTGTCCTTGAACGGCCGGACCCGCTCTTTACGGGCGAGAAAGAGGTTTTGTCGGGTCTTTTCAATTCGGCCGTCCGGCTCCTCGGCCGTCCGGCTTCTATGAAGGATGTTCCGCCCGTCCTTCGATCGCCCGGGTTCGGAGAAATTGCCTCCGGCTTCGAGACCGAAGACGCGGGCCGAGAGCTTCGCTTCCTCCGGACCGAGGACGTCGTCGAACTCGTCCCGCGTCCATAGATAGAACTTCCCCTCCTCGCCGTCGCTGTCGGCGTCCTCGGCCGTATAGAATCCGCCCTCGGGGGAGGCCAGGTCCCTGAGGACGTAGTCCGCGATTTCCCCCGCTGTCCGCTTGTATTCGCCCTTCCCGGTCGCCGCGAACGCTTCCGCGTAGACCTCGACCAGGAGGGCCTGGTCGTAGAGCATCTTCTCGAAGTGCGGGACGAGCCAATCGGCGTCGGTCGAGTAGCGGTGGAAGCCGAAGCCGAGGTGGTCGTAGATCCCGCCAAGCCGCATGGCGGCGAGCGTTTTTTCGGCCATGGCCAGGGCTTCGGCGCGGCCGGTCCGTTTCCAGTATCTCAAAAGGAACCCGATGTGGTGAGGGATGGGGAATTTGGGCGCGCCGCCGAAACCGCCCCGGCTTTCGTCGAAATCCGCCGCCAGTTCGTGGAAGGCTCCGTCCAGGGCCGTTTCGGACAGGCCGTCCCCGGATCCGGCCCGGACTCGGGGCCGGCCCCTGTCGACGGCGGCGATGACCTCGGCGGCCGAGCGGAGGACTTCTTCCCGCCGCGTCCGCCAGGCCTCGCCGATCAGAGGAGCGAGCTCGAGAAGGCCCGTCCGGCCCCATCGCCGCGACTTGGGAAAATACGTCCCGGCGAAAAACGTCCGCTTATCCGGCGTCATCACGATGGTCAACGGCCAGCCGCCCGATCCGGTCAGCATCCGGCAGACGGCCATGTAGCGCTGGTCGAGGTCGGGCCGCTCCTCCCTGTCGACCTTGACGCAAACGAAGGCCGCGTTGAGGACCCGGGCCGCCTCCTCGTCGGCGAAGGACTCCCGCTCCATGACGTGGCACCAGTGGCAGGTCGAGTAGCCGATGGACAGGAAGACGGGCTTGTCCTCGTGCCGGGCCCGTTCGAAGGCCTCGTCCCCCCACGGGTGCCAATCCACGGGATTGTGCGCGTGCTGGAGGAGATAAGGACTCTTTTCGCGGGCCAGGCGGTTGGCGCGGTTCATTTCTTCAGAAAGCCTTATTCGAGGCTCACTTCGCCGGGACGAGGACGATCTTCTCCAAGTTCATGGCGTGGTTGTTGACGACGGACGTGATCCTGACCCGGAGCTTGTGCGCGCCCGCACCGAGGGCGACCTTGCCGACGGAAAACGTCTTGGGGAAATAGACGCTCGGAGAGGATTCCGTCTTGGCGGCGAGCTTCACTCCGTCCACCTCGACCTCATAGGCGGCCTGGCCGCCCCACATGCCGGCGTAGGAGGCCAGGATTTCGAAGGCCCCGGCCTTGTCCGTCGTGAAAGCCCACTCCGGGTAGTCGTTGACGTTCTGCCAGTTGGCCAGCATCGTCGTCCTGTAGAAGTGGTCGAGGTAGGCGCGCTGGCCCATCTCCGACTGGATGTCGGCGAGATAAACGGGGAGTTCGACCCGCCCGTCCTTTTCCGGACCTATCTTGTAGGGTTCGACCTCGGGTGGGCCCTGGAGCTCGACGACGACCACCGTCGCGTCGGGGTCGCGCTCCCGTTCCGGCAGAGTGATGATGACGTCCTTCCCCGTCCGCTTGAATGTCAAAGGCCTACCGGGGCCTGTCAGCAAATAAGTTTTTTTCACGTCCGTCTTGAGCCCCGGAAGGCGGATCCTCCCGTCGGCGGGCCAGCCCATGACGTGGATGTAGAGCTTCGTTCCCTTGACCGTCGACCGGCCGAAGAAGGGGAGGCGTTCGAAGACGCTGGCCGTCGTCCCGTAGATGGCGTCGCCGTTCGTATTAAGCCATTCGCCCATCCGCTTCAGCCGGGCGACGAAATCGGCCTGGATGCGGCCGTCGGGCTGGGGCCCGACGTTGAGGAGAAGATTGCCGCCCTTGCTGACGATCTCGATGAGCTGGCGGATGAGCTGGCTCGCGCTGTGGAACTCGGTTTCGTAGCGGTTGTAGCCCCAGCCGTTCCAGTTCATCGTATAGCAGGCCTCCCAGAGACGGGGGCTGCCGTCCGGGTTGCGGACGCCCGTGGCTGGGACGTAGTTCTCGGGCGTGCCGAAGTCGCCGTGGCCGGGCTCGCGCTTGAACAGCCGGTCGTTGATGAGGAGCGCCGGCTTCAGGCCGAGGAGCATTTTTTCGATGGCGAAGGCCCGCTGTTCTTCGTTCGAGTGCTCCCACTCGCCGTCGAACCAGAGGACGGCCGGGTCGTATTTCGCTACGAGCTCCATGAGTTGGTTCGTCGCGAAGTCCATGTAGCGCCCGAAGTCGGCACCCTTGGAACTCCGGTCGGTCTCCCAGCCACGCCGGGGCAGATAGTCGGGGTGGTGCCAGTCCATGATCGAGTAGTAGAAGCCGAGCGGGATCCCGGCCTTCTTGCAGGAGATCGCGAGAGGGCCGAGGATGTCTTTCCCGTACTTGGCCTTCATGACGTCATAGTCGGTGTAGGCGCTGTCGAAGATGGAGAAGCCGTCGTGGTGCTTCGAGGTGATGATGATATATTTCACGCCGGCGTCTTTCGCCAGCGCGGCCCACGCGTCCGGGTCGAATTCGACCGGGTTGAAGCTCTCGGCGTAGTATTGGTACTCCTTGAGCGGGATCTGGAGGAGCTGGCGGGCCCACTCCTCGCGGCCGATCATGGAGTAGACGCCCCAATGGATGAACAGGCCGAATTTGGCTTCCCGGAACCATTGGAGGCGGTCGGGCGTCCGGGACTGGGCCCCGAGGGACGGGACCGTTGAGGCGAAAAACGTTGAAAATAAAAGAAATGCCGCGAAATAGGCGATCGTCCGGGTTTTCATGTTTCGACCTCTCCTCCTCGACGGATATCCCAAGATTATATCAGTACTTGATAAACGCTTTCGGGTCGAGCCCGGAGTCCGGCGGCAGGCGCCACATGAAATCCGGGTCGATGCGGGGCTCGTCGTTCCGGTGTTTTTCCATGAGGGCGACTTTTCTCCGTATGAGCTCCGGCAGGTTCGTCCCGTACATGTTGAAGGTCTCGCCCGTCGGGTCGATGGGCATGAACCGCGTCTTCGAGGACTCGAAGAGCGCAGCCAGAGCGCGGGCGTTCCCGACCTCGTCGTCGATCATGGCCCGGACCGTGGTCAAGCGTCTCTCCCGCTCGGCCGGGTCTTTCGCCTCGATGGTGCCGTGGACCCCTGACACCCAGGCCGCCGTGTTGCGCAGGGTCCGGAAGTAACAGCGCAGGCCCCGGAGCCGATCGAACTGGTCGACGAAAACCGAACGTGCGTCGCCCCTCGCCGCTTGGACCGCGTCCTTCAGGACCCCGATCGCCTCGTCCAGGGGCTTCCACGTCCGCTGGTCGGCCTGGGCCACGACCGCGTCCGCCTGGTCGCGGGTCATGAGAGTCCAGAGGATGTCCGTGCCCAGGTCGACGAGGTTGGGGTTGTTGAAGGTCACGGTCATATACTTCTCGTAATAGGCGCGCTCCGCCTCCGGGATCCTCTCGATATCCGGGGCGAAGGGCCGGACGAGAAGCCGGTACCAGGGGAAGCCCCAGTTGTTGTCGCCGTATAGCCCGATCGACGGAAAGCCGCGGACGGCCGTGTCGCAAAGCCGCCAGGCCTTGACCAGGGCCGGGGCCCCGCTCTTCCCGACGAGCCGGGCTGCCGCGGCGGACACGACGGCGTCGATGTCCGCGGCCGGGTCGAAGTTGAGGGCCCTCAGCACGTCCCGGTTGACGTCGTAGGGGGCCAGCGGCGCCGGGTCGACCGTGACCTGGGCCTTGTCGAATCCGGCCGCCGCGAGTCCGCGGACCTCATCGGCCGCGAGCCAGGGCGAGGGGATGCCGAGCAGGTAGTTGTTCTGGAGGCGCGTCGTCGTGAAGATCTCGCTGCCTTTGGCCGGCAGGGACATGAGCCGCCGGCCGCGCGGCGAGTCGTCGAGCTCTTTCGGCGCGACCCAGAGGTCGAGCCCGTCGGTCAGGCCGTCAAGGATGAACTCCTCCTCGTTCGAGAAGGAGAAGAGGTTGAAGAGGAGGCGAAATTCAGGACGGGTCTCGGCGGCCGCGTCGCGCAGGGTCCGGAAATAGCGGAGGACGTTTTCGGCCGCGGCCTTGGCGATGGCCTCGTGGGACTTCCACTCGCGGACGAGGTAGGCGCCGCCGTTTCGGCCGGCGTACAGGCTGGCTGTGTACTCGAAGCCCGAGCCGCTGTCGTTTGTCCAGAGGTAGATGTAGCCGAGCTCGGGGACCTCGTGCATCAGCCGTCGCATGAGCTCGGCATAGTGCCAGCGGACGGCGGGATGGGAGAGGGTCAGCGTGTAGCGCGGGCGATAGCTCCTGAAGGGGTGGTCGACGCGGGCCCCGCGAAGGTAGGGGTATTTCTCGAGGACGGCGTCGGGAACGGAGCGCGGCGAACTGATGTTGAGACCGGGCGTCAGGCCGTACTTGACCGCGAGGCGGGCGTTCTCCTTGAGGAGCGTCAGGTTGGCCTCGAGATATTCGGGCGAGTATGCCCCGGCGTTGAGGGGCGTCTCGACGAACTGGTCGAGGTCGGGGCTGAAATAATAAAAACGGTAATAGATCTCCCCGGGCGGTCCCTGCTCGGCCGGCATATCCTTGGCCAGGGCGTTCACCGGCACGTGGCTGAAGCCGAGGCGGGCCAGCTCTCGGACGGAGCGCTCGGCGTCGTAGCCGGCGGCGACCCGCTTCGGGTTGGCCAGGTAATTGTCGCCGCCCTCGAGCCGGGAGAAACGGGGGACGACGACTTTCCCGTTCTCGAACCCGGCGGCGTCGAGCCCGAGCCATTCCTCCTTGAGCAAGGAATAAAGCGCGTAAAGGAGATGGGGCGCGGACGTCGTGAGCTCGCCACCCCCGTCCGGGGAGAGCTTGAGGAACATCCAGCTTTTCCCGCCCGTATTTCGGAGGGCGTCGGGCGACGGTCCGGCGAGGAATTTTTCGTCGGCGATGGCGATGCGCATGACGCCCTTTTCGTATCCCCCGCCCGGCCCGACGGACTTGATCGCCGCCTGGGGCGCGAGGTCGCGGTGGAATTCATCGGCCACGGTCCGGTCGACGGGACGTCCGTTCGCGGGAATGGCCAGGACGCGGACGTTTTTCAGGGCGTCGGCGACCGTCGGCTTGCGTTCCGCGGCGAAACCGAACCCCAACAGGGACAGGACCCCCAGGATCGTGACGAATTTGGCCATAAACGCCTCCTCCCCATTATTCTATGAGATTCCAGAGATGGTCTGCAAGCGGCGAGGTCCCTGAGAAAATTCGGCTACGGCGAGCGTTGCTTTAATGAAGGCATTAAAAGGCGTTTCCCCGAGGTCCCATGGCGCATCGATTCCTCTCCCGGTTGGCCGAGGCCATCTTCGACCAGGTCCCCTCGGACCAGGCCCTTTTCCGGACGCTCGACGGAAAAGGGAACAGGGTCTTCGAAACCTCCAGGGGGATGGATGGGACGAACGGCGGAGGGGGCCCTATCCGGGACACGGACGAGGCGATCGTCCGCCGGGTCCTTGAGATGAGCCGGCCGGTCCTCGTCACGGACCTCGCTTCGGAACCGCTCTTCGCCGACTTGGAGCTCGATGGGAACGACCATCCCCGGAGCCTTCTGGCCTATCCTTGGACGCTCCAGGGCCTCCCCGCCGGCGTCGCTTACCTGGCCCGAAACGGCGCCGGCCGCCCCTTCACCCGGGAAAACATGGAGTTCCTGACCTTGGCCATGTCGCCCGTTCTCTACCTTTTAAGGGGAAACGGAAGCCGCGGTCCGGAGGGAGACGTGCCGGTTCCCGGTGACACGCCGGCAGGCTGCCCGTTCATGGGGACGGCGCTCCCCGTCCGGCGTGTCCGGGCCATGATCGAAAAAGTCCGGGACACCGACGCGGCCGTCTTCATCTCGGGGGAGAGCGGCACGGGAAAGGAACTTGCTGCCAGAATCATCCACGAAACGGGGCGCCGTCGGGCCGGGCCTTTCGTCGCCGTCAACTGCGCCGCCATCCCGGAAGCCCTCATCGAGAGCGAGCTTTTCGGCCACGCCCGGGGGGCCTTCACCGGCGCCGTGAGGGACAAGGTGGGCCTCATCGAAGAGGCCTCGGGCGGGACTTTTTTCCTCGACGAGATCGGCGACTTGCCGCTCGCCCTCCAGTCCAAGCTCCTCCGCGTTCTCGAAGAGAAAAAAGTCCGCCGGGTCGGCGAGACGCGCCACCGCGCCATCGACGCCCGATTCGTCAGCGCCACGAACAAGGACCTCGACCACGAGGTCGAGCGGGGCCGTTTCCGCCAGGACCTCTACTACCGGTTGAAGATCATCGCCATCGACCTGCCGCCCCTCCGGGAAAGACCGGAGGACGCCTTGCTCCTCCTCAATCATTTTCTCGACGAATTCTCCCGGTCCATGGGCAAACCCCGGCCGTTCCTTTCGCCCATCGCGTTGGAGATGCTCCTGCGCTATCCCTGGCCGGGGAACGTCCGCGAGCTCCAGAACGAGGTCCAGCGATGCCTGGTCATGGCCGACGGCGCCCCGCTCATCCTCGAGGAGTACCTCTCGCCTAAAATCAATCCGGCCGGGGAGACTTATTCGCGCGCCTCCCACCTCTTCTCCGAAGCCAAGGCGGATTTCGAGAAGCGGTTCCTCAGGGAGGCCCTGGTCCGCTGCCGGTATCACCGGACCCGGACGGCGGCCGAAGTGGGACTGACCCGCCAGGGGCTGTTCAAGCTGCTGAAAAAACACGGGATAGAAGCGAAATGCGTTCAAAACGGGCCGTAGCCGGATCAGTCAAAGAGGGACTATCAAAGAGGGACAGTCCCCCCCAGAGGGGACAGTCCCTCTTTGATAGTCCCTCTTTGTTGAAGAGGGGGGCGGGTTATGCTACATTCGCCCCATGGCCGATACGAAAGATGAAGCCCGCGTCTTTTCGCTGACCTGCCCCTGCTGCGAGGCGACCCTCTGGGTCGACGGCGAAACACGGGCCGTCCTGCGGTCCGAAAAAGCCAAGCGTAAGAAAGGCTCGCTCGACGACCTCCTGGTCAAGGAGCACAAGCGGCAGAGCGAATTCGACCGCAAGTTCGATGCCACGTTCGAGCTCCAGAAGGAAAAGCACTCCAAGGCCGACGAGCTGTTCAAGAAGGCGCTGGAGAAAGCCGAGAAGGGCGAGGACGAAGAACCCTCAACCTAAGATCGCGCGGCCATCTCGTTGGGTGCCGCCACCCGTTTTGGCTGCGAGGGGGACCACCCGTTTCCCCCGGCCCCCGGGAACCAGTCCCGGCGGTTCCCCCATCGGTACCCGATGGTGCCCCCTCCGCTACGGGGGCTCCGGATGGTCCCCCTCACAGCCCGGGTGGCGGCAAAGAGGTCCCTTATGTACATCGCGGGGCTAAAACGTGCTGAATCAGCTGCCGGGCTGCGTCTCATCCTCCCGAATCCGCGGCGCCATTGTCCACTTGGTGAAGCCGAAGACGGCCAGCATCACGACGGATAGATAGTTCATGAAGGCCCAGGGCAGGTAGGCGAAGGTCGAAACCCCCAGGGTCCCGGTGATGTAGACGCCGGCCATGCTCCACGGGATGAGGGGGACGATGATGCCGCCGCTCTCTTCGATGATGCGCGACAGGTTCTTGGCGGCCAGGCCCTTTTTCTTGAAGATGGGTGCGAGGAGGTCGGCCGGCAGGATCATCGACAGATAGGAGCTCCCGGTGATCATGGCCGAGAGGACGGCCGCGCCGATCGTCGTCAGGACGAGGCTCCAGACTTCGCGAGTGAATTTCATCACCCGCTCCAGAATGACGGCCAAACACCCCGTCCTCTGCATGATGCCGCCGAAGCCGAAGGCGGTGAAGGCGATGAGCTGGGTCTCCATCATGCTCATCATTCCGCCTTTGGCGAGAAGGCTGTCGACGACCTCGACGCCCGTCCGAGCCGGGAGGCCCGAATTCATGGCCGTGGCCACGACCGTGAGGGGGATCTTCTGGACAAGGACGGCCAGGGTCGCCGCGACGAGGGAGGACAGGATCATGGCCGGGATGGTCGGCTTCTTGGCCACGGCGAAATAGAAGATGACGACCATGGGCAAGAGCAGGAGGATGCTGAAGCGGAAGTTCGACTTGAGCGTGCGGAGGATGAGGTCGAGCGTCTCCGACTCGACCGCCGCCGCCCCGTACTTCAGGCCGACGAAGAAGTAGATGACGAGGCCCGCCAGCCAGGCCGGCACGGCCGACCACGTCATGTGCCTGATGTGGTCGAAAAGGTTCGACCCGGAGATGACCGTGGCCAGGTTGGGAATGTCGGAGAGAGGCGACATCTTGTCGCCGAAGTAGGCGCCGGCCACGACCGCCCCGGCCGCCGGGCCGAGGGGGATACCCAAGCCCATGGCGATGCCGATGAAGGCCACGCCCACCGTGCCGATCGTCCCCCACGAGGTCCCCGAGGCGATGGCGACGACCGACGAGACGAGGCAGGCCGTGGCCAGGAAGAACTTGGGCGAGATGAGCTTCAGGCCGTAGTAGATGACCATGGGGATGGTCCCGCTGGCCATCCAGGCGCCGATGAGGATGCCGACCGAGAGCATGATCAGGATGGCCGGCATGGCCTTGTGGATGCTGTCGACGATGCCCCGCTCCATGTCCTTCCACTTGAAGCCGAGGGCGAGACCCATGAAGGCGGTGATCGAGGCGGCGGCGACGAGGAGGACCTGGGCCTTGATCTTGTAGACGCCGTAGCCGACGCCGAGGAGCAGGGCCATGGCGACGAGCGGAATGAGGGCGACGCCGAATTTCGGCGGTCGTCCCGGGACGGGGGCTTGAGGAGGCAACTGAGGCGATGTCGCCGCCGATGTCGGGGACTCCGTAATTGGGTTGCGGGAGGTCATCTTGGCCCTCTTCTAACTACTGAACGTGCCGCGGACGAGGAGCCGCCCGCCGGCCATCATCCTTTTTCCCCGGGCGAAGACGTCGCTCAGGCCGAGATTGCCGTCGAGGACGATGAGGTCGGCGTCCCGGCCCGGCCCGATACGCCCCTTTTTCACGAGCTTGTAGAACTCGGCCGCATTGGTCGAAAAAAGCCGGGCGGCCGTTTCGGGCGGCAAGAGGCCCTTGCGAAGAATGTCCCCGAATTTGCGGAAGAGGTCCTTTTCCGTGGCGATCGTCAGCCGGACGAGCCGGCCGCTCTCGTCGAAAACGGGGATACTGCCGTTGCTGTCCGAGCTGAGCATTATCCGGCCGAAAGGGAGGCCTTTTTCCCGGAAACGGGCGATGCAGTCTTCGAGACTCACCTCCGGGTCGGGCGGGACGGGCTCCGGCCCGACGGTGATATCGACGGAACCGCCGCCGGCGACCCATTCGAGGCCCTCTTCGAAAAGCCCCGGGTTGCGGTTGATGTGGGTCGGGACGACCTGGCTCACCGGGATCTCCGTTTCGCGGACGAGCCGGAAGAGAAACTCGAGCCGGCGCTTGCCGTCGCCGAGATGGAAGTGGAGGACGCCGGCCTTCCCGCCGAGCATCCCCCCGACGCGGCATTCGGCCGCGAGCCCGGCGATCGCGTCGAACGTCGGCTGCGAGGAGCGGTGGTCGCTCACGGCGATCTCGCCCGCGCCGACGACCTTGTCGACGACGATGAGGTCGGAACGGACGCTCCCGGTCAGGGTCCGGACGGGGATCTCGTAGGATCCCGAATAGATGAATGTCGAGACGCCCTCGAGCTCGAGCGCCCGGGCCTTGGCCAAGAGGGAGGTCATGTGGCGGGTGACGCCGTCGGTCCCCAGACAGCCGATGACGGTCGTGACGCCGCTCGAGATGATATCTTCGACCCTGATCTCGGGGGCGCGCGTCGCCGGGCCGCCTTCCCCTCCGCCCCCCAGGATGTGGACGTGGGGGTCGATGAGCCCGGGAAAGACGCGCTTTCCGGCCGCGTCCACGGTTTCGGCCTCGAAGCCGTCGAGCCGGATGCGGCCCGGTTCGGCTACGGCCTCGATCGCGCCTCCGGCGAGCAGGATGTCCCTCCGGCCGAGGGGCTCGGGGGCAAAGACGTCTCCGCCGCGAATCAGAGTGACCATGGGCGCCTCCTTACCCGGACGGGGCCTAAAGTAGCACGCCTGACGGGCGTTCGCAAGCGGCCGCGCCCCCCCCGGGGCGCTCTTTGAATTTCCCGGGCGGATTTTGTAGAATAGCCTCACGCCCATGGCTACGTTCGAGGAAGAATTCAAGCGCATCGAGAAGTCCGTCGACCGCGTGACGCGGGCGTTTATTTTCCCTAAAAAAATCGACCTTCGCGGTAGCGAGAACTTCGTCCGAGAGGGCCCGAACATCATCATCGGGAACCACATCGGGAGCTACAAGGACGTGGCCATCCTACTCCGGACCGTGCCGCGGATGATCTACTTCACCGCCAACAAGATGATCTTCGATAAAAAAGAGGCGAGCGAGCTCGTCCTCCGTCACCTCCACCGGCACATGGGCAAGTTCGGCGGATTTGTCCATCTCATCCTCAACCCGCTTTACACCTACATCGTGCACTTCGTGTCCGGGAACGCGGCCAAGGTCGGCTCCATACCCGTCGACATCTACGGCAGCAAGCGCGAGTCGATCCTCAAGTGCCAGGACTATCTGAGGAAGGGGAGGGCCGTCATCGCTCTGCAGGGCCGGGGCCGCGTCCATCCCAAGGACCCGAACCCCTACGTCAAGAGCTTCCGGCGGGGCGTCTCCATCATGGCCTACAACCTGTTCAAACAGGAAGGCTTCACCGTCCCCGTTACGCCCATGTCGTTTTTCGGGACCCACATCATGTGGGGAGTGCCGGCGACGATCAAGGTCAACGTCGGGAAGCCGCTCTATATCAAAGACTACTGGGGAGGCGGCGAAGTGGAGACCGTCGAGAATTTCCGGATCGCCCTCGAACGGCGGGTTTCCGGACTCCTGTATGAAAGCTTATCGTGGTGAGAACGAGGAGGGAACCATGGCACTCGAAGGACTTCTGATCGCCAAGGGCGAGAAAGACCTGTTCCTGCTGCCGAAGATGGCCAACCGCCACGGCCTGGTGGCCGGCGCGACGGGCACCGGGAAGACGGTTTCCCTCCAGGTCATGGCCGAGTGCTTCAGCCGCATCGGCGTCCTCGGCTCGATCCTCGGCGGCCGCCGCTAAGATCAGAAGGGGTCAAACCTACTTTTTACGCCCTTCTTGGCCCGAAAAGCGTAAAAAGTAGGTTTGACCCCATCCGGAAAAGCCCCGCAGAAATTCGGTTTGACCCCTTCTGATTTTTTGTTATAATCCCCCCGCGTTGAACGGACAACGTCATCCTCGAAAATCCCCCCCCAGGACGGTGAACCATGTTTAAAGGACATCCCAAGGGCTTGTTCGTCGCCTTCTTCGCCAACATGGGCGAGCGCTTCGGCTTCTACACGATGATCAGCATCTTCGTCCTGTTCATGCAGGCGAAGTACGGCATGTCTGCGGCCGCCGCGGGCTCCATGTACGCGACCTTCCTGGTCGGCGTCTACATTTTCCCCCTGCTCGGCGGCTTCCTGGCCGACCGCTACCTCGGCTACGGCCGGACGATCAAGCTGGGCATCATCGTCATGTTCATCGGCTACGTCATGCTGGTTCTGCCGACGGCGATGAACACCGGGTTCCCCCTCATCGTCGCCGCCCTGGCCGTCGTCGCGCTGGGCACGGGTCTATTCAAGGGCAACCTGCAGGCCCTCGTCGGCAACCTCTACGACGACCCCAAGTACGCGGGCATGCGCGACCGGGCCTTCAACATCTTCTACATGGGCATCAACATCGGGGCCATGTTCGCCCCCTCGGCCTCCATGGCGGTGTGCAACTGGATCATGGGCAAGTCCAACTTCGTCTACGACGCCCGCATCCCGGCCCTGGCCAACGATTTCCTCAAAGGCAAGCTGGCCGACGCATCCTCCTTCCTGACCATCGCCCAGGGTCAGGACGGTTCCGTCACCCTGGATACGCTGGGCCGCTTCGCCACGGACTACGTCAACACCCTGAGCAAGTCCTACCATTTCGGCTTCGGCGTCGCCTGTATCAGCTTGATCATATCCATGACTATTTTCTGGGCCTTCCGCAAGCACTACAAGACGGCCGCCATGTCCGCGCGCCAGAAGGCCAAGTCCGAGGCCCTCAAGTCCCAGGTCGTCGAGTTGACCCGGGAACAGACGCGCGAGCGGCTCGTCGCCCTCGGCCTCGTCTTCTTCGTCGTCATCTTCTTCTGGATGGCCTTCCACCAGAGCGCCGTGACCCTGACCTACTTCGCCAGGGACTACACCGTCCCGAGCGTGGGCAAGGCGACCAACCTCTGGTTCGACCTGACCGGCCTCCTGCCCGTCTTCCTGTCCGTCCTGGGGCTTGTCTTCCTCGTGAGGAAAGCCTCGGGAAGCCTGGCCCGCATCTTGGGGGGGGGCGCGTTCGTCGGATTCGGCATCCTGGCCTACCTCCGCTACAGCGGGTACGACGCGGTCAACCCGTTCCAGCCCCAGATGTTCCAGCACTTCAACCCGTTCTTCATCGTCGTCCTGACGCCCATTGTCATCGGCATCTTCGGCTGGCTCAACCGGAAGGGCAAGGAGCCGACGGCGCCGCGCAAGATCGGCATCGGCATGCTCACGACGGCCGCGGCCTACGCCATCCTGATCGTGGCCTCGATCGGCTTGTTGAGCCCGAAGGCCCTCGGCGGCCTCGTCGCCCCGGCCGGGTCCCAGGTCTCCGTCTACTGGCTCATCTCGACCTATTTCATGCTGACGATCGCCGAGCTCCTCCTCAGCCCGATCGGGATCTCGTTCGTCTCGCGCGTTGCCCCGCCCAAGTACAAGGGCCTGATGCAGGGCGGCTGGTTCGCGGCGACGGCCGTCGGCAACTCCCTCGTCGGGGTCACCGCCTGGTTCTGGGAGCGGGTGCCGCTCTGGGCGGTGTGGGCTATCCTCGCCGGCGCCTGCATCCTGTCCGCCGGCTTCATCTTCTCGATCATGAAGCGGCTGGAGCGGGTCGCCCGGGCTTAGTCTTGCGTCAAAGGATCTCTTTTTTCTTTTCCAGGTAATAGAGGTAATTCTCGTAAGTGACGTCCGGCGGGACGCGGTGGTCGACGCACGGCAGGTAGCCGCCGCGTTCAACGAGGGGATGGAGCTTCTCGAGCTCGCGGTCGATGGCGTCCTTGCCGGCGATCAGGGCCATTTTGTCCACACCCCCGAGCAACAACACGTTATCCCCGTATTCTTCCCGGAGTCGCCAGGGGTCCGTGTGGAGCGCTTCGATGGGGAACATGCCGTTGATGCCGCCCCTGAGCCAGCCCGGGACGAGCTCGTAGATCCGGCCGTCGCAGTCGAGGACGTTGACCCCGATGCCCCGCGTCTTGAGGGCGTCCGTGATCCGCTTGTAGCGCGGCACCATGAGCTCCTCGAAGAGCCGGGGCGACATGAGCGGGCCGTGATTGTAGCACATGTCCTCCCACCACCAGGCGACGTCGACGCCGTCCGCCGGGATGTCGTTCTCGATGAACTCGAGGTCCATCAAGGTGATGTGCTCCATCATCTCCTCGATCCAGGCGTGGTCGGTCATGAGGGCGATGGACAGGTTCTCGAGGCCCATCCAGTCGCGCAGCCAGCCGTAGAGCGAGCCGCAGTGAAAGAGAATGGGCATGCCGGCGGCGTGGGCCGCGGCAATCGCCGCTGGGACGTCGCCGACCCGGCCGGGCCGCCCGGAGTCGAGACGCTCCTCGCGGAGCTTTTCCCAGTCGGCCCGAGTTTCGACGGCGAACTTGAGGAACTTGGGCATGGACGAGTCGTAGTCGAGCATCTCGGTCAAGGCACCGTCCTTGGTCTGCACAACGCGCCGCTCGCCCCGCTGCTCGATGGTCTTTTCTTCAAAAGCCGGAAAAAGCCCCTTCTGGATGGGCACTTCCGGGATGATGGAGATCCCCTCGAGTCCGAGGTGCCTCTCGACGTCCTCGTTCGTCCTGCAGTCGCGGGGCAGGCCCTGTTCGTGCCAGACGGCGATCGTTTTGTCCCAGTAGCCGAACTCCATGTCGGGGACGCAGTCAGGCTTCTCCCAGCGGAAGACCTTGTTGAATCGCTCGCGGACGGTCATGGCCCGACGATCATATCGCGATGTTTCCCGGCCCGTCAACCCGGGGCCTAGCCATGCGTTGAAATGCGGCCGCGCCTGTATTAGAATGAGGGGCACAAGGACCGAGATGCCCGGAATGAAACACCGATCGAACGGTAGAGCCTTCTTCGTTCTTTCCGCCATCGCCCTCGCGGCGTTCCAGGGGTGCGCCCGGAAGGGCCCGGGCCCCGACATCGTCATCGCCAAGGATGCTTCCTGGCACGAGCGCGCAGCGGCCGCCGAGATCCGTCGCTATTTTTACCTGAGGACCGGTGATCTCCCGGCCCTCCGGGAAGCGGAGTCGTTCTCCCGCATCCCGCCGGGCGCCGTGGCCGTACTGGAAAAAGGCGGGACATTCGCCCGGGGCCTGGCGGACGCCGGCGCCGCATCGAAGATCGCCGCCCTCGGGCCCGAGGATTACTGGCTGAAAACGGTCCCGCGCCGGTCCGGGCAGATCGTCCTCGTCGCCGGGGGCAGCGGCCCGGCCGTTCTCTACGGCGCCTACCAGTTGGCCGAGAAGCTGGGCGTCCGTTTCTTCCTCGAGGGCGACGTCGTCCCTGACGGGACCGTCGAAAACCTCAGCCTCGACCTCGACGAGACCGGGCATCCGCTCTTCGCCGTCCGCGGCATTCAGCCCTTCCACGATTTCGCCGAGGGTCCGGACTGGTGGACGCTCGAGAACTACAAGGCCATCCTGGGCCAGCTCCCGAAACTGCGGATGAACTTCTTCGGCCTCCATACCTACCCCGAGAATCCCAGCAAGGAAAAAGGCGCCACCCCGAACGCCGAACCCACGGTCTGGATCGGCCGGGAGGGCGATTTCGGCGCGGACGGAAAAGTCCTCGCGAGCTACCCCACGAGCTACCAGAACACGGCCCGCGGCAATTGGGGCTACGAGGCCAAGAAAACGGGCGATTTCCACTTCGGCGCGGGTCTTCTCTTCGAGCGCGACGACTTCGGCAACGACGTGATGGCCGGCTTCAGCCCCGACCCGGCGACGGCCGAGGATTCGAACCAGGTCTTCGACCGGGCCGCCGCCGTCTTCCGGGACGCCTTCACCCTGGCCCGGCGCCTCGGCGTCAAGACCTGCGTCGGGACGGAGACGGCGCTGACGATCCCCGACCTGGTCAAAAAGCGACTGGCCGACTCCGGCCGGGACCCCAAGGACCCGGCCGTCGTCAAGGACCTCTATAAAGGGATGTTCAAGAGGATCGCCGCCGCCTATCCCGTCGATTACTACTGGTTCTGGACGAACGAAGGGTGGACCTGGTCCGACGCCTCTCCCGAGGCCATCGCCTCCGTGACCACGGACCTGGCCATGGGCATCGAGGCCTGGCAGGAGGTCGCGCCGCCGTTCAGCCTGGCAACATGCGGCTGGGTCCTCGGCCCGCCGTCGAACCGGACGCTCTTCGACCAGGCCCTGCCGAAGGACGTGGCCATGAGCTGCATCAACCGCGAGGTCGGCAAGGCGCCCGTTGACCCCGGCTTTTCGAGGATCTCGGGGCGGTCCTTATGGGCCATCCCCTGGATGGAAGACGACCCCGCGCTCACCTCGCCCCAGCTCTGGGCCGGCCGGATGCGCCGCGACGCGGCCGACGCCCTGCGCTACGGCTGCGACGGCCTCCTCGGCATCCACTGGCGGACGCGTATCCTCTCGGCGAACGTCCTGGCCCTGGCCCGGGCCGCCTGGGACCAGAGCTGGAATACTCTGCCCGGACGCGTCGCCGACGACATCGGGCCGACGACCGGCCAGTACGTGGCTTTCAAGGACCAGGAGATCGCCGGCGCCGGCCGGGGCCGTGCGGCCGTTTACCGGGACGTCCGCGACCGCGTCTTCGGCTATCATCTGCCCGTCCCGAACGGCGTCTATTCCGTGACGCTCCAGTTCGTCGAAGGCGAGATCAAGGAGAAGGGCCGCCGTGTTTTCGACGTCCTGATCCAGGGCCGAAAGGTCGCGGAGAAAGTGGACATCTTCGCCGCCGCCGGCCTGTTCAAGGCCTACGATCTGAAGTTCGAGAATATCGAGGTCGCCGACGGCCGGCTGGCCGTCGATTTCGCCGACCGCATCCATTACCCCTCGGTCGCCGCCATCGTCATCGCCGGGAAGGGCTTCGTCAAGAAGATCAATTGCGGCGGCCCGGCCGTCCTCGATTATGAAGCGGATGGACCGGAGACGGAGCGGAACCTGCCCGCGCTCGATTTTTACCAGGACTGGTGCCGCGCCCAATTCGGCGCCGAGGCCGCGGAGGAGATGGCCGCGATTTTCGCCCGAATCGACGGCCGGCATCCCGTCCCCGTCACCTGGATCGGCGGACCCGGAAACATCCAGCCCGACCCCCGGCCGTGGGACGAGGTCGCGCCGTCCTACGCTTTCGTCGACGAACTGGCCGTGCTCGGCCCGCGCGTCGCGGGGAAAGGGAATCAAGAGCGTTACGATTACTGGCTGGCGAACTTCCGCTACATGCGCGAGGTCGCCCGCTTCAACTGCTTCTGGGCTGTCTACAACAAGGCCGTGGAGAAGGCCAAGGCGGCGGCGGCCGAGCCGGCGAAAAAGGCCATCCTCGAGGCCGAGGCCCTGCCGGTCCGGGCCGGAATGGCCGCGGCCATTCGTGAAATTTTCGCCGCCCTTCTCGCCACCGTGAGCAATACAGGCGAGCTCGGGACGATCGCCAACTGGGAACAGCACCTCCTCCCCGGCGCCTGGGAGCGGCCGGAGGTCGAGCTCATGAAAATGCTGGGCGGGGAATTGCCGCCGGAAGTCCTTCTAGCCCGGGAGTATGCCGGGCCCCTGCGAGTCATCGTCCCGGCGGTGCGTACGTCTCTCGATGCCGGCGAAGAGCTTTCGCTCAAGGTCCTCGTCCTGGCCAAGGGCCGGCCCGAGTCCGTCGCCTTCTATTGGCGGGAGATGGGCCGGGGCGCGTTCCAAGCCGTCCCCTTGGAGAACGTCGCCCGCGGCGTCTATCGCCTGACGCTTCCCGCTCCCGCCGCCGATATCGAATACTATCTCGAAGCGAAGGCCGACGGCCAGGTCGTCCGCTTCCCGGCCACGGCTCCGACCCTGAACCAGACCGTCATCGTTTTTCCGGTGGCGCAATGAGCGATACCGTCCTCCTTCCGAAGCGCCTCCGGGCCGCCGAGGTCGTCGCCGCTCTCAAGGACATCGGGCGCCTGGTCGAATCAGGTCCCGTGACCATCGACTTCCGGGATGTCGAGGAGTTCGACAGCTCCACCCTGGCCTTGCTGAACTACGTCCGGGTCCGTCTGACGAACGTGACCACGGTCAATATCGGCGGGGCCCTGGCCCGGGCCGCGGAGAGCTTCGTCAGTCGTGCCCCGGCCGCGGAGCCCGAGCTTCCGCCCTCCGGGAACGCGGCCGTCCGGGCGCTCACCGCCATCGCCGACCGCTTCATCTTCCAGATGAGGAGCCTGGGTCGGTTTTTGGCCATGCTCGGCGACGAGGTCTACCACGTCGGCGTCTATCTCAAGGAGCGCAAGGGCGTCTATCCGGGCGAGACCTGGAACCAGATGTTCTTCATGGGCTACCGCTCTTTTCCCATCGTCTGCCTGCTCATCTTCCTCGTCGGGGTCACGATCTCGATCACCTCGGCCGAGCAGCTGCGGCTCTTCGGCGCCGACATCTACCTGGCCGACCTCGTCGGCATCGCCATGTTGAAGGAGCTTGTGCCCCTGATGACCGGCGTCATCCTGGCCGGCAAGGTCGGCGCGGCCATCACGGCCGAGCTGGCCAGCATGACCGTCCTCGAGGAGGTCGACGCCCTGCGGACCATGGGCGTCGTCCCGGAGAAGTTCCTCATGGTCCCCCGTCTCCTGGCCATCACCCTGGTCGTCCCGCTCCTCGTGGCCATGGCCGACGTCGTCGGCATCCTCGGCGGCATCGTCGTCGCCCGGGTCACGTTTGGGACTCCCCCTTCGGCCTTCATCGCCGAGATGGTCACCGCCGTCGACTGGACCGACTTCGGCTGGGGGCTCATCAAGACGGTCGTCTTCGGCTGGGCGGTTGTCGTCGGGGCGGGCTTCAAGGGATTGACGGTCGGCCGGAGCGCCGAGGAGGTCGGCCGGGCCACGACGGAATCCGTGGTCCTGTCGATCACCCTGATCATCATCATCGACTGCCTCTTTTCGTTCATCTTGTATTGACCATGGATATCATCAGCGCGCACGATCTGGCTGTCGGGTACGGCAGGACCGAGATCCTCCGCGGCCTGGACTTCGCCGTGCCCGAGGGGCGGATCACGGCGGTCGTGGGCGTCAGCGGCTCGGGGAAATCCACCCTGCTCAAGACGCTCGCCGGCCTCCTGCCTCCGCTTTCCGGCGGCTTCGATTTTGCCGGGCGCCCCGTGAACTACCGCTCCGAGGCCTCCCTGCGCCTGCTCTACGAGAAGATCGGCGTCCTCTACCAGGGCGGAGCGCTCCTCAATGGCCTGAGCCTCTTCGAGAACGTCGCCCTGCCCATCCGCATGCAGCACCCCAAGATGCCCGAAGACATGATCCGGGACATGGTCTTCGCCAGCCTGGCCCAGGTCGAGCTCGCCGGAAGCGCCGACAAATATCCGGCGCAGCTCTCCGGCGGCATGACGAAACGCGGGGCCCTGGCCCGGGCCCTCGTCCTCGACCCGGATGTCGTCTTCTGCGACGAGCCCTCGTCGGGTCTCGACCCGATCACATCGGCTCTCCTCGACGACCTCCTGATCCGGCTGAAGGAGACGTTCGGGATGACCCTCGTCGTCGTCACCCACGAGCTCCGCTCGATCGAGCGTGTGGCCGACAGGGTCCTCCTCATCAACGACGGGGGCCTCCGCTTCTCGGGGGACTATGCCGACCTGGCCGCGGCGGACGACGCCTTCATCCGGACATTCTTTCTCAGGAAGGACAGCCATGATGACGCATGAACAAAAGATCCGCCTTGGCGTTTTCCTATCCTTGGCTACGGTCATCTTCATCGCCGTCGCCGGTTTCTTCATCGTCCCCAAGCTCCGCGACCCCGGGGACATCTATACCGTCAATTTCCGGGACACGTCCGTCCAGGGCCTCCTGGTCAGCTCGGCCGTCAAGTATCGGGGCGTCGATATCGGGCGGGTCATCCGGATCAAGGTCAACTCCCGGGATCTCGACTCCGTCCTCGTCGACGTCAAGATCCGGCAGGGGCTGATCATGAAGAAGGACATGAGCGCCGTCCTGGCCTACGTCGGCCTGACCGGGCAGAAATACATCGAAATGAGCGGCGGGACCCTGGCCTCGGAAAACCTGCCGCCTGGAGGGGAGATCCCGATGGGCCGGGGCCTCGGGGAAAAGGCCGAGGACATTGTCACCAATATCGAAACGACGGCGAAGCGGATCACCGAGCTTCTCGCTCCGGAAAACGTCGAGAGGTTCTCCGCTTTCCTCGAGAACGCCGAGAAAAGCTCGGCCACCCTCTCGGGGGTCCTCGAATCGCGCCGGACGTCCCTCGAGAACACGCTGGCAAACTTCGAAAAGGCGTCCCTCGAATTCGCCCGGGCGACGGAGAAGTTCGTGCCCATGACCGAGGACATGAGCCGCCTTATGCGGACGCTCGAGACGAATTCCCAGGAGACCCTCGGAAACATCTCCCGCCGCTTCTCGAGCGAGGAGATGGGCCAGGCCATCAAGGACGTCCGGGCTTTCCTCGATACGGCCTCGGTCAGCCTGAGAAAGGTCGAGAGCGTCCTGCTCGAGCAGCAGTCGGAGCTGACGCGGACGTTCTCGAGCCTCGGCGTCGCCGTCGAAAACCTGGTCCGCTTTTCCCGCGAGATCGCCGACGAACCGTCGGCCCTCCTCCGGACACGAAAGGAAAAGAAAAAATGAGGAAAGTCGCGCGCTGTGGTCTTCTCGTCCTCCTTCTTACCGCCTGTTTTTCCGTCCCGACCAAGCGGTACTTCCAGATCATCGCCACGGGCAAGGATGCCCAGCTCCATCCCAAGGTCGAAAAGGTCCTCTACATCGAGCCGGTCCGCGTCGACCCCCTCTACGACGACTTCCGGGTCATCTACCGCGTCTCTATGTTCGAGCTCAAATATTACTCCTACGTGTTCTGGGCGAAGAAGCCGGACGCCCTCTTCCGCGCGGCGATGGGCGATTACCTCAACGAGAAGGAGGGCTTCACCCGGGTGACGCTCGACGTCCTCAAAGGTGACCCGGAGATCGTCCTGCGCTCGAGCGTCCGCCTCGTCGAGGAGATCGACAACCCCAAGGTCTGGTTTGCCAGGCTGGCCATGGACCTCGAGTTCTTGGAGTTCAAGTCCGGGAAGAGCCTCCTCCGGCACTCGTTCGACAGAAGGCTGCCTTTCCAGGTCCGCAAGGTCCGGCAGTTTCCGGCCATCCTCTCGAGGATCCTGACGGAGGAACTGGACATCGCCGTCCGGAAGCTGGCCGAGGTCACGGAAACGAAATAGGCTTCAAGCGGCTTTCAGCCAACCGCGCTCGATTTCTTCGAGTGATTTCCCTTTTGTTTCAGGCAGGAAGAACCACATAAAGGCGAGGCCCAAGGCGCACATCGCCGCGTAGAGCCAGAAGGCTGTCGAGGCGTGGAACTTATCCGAGATCACCGGGAACGTCAGGGTGACGGCGAAATCGGCCAGCCAGAGGACGAGGGTGGCCAGGCCCATGGCGCTACCCCGGACCTTGATGGGGAAGATCTCGGCCATGACGACCCAGACGAGCGGCCCCATGGCCGAGGCGAAGAAGGCGATGTAGAGGAGGATGATGAGGAGCAGGGCCGAGGCCGGCAGGACCGGGAACCTGAACGCGGCCCCGAGCAGGACGAGGGAGACGCCCATGCCGCCGGTGGCGATGAGCAGGAGCGGCCGGCGGCCGACCCGGTCGGCCAGGACTATGGCCACGACCGTGAAGAGCATGTTGACCAGGCCGACGATCGTCGACTGGCCGATGGCCGACATCCGGGCGAAGCCGGCGCCCTCGAAGATGCGTGGGGCGTAGTAAAGGATGGCGTTGATGCCCGTGACCTGCTGGATGACCGCCAGGACAACGGCGATGAGGAGGGGCCGCCGGAAGGCCGGCCGGAAGAGCTCGCCGAAGGAGCCCTTTTCCAGGGCTAGGGTTTCCTTGATGTCCTGGATTTCTTTGGCCGCGATCTCGGCCGTGCTGACCCTAGCCAGGACGCGGCCGGCCTCCTCCTCGCGGCCGTTCTTGACCAGCCAGCGCGGGCTCTCCGGGACGCGCAAGAGCAGCAGGAAGAAGAGGACCGAGGGAATGGCGCCCATGGCGTACATCCAGCGCCAGTTCGACGGGCCGGACCCGGCGAAGACCCAGTTGACGAAGTAGGCTAGGAGGATGCCGGTGACGATGGCCAACTGGTTGACCGAAACGAGCGCGCCCCGGATGCGGGCCGGCGCGATCTCGGCGATGTAGAGCGGCGAGAGGACGGCCGCCGAGCCGATGCCCAGGCCGCCGACGAACCGGAAAATGACGAATTGCGTGATCGTCCGCGGCAGGGCGCAGCCGACGGCTGAAACGAGGAAGAGGACGGCCGAGATGAGCATGAACCTCCGCCGCCCGATCCGGTCGCTGATGGGGCCGGCCAGGCCGGCGCCGAACATGCAGCCAATGAGGACGACGCTGACGGCCCAGCCCTCCTGGAGCGAGTTGAGCGAGAACTGATCCTTCATGTAGCGCGTGGCGCCGGCGACGATGGCCGTGTCGAAGCCGAAGATGAGGCCGCCGATCGCGGCGACCAGGGTGACGGCGATGACGTAAAGGCTGGTCTTCTTGAGGAAAGAGGGACTGTCCCGTTCAGAGGGACAGTCCCCTTTGGGGACAGTCCCTCTGAACGGGGCTGTCCCTCTTGTGCTATTTCCGGCCATTGTATTCACCTATCGCCGCGAACATCGCGACGATGTTCGCGACCGGGACGTTGGCCTGGATGTTGTGGACGGAATTGAAGACGAATCCGCCGCCCCGGCCGAAGACTTCGCACCGCTCGATGACTTCGGCCCGGACCTCCGCCGGGGCGCCGAAGGCGAGCGTCTTCTGGGTGTCGACGCCGCCGCCCCAGAAGACGATGTCCCGCCCGTATTTTTCCTTGAGGTTCCGGGCGTCCATGCCGGCGGCCGAGACCTGGACGGGGTTGAGGATGTCGAAGCCGCTCTCGATGAAGGCCGGGATGAGCGTTTCGACGGCGCCGCAGGAATGCTTGAAGGTCTTCCAGGACGTGTGCCGGTGGACCCAGTCGTTGATCCGCTTGTAGTAGGGCATGTAGAGCTCGCGGAAGGCGGCGACGGAACAGAAGGTCGACCGCTGGGTGCCGAAGTCCGTTCCGCAGAGGAAGGCGGCCTGGACCCTGTCGCCGACCCGGGCGTGGATCTTTTCGAGGTTTCGGAGGGCGATCTCCGTCTGGCGTTCGAAGATCCTGTGGATGAGGGGCCGCCGGGTCAGCGTCGAGACGTACCACTCCTCGACGTCGCGGATGCCCTTCGGGTGCCTGAGGAACGGGGCGGGAACGAGGGCGATATCGCCCAGGGCGGTGCCGCCGAAGCTGGCGATAACCCCCCGTCCTGTCGCGGCCGCCCGGCGGCTTTCCGCCTCGAAGTGGTCGAGCGCGGCATCGGAAACGGGGCCGAATTCCTCGAGGTTATCCTCCGGGTCGAGTTTGGCCTCGTCGATGGGCCCCTGCCGAACGATGGTATCGAAAAAAAAGCCGTTCTTCGGCAGGCGGCCGGAGGGCGGGGCGGTGACGTCGCCCTTGGGGTAGATCAGGGTGTCGCCGTTCGCGTCGCGCGTGACCCGGAAATTCTCCGAGACGAGGACCTCGGTCCCGTCGTCCATGCGCCAGGGCTTCCAGTTCTCATTACGGAAGCCGAACATCGTTTCGGGGCCGTAGACACCCTCGACGTCGAGCCCGAGCGCGGCCTGGAGGTCCTCGTCGATCCAGCCGAGCATCTGATAGGGCTCGTGGACCCGGACCAGCCGTTTGGCGAGGCCGTAATGCTCGCGGAGGCCGATGACGCACTTGACGTGCATGCCGGTGACGGCCGTGCCGTTGAAGTCGACGGGGATGCGGTCGGGTTGGCGGTGGTTGAGGGCGGCCTCCAGGCGTTCCCGGCTTGTCATCGTCATGGCAGGCCTCCTCGATTTTCCCCAGATTACCCATTTTGCTCCCGGTTTGCAACGGGGACACGTACCACTTCTCTCGAAGCGGTACATGTCCCCCCTCTTATACGAGACCTCTGAACCGCCACCATCGCTGCCATGAGCAGCGGCCGGGTCAGCGCTCGGGCTCGTCACGGGCGGGGACGGTCGGCGCCTGGCGATGGCTGACACGCCGCATCAGCAGGAAGACCGGAAAACCGGCGGCGAAAAAGATCGCGCCGTAGAGAGCTTCGCGCGTCTGGGTCACAAGGACGTTGACCGCGATGACGAGCATGAAGGCTACGAAGAGGAGGGGGAGCAGGGGATAGAGAGGTATCCGGTAGCCGGTGTAGACTTCGCCGGAGCGGCGCGCCTTGCGCCGGAGGATGAAGATCGAAGACGAAACGATAGCCAGGGTCATGGTGTCGAGGAACATGACGTAGTTGACGATGTTCTCGAATGTGCCCAGGAGGAAGATTGAGATGAGAATGATGGCGCCGAGGAAGAGGAGCCCGAAAGCCTGGGTCTGGGTTTTCGGGTTGACCTTCTGGAAAACGGCCGGCAGGGTCCGGTCCTCGGCCATGGAGTAGTACACTCGTGGGATCTGCATCAGGGTGACGTTGAGGAATCCCATGGCCGAGAGGAAGATGGCCAGGGAGACGACGAGCCGGCCTGTCTCGCCGAAGGTGACACGCGCCGTTTCGGCGGCGACGAGTTTGGCCGCTGCGATGCCGGGAACGCCGAGGGTCTTGACGTAGGCCACGTTGATGGTCAGGTAACAGGCCAGGACGATGAGGATGCCGAAGAAGATGGCCCGGGGGACGTTGCGTTTGGCGTCGCGGACGTCGGCCCCGAAGTTGATGGTGTTCTGGTAGCCGCCGTAGGCGTAAAAAACGTAGATGAACGAAACGCCCAGGGCCAGGATCCAGGGCCGGTCGAGGGGCAGGGCGGACGGGCCCGCGGGCGCTTTCTTGGACAGGAAAGCCGCCGCCGTGAGGAGGCCGATCATGCCGACCTTCAGGAGGCTGAGGACGTTCTGGGCCCAGGCGCCCGTCTTGATGCCGAGGTAGTTGATGACGAGCAGGACGAGGATGAGGACGACGGCGGTCGCCTGGACGGTCGCCCGTCCCGGGGTGGTGGCGGGGAAGATGATGGGCGTCAGGTATTCGGCGCCGATCAGGGTTACGGCCGCCGCACCGGCCCCGTTGAGGATGACGACGTTGGTCCAGTTGAGCATGAAGGCCAGGCCCGAGCTGTAATTCTCGGCCACGACCTTGTAGTAGCCGCCCGGCTTGGCGAAACGTCCGCCTATCTCGGCGAAGGTCAGGGCGCCGATGAAGCTGATGAGACCGCCCAGGGCCCAGGCGGCGTAAAAGAGTGCGGGCGTGCGGGCCGCGGCGGCGACCATGGCCGGCGTCCGGAAGATGCCGATGCCGATGATCAGGCTGACGACGATCATCGTCGCGTCGAAGGTGGTCAGTTTCGCCTTGATCGCCATGCGGCCTCCTTCACGAAGACCTCATTGTACTTGGCGGTGTGCGTTTTACAAGGGGGCAGCTAACGCCACCCTCTTTAGCTGGGACGGGGGACCATCCATTTCCCCCGGCCCCCCGGGAACGAGTCCCGGCGGTTCCCCCGCCGCAAGCGGCGGGTCCCCTTCCGCTACAGGGTCTCTGGATGGCCCCCCATCCCGGCACGGGTGGCGTTAAACAGGCCTCGACCTTCAGGCGAGTTGTTTGACGGCCCGTTCGATGCGCTCCAGGGCCTCGACGAGAAGGGCCCGGGGACAGCCGAAGTTGATGCGGACGAAGCCGGCGGCCTCGGAGCCGAACAGCGCGCCGTCGCTGAAATAAACGCGGGCCTTCTTCAGGAAAAAGTTGTTGAGCGCGGCAGGCTCGAGGCCGAGACCCCGGCAGTCGAGAAGGGCGAGGTACGTCCCCTCGGGTCGGACGAGGCGGATCCCGGGGAGACGCTCCTGGAAGAACCTCTCCATGAGTTCGACGTTGGCCTCGAGGTAGGGCAGGAGCTCCCCGAGCCAGTCCTCGCCATGGGTGTAGGCCGCTTCGAAACCGACGATACCGAAGACCTGGCCGAGCTCGAAGCCGGCCCGCTCCGTCTCGTCCTTGAAGGCCTCGAGGAGCTTGGGATTGGAGGCGATCACCACCGCCGTGGACAAGCCCGGGATGTTGAAGGTCTTGCTCGGGGCGATGCAGGTCAGCGTCCGGTTCGCCAGCTCCGGAGAAAGCGCGGCCAGGACGTGGTGCCGGTGGCCGCGATAGACGAGGTCGTGGTGGATCTCGTCGGAAATGATCAGGAGGTCGCGCGCGACGGCGATGCGGCCGAGGGCCTCGAGCTCTTCCCGCGACCAGACGCGGCCAACGGGGTTGTGGGGGCTGCACAGTATGAGCGTGCGGCTGCCGCTGTCGATCTTTCTCTCGAGGTCGTCGAGGCCCATCGTGTAACGGCGGCCGTCGAACCGGAGGGGGTTGCGGACGACGCGACGGCCGTTGTTCTCGATCGCGTAATAGAACGGATGATAGACCGGCGTCTGGATGATAATCCCCTCGCCCGGCTTGGTCAAGGCGCGGACGCAGTAGTTGAGGGCGGGGACGACGCCCGGCGATTTGGCCATCCAGTCCTTGCGCACTTCCCAGCCGTGACGCCTGCCGAGCCAGTCGACGGCGGACTTCCAGAATGACGGGGGGATGAGGGGATAGCCGTAGATGCCGTGTGCGGCGCGTCGGCTGATGGCTTCGACAACCGCGGGCGGCGCCTCGAAGTCCATGTCGGCCACCCACATCGGGATGGCGTCCTCGACCTTGAGGACCTTGCGGGGATAGACCCACTTCAGGGATTCGGTGCCCGTCCGGTCGACGACCTTGTCAAATGGGGACACAATACCAATTTCCGAATTTCCCTTTGTTCCCTTCAGTTCAGGCATGCTCTAGCCTCTCGATTCTCAAATTCGAATTATCCCTGAGCCTGAAACAGCCTAACGGGAAATTCGGAAATTGGTATTGTGTCCCCGATTTAAATGAGGAACTTGCCGTTCTTGGCGATGGTCTTGCCCTTGGCCTTGATCGTCACCTTGTCGACCAGGGCGTCGAAGTGGTACTTGCTCTTGTTCTTCCCGATGCCGTAGGAGTCGCCGATGGCGAAGTGGACCGTGCCGAAGGCCTTCTCGGCCTCGAGCATGTTGGGGCAGATCCGGGCGCCCTTGTTCGTGCCGATACCGAACTCGCCGATGATCTTCCCCGTCTCGTCCGAGCCGATCGTTGCGATGACCTCGGCGATGCCCTTGCCCTTGAAGTCGACGAGCTTGCCGCGCTTGAACGTCATCACGCCGGATCCGAGCTTGTCGTCGATGAGGCTGATGGCGATCGTCCCGGTGAACGTCTCCTCGACGGGGGCCGTGTAGCACTCGCCGGCCGGCAGGTTCCCGTGCATGCCCTTCCGGCTGATGTTGCCGTTGTCGTTGTGCCAGGCCCGGCCCTTGACGCTGAAGGCGATCCGTGTGCCGGCCGGGTTCTCGACGACGACGTCCTCGGCGTCCTTCATGGCCCGCATGACCTTCTTCGTGAACTTGTCCATCTCCGAGAAGTCGACGTTGACGAGGCGTTCCATCATGTCCCGGGTCAACCCGGGCATCATGCAGATCCGGCCGTGCTTGCCGCCCTCGGAGACCATGAAGCCGCGGAAGGGCTTTTCCGGGAAGCGGCCTTCGAGGAGATAGGTCGTGGCCGAGGCGTTTCGAATGAGGTCCTTGAACTGGCCGGTCGGTTCGGTTATGGGCCTGAGTGTCTCGGTCATGAGGTAGGTCGTCGTCTCGGCGCCGGCCTGCTTCGCGTAGTAGGCCAGGGCCTCGGCGATGTCCATTTTCTGCTTATCCGTGATGAGAAGGTATTTCTCGCCGGGTTTGAGCCGCAGGGCCTGGTTGATGGCCCGGGCGGCCGCCGAGTAGAGTCTATTCGTTTTCATGTGTGAACTCCGTTTTCCTTATTTTGTCCGGCGCGCGTCCCAGTAGACGAAGCCGCAGAGGAGGAGGAACGCGGCCAGGCTGATGATCTGGCCGTAGCCCGTGAACCAGGCCGCGGGCGTGCCGTCGACCCAGCGGCCGCCCTCGAGGACCATCGGGACTCCCAGGCTGATGAGGTGGTCGAGCTTCGTGAGCTTGAGCACGGCCAGGACGATGCCCATCAGGGCGCCGCCGGCGATGAACCCGGAGGAGATGAGCGTGCCGCGGTTGTTGCGCCGCTCGCCGAGTTCCTTGTTCTTCGTCGACTTTTTGACCAGGTGGGAGATGAAGCCGCCGACGAGAAGCGGCGTCGTCAGCGGCAACGGCAGGTACATGCCCAGGGCGAAAGCCAGAGGCGGCACCTTGGCCAGCTCGGCCACGAGGGCCACCGAGGCCCCGATCGCGTAGAGGAGCCAGGTCACGGGCTCGCGCGACATCATCGACTTGATGACGGTCGCCATCAGGTTCGCCTGGGGAGCGGCCAGCGTTCCGCTCTGGAAGGAGAAGGCCTTGTCCAGGATGTAGATGGCGATGCCCACGGTCAGGGCCGAGATCAGGACGCCGGCGAACTTGTACCTCTCCTGGTTGCGCGGCGTCGCCCCGAGCCAGTAGCCGATCTTGAGGTCGGTGACGAAGCTCCCGGAGATCGACAGGGCCGTGCAGACGACCGCGCCGATGAGGAGGGCGACGGCCATCCCCTGTTCCCCCGACAGCCCCGCCCCGAGGAGGACGACGCTCGAAAGGATGATCGTGATCAGGGTCATGCCCGAGACCGGGTTCGTCCCGACGATGGCGATGGCGTAGGCGGCGACCGTGGTGAACAGGAACGAGAGGATGACGCAGATCAGGACGCCGACGATGGCCAGCTTGAGGTTCGAGATCCAGAGGAAGTAGAAAAAGAGGCCGGCGGCCGTGGCCAGAAGCCCCAGGATGATCGTCTTCATCTTGATGTCGCGGTTAGTCCTCAGCTCCGCGGCCGCGCCCGCTCTCTTGCCCTTGAAGATCTCGCGGAATCCCAGAGAGAACGACTTGATCATGACCGGCATGGACTTGATGATGCCCAGGACGCCGGCCATGAAGATGGCGCCGATGCCGATGTTGCGGACGTAGGTGCTGAAGATCTGGGTCTCGCTCATCCCCGCGATGGGGACGACGGCCGGGTAGACCACCCCGGGGACGTGTTGGCCGAGGAACCAGATGGCCGGGATGAAGGCGAAGTGCGACAGCAGCCCGCCGGCGACAATGACGGCGTTGTAGCGCAGGCCGATGACGTAGCCGAGGCCGAGGAAGGCCGAGAGGGCGTCGAGTTTGAGGACCATCTTGGTCTTGACGGCCAGATCGTCCATGAACGGCAGGAAGCGGAAGTTGATGAGCTCGTCCCAGGCCCGGACGCCGATGGCCAGGAACTCGTAAACGCCGCTGACGGCGACGCCCAGGATCAGGGCCCAGGCCTGCTTGCCGCCGGACTCGCCGGAAACCAGGATCTCGGTCGTGGCTGTGGCCTCCGGGAAGGGCAGCTTGCCGTGCTGTTCCTGGCAGAAATAGCGCCGCAAGGGGATGAGGAAAAGAATGCCGAGGCAGCCGCCGAGGAACGTCGACAGGAAGATCTTGACGATGTCCGTCGGCAGGCCCAGGATGTAGAGCGCCGGGATTGTGAAAATGGCCCCGGCCACCAGGGCCCCAGAGGCGGCGCCGATCGACTGGATGATGACGTTCTCGAGGATCGTGCTTTTCCTTTTATACACGTAGCCGATGCCGACGGCCAGGATGGCCACGGGGATGGCGGCTTCGGGCACGGTGCCGACCTTGAGCCCTAGGTAGGCGATGGAAAAAGTGAAGAAGAGCGACATGAACAGGCCCCAGAGGACGGAGCGGACAGTGACCTCAGGGACGGCTGACTCGGCCGGGACGTAGGGCTTATAGACCTCCCCGGGAGCGAGCTCCCGGTAGGCCTCGGGCGGGAGGGATTTCGTAGACGTCTCCATTGCGGTCTCCTTTCTAAGTTCGTTTGTATCGGGCGAAACTCAGGCGGTGAGACTCAGGGTGTCTTCGAAAACCTCGATAGGACGTCGTTGTTGATGCGGAGGAAGGCGTCGTAGTTGATCCGGACCTTCTTCTCAGTGCGGGCCTTGGCCATGTAGGACTGCAGGAACTTGTTCTTTTCCTGCTCGAGCAGGGTGTCCCGCTCCGTCGCCTTGACCTTATCGAATTCCTCGCGGCTGACTTCCTTCTTCTCGAGGACGCGGAAGAGGGCGTAGCCCGCGTCGACGGCGAGCGGCTCGCTCGCCTGCTTGAGGGGCAGGCCGAAGACGAGACGGTCGACCTCGGGGCTCTCGCCGACGAGGGTCAGGTACTGCTCTTTCTTATGGGCCTCGACGAATTGGTACTCGAGCTTGAGCTTGGGGGCCTCCGCGCTCCAGTCGTCCTTGAGGGACGCCCGGACTCCGCGGAGCTTTTCCAGGGCCTTCTCCTTTTTCAGGCCGTCGAGGACGTCCTTCTCGACCTGGTCGCGGACCTCCTCGAACTTCGCCGGCCGTTCGGGCTCGACGGCCTGGAGCTGGGCCAAGGCTTCGCCGGCGTAGGTGAAGACCGGCGCCGAGATCTCCTTCGCCTTGAGGCCGAAGAGGGCTTCACTCACGGCGCCCGCGCTGTCGAAATCGCCCAGAGCGTCGCCCTTCTTGAGAGCGCCCGTCGAGCTCACTTTGAGCCCTTCCTTTTGGGCGGCGACGTCGAGGTTCTTCTCCTTGCGGGCCGATTTCTCGAGGCGCTGGATCCTCTCGGCGACCAGGGCCCGCGCCTTCTGGTCCCCGAGGATGCCCTTGATCGTGGCGCTCACCTCGGCCAGCGGCTTGGTCACGGCCGGCGCCTTCTCGGTGACCTTGAAGACGGCCGCCCCGCCCTCGGTCTCGACGACGTCGGACACGCCGTCCTTGTCGAGCTTCTCGACGGCCGCGGTCTCCACGGCGGTCAGGGATTTCCAGTCGAAGAGCCCCCAGTCGCCGCCGGTCGCGGCCTTGTCATCCTTGGAGAAGGCCTTGGCCAAGCCGGCGAAGTCCTCGCCGCCCGTGGCCCTCTTCCGGACGTCGCGCGCCTGGGCCAGGACGGACTCCCGGTCGGCGGCGGTGAAGGGCAGCCAGACCCGGCTGGCCCGGACCTTATCGGGCTCCTGGAATTGGGCCATGTTGTCCTTGTAGTACTTGTCGATCTCGGCGTCCTTGACCGCGACCTCTTTCTTGAGGTCTTCGGTCTTCACGACGAGGTAGTCGGCGGTCCGCTTTTCGGGGATCCTGTACCCCGCGGCGTTCTTGTCGAAGTGGGCCCGGAGCTCGGCCTCGGCCGGCTTTTCGGTGACCTCGACCTTGGCCGTATCGGCGACGAGGTACTCGATCTTGGCCGAGTCGTTCTGCTTCCGGTAGCCTTCCCAGACCGCTTCGTCGGCGACGATGATGCCGGCCGTCAGGACGCGGACGACCTTGCCGATGATGACGTCCTGCCTCAGGCCGTCCTCGAAATCCCCGAGCGGGATGCGGTTGTAGTCCAGGACCCGCTTGTATTCCTCGAAGCCGATGAACTGCCCGTCCCTCTGGAACGCGGGATAGGCGACGATCTTCGCCCGGACTTCTTTGTCGGTCGCCCGCAGGCCCATGTCCGAGGCTATCTGGAGGAGGAGCCTCTGTTGAACGAGCTGTTCCAGGGTCTGCTGGGGGACGCCGAGCTGCTGAATGAGGTTGGCGTTGAGGTCGCCGAACTGCTTCTGCATGGCCTCGAGCCGCGAGCGGAGGGCCTGGAAATATTCGTCGGAGGAGATCCTCTCGCCGCCGACGTTGGCCAGCGTGTCGGCCCTGGTTTCCTCGCCGACCCGGCCCGCGCCGCCCCAGATGGCGAAGATGGCGACGATGAACGTTGCAACGACGATCCACATGATGGGTTTGAGCGACTTCACGTTGCGTCTCATGGTCTTCAGCATGGGTTCACCTCGAGTGGGTTGCGGTCGGCCGCTTGGGCCGTCCTGCGCGTTCCCGGCGTGCTCGTTCCTTGTCGAAAAGAGGGCGGAGTTTCTTGTAGGTCGTGTCCAGGTCCTCGATGAAGACCCGCGTCGCCCCGACGAGGGGCATGAAATTGGCGTCCCCCGTCCAGCGGGGGACGACATGGAGATGGTAGTGCCCGGCGACCCCCGCTCCGGCGCTCGCGCCCAGATTCATGCCGGTGTTGAACCCGTGGGGAGCGTAGCTCGCGCGGAGGACGCGGAGGGCGACCTGGAGCAGGTCGGCTAGTTCGGCCCGCTCGTCGGGGCGGGCCTCGGCGAAGTCCGCCACGTGCCGCTTGGGAGCGATCAGGATGTGGCCGGGCGTGTAGGGGTACCTGTTCAGCAGGATGAAGTTGCGGCGGCCCCGGTAGAGGACGGCCGCGGAGCGGTCGTCGCGGCTCTTCAGGGCCTCGCAAAAAATGCAGCGTTTCATGCTCAGGGCTTTGCGGACGTAGTCGGCTCTCCAGGGCGCGGAGATATAGCGCATTACTTGTTGATCAGCTCCTTGAGGAGCTTGCTCGGCTTGAAGTAGAGGACCTTTTTCGGCGGGACCTTCACCGGCTCGCCCGTCCGGGGATTGCGCCCGGCGCGCGAGGTCCGTTTGCGGAAGCGGAAACTGCCGAAACCGCGGATCTCGATCTCTTCGCCCCTGAGGATGGCCTCGCGGATCGTCTCGAAGAACAGGTTCACGCCCTCTTCGGCTTCCTGCTTCGGGATGCTCATCTCCTGGGAGATCTTGTTGATCAGATCGGCCTTAATCATGGGAGTCCTCCTTTTTGGTCCTCTTCTTCGGAGCGCTGAAGCCTTTCAGCTGGTCTTTCATGATGTCGCCGAGGGTCATCCGGTCGTTCTGCGTGTCCATGAAGCGCTGGAAATCCTGCTTCTCTATGTCGTACAGCGCTTGCTTGAAGCTCAGGGAGATCTTCTTGGCCTTGGGGTTCAGCCGGATGATCTTGGCGTTCCGCTCGTCGCCGACGGCGAAGCCGTCGGAGGGTTTCTCGAGCTTTTTCTCGTCGAGCTCCGAGGTGAAGATGACCCCCTCGATGCCCGGGATGATCTCGACGAAGGCGCCGAAGTCCGTCAGGCGGACGATCTTGACCTTGACGATGTCGCCGGCTTTCTGGCGGCTGAAGAAATCCTCCCAGATGTCCCCCTCGAGCTGCTTTATCCCCAGGGAGACCTTCTGCCTGTCGATGTCGATGTTGAGGACGAGGGTCTCGACCTCCTGGCCGGGCTGGAGCTTCTCGGACGGGTGCTTGACCTTCTCCCAGCTGATGTCGGAGATGTGGACGAGCCCTTCGATGCCCTTCTCGACCTCGACGAAGGCGCCGAAATCGGTCAGGCTGGTCACTACGCCCTTGACCCGGGCGCCGACACCGTGCTTCTGCTTGAAGGTCTCCAGAGGATGGGGAGAGACCTGCTTGAGGCCGAGGGAGATGCGCTTCGTCGTCGGGTTGACGTCGAGGATGGTTACGGTGACCTCCTGGCCCGGGCTCAGGACTTTCTTGGGATGGACAAGCTTGCGGGACCAGGTCAGGTCGGAGATGTGAACAAGCCCTTCGACGCCCTTCTCGAGCTCGACGAAAGCGCCGAAGTCGGTCAGGCTCGAGACTTTCCCGGTGATTTTCTGCCCGGCCTGGTATTTCTCGGCGATGTTCGCCCAGGGGTCGGGCGTGAGCTGCTTCAGCCCGAGGGAGATCTTCTCGTCCCTCTCGTTGAAGTCGAGGACGACGACCTCGACCTGCTGGCCGGCGCTCAGGTGCTCGGCCGGATGGGTGCCCTTGCCCCAGGAGATGTCCGAGATGTGGAGAAGGCCCTCGATGCCGCCGAGGTCGATGAAGGCGCCGAAGTTGGTCAGGGACTTGACCTGCCCTGTGAGCTTCTGCCCCTTGACCAGGTTCCCGAACACCCGCTTCATTTTCTCCTCCCGCTCGTCCTGGAGGAGAAGCTTGCGCGAAAGGACGGCGTTATCGGTCCTCCGGTCGTATTTCATGACCCGGAACTTGAAGCTCTTCCCGATGAGGGCGGAAGCGTCCCTAACCGGTCTGATGTCGACGTGGGATTCGGGCAGGAAGGCCGGGATGCCGACGTCGACGTTGAACCCGCCCTTGGTCCTTTCCGTGATCGTACCCGTGACCGTCAGGCCGTGCTCGAAGGCCTGGCCCAGGTTCTCGACGGCGCGGAGGCCGTCCGCGCGCTTCTTGGACAGAACGAGGTAGCCGTCCTTGATGTCGGTATTCTCGAGCATGGTCTCGACTTCGCTGCCGGGCCGCAGTTCCGCGAGCGCCTTGAGGTCGGTGAAATCCTCGTTGGGGATGAGGCCTTCGGTCTTGAAGCCGATATCCACGAGGACATGGGTCGGGGTCTTTTTGATGACCTTCCCCTTGAGGATCTTCCCCATGGTGATTTCCGTGGTACTGAATTGGTAGCGGTCCAGCAGGTTTTCGTAGTCTTGCGACGACATCTTGTCGTCGTGGTCCGGCTGTTTGGTCGACTCGGTCATGGCACATTGCTCCTGAAAAGGAAATTCTGAGGCGTCCCTTCTCCAAGGGCCCGGAAAGAACGATTCATACTATACAAGAAACATCGCGTTGTCAACTCTAAGTCAAGGCCTTGTCTACACTTAGAGACTAAGCGTCGACGGCCTTTTCCTCCTGCAGGATCTTAGCGATCTCCTCCTCGGAGGGAAGCTCGTCGAGGCCGTTGAGCCCCAGGTAGAGAAGGAACTCGTCGGACGTCCTGTAGACGAGCGGGCTTCCCGGTGCCTTCTTCCGTCCGACGATCTTGATCAGGCCTTTTTCGAGGAGCGTCTTCAGCGAGGAGGTCGAATCGACGCCCCGGATCGCCGAGACCTCGGCCTGGGTCACCGGCTGGCGGTAGGCGATCGCGGCCAGTGTCTCGAGCCCGGCCGACGTTAGCCTGTTCTTGCGCTCGATCTGGAGGAGGCGTCGGATCTCCCGGTCGAAGGCCGGCTTGGTCGAGAACAGCCAGCCGCCTCCGACATGGATGATCTGGATGCCGCGGCTGTCCGCAGCGGTGTCGGCGACGAGATCGTCGACGGCGGACTGGATGTCGGCGGCCGGGACGCCCTCGAGCACGGCTTGGATCCGTTCCAAGTTCAGGGGCTCCTGGGAGACGAAGATGAGCGACTCGACGATGTTCTTGAGGGGGCTATTCATGATGATCCGTCCTGTGGGCGTCCTTACGGAGCCAGACCCGGATGGTCTGGAAGAGCTCGTCCTGGACGGCGACCGCCACCCGGGACTTGACCAGCTCGAGGATGCAGAAAAAGGAGACCAGGGCCTCCTCGAGCGAGGCGTTGGCCTCGAAATACTCGAGGAAGTCGAACATGTGCCGTTCCCGGAGGAGGCCGACGAGTTCCTTCATCTTGCCCTCGATCGAGACGTCCCGGCCGCGGATCGTCCGGGTTTCGTCGGCGGACCGTCGCTTCATCATGAGGAAGAACGACTCGGACAGCTCGAAGAGCGACAGCTCCACGGGTTCGAGCTCGCTTTCGCCGCGGAGAGGCGGGATGAAATTTCTCTTCCACTGGAGGATCTGGACGTCCTCCCGTTCCCGGAGGAGGGAACAGGCGGCCTTGATCTTCTGGTATTCGAGGAGGCGGTTGACCAGGACCAGGCGCGGGTCCTCGTGCTCGGCCAGGTCGGTCTCGCGGGGCAGGAGCATCTGAGACTTGATGTAGATCAGGAGTGCCGCGACGAACAGGAACTCCGCCTCGCGGTCGAGATTGATCTCGGTCTTGCGGTCGAGATATTCGAGGTAGTTGCGGGTGATGGCGGCGATGGGGATGTCGTGGATGTCGATCTTCTTCTTGCGGATGAGGAAGAGGAGGAGGTCCAGGGGGCCTTCGAAGACGTCCAGGCGGACCTGGTAGCCCTCCGGCGTCTCCGCGGACGGCGAGGCCGGAGTCTCCTCGGTCGGCAGGGTTTCGGCGGCTGGTTCGGGCATGCTAGAAAAAAACGAGGGTCAGGATGACGATCTGAAGGGGCCGGATGATGATGTCGAGGACTCCGATCGAAATCAGGGCGACGACGATGATGAAACCGTAGGGCCTGAGGCGGTCGTATTTCGCCGCGGCCTGGTCGGAGAGAACGCCGGCCAGGACGCCGCTCCCGTCGAGGGGGGGCACCGGGATGAGGTTGAAGACGGCCAGATAGGTGTTGACGAGGACGGCGTAGAACAGGATGAGGGCCAGCCCCTCGAGCGGATAGAAGCCCCGGGGAAAAGGCTGGCGTTCGATGAGGAAGTTCCTGAGGAACGCGGACGTGCCGGGATTCATCGCTTTCATCAGCAGGATGAGGGCGAGCGAGGCGGCCGCTGCGATCAGGTTGGCGGCCGGGCCGGAGAGGGAGATCCAGAGGTTGTCGCGGCGAGGATGCCTGAGGTTGCGGGGATTGACCATGACCGGCTTGGCCCAGCCGAAGGCCGGGGCGCCGATGGCGACGAGGATGAGCGGGAGGAGGACGGTGCCGAAGGGGTCGATGTGGGCCAGGGGATTCAGGGACACCCGGCCCATGGCGGCCGCGGTGGGATCGCCGAATTTTGAGGCCGTCCAGGCGTGGGACGCCTCATGGATGGTGATGGCGAAGAGAAAGGCGAAGAGGCTGATGACGATCGAAAGGATATCCATGGGTTATCCGAACATCTTTTATAGCACACAAAACGGAATCCGTAAACTATGACGCCGCCCGTTTTGGCAGCGATGGGGACCATGCATCTCCCCCGGCCCCCCCGGGAACCAGTCCCGGCGGTCGGCCAGGGAATCTTCCAATATTGCGAATCTTCTGAGGCCTGATATCCAAGGCTCGACTCAGATATTTCCCAGAAGTGCGGCTCCGGGCCGCTCCGCCGCACTTCTGATGGTCGCTTCTCAGAATCCGCTCCCTGCCGCCCCTCCGCTACGGAGGCTATGCATGGCCCCCATCACTGCCCGGGCGGCCGTCGAGGAGCGTCAGCTGGACTTGGCCCGGCCGGTCTCAGTCGAGCCGGAAGTTGTCGAGCCAAAGCGAGAACGGGCCGGGTTTTCTGGAGGCCCCGATAAAGATGCCCATGACGTCGTTTCCCTTGAGCCCGAAATCGGTGAACGGGAACTCGAACTTGTGCCACTCTGCTCCCGGAGCGAACGGCCGGGCGACGGGGACGAAGCCGCGGCTCTGGGCGAAGATCATGACCGCGAATTCCTGACCCTCGCCCGTGGCCCAGAAGCTGAGACCCCTAGAGGAGGACAGGTCGGCAGGAGCCATCATCGTGGGCCCCGGCGAAAAAAACGCCCCGGCCCAGAGGTTGGCCCCGCCCGGAACGGTCTCGCCGGTGACGAGCAGGGCTTGGCGGCTTCCTTCGGCGCCGCCCTCGACGAGGCGCATCTGGGCCTTCGATTTTCCGCCGGCCATGGTGTCCGTGGAGATCATCCATCCGGCCCCGAACGAGGCCGAGACCTGCTTTCCCTCGAAATCGCTGATCGATCCTGACCTGGAATGCTCGGGGCTGCGGTCGTCCGGAGCCCGTGCGGCCCCGGCCCTTTCCGCAGCCGCTTCTTCTTTATAACGGCCGCGGTCCACGGGGACGCCGTCCTTCCAGACAGCGACGATGTCGCGCGTTGCATCGATGTTGACGGAGGGGTCGCCGTTGACCAGGACCAGGTCGGCCAGCCCCCCGGCCCGGACGACCCCGCGTCCGGCCAGGCCGAACTTAGCGGCCGGGATCGAGGTCCCGGCCCGGAGCGCCTCGAGCGGAGTCAACCCTGCCTGGACGAGAAGGGCCAGTTCGCCGTGAAGGCTCGCGCCGTAGGCCGTGCCGGGATTCGGCGCGTCGGTCCCGGCCAGGATGGGAACGCCCGCGGCCTTGAGCAGGGGGACCGCCGCTTCGGCCGCCTGGTAGGAGGACGGCTTCATCCTGAAGCCGAAGCTCATTTGAAGACCCTGGATGTCGGAGGACTTGAGGTAGGGGGAAAGATGCAGGTCTTTGACGACGGCCGCAGCCATGGCCTGGTCGCCGAGTCCCTGGATGACGCTCAGGGTGGGGATGACGAACGCTTTTTTCCGGGCGGCGAGCCGCCCGAATCCCGGGTCGGACGCGCCGTCGAAGAAGAGATGGGCCAGCCCGTCGACTCCCGCCTCCAGGGAGTCCCGGCAATTCTCGAGCGTCGCCGCGTGGATGATAGCCATCTTGTTCCGGGAGTGAGCGGCTTCGACGAGGGCGGAGATCGTGGCCATGTCGAGCGTCGGCCGGGGGAACGAATAGGCCGATCCGTCATCCAGAATGATCTTGATGAAATCGGACCCTTCGGCGACCCGGGCGTCGACGAACGCTCGGGCTTCCCCGGGCCCCCGGAGCGTCGGGATCTGGAGTCCGAACTGTGTCCCGTGACCGCCGGGGGCCGTGGCCAGGATCCCCGGGGAGACGAAGAAGGCCCGTCCTCCAGCTTTTCCCGCCGCTTGGTCCTCTTTCAGGGTTTTCATCAGGTCGGCGGAGGTGAACATGTCGATGACCGCCGTGACGCCGAAGACGAGCGATTGTCGGAGCGCTTCAGCGGTGATGACGTGGACGTGGGCGTCGATGAGCCCGGGGAGGAGGGTCTTCCCCGTCCCGTCGATGACCTCGGCCCCCGCCGGGGCCTTCGCTTTCGGTCCCACCGCCGTGACCCGGCCGTATTCGAATACGACGTTCGTCTTCGGGACTAGCCGCTCTCCGTCGAAAAGCCGGACGTTCCGGATGACGACGGCTCCGCCGGGCGTTTCTGAGCCCCGGGCATTCGCGGCCTTGGGAACCATGACGGCCGCGGCCGCTGCCAGGAGAATAAAAAGAAAGGCAAAAACATGAGTTATTCGGGATCGTCCGGACATTTCGGGGACCTCCGTTTCAGGGTGCTCGAAGAAATGGATTATACCACGGAGGGCCTGTCCGGTCGCGGGCGGTCGGAGTCTGGAAGACCTCAATCCTTGAACGATGGGTCCCGGAAAACCGGGCGGCCGTCGAGGAGGGTCAGCAGGACCTTGACCCGGCCGATCTCGGAAGCCGGGATCTTGAAGAGGTTGCGGCCGAGGACGATGAGGTCGGCGGCTTTGCCGGGTACGAGGGAGCCGCGCGACTTTTCGTCGTGGCTGAGCCAGGCGCCGTTCGTCGTGTAGGCCCGGAGCATGGTCTCCAAGTCGACTTTCTCCTCGGGGATCCAGGCGTCGCCCGGCGGGTCGTCGGGTCCTCTCCGGGTCATGGCCACCTGGATGGCCTCGAGAGGGTTCATGGAGGACACCGACCAGTCACTGCCGCCGACGATGACGGCGCCGGTCCCGACCACGCTCCCGATGGGATAGAGCCAGCGCGAGCGGCCGGGGCCGAGGATCGGGAGGGTCAGTTCCGTGATGTACGGGTCGGCATAGGCCCAGAGGGCCTGGAAATTGGCCGAGACGCCCAGCCGCTTGAACCGCGGGATGTCGGCCGGGTCGATGAGCTCGAGGTGGGCGATGTGGTGGCGCAGGTCCCTGAAGCCGTTGGCCCGGCCGGCGGCCTCCAAAGCGTCGAGCGATATGCGGATGGCCCGGTCGCCGATGGCGTGGACGTGGATCTGGAAATCCGCCGCGTCGAGGGCCGCCGCGAGCGTGTTGAAGGCCTCGGGCTCGAGGAGCGGCGTTCCCCGGTCGCCGGGACGGTCGAGGTAGGGTTCGAGGAGCGCGGCCGTATGCGGTTCCATGACCCCGTCGGCGAAGATCTTCGCCGCAGTCGACTTCAAGCGCGCGCCGCGGTAGGCCTGGCGCAGTTTGACCAGCCGCTCGACCTCCGCAGTCCCCTTGCCCGTGTCCACGTGGAGCGAAGCCAGGACCCTGATAGAGAGCTCGCCGGAGCGGTCGAGGGCCGCGTAGGCGTCGAGGATCTTTTCGCCGGCGCTGGCCTCGATGATCGAGGCGATGCCGAATCGATTGGCCAGCAGGAGCCCGGCCCTCAATCCTTTGATAGAGTCCTCGAAGCCGAGTTCCGGGACGAGCTTATCGACGAGGCCGGCCGCGCTCTCGCGGAGGGTTCCCGTCGGCTCGCCGGTTTTAGGGTCGCGCTCGATGCGGCCGCCCGCCGGGTCAGCCGTGTCCTTGGTGACGCCGGCGAGCTCGAGGGCCCGCGAGTTCACCCAGGCGGAATGCCCGTCGGCCGAACTCAGCGCGGCGGGACGGTCGGGGACGAGGACGTCGAGGTCCTCCTTGCGGGGATTGGCCTGCGGGAAAACGGGGAGGTCCCAGCCGCCGCCTGTCACCCAGGAAGCGCCGGGGTTCGCCGCCGCGTAGGATTTGATCTTTTCGAAGACATCCTCTTTCGTCCGCAGGCCGTTGAGGTTGCACAGGCCGAGCTCGATGCCGCCCGTGACCAGGTGGATGTGGGAATCCTGGAATGCCGGCAGGACCATTTTCCCGCCGAGGTCGGCGACGACCGTCGAGCCGTCACGCAGCCGCAGGGCGCCCCGGTCGTCGCCCACGTAGAGGACCTTTCCCTTGGCAACGGCGACGGCCGCGGCCCAAGGTCGGGCTGCATCCATGGTGTAGACCGCCCCGTTCGTCAGAACCAGGTCGGCCCGCTCGGCCGGCCGGCCGCCCCGGCACGATACGGCAATGAGGGCCGCGACGATGACATTCTTCGCGAGACGCATGCGGGCATTATATAAGGATGACCGGGGCCGGACAATACGCGGCCTCAGAGGACCGGCAAATAGCGCCGGATCTCATAGTCGCTGACCTGCTTGTCGAACTCGCCGGAGACGTTCCGGCCGTATTCCTCGACCTCCTTGAGCTTGTTGGCGATGAGCTTCCCGAAGATGTGATCTCCGAGGGCCTCCTTGACCAAGGCGCTCTTCTCCATGACCCGGACCGCCTCCTCGAGGTTGCGGGGCAGGACCCGGATCTCGAATTTTCGCTGCCGGGTGCCGCTCATGTTGTAGATGTTCTCCTCGACGGGGGCGACGAGGTCGTATTTCTTCCGGATCCCCTCGGCGCCGGCGGCCAGCATGACGGCGAAGGCGAGGTAGATGTTGCAGGCCGGGTCGGCGGCCCGGAGCTCGGCCCGCGTCGCCTGCTCCTTGCCCGGCTGGTATTCCGGGACGCGGATGTAGGCCGACCTGTTCCTCTGGCCCCAAGCGATATAGACGGGGGCTTCGTAGCCCTCGATGAGACGCTTGTAGGAGTTGACCCACTGGCTGAGGACGGCCGAAATCTCCCGGGCGTGAGTCATGAGCCCGGCCATGTATCGCCGGGCGAGGAGGGAGAGATGATAGGGCCCGTTCTTTTCGAAGAAGAGGTTTCTGCCGTCGCGCCAGAGGGACTGGTGGACGTGCATGCCGCTGCCGTTCTGGCCGTTGATGGGCTTGGGCATGAACGTGGCGTAGAGGCCGTGCATCCGGCAGACCTTCTTGACCATGTAGCGGAAGATCATGGCCGTGTCGGCCATCTCCACGGCGTTGAGGTAGCGGAGGTCGATCTCGTGCTGGCTGTGGGCGGCTTCGTGGTGGTCATACTCCGTCGCGATCCCCATGCGGTGGAGGAGGAGCTGGATCTCCTTGCGGATCTCGCCGTAACGGCCGGTGAAGAAGTAGCCGCCGACGTCGGTCAGGGCCGGCGCCTCGCTCGACGGAAAGATGAAGAATTCGAGCTCGGGCCCGCACTTGAAGTCGTCGATGCCGATCTCCCTCTTGGCCCGACCGAGGACGCGTTTGAGGATGGCCCGGCTGTCCCCTTCGTAGGTGGAGCCGTCGGGCGTCAGGATGTCCCCGAACATGACGGCCTCCCTCCAGGAGACGCCCTCGGCGAAGCCCTTGTAGGTCCAGGGCAGGACCCGAAAGGTCCGCGGGTCAGGCTTGAAGATGAGGTCAGATTCCTCGATGCGGACGAACCCGGCGATCGATGAGCCGTCGAACCCCTTGCCCTCCTTGAACGCCGCGGCCAGCTCGCTTGACGGGATGGTGAAATCCATCGGGCGCCCCAGGATGTCCGGGAAGATGAGCCGGATGAACTGGATGTCCGTCGCGGGATCCCGGATGACGGCGAGGACGTCTTTTTCGTCCCTCGTCCCGAAGGCCTTGAAAGTTTTGGAAACCGCCGGCTGAGCCATGTCGCCATCTCCTTTCGCCGGGACGGGGGTCCCCCAGCGCTTATTTTAATGCCAATTAAATAAGACAAAAACAATTCGTTTGTCAATATATATAAATAAAATATTTACAATTACATTCAATCATGATAATTAAGTGGATAATTAGAGGTGCCGCCCATGATCAACGAACTGGACAGGAAGATCGTCCGCGTCCTCAACGCGAACGGCCGCAAGAGTTTCCGGGAGGTGGCCAGGGACGTTGGCACCTCGGCCACGGCGGTGATCAACACCGTGAGAAAGCTCGAGGCGGCGGGGGCGATCAGGGGCTACGTCCCGGTCGTCGACCCGGAATACTTCGGCTTCCACCTAGCGGCCATCATCGCCGTCCGCATCTCCAGGGGCAAGCTCCTGGAGACCCAGAAGAAAATCTCCCAAGACTCCCATGTGGCTGCCATCTACGATGTCACAGGGGACTGGGATTCATTCATCATCGGCCGGTTCACCGGCCGCGAGGACCTCAACGGGTTCATCAAGAAACTCCTCGCCATTCCCTATGTGGACCGGACGGTCACCCACATCGTCCTGAACGTGGTCAAGGAGGACCCCCGGGTCGCCGTCTAGGGGCCGGGCCGGCGAAGTCCTTGACAGGCGCCGGCGTTGTGCCATAATCAATTTTTAAACTACGCGAAGGAGAAGGCGATGGCGAAAACAGCTCATTTCCCGATCGGCCACCACTACATCGTCGAGGCCTCCGGCTGCGACCCGAAGGTCATCGGGAGCGTCGAGAAGGTCCAGCAGATCCTGGTCAGGGCGGCCGAGATCGCCGGCGCCCACGTCTGGTCGATCTCCTTCAGCAAGTTCCCGCCCAAGGGAGTCAGCGGCGTCGTCGTCATCTCCGAATCCCACATCTCGACCCACACCTGGCCCGAGATGGGCTACGCGGCCCTGGACATCTACACGTGCGGCGCCAAAGTCCGGCCCGACAAGGCCGTCGTCTACGCGGTCGAGGCCTTCGGCGCGGAGACCTCCCACATCACCGAGATCACCCGGGGTATCGACGAGGGCGACGCCGTCTTCTACCACAGCTTCATCACCTGGGAGGAGCGCCTGAACAAGGCCGGTCAGAAGAAGGACCGGGAGAAGGACAAGGAAAAGGACTAGGACGGGACGCCGATGATCGTCGAATTCAGCGTCGTGCCCATCGGCCGGGGCGAGGCCCTGTCCGGGCTCGTCGCCCGGGTCGTGGATATCGTCGACAAGAGCGGCCTGCCCTACCAGCTGACGGCCATGGGGACCATCGTCGAGGGGGATTGGGACGAGGTCTTCGGCCTCATCCGGCGGTGCCACGAGACCATGCGCGGCCAGGCCTCAAGGGTCTACACGCACATCACCGTCGACGACCGCGAAAAGACGAGCGGCCGGATCAAGGGCAAGGTCGCGGGAGTCGAAGCCGCCCTGGGTCGCGCCCTCAAGAAATAGCCCGCCCCGAGTAAAACTAATTTACATCCTGTAAACCGGCTTGCCTGTCCGGCTTCGTGAGCCGCCGCTTTTCCTAAGGAAAGAAGAGTCCCGCGCTTGGCATAAAACCGGCTTCGTTTGGGGTAGCGATCGGAAAATGATGTTATAATAAGGTTGTCCGTGAAAAAAGCGACCCTCGGGACCCTTATTCTCTCCTTCCTGGCGGCCGGGGCTGTCTTCGGCCTGCAGGGAGCGAGCCCTCAGGACGGCGGGGCTCCCGAGGCCTTCGTCGGCCGCATCCAGGGGCTCCTCCAGAGAGGGAATTTTTCCGCCTACCTCGAAACGTTCACGCCCGAACTCCGGACCGTTGAACAGGATCGACTGGATAGGTTCTTCGGCGATCTCAAAATGACCGACTTGTCTCTGCGGACCGCCGGCATCAATCGTGGCGAGGCCGGTCTTGTCCGCGTCTTTCTGCAGGCGTTCTACCAGAACGTCCATACGGCCCTGATCGAATCCTGGACCCTGACCCTCGAGAAGAGGGCTGAAACCTGGACCGTCGTCCGCAAGGATGTCACGGGGACCATGACCACCCTGTACAAGGTCCACATACCGGCCGAGCGCTTCGAACGCGCCCGCCGCGTCGAAGTCACGCACCAGGATATCCGCATCGCCTTCACGGACGCCGCGGTATTCTACGACGACCTCCCCGGTCTGGAGACCGCGCTTGTCATCGTCGGAAAGGGCACGGTCGATTTCTCGCCCGCCGACCCGAACGAACAGCACCAGCTGGAGCTCCTCTACAAGAAAAAGGAGCTCCGTGACGACATCGACTCCCTCTATGTCCGGTGTTCCTCGAGTTTCTTTGCCTCCAACATCGTCGTCGAGACGGACGACGCGTCGCCGGCCGTGTCGTCCAAGGAAAGGGACAAGGCCGCCGCGGTTTTCTCCCGGAACTACTCCCGCTCGTTCACCATCGAGAGCTCGTTCGATGGGGGCCTTCTGTCCTTCCTCCCGCAGGGCGACGAAGCGGTGCTGGAGTTCAAGGCCCGGAAGGCCGGCGAGATGACCTATGTGTATTATCCCTTCTCGGACGATGAAGTCAGCCTCTTCGACCGCAGCAAGGACAGGATCATCAGCCTTTACAGCCCGGAGAGGGCGGCCGACCCGCCCCTGAAGAGGTTCTTCATCTCGTTCGAGGAGAAATTCGATATCCGCTCCTACGCGCTCGACCTCAGCTACACTCCCGCCACGTCGTTCCTCTCCGCCAAGGCCCGGGTCGAGGTCGTCCCCAAGGTGGCCCTCCTCGACAGCCTCAAGTTCCGCTTCAACCCGGACCTCGAGATCCTCAAGATCACGGATGCCGAGAACCGGGAGCTTTTTTACACCTGGGACAAGCTCCGCAAATTACTCTACGTCTATTTGATCTCCCCGCCCGCCGAGAAAGCGCCGGTAGCGATCGAGGTCTACTACCGCGGGCGGATGTACCCGGCGTTGCCGACGACCGACGTCATCGGCCAAGCCGGGAACAGCCGGCAGATCCGCTTCAAGCCCCGCTACGAGACCTACTTTTTCTCCCACGCGGGCTACTGGTACCCGGGCCCGGCGGGGGAGGACTACTTCCAGGCCCGGCTGACGCTCGTCATTCCGCCGGAATACAATTGCGTCGCCAACGGCGCGCTGGTGTCCAAGGGGCGCTGGGACGAGATGGACGACGTCGTCGAGATCGAAAAGACGGGCAACGCCATCTACACCTTCGAATCCCGCTCGCCCGTGAAGTACATGTCGTTCATCGTCGGTCGGCTCGAACGGCAAAAAGAGCGGGCGGGCCCAGTGCCCCTCGAGCATTTTGTGGCGACGGAGGTCCTGGACCGGCAGCCGGGCATCATCGACCAGGCAGCCGACATCCTCGATTTCTACGAAAAGGCTTTCGGCCCGTTCCCCTACGAGAAGCTCGGGATCGTCCTCAGGAGCTGGCCCGCATATGGTGGGCACAGCCCGGCCTCCTTCGTCGTCCTCAACGAGGTCCCCTGGAAAGGAGACACCGGCTTCTTGCCGCCGGTCGACACCCCCGTCGACCTGTCGCAGTGGGAGGGTTATTTCCTGGCCCACGAGATCGCCCATCAGTGGTGGGGCCAGGCGGTATCGTTCGAGTCCTATAAGGACCAGTGGCTGAGCGAAGGCCTGTCCCAGTTCGCGGCCGCCTCCTTCCTGCGGCGCAAGTACGGCGAGAATAGCTTCGCCGCCATCCTGAGGAAGTTCTCCCGCTGGACAAAGAAAAAGAGTTTCCGGGGCCCGGTCATCATGGGCTCGCGCTTGAGCTACCACGATTTTGAGGCTTATCAGTCCATCGTCTACAACAAGGCCGCCCTGGCCCTGTTCATGCTCCAGGACATCATCGGCAAGGAATCGTTCGACGCCGGCCTCCAGGCGTTTTTTGAAAAATTCAAGTTCCGGGCAGCCCGGACGGGCGAGTTCATCGCCGCCATGGAGTCCGCTTCCGGGCAGGACCTCAAGGAATTTTTCGAGGGATGGTTTTTTTCCTACGAGCTTCCCGAGGTCCAGACGAAGTGGACCGAGACTCCCGTCCCCGAGGGGGTCCGTCTCGACATCCGAGTGAGCCAGGTCAAGGGCCGCTTCGTTTTCCCCCTCTGGGTCGAGTGGAGCCGCGCCGGCGAGTCCGGCCGGAGGATGTTCGTCGTCGACGAGACGACCGAAGAGGTTTCCCTGACCCTGCCGCGGCGGCCCGACAAGGTCCGGATCAATCCCGATAAAGCCGTGCCCGGCAAGTTCTATTAGGCGGTCAGGGAGGGATCCCGGCGGCTCCGGTCAGGCTGGAAAGCCGTTCGTATCGATGCGGAGACGCTTGATCATCTCGTTGAGCGTCGTCGGCTTGACCCCCAGAAGCTTGGCGGCCTTGCTCTGGACCCCCTTCGTTTTCTTCAGGGCGGCGAGGATGATCTTTTTCTGGAAGGCCTGAGTCCGGTCTCTCAGGTCCAGGGACTCTTCCGAGGAGATGAGCGCCTCGTCGTCGACCTCTCCCTCCCGGAGCAGGAAGGGAGGGAGGGAGGCCCGGGTGATGATCTTGGAGCGGGACAGAACGATGGCCCGTTCGACGAGGTTTTCGAGCTCCCGGACGTTGCCCGGCCAGTCGTGGGCATCGAGGATCTCGAAGACGTCTTCGCTGACCCCTTCGATCTCCTTGCGGTTCTCGCGGGCGTAGATCTCGACGAAGTGCTTGACGAGCTGGGGGATGTCCTCCTTCCTCTGGCGCAGGGGCGGGATCTCGATCTTGATCACGTTCAACCGGTAGAAGAGGTCTTTGCGGAAGAGTTTTTGGGCGATGAGCTCCTCGATGTCCGCGTTCGTGGCCGCGAGGATCCGGACGTCGACCTTGATCGTCTGGGTCCCGCCGAGCCGCATGAATTCCTTCTCCTGCATGACCCGGAGCAGCTTGGCCTGCGTTTCGAGGCTGATGGAAGAGACCTCGTCGAAGAAGATCGTCCCCGTGTCGGCGGCCTCGAAGAGGCCCTTCTTCAGGGCCACGGCGCCCGTGAAGGCCCCCTTGACGTGCCCGAAAAGGTGGCTTTCGAGAAGGTCGGGCGGGAGAGACCCGCTGTTGACCGTGACGAAAGGGGCCTCGGCCCGGTTCGAGTTCAGGTGGATGGCATGGGCGACGAGTTCTTTCCCTGTGCCGCTCTCCCCTTGGAGGAGGATCGTGCTCCGCGTCGGCGCCGCGGCCTTGACCAGCTCGAAGACGCTTTTCATGGCCTGGCTCTTGCCGATGATATTGGCGAAGCCGTAGCGCTGGCGGAGCTCGTCCTTGAGGCGGAGGTTTTCGTCCTGGAGGCGCTTGCGCTCGACGGCCTTCTCGATGGCCAGGAGGAGGTCGTCGTGCTTGAAGGGCTTCTGGACGTAGTCCAGGGCGCCGATCTTCATCGCCGCGATGGCCGATTCGACCGAGCCGTAGGCGGTGATGATGATGACCGCGGCCAGGGGGTCGACCTTCTTGATCCTCCGGAGGACCTCGATCCCGTCCATGCCCGGCATGAGCAGGTCGAGGAGGATGACGTCGAAGGACTGGGAGGGGAATTTCTCCAAGGCCTCTTCCCCCGAGGCCGAGATCTCGACCTCGTAGCCTTCCGACGTCAGGAGCTGGGCCAGGACGTCGTGGATAATGGGTTCGTCGTCGATGACGTGGATGATGCCTTTACTGCTCATAGTTCATGTCCTGAGGATGAGGATTTCGGGTTCCGGGAGCCGTCCCGGCCGACCGGCAGAATGATGGTGAACGTGGAGCCGCGGCCGACCTCGCTCTGGACCTGGATGTGGCCGTCGTGCTCCTTGACAGTGGCGTAGCTGATGGACAGGCCGAGCCCCGTTCCCTTGCCGACTCCTTTCGTCGTGAAGAAAGGGTCGAAGATGTGGGAGATGTGCTCGGGCTTGATGCCCGTCCCGGTGTCCGAGACGCGGACGACCGCGGCCTCGTTCTCCTGGGACAGCCGGATCCGCAAGTCGCCGCCCTGGGGCATGGCGTCCAGGGCATTGAGGATGATGTTGATGAAAACCTGCTGGAGCCGCTCGCCCTGGGCGTGGAGCGGCGGGACGGATTCGAGCTCGAGCGCGAGACGGATGTTCATGTTCTTCAGCTTGTGGTCGATGAGCGACAGGATCTCCTCGATGCTTTCCTTGAGGTCGACGCGCTGGAACGAGGCGTCGGACGGGCTGCGGGCGAACGTCAGGAGGTTCTTGATGATGCGGGCGACACGGTCGGTCTGCGCCTCGATCTTCTCCAGGATCTGGGCGTAGTGAGTGCCGGCCAGCGTTTTCTGAAGCATCTGGATGTAGCTCGAGATCCCCGTCAAGGGCGTGTTGATCTCGTGAGCGACGCCGGCCGAGAGCAGTCCGATCGAGGCGAGCTTTTCCGAGGTCAGGAGCTGCTGCTGGAGTTGGATCTTGTCGGTGATGTCCTCGAAGACGATGATAGTCCCGTAGGCCCGCAGGGCGTTGTCCAGGAGCGGTGTCCGGGCGATGTCGAAGATCTTCTTCCCGCCCCCGGCCGTCTCCAGCGTGATCTCGCTCAGGAGCCGGAAGTCCTGCTGGGTTTCCGGCGGGAACAGGGCGCTGAACGTGGTCGGGCCAAGGACGTCCCGGAGCCGATTCCCGATGGCCACCTCTTTCCGGACAGAAATCTGGTCCTCGAGGACCCTGTTCCAGCCGATGACGACGCCGTCCTCGTCGATGACCGAGACGCCCACGGTCAGGCTCTCGATGATGTTCTCGCTGTAGTCCTTGAGCCGCTGCATCTCCATGGCCCGGACGGTCTCGCGGCTGTAGAGGTCGGCGTTCTCCAGGGCCAGGGCCGCCGGGCCGGATATCGTCGTCAGAAGCTCCCAATCCTCCCTGGAGAAAAAGGACCCATCCTGTTTTTTGCCCATAACCAGGCAGCCAATGACCTTGTCCTCGACCTTGAGCGGGAGGACATGGTAAAAGCCGAGGGCCGAGAGTTTTTCCGCCGCCGCCCGGGCCGCTTCCGACTCGGAGGAGGAAACGAACGACAGGGTGTCTTTTTCCCGGAGTTCGCGGACGAGCCAATCGTCGAACGGGACCTGGAAGGGCACGGTCGGCTCCTCGCCCTTGGCTTTGAGGACCTTGAAGCCCGACGGATCGTTTTCGTCGGCCAGGAGAAGGGCGACGGTCTTCAAGGAAAGGGCGTTGGCGATGGCTTCGAGGAGGGACTTGGCGAGTTTTTGGAGGTTCCGCTCGCGGCTGAGCTCGCGGATGATGGACAGGAGCGTCCTCCGGTATTCGTAGCTCCTTTTATAGATGGCCCTGTCGAGGAGGCTCTGGAACAGCTTCTTGAGAGGCGTGAACAGCGTCGCCCCGAGGACGATGGCCAGGATGCCGAGGACGATGGCGTTGAGGCGGTTTTCCGAGAATATCCGGGTCCGGGAGCTGATGAAGAAATAGACGAAGGCGATGACGAAGAAGGAGAAGATCAGGGTGGCCGCCTTTTTCAGGAGGACCTCGATGTCGACCAGCCGGTAGCGGGAGATGGAATAGGAGAAGGCCAGGGGGACGAGGGCCTGGAGAAGGACCGTCAGCTCGGCGCCCGTGGACGGGCGTCCGCCGGCGATGAAGGGCACGAGGTAAAAGACCGTCGACGGGAGGATGCCGAAGGCCAGGGCGTAGACGATGATCCGGAGCTGCTTCTTGACCAGGATCGTCGGCGCCCGGAGGGTGCTATGGGCGAGGATCCCCAGGGTGACGAGGGCGAACACGGCGAAGTGGAGGAGCTCGAAGCGCTCGAGCCCGTCCTGGTAGCGGAGGATGGCCGCCTCGCTCCATTGGGGAGGGAGCGGGATGTGGAAGCGCACGCGGGCGAGGACGAGGAGCGCGGCCGGGGCGTAGAGGAAGGGGAGAACGCTGGAGCGGTTCTTGAGGAAGCGTTTCCGCAGCGGGAAGATCATGAAAAAGTGGAGGAGGAGGGGCGGAAAAGCCAGGAAGCCGGCCTTGTCCAGGCCGTAGAAGGCCATATCGAGCGGCGTCATCGCGCCGGTCGGGGAGAAGATGCAGAAAACGGCGAAGGCCAGGGCCAGGAGGTAGAAGAAAACGTAGGGCAGGGACAGCTGGCCCTTCGAATTGAAGAAGACGACGAAGCCGATGACGAGGGTTGTCAGGCCGACGAGGACGAGATAAAAATAGATGGGGTTGGGACCCCTCTTGCGGAGATTGAAAGTGGGGTAGATCTGCATCCCCTCTTTGTTGATCTGGTAGGTGACGCTCTGGTCGGTCGCAGCGGCCTGCCAGAGGTTCTTGAGGACGTCGATCTTCGTCCGCACGGGCACCCTATTGATGGCCGTGAGGATGTCCCCCTTGCGGATGTTGACCCGGAGAAAGGCCTCGCTCGTCGGGTCGACGCTGACGGCCCTGAGGCCGGTCGATGTCTCCTTCCAGGTGATCCCGTCCGTGACGTCCTTCCAGGTCGCCTTCTTGTAGACGTTCATCGTCCCCAGGACGAGGACGGCGAGGACCGGGATGAGGATGAAAATCAGGGCCTTTTTCATCGGCCCCGGCATCCAAAAAATTGAATCCGAACCATAAAAAAAAACCCCTCAGTCGAGAATATGCCGCGACCCGGCCCGGATAGCCCAAGGGACGGAGCCTTGGCCGAGCATTCGCCGGGCCGCCGGGTCCTCCTTGAGGCCTAGCGGGTGCGTGCTCCGGGACAGGAACGAGCTCATGTAATCGTAGCTGGGTTTACGGACTTCCTGGGGAGGCGGCTCCTGGCCCGTCTGCGACGGTCCGGGCCGGATCGCCGGCGCGGCGAGAAAGAGGCCGAAAACCGCTCCGGCGAGCGCTCCCGAGACGGCCCTCGTGGTTTTCTTCACAGCATTAATAGTTAACCCTTATCCCGGCATTTGTCAACAGTTAGGGTTTCCCGGCCGTACCCGGCAGACCCGGGTTTGACAATATTGATGCCCTGGAATAGATTAATTGCGACTAAATCAAGAGGGAATCCGCGAAAATGCCTTACTACCAGTGCCGGATCGCCGGCGAGGACGGCCGGATCGACGTCCGGTCCGTCCTGGCGCCGACGGCCGGGGAATGCCGGAAGGCCATCGAGGCGGAAGGCGCACTCGTTCTCTCTGTCCGGCGCGACTGGAGCAGGCTCGGAGGCCAGGGCCTCCGCCTGGGGCGCAAGGTCAAGGACCGGGACATCATCCTGTTCAACCAGGAACTCGTCGCGTTGATCAAAGCGGGCTACCCGATCCTCAAGAGTCTCGAGGTGATCTCCTCCCGGGCCAAGAACATTTTCCTCAGGCAGATCCTGATCAAGGTGGCCGAAGAGGTCAAGCGGGGCAAGGCCCTGTCCGAGGCCTTCCTGCCCTACGAGGAGTTGTTCTCCCCGGTCTACACGGCCAGCCTGATGGCCGGGGAAAAAGGCGGCAACCTCCCTGGGTCGATCGGCCGGTACATCCAGTACGCCAAGGTGGTCACCCAGACCCGGGCCAAGATCAAGTCGGCCATGACCTACCCGACGATCCTCATCGTCTTCTCCTTCGGTCTCATGGGCATCCTGGTCAACTTCGTCCTGCCCCAGTTCGCGGATTTCTACAAGAGCTTCGAGGCCGACATGCCCCGGATCACCCGCATCATCATGACTTTCGCCACGACCACGAGCCGGCGGTGGTACGTTATAATGACGGCGTTCGCGGCGGTCGCTTTCCTCCTGGCCAGGCTGAGGCGGCGGCCGGATTTCCGCTATCAGATGGACAGGTTCAAGCTCCGCGTGCCCTTCGGCCGGACGATCTGGCTCGAGTCGGGCCTCAGCCTCTTCAGCCGGACCCTGGGCCTCCTCCTCGAGGCGGGCATCTCGCTCATCTCGGCCATCGGCATCGCCATCCAGGCCGTGCCCAATGCCTGGATCGTCCGTCACATGCAGGACGTTCCGGACCACATCAAAAACGGCGAGAGTCTGTCCGAGTCCCTGGCCAAGGCCGGGACGTTCCCGGCCCTGGCCCTGGACATGGTCCGCATCGGGGAGTCGTCGGCCAACCTCCAGGGCATGCTCGGGGACATGGCCGACTTTTATGACGAGCGCGTTCGTGGTAAAATCGAAACGCTGGTCAACCTGGTCGAGCCCGTGGTCATCATTTTCATGGGGCTCGTGGTGGCGGCGATGCTTCTTTCGGTGTACATACCGATCTTCAACATCATCCGGATCGCCCGGTAGGCGGCCCGAAAGGCGCGAGACATGAGCAAGGATAGACTGGATAACGTCGGCGGCGAGGAAAAGGCCACCCGGGTTCTGGCCGAACGCTACCGCGTTCCCTTTCTCGACCTCGAAACCGAACGGCTCGACCGCAACCTCATCCAGTCGTTCCCCGTCGAATTCCTCCACCGTCTCAACTTCGTCCCCCTCGGCGACGAGGGCGGCGTCATGAAGATCGCCGTCGCCGACCCCTCCGACATCGCCGCCATCGACGCCATCGAGGCCTTCCTGGGGAAAAAGGTCAAGGTCTACGCGGCCTCCAAGCGGGCCATCCTCGAGGCCCTGAGGAAGAGCGAGACGGCCATGCAGGTCCTCCGCGACGCCACCGAGGGCTTCATCACCCAGGTCGTCGAGCGCGAGAGCGGGGAGGAAGAGGACGTCATCTCCATCGAGAAGCTGGCCGACCAGGACGGTTCGATCATCAAGCTCGTCCACACGATCATCTTCACCGCCGTCCAGAAGCGGGCGAGCGACGTCCACATCGAATCCAAGGACGACGACGTCAAGATCAAGTTCCGGATCGACGGCGTCCTCGGCGAGGCGATGGAGGCCATCGACAAGAAGTTCCAGTCGCCCATCATCTCCCGCATCAAGGTCATGTCCGACCTGGACATCGCCGAGCGCCGCGTCCCCCAGGACGGCCGCTTCCGACTCAAGATCAAGGACAAGACCATCGATTTCCGCGTCTCCATCATGCCCTGCATCTACGGCGAGGACGCGGTCATCCGCATCCTCGACAAGGAGATGATCACCCAGGCCATCCGCGAGCTGCGCGTGGACCTCCTCGGCTTCTCCGACGAGATCCAGAAGAAATTCCGCAAGTACATCGCCCAACCCTACGGCATGGTCCTGGTCACCGGGCCGACGGGCAGCGGCAAGACGACAACCCTCTACGCGGCCTTGACGGAGATCAAGTCCCCGGAAGACAAAATCGTCACCATCGAGGACCCCGTCGAGTACCAAGTCGACGGCATCACCCAGATCCCCGTCAACGAGAAGAAGGGCCTGACCTTCGCCCGGGGGCTGCGCTCCATCCTCCGCCACGACCCGGACAAGATCATGGTCGGCGAGATCCGCGACCCCGAGACGGCCCAGATCGCCATCCAGTCCGCTCTGACCGGCCACCTCGTCTTCACGACCGTCCACGCCAACAACGTCTTCGATGTCATCGGGCGCTTCCTCCACATGCAGGTCGACCCCTACAGCTTCATCTCGGCCCTCAACTGCATCCTGGCCCAGCGCCTGGTCCGCGTCCTCTGCCCGCGCTGCAAGGTCCCCGTCCGCTACGGCGCCCCGCAGCTCGCGGAGTCGGGCCTCGATCCGACCCGCCACGCGGAGACCGTCTTCTTCGAGCCGAAGGGCTGTTCCGAATGCAATTTCACGGGCTACCAGGGCCGGACGGCCATCGCCGAGATCCTCGAGCTCTCGGATCCCATCCGGGAGCTCATCCTCGAAAAAAGGCCCCTCTCCGAGGTCAAGAAACGGGCCAAGGCGGAGGGCATGGTGTTCTTGAGAGAAGTCGGCTTGGACAAGGTCCTGGCGGGGATAACCAGCCTCAAGGACCTGAACAAAGTGACTTTTGTGGAGTGACCGCGTGACACTAGGTAAAAGGCTCAAGTCTCATTTCCAGGACCGCCTGCTGCCCGACGCCGTCTTTCAGCTCTCCCCGGCCTTCCTGAGCGGCATCCGCGTCTCGAAAAAAGACGGGTCGGTCAGGGGCGGGTTCGTCCTGCCCTTGCGGGACCGCCCCCTCAGTCCGTCGTTCGACCGTCCCAACGTGATCGACCCCGCGGTCCTCGAGGAGGCCATCGCCCAGGGAATGGAAAACCTGCGCCTCTCCTCCGGGTCGGCCGCCCTCCTCATCCCCGAGCCGTCCGTCCGCGTCTTCGTCCTGAGCGTGGATTCCTTCCCCCGCTCCGGGAAGGAGAGAGACACCTTCATCCGCTGGCGAATCGGCAAACAGATGCCGCTCATCCCCGACGACGCCCGCATCGACTACGCCGTCACCCCGGGCCGGGGCGTCCGGAAGATCATCGTCGCCATGGCCCGGCAGGCGGTCGTCCGGGAGTACGAATCCCTCTTCGAAAAGGCCGGGCTGAAGCCGGTCCTAGTGACCGTTCCTTCCCTAGCCCTGATCAACCTGGTCGGACAGGCGGGGCCGTCCAACGGCATCCTCCTCAACCTGGAGGATGAGACCCTGACCCTCCTGGCGGTCATGGATTCCGGCTGGGCGCTTTACCGTCAAAAGGGCGTCGGCGGGTCAGGCGGGCCGGAGGCGGACGAGCGCGCCGACAATATCGTCAGGGAAGCGGAAAACACCATCCGCTTCCTCGAGGACAAGGAAAAAAAGCGGATCGAGAGGCTCTGGATCCGCACGGCCGTGGCCGCGGAAAGGCCGCCGCTCATGGACCGGCTGAAGGATAGGATCGACCTGCCGCTCGAACCCGTGATCTATGAGGCGCCCGAGACGTGGAACGAGGCCCAAAAAGCCCTGCTCGCCCCTCTCGTCGGACAGATCCTATGAATGAACGTGTCGCGCTCAACCTGAACCTGGCCACGAAGCCGCGCCGGAACCGGCGGCTCTTCGCCGCCCTGGCCCTGGCCCTGGGCGTCCTCCTCGCCGTCCTGGCCGCCCTGAGCGTGTTCGTCGTCTTGAAATACGGCGGCGAATCAGCCCGGCTCAGGGCTGAGATCGCCGGAAAACAACGACTCCAGGGAGAGGCCCAGAGCGAGGAGAAGCGCTTGGCGGCCGACATCGATAAGGAAGAACGCCTCAGCCGGACCCGGGTGGACCTCGTCAACGGCATCATCATGAAGAAGACCTTCCTTTGGACCTCGCTTTTCTCGGAGCTCGAGAAGGCGCTCCCCGGCTCGAGCTACATCACCGCGCTCAGCCCGGGCTTCACGAGCGAGGGTGCCGTCGCCCTGCGCCTTCGGGTGACCTCGCGCAGTCTCGACGATCTTCTCGCGCTCATCGACAACCTCTCCGCCCAGGGCTTCAAGGGCATCCAGGTCTTCGGCGAATCCAGGAACGAAGACGGTCGGCTCATCACGGAGATTTCCCTGACCCATGAACATTCTCTTTGACCTGTTCAACGACAAGGAGCGGCGGACGCTCGGCCGCCTCGGTCTGGCCATGCTCCTCGCCTTGGCCGTATTCCTCGTCCTGTTCACCAGGATTCGGGGCGGCCTCGAAAGGGACAGGGGAGCGGCGGTGCGGCTCCAAGATTCTTGCGGCCGGGCGGACAAGGCGCGCGATGTGGCCAAGGCCGAGTGGCAGCGATGGGAAGAGGCCGGCCGGGACCTCGAGGAGCTTCGGACGGGCTTTTTCTACGATACCGAGGGAGGCGTCCAGGCCCTTCGCCTGGACCTTCAGCAGATATTCGCCCTGGCCGGGACGACCATCACGGACCTCGGCTACGGCTATTCCGACATGGAGAAGGAACAGGTCCGGAAAACGGTCGTGACATTCACTTACACCGGTTCTTACGCCGGCTTCAAGAAGCTGCTGGCCGTCCTCGAAGCGTTCCCCAAGTTCCTGGTCATCGAGAAGATCGATTTCCCGAGGACGGGGTCCGAGGGCGAGCGCCTCAGCGCGAAACTGGCGGTAGCGGGGTATTATGGAATTTAGGAAAGCGGCGATCGCGGGTCTTGCTTTGGGCTGGGCCGTATCCCTGTTCGCGACCCAGGAAGCCCGGAAACCCCTCGTCCGGAAGGACCTCCTCGTATTCGGCAGCGGTGAGATCGCGGCGCCGGTCCGCGACATCTTCCGACCGAAGACCGCCGCGCCTCCCGTCGTCCGCCGGGCCGGCGGGCCCGCCGTCAAGTCGGCGGCCGTCTCCCAACCGGGCGCTCCCCCTTCCTTCACTCTGAACCTCAGCTACATCGGGTCCATCAAGTCCGGCGGGCAGATCATCGCCCTTGTCCTCCGGAACGGCCAGACCGTGTCCGTGGGGGAGGGCGACGAGATCGCGCCCGGCTACAAAGTCGTCGGGGTCACCGCCGAAGCGATCGTCATCCAGGGCCCGAATTCGGAAAGAAAGACGTTTAGGCGACAAGGAGATCGGCCATGAAAAAATACGCGCTGATCCTGGTCCTGGCCATGGCGGCCGGGGCGTGTGCGACGCTTAGCTATGACTACAAGCAGGGCGTCGAGGCCGAGATGAACCAAAAGTACGACCAGGCCGTCAAGTATTACCAACAAGCGGCCCTGGACCACCCCAACGACGCCGTCTACCGTCTGGCCCTCGTCCGGGCCAGGGCGTCCGCCAGCCTGTTTTATATCCAGACGGCCAGGAGCCTGGTCGCCCAGAATAAACGCAAGGAGGCCGAGGTCGACTATAAGAAGGCGCTTTTCTTCGACCCCCTCAACCGCGCGGCCGCCGACGAGCTCAGGGCCCTCATCGCGCCTCCCCCGAAAGCGGAGAAGGTCGCCCCGGAAAAGCTCGAAGGCCCGGTCAGGCTCAAGGGCTCCGGCGAAGCGCTCAACCTGAGCTTCCGGACCGAGGTTTCCCTGCGCTCGATCTTCCAGACGCTGGGCCGGGTGGCCAACGTGAATTTCCTCTACGACGACACCTTCCGGGACACCAACCTGGCCATCGACCTGACCGGCAAGGACCTCCAGCAGGCCGTCAATTTCCTCTGCGTCGCCAGCAAGAACTTCTCCCGGACGATCGACGAGAAGACCGTCATTATCGTCCCCGATAACGTCCAGAAGCGGATGCAGTACGAGCTCAACGCCATCAAGACCTTCTACCTGTCCAACATCGATGTGAGCGACGTCCAGATGCGCCTGACGCAGATGGTCAAGACGATGTACAAGGTCCCGTCCATCCAGGTCGATAAGAACCTCAACTCGGTCACGATCCGCGACACGCCGCAGGCCGTGGCCCTGGCCGAGAAGCTCCTCCGCTCCTGGGACAAATCCGTGGGCGAGGTCGTCATCGACATCGAGATCATGGAAGTCAACCGGATGCGGATGAAGAAGCTCGGCATCGACCTCAGCAAAGGGATCCTGGGCATCCGCTTCAATCCAGCCACGATGACCGAAGACGGCTATTTCCCGATCAGCGGGACTGATTTCGGGGACCTCGCCAACTACCAGATCACCGTCCCTACGGCCCTCGCCCAGTTCCTCGCCGCCGACTCGGACACCAAGATCGTCGCCCAACCCAAGATCCGCGGCCTGGGCGGCGCGAAGCTGGAATACGTCGTCGGCCAGAAGGTGCCCATCGTCAATTCGCAGTTCGCGGCCATCGCCGCGGGCGGCCTCCAGACCCAGCCCATCGTCAACTACACCCTCACCGATATCGGCATCACCATCAAGATGACGCCCCGGATCCATCTTGAGGGCGAAGTGACATTGGAGATCGAGCTCACGATCTCTTCGATCGCCGGAGAAGGGATCGCCGGCATCCCGATCATCGCCAACCGCGAGATCAAGAACACCGTCCGCCTCAAGGACGGCGAGACGAACCTCCTGGCCGGCCTCCTCCGGGACGAGGAGCGCTTGGTCAAGGGGGGAATTGTCGGCCTCAAGGATCTGCCCCTTATTGGGGGGCTTTTTTCGACCAGCCAGAAGACGATCGAGCAGACCGACGTCATCCTGACCATCACGCCCCACATCATCCGCTCGATCCAAATCACCGACGAGGACACGAAGCCCCTCTGGGTCGACCCCGACAACCTGTCCGGCGTCACGGGCACGGGCGGCGCGCTGAGGGACAGCCGCGAGGAAGCGGCCGTTGCCGAAGAGCCCCCGGCCCAGCCGGAAGACGCCGAGGGAAGCGTCGTCTACCTCTCGCCGGCGAGCTTCGAAGCTCCCCGCGACCGGGAGTTCCGCATGAACATCGAGCTCTCGAGCGACAAGGAGATCGGCAACGCGTCGCTCGTGCTGACCTTCGACCCCCAGATCCTCAAGCTCAAGGACGTCCTCGAAGGCGGTGGACTGCGGCAGCTGGGCGCGAAGGTGCCGTTCCTCAAGAACATCAGCGGCGGGACGTGCACCATCGGCTTCTCCAGCCCGCCCGGCGGCCGCGGCTTCAAGGGCCGGGCGGTCCTGGCCGTCCTCGTCTTCACGTCCGTGAATCCGGGCCAGACGTCCTTGGGCTTCACCAGCGCGACAGCCGGGACGCCGATGGGACAGGCCATCGTCCTGCAGACGGGCGAAGCGAGCGTCAGCATCCGATAGGGACGCATGATCCTCGTCCTAACGGGACCCGTCCACGGGGGCAAGACGACCTTCCTCGAAAGATCGCTCGCGCGCTGGGCGGCCCGCGGGCTCGCCCCGGGCGGCTTCCTCAGCGTCGCCGTGAACGGCGGAAGCGGCGCGGCGGGTTATGATCTCCTCGAACTCAAGACCGGCCGCCGGCATCCCTACCTCCGGCGGGAGGGGGAGCCCGACGCGGAGCGGATCGGTCCGTTCTTTTTCGTGCCCTCGACCCTCGAGCGGGCCAGGTCGATCATCCGCGAGGCCGACCCCCGCGAGCTGCTCATCGTCGACGAGGTCGGACCCCTCGAGCTCCTGGGCGGCGGACTCTGGCCGGCCCTCCGGGAGGCCCTGACGCGTCCCGGCATGAGATGTCTCCTCGTTGCCCGGGAGGAGCTCCTGGAAGATCTCGCCACTACCCTCGCGCCCGTCGTCCCTCTCGTCTTCGACGTCCGCGACCCCAACGTCCAAAAGCTCCTGGACGGGAGCCTCCTCGGAACGGTCAAGGCCGATGACGGTCAAAGCTAACTTCTTCGCCTACTTCCGGGACCTTTTCGGGGGCCGCGAGCGCGATGTCGTCATCGCCGAGGGCGGGACGGTCCGCGACGCGCTGGCCCTCCTCTGCGACACGCCCGACCGCCGCCGCGAGGTCTTCGAGGGCGATTCTCTCAAGCCCCACGTCGTCGTCATGGTCAACGGCATCCACGTCGGATCGCTCAGCGGGCTGGACACGCCGCTTGCACCCAGCGACACGCTCGCCATCTTCCCCATGCTCGGCGGCGGGTAGGCCTCAGGGATCATCCTCGCTCGCTCAAGGCTCGGGGCGCGCCACTCCGTCGGCCGCGGAGGGGCCTCGGGGATCGTCTCCGTCCGCTGCTGTGATTTTTCACGCCTTCCCGGGCCGGATCCGATGGGAGGAGTCCGCGTATCCTGCCCGGGAAGTCTAAATCACCGCTTTATGCTCCCTCCGACGATTCCCCTCAGCCCCCTGTTCCACGGCCTCCTCCGGGCATCGCTCCCGCGCCATCGTCCTTATCCGCTCGTTCGATGACCCCCTCGGCCTTGGTTATTAACGGATGCACGAGGCGTACCACCCCTTCTGCCACGGGACGCTGCCCGGGCGGTGATGGGGGCCGTGCATAGCCCCCGTAGCGGAGGGGGACCCGCCGCTTACGGCGGGGGAACCGCCGGGACTGGTTCCCGGGGGGCCGGGGGAGATGCATGGCCCCCATCACCGCCAGAACGGGCGGGGCGTCCCGGACGTCCGTTTCCTTGCGGGCAATCAAACGTTCTGGTATCTTTAGGGCCGAACATGCCTGAATTCCCGATCTCCGGTTACCACGGCCGGGTCCTCGTCGTCGACCTCAGCCGGGGAGAGGTGCGGACCCTGCCGCTCGACCCCGGCCTGGCCCTCGATTACCTGGGCGGCAGGGGGATGGCGACCCGCGTCCTCTACGACACGATCGACCCGGCTTGCGATCCGCTCGGCCCCGACAACGCGTTCGTCATCGCCGCTTCGCCGCTCATCGGTTCCAATGCCCCTACGGCCGGCCGCGGCCACATGGTCTTCAAGTCGCCGCTCACCGGCGTTCTGGGGACCTCGAACTCCGGCGGGACCTGGGGCGCCGCTTTCAAGGCTACGGGTTTCGACGTCCTCGTCGTCAAAGGCGCGGCCGCGACGCCGGTGATGATCGACATCTCCCCCGGCCAGGCCGAGATTCTGCCGGCGGACCACCTCTGGGGCAAAACGACCCACGAGACCAACGACGTCCTGGCCGCGGTTTCCGAGCCGGGAAACCCGGCCCGGGTCCTGTGCATCGGGCCGGCGGGGGAGAACCTCGTCCGCTTCGCCGCCGTCGCCAACGACCGCAACCGCGTCTACGGCCGCTGCGGCCCGGGCGCCGTCTGGGGCAGCAAGAAACTCAAGGCCGTCCGCGTCAGGGGCAAGGAAAAGATCGCCGTCGCCGACAAGGAAAAATACCGGTCCGGCCTCGACCAGGCCCTGTATCTCATGAAACAGGCGCCGGTCACGAAGCGTCTGCTCCGCGACCTGGGCACGGCGGGCCTCGTCGAGCTGATCAACCTCATCGCCATGCTCCCTCACAAGAATTTCCAGGACTGCCTCCACCGCGACGAGGACGTCGAGCGGATCTCGGGAGAGACGCTGGCCAAGACCCTGCTCGAAAAAGCGGGCTCCTGTTATCTCTGCCCGATCGGCTGTCAGCGGCACACCCGCGTCGCCGGTCGGGACGGGCGCGAGGAGCGCGGCGAGGGTCCGGAATACGAAACGATGATCCTCATGGGTCCTCTCTGCGGCATCTACGACATCGGGGCGATCACCCGGGCCAACTACCGTGCCAACGAGCTCGGCCTGGACACGATGAGCTTCGGCGGGACGGTCGCCTGCGCCATGGAACTCGCCGAGCGCGGCCTCATCGGCCGGGACGAAATGGGCGGGGTCGGCCTCGCCTTCGGAAGCGGGGAGGCGCTCGAATCCTTGGCCGTGATGACGGCCCGCCGCGAAGGCCTCGGCGCGGTCCTGGCCGAGGGTTCCTACCGGCTGGCCGCCGGCCGCGGACACCCGGAATACGCCATGACCGTCAAGAAACTCGAGATCCCGGCCTACGACCCCCGGGCCTCCTACACCCAGGCCCTCGGCTACATGACCTCGCCTTCCGGGGCCTGCCATCTCCGCGGCGGCTACGCCGTCTCCCTGGCTTTCTTCGGCGGGGCCAAGGAGATCCCCCGCTTCAGCCTCCTCCAGTCGCCGATTGCCATCCGGAACATGCAGAACGTCGGCATTCTCCAGGATAGCCTCGGCGTCTGCCGCTTCACGGGCTATGCTTTTTCCTCCGACCCCTGGGCCCGGATGGTCGGCGGCGTCACCGGCCGCGACTTCTCGGTCTCCCGGCTGGAGGAAATCGAGAACCGCGTGGCGACGCTCGAGCGGCAATTCAACATCGAGGCCGGCGTGACGGCGGAAGACGATGCGCTCCCGGCCCGGTTCGCCGACGTCCCCATCGTCGTCGAGGGGAAGGAGCGGCGCGTCTCGCGGGAGGACCAGGAGCGAATGAAGCAGGACTATTACCGTGTTCGGGGCTGGGACACGCAAGGCCGTCCGACCTCGGAACTCCTCCGGGCCCTGCGTATCGAAGGGAGGAAGCGATGAGTGTCCAAAAGTGGCAAGCGACCGGGGAGCTCCTCGGCGAGTTCCGGGCCTTGGGGCGGGCCTCCCTCCTTTACGACGTCCAGGATAGCCACAGCGGGAACATGGCCGTCCGCCGGACGAACGAGCGGGGGGAGGACGAAATCGTCATCACAGCCACCGGTTCCCAGAAGGGCGACCTCGAGCCGAGCCAGATCTGCTTCCTTTCGGCCACGGAGACGGACTACGGGTATTACAAGGCGTCCTCCGAGACGGACATCCACGCCCGGATCCTCGAGCTGCCCGGCGTCCGGGCCTCGATGCACGCCCACGTCAAGGATCTCGTCTTGGCGACGCTCGACGACGAGTCCAAGCCGGCCCGTCCGCCGGATTTTGTGCCCGTCGATCCGCTCGCCTTCCACCACCTCGGGAGCGCCATCCCGGTCGATTGGTTCGCCGTGCCGAGCGGCTCGCCGGAGCTGGCCAGGGTCATCCCCGAACGGCTGGCCGGCCACCCCCTGACCATCATCTTCGGGCACGGCGCCATGGCCAAGGGCAGGAGCCTCCGGGAGGCCTTCTTCCGGCTCTGCGTCGGCAACAACGCCGGGACGGTCGTCCGGGCGATGGAGAGGCTCCGCATCGATGTCGGCGCCGTGCGCCGCGCGGTCACGGCCGATCCCGGCGGCTCTTTCGCCGGCGCGCCGCCCCCTTATGAAATCGAGGGCGACGACCGCTCGGATTTCCGGGAGGAGGAGGAGATCCTCAAGGAATTCGTCAAAGCGGGCCACAGGATCTTCGAGTCCCGCCTCTCGCCTTTTCACACCGGTTCGATGTCGGTCCGCGGCGTGGACTCCATGCTCTACGCGCCCAAGGCCTCCATGCCGCGGGACGTCGGCGGGCCCCTGCTTAAGGTCGCGCTCGCCGCCGGGCCGGCCGACGACTCCGAGACGGCGCTCCACAAGGCGATCTATGCGACGAGCGATTTCCAGACGGTCATGCATTGCCACGTCCCGGAAGCCGAGGCCTCGGCCCACTTCGTCTATCCCGGCGAAGCCGCGCCGGCCGACCGCATCATCCCCGTGGATGCCGAGGGGACCTTCCTCTATCTCGTCATCCCCGTGCTGCCGCCGAATGTCCGGACGGACGAGCTCGTCCGCTTCCTCCACGACTACAAGGTTGCGGTCGTCAGGGGAGGAGGCGTCTGGGCTGTCGGAGGCCAATCGCTCTCCGAGGTCCTCCACCATCCTTCTTCGCTGCGCGAGATCTGCCTCTACAGGATCGGCGCCGTCGAACGCGGTCTCGACCTCCGCCGCATGGAGCCCCAGAAAGCCAAGCGCTGGTAGCGGCCGCTGATCCGGCCTTCTCTCACCCCTCCCCCCCTTTTGGGGTGAACAATTACTCCGCGAAATCACCCCCAAAGAGTATTGCCCGCCTCCGTGCTTCCGCTATCCTGAGAGGGAAAACAACGAGCAGGTCTGGACGCATCGATGAGCCGTAATCTCAAGGAAATTCTCAACCCCTCGGGTCCTTCTTCGAACCCGGGCGGCGGCTCCGGCCCGCTGGCGAACTTCGGGCCGCGCAGGATCCGGACCAAATTTTTCCTTCTCTTCGGTCTCCTGATGGCGGGCTACCTGGCCCTGTTCATGTTCCTGAGCAAGGAACGCGGCATCATGCTCGTCGCGGGCCTCGCCGCTCTGGCCCTGGGCGGATTTTTCGTCTTCCTCATCGGCGGCATGATCACCCGGCCCCTCGTCCAGATGACGAGGACCGCGGAGAGGCTGGCCAACGGCGACCTCAAGCAGAGGGCCCGGGTCTACGGCCGGGACGAGGCCGGGCTCTTGGCCAGGACCTTCAACGCCATGGTCGACGGGCTGGAGAAGACCTTCCGCGAGCTCGAACTCCGCAACCGCTTCCTCGAGGACGAGGCCGCGAAACGGGCCGTCCAGATGGACAAGAACGCCGCCGAGCGGCTCCGCGTGGAGAAGGAGCTGCGGCTGGCTAGGATCGAGCTCGACCGCCTGGTCGACAAGAGGACCGAGGAGCTTTCCCGGGCGAACGACGAGCTTCATGGAAAAGTCCTGGAGACCCGCCGCTCGGAGGATTACCTCCAGAGCAACCTTGACCGGCTGGAAAGGGCGCTCGAGGGGGCGTTCAAGGCCATGTCCCTGACCCTCGAGATACGCGATCCCTACATGGCCGGACACCAGCACCGGGTCTCCAGCCTGGCCGTGGCCATCGCCCAGGAAATGAACCTGCCCTTGGAAAAGATCGAGGGGCTCCGGCTCGCCGGGATCATCCACGACATCGGCAAGATCGCGGTGCCGACCGAGATCATGACCAAGCACGGCCGTCTGACGAGTACGGAATTCAAGCTCATCAAGGACCACCCCCGGGTCGGCTACGAGATCGTCAAGGACATCTCCTTTCCCTGGCCCGTGGCCCACATCATCCTCCAGCACCACGAGCGGCTGGACGGCTCGGGCTATCCCGAAGGACTCGTCGGCGACGCCATCCTGCCCGAGGCCCGGATCCTGGCCGTGGCCGACGTCGTCGAAGCCATCTGCTCCCTCCGGCCCTACCGGCCGGCCCTCGGCCTCGAGAAGGGGCTGGAGGAGGTCCGCAAGGGGCGAGGCCTCTGCTACGACACCCGCGTCGTCGACGCCTGCATCAAGCTCTTCCGCGACGGCCGCTTCTCCTTTAAAAAAGAAGCGGAAACCGCCGTCTACCAATAGAAGCGATTCCCGTCCTTTCAGTCTTTCCTCAGCCAATCGACGCCTTGCTCCGTACTTTCCCGCGGACGCTGACGAAACGGGCGGCGGCCCGCGGTCAGGCCCGAGGCCCTTCGTTGACTTGAGGGGGGGATTCCGCTAGAATTTCTTGCACCCTGGCGGCGTAGCTCAGTTGGTTAGAGCATGCGGCTCATATCCGCAGTGTCGGGGGTTCAAATCCCTCCGCCGCCATATTTCCTTGATTTCGCCCTGGTGAACGAGGCACGGCCATGGCTCAGCGACGACCCGCGGCGCGGCTCCTGCCGGCCCTCCTGGCATCCGTCCGGAAACTGGGGACGATCGCCGCCGGCGACCGGGTGCTGGCCGCCTGTTCCGGCGGGCCGGATTCGGTCGCCCTCGCGGCCCTCCTCCTGAAGCTCCGCGAGGAGATGCCCATCGAAGTCCACCTGGCCCACTTCAACCACCGACTGAGAGACGGCGCCGACGAGGACGAGCGTTTCGTCCGCGACCTCGCCCGGCGCTGGGTCCTTCCGCTCGTTGTAGAAGGGGCGGACGTCAGGTCCCACGCGGCCAAGAAAAAGCTCAACCTCGAAGAAGCCGGGCGCGACCTCCGCTACGATTTCCTGCGGCGGGCCGCTGCCAGGGCCGGAGCGACGAAGATCGCGACGGGTCACACGATGACCGACCAGGCCGAGACCGTCCTCATGCGCCTGATGCGCGGGACGGGCCTTTCCGGCCTCGCCGGGATCGCCGCCGTCGTCGTCGGCAAGCCCTGTCCTGTCGTCCGGCCGCTCCTCGGGATCGCCGGCCCGGACCTCCGCGCCTGGCTCGCGGCCGAAGGCATCTCTTACCGCGAGGACCCGTCGAACCTCGACCGCCGCTTCCTCCGCAACCGCATCCGGGCCGAGCTCTTGCCCGAACTCGGACGCCGTTACGAGCCCCGGATCGTCGCCCACCTGGCCCGGCTGGCCGCGATCGCCGGGGAAGAGGACGAGCTCCTCGGGGCTTTCGTCCGCGAGCTCGCCGACGAGTTCATCGTCCGGAAAGGCCGGGATGCGTTCCTGGACTTGAAGACCCTGCCCCTCATTCTGCCTGCCCTGGCCCGCCGGGTCGCCCGGGAATACGTCCGGGAGCTCCAGGGCGACTTGCGTGATATCTCCTACGAAGACGTGGAATCGCTCCTCTCGCTCGGCGAGGGAAAGGAACTGCCGCTCCGGAAAGGGCTCGTCCTGCGCCGGGAAGAGGGCTCGGTCGGGCGGAAAAAGGACAGGCCGCCGTCTAAGGCCTACGAGATCCTCTGGGACGGGCGGGGCGAGGTCGTCGTCGCCGCGGCAGGAATGGCCTTCCGCGGAACACGCCGGAAAGCGGACGCGGGGCGCTCGTCATTCAAGAACGACGACCGGACCGGCGTCGACCTCGACCGGGTCAAGCTTGATTTTCCGCTGGTCATTCGGAACCGGAGGCCCGGGGACCTCTACCGGCCCTTCGGCTCCCCGGGCCGGAAGAAGCTCAAGGAGATCTTCAGGGCCAAGGGCGTGCCCGTCGCGGGCCGCGACCGCCTGCCCGTGTTCCTTTCCCGCGGCGAGATCGTCTGGGCGCCGGGGCTTCCCGTTGCCGAAAAACACAAGGTTACCGGGACGACGGAAGCCGTTTTTTCCATCCGCTTGAAGAAGGGCCTAACACGCTGCGGGCGGAGCCGGGCCTCCGGGCCCTATCGCCCGTAGAGGCTCAAGTAGGCCCGGACAATCCTTTCGCCCCAAAGCATGGACACGAAGGCCGCCGGGGCCAAGAATGTCCCGAAAGGCAGGGCGAACTGGAAATCCTTGCCGCGGCGGAGGATGACGTAGACGCCGACCAGGGCTCCAACGAACGAGGCCAAGATGAGGGTCAGGAGCGTCCTTGCCAGCCCGAGGGTGGCCCCGACCATGAGCAGCATGGTCACGTCGCCCATGCCCAGCCCCTCTTTTTTGCGGATGAGGAAATACGCCCCGTAGACGAGGAGCAGGAACCCCGCCCCGACGACCGCCCCGACGAGCGCGCCGCGGAAGTTCAGGTCGTTCCGGAAGAACGAATAGGCGAGGGCGAGGACGAGCCCGGGCAGGGTGACCGCATCGGGCAGGATCTGATGATAATAGTCGATGAACCCGAGGACGATGAGGGCGCTCGTGAAAACACAGCCGGCGAAAAATTCGAGCCCCAGCGCGCGGCCGGAGTTGAAAAAAACAAGCACGAACCCGAGCGCCGTCAGGCCTTCGACCGCCGGGTAGACGGCCGAGATCTTCCGGCCGCACTTACGACATTTTCCGCCGAGGACGAGATAGGACAGGACCGGAACGTTGTCGTAGGGCTTGATCCGGGCGCCGCACCCGGGGCACGACGAGGGCGGCCGCATCAGGCTCAAGCCCCGCGGCAGCCGGTAGATGACGACGTTGAAGAAACTGCCGAGGACAAGTCCGGTGACCGCGACAAAAAGGACCGTCATCGTCTCCATGGGCTGGTCACCGTTTTAACCTTTCCCGTCGCCGGATCGTAGAGGTAGTCCTGCCCGTCCATGTCTTTCGGGACCTCCCGGAGGAATCCCGTCCGGAGAAGCGTTTCGAGGTCGGCAGGGAGACGTCCGAAGCGCGCGCTGTACTTCGCCGCGGCGTCCTCAATTGCGGCTGCGTCGATCGTCGCTTTGACGTTGTAGAGGTGGTTCGAGGCGATCTTTTTCGTCCGTTCGTCCGGGGCCTTTTTGTAGATCTCGAGCCAGGTCTCCCACGACGTCCGCAGGTCGCCTTTCTTGAAGATGGCGTTGGCCCGGAGCCGCTCGACGAATTCCGGGGCGCCGGGGATCTTCATGCACTGTTCGAAATACTTTTCGGCCAGGGGGTAGTCCTTGAGGGTCATCAAGGCTACGTGGCCGGCGTTGAACGGGTAGACCCATTGGTCCGGGTTGTTCGCGGCGCCCCGGTCGAGGATGGAAAATGCGGCCGCAGGATTGCGGGCCTCCTGGACGGCGATCAGGGCGCCGACCTCGTAGGGGTCCTGGTAGCGCGGGTCGAGCTCGTTGATGATGGCGAAGATGTGATCGAGGTGGTCGAAGCGGTCGTCGATCGTCGGCGTGCTGTAGTACTGGATGGCCCAGAGGTAGATCGCGTCGGCGGCCAGGGCCCGGTGGCCGAACGTCGCGTACTTCAGGAATTTCCCTGAGGGGATATAGATGATGGACGACCCGGGGACTTTTTCCCGGCCGATCCTGTCGGTCGCGACCTTAAGGGCCATGAAGGCGGCCGCCGTCACCATGAGGAAAGCGACGAGCAGGAGCGTCGTCGTGCCCTTTTTCGCGGACGATGTCTTGGCCATGTTTGATTCCGCCGCCGGCCCGCCCGGTCAGATGAAATCCCGGCGCCTGAAGACGAGGACGGCCAAGCCCAATATGAAGGCCGTGTAACAGACGCCGTAGAGAAATGAGGAGAGGTAGATCCCCGGCGGGATGGGCAGCCCGTGGACGACCTCCGTTCTGAAGTTGAAATTCTCGAGGTCCGGAAGGACGGTGTAGAGGAATCGGACCAGGGTCCTCCCGGCGCCGGGCGCCATCTTCTTGAGGATGAGCTCCAAGCCCCAGGAAAGATGTCCGATGAGATAGAAAGCGAGGGCGAAGAGCGAGCTCAGGATGGGCGTCGAGAAGGAGGAGAAGAGAATGGCCACGGCGGTGACGAGGACGAGTTCCAGGAAGATGTAGCCGACGGCGACGAGGAGCGTCCCTTCGACCTTGAGGGTGTGGGCGTAGACGATGGCCAGGAAGATCAGGGACATGAACAGGGTCATGACGAAGAGCGTCAGGACGAGGCCGAGGAACTTGCCCAGGATGAACTCGGCCCTGTGGAGGGGCTTGGAGAGCAGGGTGAAGATCGTCTTCTTGTCGATCTCCTTGTAGACGAGCCCGGTCCCGATGAGGATGGCCATGAGGACGCCGAAGAGGGAGATCGAGGCGAGACCGACGTCCTTGATGATCTTGACCCGGTCACCGACCGTCAGGATGGCCAGGACCCGGGCGCCGCCGATGCCGAGCGCCGCGAAGAAAAAGAGGAGGTAGAGGATGCGGTCGCGCTTGGCTTCCTTGAACGTGATCCCGGCGATGGCCCCGATCTTCATGTCCGCGTCACCGTCTCGACGAAGATGTCCTCGAGCGTCTCGGTCCTCGGGCTGAGGGAGACGAGCCGGCCCTTTTGGCCGTGGACGAGGTCGAGGACCTCGTCGACCTTGGATTCATCGTAAACCTTGAGGAGGACCCTGTCGCCCTGGGCGGAGATGCTCTCGCCGAGGCCCCGGAAGGCCTCCGGGGAGAGACCGGAGATCGTCACCTCGGTGAACAGGACCCGCTCCGAGACGAGGTCCCGCAGCGCGCCCTCCTTGACGATACGGCCGCCGACGATGATGGCCACCCGGTCGCAGATCATCTCGATGTCCTGGAGGATGTGCGATGTGAAAAAGACGGTCTTGCCCTCGTCCTTGAAGCGGACGATGATGTCCCGGATCTCCTTGCGGCCGATGGGGTCCATGCCGCCGAGCGGCTCGTCGAGGATGACGAGTTTGGGGTCGTTGATGAGGGCCTGGGCCAGTCCGGCCCGCTGGAGCATGCCCCGGGAGAATTTCCGGAGCGGAAGCCCGGCAACCCGCTCGAGACCGACCAGCTTGAGGAGCCGATCGATGCGCTCTCCCTTCTCCACGCGGTCGAGGCCGAACAGGTCCGCGGTGAAGGCGAGGAACTCCGCGGCCGTGAGATAGTCGTAGAAGTAGGGGTTTTCCGGAAGGAACCCGAGTGTCTGTCGGGAGCGCGGCGAGAAGTGGGGCCGGCCGAAGATCTCGATCGTTCCGGCGTCCGGGTGGATGAGGCCGAGCAGGCACTTGATGGTCGTCGTCTTCCCGGCGCCGTTCGGCCCCAGGTAACCGAAGATCTCGCCCTCGCGGACCGAGAAGGTGATGCCCTTGAGGATCTGCCGGGTTTTGGGAATGAAGCCGAGCCGGAATTTCTTCTGGAGGTTGTCGATCCGGATCGCGTCGGCCATCGCTCCTTATTTTAACGATACCGGAGGCAAAGTCAACCGTGCGCCGTCCTCAAACGATGCCCTTGATTGTTCTCGCGTTCTCCAGGAGCTTGTCCTGGGTGAAGACATGCTCCCGGGTCAGGGCCAGGTGGAGCTTGAGCTGGGCCTGGATCTCCTCGGCGAGACCGAGCCCGAGCGCCGCTTCGTACTTGGCGACGAGGCCCTGCTCCGAAGGCAGGAGCGTTTCGAGGGCCGTGAGGCGGCCGGTCCCGGGATAGTCGGCCGGCATGGGCCGCGGGCTCCGCTCGACGCCCGCGGCGTCGGTCGAAGCGTTCTCGATAGCCACGACGTCGCCCATCTTGACGAGGATGCCGGAGAGCTTGTCCCAGTGGCGCATGTGGTTGACCGAATTCTTGAAGAGCCGCTGGCTCAGGTCCTGGTGTTCGCCGAACATCATGACGTACCGCAGGTATCGGTGCGTCAGCTCGTTCTCCGTCCGGCAGACCTCGTGGAGGAGCTTGAGGTCCTCCCGGCGTTCCCGGTCGGGGTGGGGCCGGAAGCACGCGGCCCCGGCCTCGCCCGCGGATTCGATGGCCTCGATCATGGCCGCGAACTGGCCGATGTGGCGGACCTCGTCGTAGGAGATGTTCCAGACCATGTTCTCGACCTTGGGGAAGGCCCTCGGCTCGACCTCGGCGGACTGGTAGAGGTCCGTGACCATCTCCTCGGTCATCTTGTCCCGCCTGAGGTTGTCGATGATCCGGGGGAAGCGCACGACCTCGTCGGTCGCGAAGCTCGGCTCGACGCCCATCTGGGTGAGGACGAGGCCGAGCTGGAGGGCGTGGTACATCTCGTCGATGCCGATCTGGATCGTCTGGGCCCGGGCGTCGGTCCGCTGTCTCAGGACGGGGTCATCATAGAAAAATTTGCCTTTGGGCATGGAATAGGCATGGATGACATACTCGAAGCTGACGGCCCATTCGTGCCGGAGGGCCGCGGAAAGGAGCCGGAGGACGTCGTCTCGGTTCCTGACGCTTTTGATCTTGTCCATGGGGCCTCCTGGAGCTTTTCGAGAAGGCCCATTATAGCCGCAGGTAATTGAAAAGGGAAGGAGCCTGCGGCTCACAAAATCGCCGATGGAACCCATTTCAGCCTATGGGATCCTCGTTACTGCAGAATTCCCTGGGACACGATACTAAATCAAGAGATTTAGTTCATGTCCCGGAATTCAGCTTCTCTTCGGCGATTTTGCCCGGGGGCTAGTCTCCGGCGGTGAGAAAAGAGCCGTTTTCTCACCCCTGGAATCACCTTCCGCGGCGATTGCCCCCCCGGGGAGCGCATGAGATTCTGCCCTCGGTCGCAGCCTTTAGGTCGCGACAGCCTCGAAAGAGGCGGTGCCAAGGTTGTGAAAAGGGAGAGGGAGGAGAATCCTTCTCCCCCGTTTTTTTTACCCCCCTTTTTTTTCATATCAACGGCCGTCCCCGACGCCACCCGCTTCTGTCAGCGATGGGGGCCATGCTCATCCCCCGGCCCCCCGGGAACCAGTCCCGGCGGTTCCCCCGCCGCGAGCGGCGGGTCCCCCTCCGCTACGGGGGCTAAGCATGGCCCCCATCACTGCCGCGGGCAGCGTCGGAAGCGGCGGGTAAAATTTAAAAAGGGGCTTTATTGGGTGCTCACTCTTGGGCGGGGGCGTAGATTCTTGTATAATCGGGGGAGATTTTCCGAGGAGGTCAAAGATGTCCGATTTCGGCGGAGCCGTCAAGCCGCTATCCGAGAATCCCGACTACAAGATCGCCATCCTGGGCGTGCCGTTCGACGAAAAATCGAGCTATCTCCGGGGGGCCGCCGGCGGCCCGGCCGCGGTCCGGGCCGTCTCCACGGGCAAATGCTACTGCGGCTACACCGAGCTCGGGGTCAACCTCGAGGAAGACACGGTCCTGGTCGACCTCGGCGACATCGACACGTCCGGCGACCCGGACAAGACCTTCGCCCTGACCGAGAAGGCCGTGGCCCGCATCCTCGAGCGAGGCGCCGTCCCCATCGTTCTCGGGGGCGACCACTCCATCACCTATCCCGTCCTCAGGGCTTTCGCCCGGGTCCACAAGTCCCTCGACATCCTCCATTTCGACGCCCACCCGGACCTTTACGACGACCTCTACGGCGACCGCTTGTCCCACGCCTGCCCCTTCGCCCGGATCCTCGAGGACGGGCTGGCCGCCGGCGTCGTCCAGGTGGGTGTCCGGGCCGTCACGGCGGCCCATCGGGCCAAGGCCCTCAAGCACGGCGTCCGGATGATCGAGATGAAGGAGATCGAAGGCCCGCTCCATCTCCGGTTCGTCAACCCCGTCTACATATCCTTCGACATGGACGCCCTCGACCCGGCCTTCGCCCCGGGCGTCTCCCATCACGAACCGGGGGGCCTTGCGACCCGTCAGGCCGTCCAGGTCATCCAGGCGCTCAGGGGCAAGATCGTGGGGCTGGACATCGTCGAATTGAACCCGACGCGAGACCCCTTGGGCATAACGGCCGCCGCCGCTTTCAAGATCATCAAGGAGACCGCCGGGAAGATCGTCCGGCCGTCCTGAGGGAGGGAACACATGAAACGCTTTTTAACGATCATCGCCCTGGCCGCGCTCACCGCCGGCTGCGCCCGGGCCCAGAAAGGGCCGGCCTTCGACGACTGGTTCGTCGATAAGACCATGCGGGTCGACTACTTCCATGCCGGCAACTCCGCCGAGGAGACGGTCGCCCTGGACCAGGTCTTCGACCAGGGCATCTGGGCGGGCAGCCGGACCCATCTCGTCGACCCGTTCAACCTCGGTCGCTACCTGGTCAAGGTCTATGACGCCGCCGGCGGCACGCTCATCTTCAGCAAAGGGTTCGACAGCTACTTCGGGGAGTACAAGACGTCGGACCAGGCCCTCCAGGGCGTCCGTCGGACCTACCACGAGTCCGCCCTTCTTCCGTATCCCCGAAAGCCCGTCCGCTTCACGGTCGAAGCGAAGGACAGGCAGAACACCTATAAGGCCCTGTTCAGCCAGGTGATCGACCCGGCGGCCACGACGGTCATCCGGGAACGGCTCGTCCCCGGGGTCGAGGTCTTCGAGGTCGTCAAGTCCGGCGAGCCCCGCCGCAAGGTCGACGTCGCCATCGTCGCCGAGGGCTACACGGCGGAAGAAGAGGGGAAACTCAAGGCCGATCTCGACCGTTTCGCCGCCGTGTTTTTCAAGCTCGAGCCGTACAGATCCCACCGGGACAAGTTCAACCTTTATGGGGTGTTCAAGCCCTCGCCCGAGAGCGGCTGCGACGAGCCGAGCCACGGCTCATTCAAGGCGACGGCCCTCGGCGCGACCTTCGATTCCCTCGGCTCGGAGCGCTACCTCTTGACCGAGGACAACAAAAGCCTGCGGGACATCGCCGCGCACGTTCCCTACGACGCTCTCTATATCATGGTCAACCACAAGAGGTACGGCGGCGGAGGGATCTATAACCTTTACTGCACGTTCACGACCGACAACCAGTGGTACGAATATCTCTTCCTCCACGAATTCGGTCATTCCTTCACCGGCCTCGCCGACGAGTACTACACCTCCGAGGTCGCCTACAACGAGTTCTATCCCCGCGGCGTCGAGCCGGCCGAGCCGAACATCACCGCCCTCCTCGAACCCGGTCGGCTGAAGTGGAAGAACCTGACGAGCTCCGGGATCGAGGTCCCGACGCGCTGGGAAAAGGCGGACTTCGACGCGATGGACAACGCCTACCAGAAGATCCGGGGAGAGATCAACGCGAAGATCGCCAAGCTGAAGAGGGAAGGGGCCGCCGCGGCCGAGGTCGCCCGCATCGAGGAGGAGTCCGAGCGCCTGTCGCGCGAGCACGCGGACAAGGTCGACGCCTTCCTTCGGGCGAGCAAGTATCGGGGCAAGGTCGGCGCGTTCGAAGGCGCCGGGTACGCGGCCCAGGGCCTCTACCGCTCCCAGCTCGACTGCCTGATGTTCACCAAGGGGACCAAACCCTACTGCAAGGTCTGCGAAGCGGCCGTCGTCCGGACGATCCTCTATTACACCGACTGAAGAGCCGTGCAGGTTACGCCGAGGGCCCGCCCCCTTCGGTCTTAAGTGCGGGCTGTTGTCAGCAAAAGGGGGGTTGATGATGGGAACCAAAAAGGTGGGGGCTCTCGCCAGCCCGCACACGAGAGCCAATGTCATTATAGCACTCCGTGGGCCGTTGTAAAGCTTTTATTTCGTTTTTCGCCAATTATTTTAACCGGGCCCCGGCCGCTGTCGAAAGGGTTGATTTTTAAGCCGTTTCGCCACACAATGGGAAGGACATCCGGACTCGGGAGGGACCATGGATCAGAAAACGGATCCGAAAAAAGTCGAGATCAAGGTCGACGAGGCGGTCGCGCTCGGCCAGTACGCCAGCCTCGCCGCCATCCGGCACTCGCGGGAGGAGTTCCTTTTCGACTTCGCCTTCCTTTTCCCCGACGGGCCTTTCGGCAAGCTGGTGGCGCGGATCATCGTCAGCCCCGCCCACGCCAAGCGCTTCCTCGAAGCCCTGCAGGCGAACATCAAGCGCTACGAAGACGCCTACGGGACGATCGTCCCGGCGGACCTTCCGCCCACGGTCGACTTCATCCAGTGACGCCGGCGCAGGCGGTTTCCCCGAGTCCGGCCTTGACATGGGGTGGTTTTTTTTATATTAATTAAACCAGATTGATATCCCGAGATCCAAACGCGAGCCAATAATTTTATTCGGAGGTAATAGACATGGCGTATGAATTCAAGAATTCGAGAGGGGTCAGCTACTACCTGCACTCCAAGGACGTCCTGCTGAAGGGCGGCCGCAAACAGACGATCTACTTCTTCGCCCGCGACATCCGGCCGGGCGCGCTCGATGCGGTCCCCGAGGCCTACGTCGCCCAGGAGACGACGAAGACCGGGATGCCCATCCTGAAGAAGAAGTAAGGTCCCTTTTTCCGGACGAGAACGCCGGGGACCCCGGTTCCCGGCGTGGACAGGGGACCAAATTTTCTGCCTTCCCCGAAGGTGGTTCCCCTCCATTTTCTTCCGCGTACCTAGGGTCATGAAATCCATTGCCCTAAAAACCCTGACCGGATGTATGTGCCTTGCGCTGGCCTCGTCGGCCTGCGCCAAAAAGTCCTCCGATGCCGCCGGCCCCCGGGAGGGCCGAACCCTCCAGATCGCCGTCATCCCCAAGGGCACGACCCACGAATTCTGGAAGAGCATCCACGCCGGCGCCATCGAGGCGGCCCGGGAGCTCGGCGTCGAGATCTTCTGGAAGGGGCCGCAAAAGGAGGACGACCGGGCCCAGCAGATCACCGTGGTCGAGGATTTCATCAGCCGCGGCGTCGACGGCATCGTCCTGGCGCCGCTCGACGACCGGGCGCTCATGCGGCCCGTGCAGGAAGCCGTCAGGGAGAAGATCCCGGTCGTCATCATCGACTCCGGCCTCCAGGGAAGCGACTACTCGAGCTATATCGCCACCGACAATTACAAGGGCGGCGTCCTGGCCGCCCGCCGGCTCGGCCTGCTCCTCGGCGGCAGGGGCCGGATCTTCCTCATCCGTTACCAGGAAGGCTCGGCCAGCACGGTCCAGCGCGAGACCGGGTTCTACGATACCGTCAAGAAGGAATTCCCGGACCTCGTCCTGCTCGTCCAGGACCAGTACGCGGGGGCGACGACCGCAACCGCGTACCAGCTCGCCGAGAACCTGATCAGCCGTTTCCCCGACGTGCAGGGTGTGTTCGCGCCCAACGAGTCGAGCACGTTCGGCACGCTCCGGGCCCTCCAGCAATCCCGTCTCGCGGGCAAGGTCGTTTTCGTCGGCTTCGACAGCTCCCCCAAGCTCGTCCAGGGCCTCCGGGACGGTCACGTCCAGGGCCTCGTCGTCCAGAACCCGCGCAAGATGGGCTATCTGGGGGTCAAGACCATGGTCGCTCTTCTCCGGGGCGAGCCCGTCGAGAAGGTCATCGACACAGGCGTGGTCCTGGCTACGGCGGACAACATGGACGACCCGGACATCAAATCGCTCCTTTCGCCCGACCTCTCCAAGATCATCGACTGATGAGCCCGGAACCCTCCGCGCCCCCGGTCCTCCGCATGGACGGAGTGAGCAAGAGCTTCGGGGCGACGCGGGCCCTCGACGGCGTGAGCTTCGAACTCGCCCGGGGCGAAGTCCACGCGCTGATCGGGGAGAACGGCGCCGGCAAGAGCACGATGATGAAGATCCTCAGCGGCGCCATCCCGCCCGACGCGGGGTGGATGGAGATCGACGGCCGGCCCTACGCCCCGGACGGCCCCGCCGACGGGCTCCGGGGAGGGATCTCCATGATCTACCAGGAGCTCACCCTGGCCCCTCACCTCACCGTCGAGGAGAACATCATGCTCGGCCGCGAGGTCCATGCGGCGGGCTGGCTCGACCGGAAGGCCATGAAGCGGCGGGTCCGGGAGGCGTTGGCGCTCGTTCGCCATCCCGAGATCTCGCCAGACGTCCCAGTGCGGAAGCTGAGTGTGGGGGCCAAGCAGGTCGTGGAGATCGCCCGGGCCCTGCTCAACCGCGCCCGCATCGTCGTCATGGACGAGCCGACGAGCTCCCTCTCCCAGGAGGACAGCCTGCGGCTCTTTGAGATCATCGGCAAGCTCAAGGGTCAGGGCGTCAGCGTTATCTACATCAGCCACTTCCTCGAGGAGGTCCAGCGAGTGGCCGACTCCTACACGGTCCTCCGGGACGGCCACAACGTCGGTTCGGGGAGGATGGCGGGCACACGTCTCGAGGACCTCATCCAGCTCATGGTCGGGCAGAAGGTCACCCGGCTTTTCCCCAAGGTCGAGCATTCCATAGGGGAGGTCATCCTGTCCCTCGACGGGCTCAAGGGGGCGAGGATGACGTCGCCCGTCAGCCTGACCCTGTCGAGGGGGGAGATCCTGGGCATCGCCGGGCTCATCGGCTCCGGAAGGACTGAGATGCTGAGGACCCTGTTCGGGCTCGACGAGGCCGAAGGCGGCTCGGTTGTCGTCTCGGGCTTCGAGCTGGCCGGCGCGAAACCCTGGGCCCGCATCGGCCGCGGCCTCGGCCTGCTCAGCGAGGACAGGCAGGGGGAGGGGTTGGCCCTCGGCCGGTCCGTGGCCGACAACATGACAATGAGCGATTTCGCCCCTTATCGCCGCCACGGCTTTCTCCGGCCCGGGCGCCAGCGCCGGGCCGTGGGCGAGTGGATCGGGAAAATGAAGATCAAAGCCAAGGGCCCCGCCCAGAAGGTCGGCGACCTGTCGGGCGGTAACCAGCAGAAAGTCGCCCTGGCCAGGCTCCTCCATCAGAAGGCCGGGATCCTCCTCCTCGACGAGCCGACGCGCGGCATCGACGTCGTCAGCAAGGCCCAGATCTACGAGTGGATCGGCGAGCTCGCCCGGGAGGGGAAGGCCGTCCTGTTCGTCAGCTCCTACCTTCCCGAGCTCCTCGGGATATGCGACAAGATCGCCGTCTTCCACCGGGGCGGCCTGGTCGAATCGCGGCCCACCCCGGAGTGGGACGCGCCGGGCTTGATGGCCGTGGCCACCGTCGGCCGGGCCCGCCCGGATCATTCGATGAGTCAAAGGATCGCGGAATGAGCCGTCAACGTCCAGCCAAACTCCAACAGGCCCTCAACGTCCTTGGCCCGTTCATCGGGCTCGTCCTCGTCATCGCCCTCTTCGCCCTGATCCCCGAGGTCCAGGGCCGCTTCCTGAGGTTCGCCAACTTCAAGAGCGTCGCCACCCAGTCCGTGATCGTGGCCCTGGGCGCCCTTGGCATGACCTTCATCATCGTCAGCGGCGGCATCGACCTTTCTGCGGCCTCCAACATCGCCCTGTCAAGCGTCATCACGGCCTACGCCATCAACGCCGGCGCCGCTCCCCTCGTCGCCGTCGTCCTCGGCGTCCTCACGGGCGGCCTGGTCGGCTTGGCCAACGGGGCCCTGGTCACGCGGCTCCGACTCATTCCGTTCATCGTCACCTTGGGCATGATGGGCATCGCCCGGGGGGCGGCCAAGTGGATCGCCGGGAACCAGAAGATCGACGCGCCTATGACCTGGGCGAACGAGCTCATGGCTAGGAGTCCCCGGCCGTCCTGGCTCCTCCTGGCCCCGGGCGTTTGGATCGTCATCCTCTTAGCCGTGGCCATGGCCGTCGTCCTCAGGTACACGGTTTTCGGCCGGCACGTCTTTGCCGTTGGCTCGAACGAGTCCGCCGCCCGGCTCTGCGGCATCCGGACGAGCCGGGTCAAGATCCTGGTCTACTCCGTCGCCGGCCTTTTCTGCGGCCTGAGCGGGGTCATGGAGTTCTCCCGGCTCACGGTCGGCGACCCCACGGTGGCCGTGGGGCTCGAGCTCGACATCATCGCCGCCGTCGTCATCGGCGGCGGAAGCCTGAGCGGGGGAGAGGGAAGCATCCTGGGCACCATGGTCGGGGTCATGATCATGTCCTTCCTGCGCAACGGCTGCACGATGATGGGCTGGCCGAACTACATCCAGGAGATCATCATCGGGGCGATTATCGTCATCGCCGTCACCTTGGACCGGCTGCGGCATCGGGGGGAATAAAGAGGGACAGTCCCCGTTGGGGACAGTCCCTCTTTATTCCCCCCTGGGACGCAAAGTTTTCCGGCCGGCCGTCGTCTAACACTACGAGATGACCCAAGGAGGCCAATCATGATGAAGATGAATTCCCGCATGTCCATCCGGGTGACGGCGGCCCTTTTCCTGGCCGCGATCTTGGCCCCGGTCTTTATAACCGCCCTGGAGGCCCAGGCGCCGCCGCCGGCCGGCAAGAAACCGCCCGTGAAAATGCAACCCCGCGAGGCCCTCGGCCTTTCCCCCGAGCAAGAGAAGGCGCTCGAGACGTTCCGGAAAGCCCGCATGGACGAAAACAGGACGTTCCGCGAAGAGATGATGAAGCTCCGGGCCGAAAGGGCCAAAGCGGCTTTCAAACACAGGGGCGAGATGGAGAAGATCTTCACCCCCGAGCAACTCGAGAAGATGAAAGCTTTCCGGGCGCGGGCCATGGACCGGCCGGGGATGGCCGGCCACGGCCGGATGGGATTCGGCTGCATGGGCTTCCGCGGCCCGGGCATGGGCAGGTTCATGGGTCCGGGATTCGATCATCGGCGAATGGGACGTTTCGGCGCTTTCCCGCATCGGCCTTTTCCCGGCTGGCGCTGGTAATTCCCGCGGCCATTCAGAGGGACTGTCCGGCGGGGAGCAGATTCTTAGCAGCGACCGGCAGAATTGTGGCGGAGTAGCTCGGAGCCACTGTGAAGAATGGGGACACGTACCGGAGGTACATGTCCCCCATTCTTCTTCTCAATTGTTCCTCCTGTCCTTTTCTTAGGACGGACGGCTCTTTCCCCATGGGAGAGCCCGACTGGCACGATAGTTGCTTAAGATAGGGCTTGGAAGGAGAAAGACGATGAGAAAACTCTCAATACTCGCCATCGCGATCATCGTTTCCATCCCCCTCGGCCTCATGGCCCAGGATGAAGGATTCTACCCCTACAGCTATGCCCGCCTGAGCTACGTCAACGGCTCGGTCTTTGTCCAGCGGACCTCGGACCTGGGCTACGAGAAGGGGGAAGTGAACCTGGCCCTCGTCCAGGGCGACAAGATGGGGACCGAAGCCGGTCAGGCCGAGATCCACTTCGGCCGCCGCAACTACCTCCGCCTCTCCGATAACACCAAGGTGGAATTCGCGGTCCTTCCCCAGGAAGGGGACGAGCGCATCAAGATCCATGTCACCGAAGGAAGCGCCTACATCAGGGTGAGCTATCTCGCCATTGACAAGGGCATCGAAGTCCATACCCCCGACGCATCGTTCTATGTTCTCGAAGAAGGGCTCTACAGGTTCGACGTGAGACTGGACCGGGAAACCGAGGTCTTCGTCCGCGAGGGCAGCCTGGAGGCGGCCGGCGCGGACGGCTCGGTCATGGTCCGGGAGAAGGAGACCCTGACGGCCGCCGACGGCCGTCTCTCCGGCGACCCGGAATATTTCTATTCCCGCGACGACAACTTCGACGACTGGAACGGTTCCCGTGACGCCCAGCTCTCCGAGCGGAGCGAACGGCAGAACCTCCCCTCCGACCTCGAAGAATATGAAGAAGAGCTCGACCAGAACGGCCAATGGGTTTACGAGCGGCCCTACGGCAACGTCTGGGTGCCCAACGTCTCCTACACCGACTGGCGGCCCTACCTCTACGGCCGTTGGGTCTGGTATCCCGTCATCGGCTGGAACTGGGTCTCCTCCGAGTCTTGGGGCTGGTCCGTCTACCACTATGGCCGCTGGCATTGGCGCTTCGGCCTCGGCTGGTACTGGATCCCCCAGAATCATTGGCGGCCGGCCTGGGTGCATTGGTGGTCGGACAGCAGCTACATCGGCTGGTGCCCCCTCAGCTGGTACAACCGGCCCGTCGTCATCATCAACAACAACTTCTACGATCGGCACTACGACCCCTATTTCCCCGCCCATAACCGGGCCCTGTCCGTCATCCGCCGCGACCATCTCCAGTCTCCCGACATCGCCCGGCGCCAGATCGGGTCCGGCGACCTCGACCGCATCGGCCGAGTGGCCCTTAAAGGCGAGCAGCCCAGGATCCGGCCGTCCATAGACAACTCGCGTCCCCAGGCGATTGAAGCTAGGCGGGCGCTGGCCGTCCGGCCGGGCAGCCGGAACGAGGTGAAGTCCGTCCCGCCGGCGAATTCCATAACCCCTTCGCGGCTGAGACAGGCCGGAGGCTCGCAGGCTGTGCGCGCCAAGGAAAGGAACCTGTCCCCGTCCGACCCGAACCGGAACGCCGTTTCGCGGCCGGCCATCAAGGATCCCGAATCGGGCGGCCGGGCCATCCGGTCCTACCCGAGCCAAAGGATCTCCGGGAACCGCAATGAGAGCGGCGCTTCCGAGAACCGCCGGACGGGCGTCGCCGCGCCGGTCCGCCGGAGCGGGTCCGAGGCCAAGGAAAATCCCTCCCGGGTCGCCCCTTCACAAAAGCAGGTTTCGGCCTCTCCCAAGTCCGACTCCAAGCAGGACCAGCAGAAAGCCAAGAAGAACGAAAGCGAATCCAAGGGCGCCGTCATCAAGAAAGGGGAGACCATCAAGAACTACCCGTCGAGCGCGCGGTCTGAATCCTCGGCCTCGAGCTCGCGGACCTACGCCGGCTCGCCGAGCCGCTCTTCACAGTCCTCCTCCGGCCGGTCTCAGGCTCCCTCCCTTTCTTCAAGGCCGGCGGCCTCGCGGCCGGCCCCGCGTCTGAGCAGCCCGTCGAACTCGACCTCCCGGTCTTCATCCGCCCGGACGAGCTCCCCGTCCTACTCCCGCCCCAGCTCTGTCCGCTCCTCCTCCTCGCCCTCAAGGAGCACCTACTCGTCCCCGTCCCGCAGCTCCTTGCCCTCGCCGTCCTATTCTCAACCCCGGAGCTCCCAATCCGCCGCCTCCCGTTCGAGCGGTTCTTCCGGCCGCAGCATCAGCGCGCCGAGGCCGAGCGGCTCCTCTTCCGGACGCTCCTCGAGCGTGGCCAGGTCGGGCGGGTCTTCCTCGGTCCGCTCATCTTCGTCAGCCCGGTCGAGCTCCTCTTCCTCCCGGTCCTCGACCTCTTCGTCCAAGTCCGGCAGCGTTAAAAGGAAAAGCGGCCTGCCGGAATAACCGGAGAAACGGTTGGGCAGGAAGACCCCGGATTAATTTCAGATATTTACCAGAAGTGCGGACACCATTTTTTTCTTTACTTTTGCAGGCCGCGGTGGTATAAACTTATCCTCGTTCGGGAATAGATTTCCCGGCGCGATAAGACCGCCTGTCCGGCCTTAGGGGATGGCGATCGTTCGACATATGGAGGTGCTTCCGATGATTTCCGCGAAAAAAACAGGTATTTTCCTCTTGAGCCTGGCCGTGCTCGTCGCCCTGGGCGGCGCCGTAGCCTGTCAGAAGAAAGCGGCGGAAGGTCAGGCCGCCGATATCCAGAAGGCGGTCAGCGAATTCGACGGCACGGTCCGGGCGGCCTTGGGCCGGTACATGTACCTTTCGACGGCCCAAGGGTTCGACATCGTCCTGCCCGGCTTCGACGCGGCAACGCTCGTGGGCAAGAACGTCAAGATCAAGGGCGACCTGCTCGTCGACCATCCCCCGGTTTTCCTGGCCGATAGCGTCGAGCTCAAGGACGCGTCGGGCGCCGGCTCGAACGTCTACACGCGAAGCCAGGAGTTCCAGGCGGAGGATTTCGTCGAATTCAAGTCCCGGGAAGCCGTCCCGGCCCTGGCCATCACCGGCGTCACCAAGCCTGAGGAGTGGGAGAACAAGGGCCAGGTCAAGATCTACGGGATGCTCCAGAAGGGCGACGTGACCTATATCGTCCTCTCCGACGACAAGGGCAAGGAAACAGCCAAGATCATCGTCGACTCCGTCACCACCTACGCCAACTATTACCTGGACAAATTGAAGCTCTTCGACAAGTTCTGGTTCTACTTGAACGTCAAGGACAGCGTCGACAAGAAAATCCGCCCCAAGACCAAGGAGATCTTCCACGCCGACGTCATCGGCGCCGGCCTTTTCTGAGTTTTTTTAAGCGAGAAACCAGGGACGGCTCTTCGGGGCCGTCCTTTTTTTTCAGCCCAACAAGGCCGTCAGCGTTTTGATCCCCGCCTCGACCGGGCCTTCGAGTTCGATCCTCAGAACGCGCCGGCCCTTTTCCGCGAGGGCCATTCCGTCCCCCCGCCCTTGAGCCGCGAAAAGGTCGGCGAAACTCGCGGCGGGCCGCTCGACACCCGGGACGGCGGGGATCGGGACCTCAGGCATGTCCGCCTCGGTTAGGAATAGGAACAGGCCCTTGTTCCCGTCCCCCTTGTGAAGCTGGCCGGTCGAGTGGAGGTAGCGCGGTCCGAATCCGAGAGTGACGGGCAAGCGGTGCTTCCGTCGGAGAACGCTCGCCAGCCCGGCCAGAAGCGTCTCGACTCCCTCCCGCGGCGGGAGAAAGGCAAGCACCGCGATATAGTCCCCCTCGCGGGAGGCGCCCAAAAAGCGGGCCAACGCTCCGGCCGGCCCTTCCGGCGGTCCCGACCCGACGATCCTCAGGCCGTCCGCGGCTGGAGGCCTGGTGTCGGAAGCGGCGCCTACGCGGCTGCCGGGGCCGGCTAGGATCTCTCTCGTTTTTCTCTTGGTCGACTCGACGTCCGGCTGGTCGAAGGGATTGATCTTGAGGATATGAGCGGCGACGGCCGTGGCGAACTCCCAGAGAAAGAAGTGCCCAGCCAGAGAATAGGGGTCGTCGAGCGTCAGCCGGACGAGCGGCGCCCCGGCTTCGATAAGGGCGCGGATGCCCCCGTCGGGCCCAGGCTCTCCGGCGAGACCCAGTTCGACGAAAAGCCGGTCCTTTCCATAGCTTTCGGGAGACCCCGGAATGTCCTCGATGACGGGCACGATGCCCTGGCCCTCTTTCCCCGTGCTTTCGGCGATGAGTTGTTCGAGCCAGCCGGTGAGCGGCCTAAGGCGCGGCGGGACGAAGAAGGTCAGCTTGTCCAGGCCTTTCGCCGCGGCCGTCCCCAGGATCGCCCCGAGCCGGGCCCCCGGGTTTTCGTCCGGCGTTTCGACGCGGCACTCGTCGGCGACGGCCCGGCTCGAGCGAAGCAGGCGCCTCAGGTCGATCCCCTTGAGGGCCGCGGGCAACAGGCCGAACACCGAGAGGGCGGAGAACCGCCCGCCGATATCCGGCCGGCCGGGAAACGCCCTGCGGAAGCGGAGCGATCCGGCCAGGGCCTCGAGGGGGGTCCCCGGGTCCGTGACGGCGACGAACCGGCCGCCGGCGCGGTCTTCCCCGAGCTCCCGGCGGGCCCGGTCGTAGAAATAGGAAAAAAGGGCGACGATCTCCGCGGTCGTCCCCGACTTTGAGGAGACGAGAAACAGGGTCTTATCGATGTCCAGCCGCGCGGCCGCCGCGGCCACGGTTCCCGGATCGGTCGTGTCCAGGACCTCGAGCTCAAGTGCGCCGTCCCCCGTCCCGAAAGTGCGGGCGAAGACCTCCGGCGCGAGGCTCGAGCCGCCCATGCCCAGAACGACGGCCTGGGTCAGTCCTTCGCCGCGGAGCGAGGCCGCGAAAGCTTCCAGCGCGGGGACCTCGTCTTCGGCCGACTGGGGAGACGAGAGCCAGCCGAGACGGTTCGTGATCTCCTTGTCCTCGGCCTTCCAGACCGTCCAATCCCGGGCCCAGATCCGGCGGACGATCTTGTCGCGTTCGAGGCCGCGCCGGCTCCAGTCGAGCTCCGGAGCCAGGCGCTCCGGGTTGAAAAACCGAAAACGGCTGCCGGCATCGTCCATGAAATCCATCCCTTCCTTCAGGGAGGATTATATCAGGACCCCGGGCAGCGGATAAAGAGGCTTGATTATTTTCCCCGGATTCCGGAATATAGAGGTCCCTGCGACCCGGAGAACGCGACCCGGAAAAGGAGGATCTTCCCATGGCCATAGACACCGTGGCGCCGGCCGGTTTCTTCCATCCGACCAAGCCGATCTATCGGTTCACGAACCTCCTGTTCATCTCGTCGCTCTCGTTCGGCAGCTATTTCGCCTACGATATCATCGGGGCCATCGCCCCGTCCCTCATCGACGAGCTCAAGGCGTCCCGGGCGACTGTCGGCACGATGAACACCATGTACAGCATCGCCGCCATCCTGCTCGTACTCTTCGGCGGCATGCTCATCGACCGGCTGGGGACGCGCAAGGCCAGCCTGATCTTCTCGGTCCTCGTGTTCACGGGCGCGCTCATCGTCTGGCAGGCTAATAGCATTCCCCTGATCTTCCTTGGCCGGTTCGTCTTCGGGGCCGGCTCCGAGCCCCTCATCGTCGCCCAGAGCGCGATGCTCGCCCGCTGGTTCAAGAACAAGGAGCTGGCCATGGCCTTCGGGGTCACCCTCACGGTCAGCCGGCTCGGGTCGCTGTTCGCCTTCAACACGGGGGAGCTTTTCGCCAGCTATTTCGGGAGCTACCGCTTCGCCCTGTTGGCCGCGGTCGGCGCCTGCGCCCTGTCCCTCATCGGTAATCTCTTTTATATCGTCATGGACAAGAGGGGAGAGAAGGCCCTCAACCTCCGTGACGAGAGCGCCGGCGACAAGATCGTCTTCAAGGACATCAAGGCTTTCAAGCCCACGTTCTGGTATGTGACCTTCCTCTGCTTGACCTTTTATGCGGCCGTCTTCCCCTTCCAGAGTTTGTCGACGGACTTCTTCGTGACGAAGTGGGGGATCGCCCGGACGGCCGAGGCCGCCGGCGGCTTCCTGGCCCAGGTCTTCAACAACCTCCTCCATATCTTCAGTACGGCTGGAGGGATCACGAGCATCATCATCTTCGCTTCCATGCTCCTGGCGCCTTTCGCCGGGCGGCTTATAGACCGGGTGGGGAGGCGGGCGACCTTTATGATCATCGGCTCGCTCCTCATGATCCCCTGCCACCTGGCCATGGGGTTGACCAAGATCTATCCGGTGTACCCGATGATCCTCCTCGGCTTTTCGTTCGTCCTCGTCCCGGCGGCCATGTGGCCTTCCGTGCCGCTCATCGTCAAGTCGGAGCGCGTCGGGACGGCCTTCGGGCTGATGACCGCCATCCAGAACATCGGCCTCGGCCTCTTCCCGCTCCTCAACGGCCTCCTCAGGGACAGGACGGGCGATTATGTCGCCAGCCAGGTCATGTTCGCCGGCCTCGGCCTCTTCGGACTCATGTTCGCCCTATTGCTCAAGCGGGCCGACCGCCGGGAAGGCCAGGGGCTGGAGACGCCGCAAAAAGCCAAGGCCTGAGTTCGATTCGCCCAAAAAACCTGAAGAGCGAATGACCGGCCGCCCGCGTCCATCTGCGTTTTCTCGATAGGCGCCGGGCGTGCGTTCGCCAGGCCGAGCCCAGTCCCCATGAGAAATCTGAGAAGGGCCGGCCGTCTTCTCCATAGAGAGCCCCGTAGAATTTATTCACACGGTATTGCCAACTCAAGTTAACTAACGGTAACTAAAATTTGACAAAGTTTATTAATGGTTCTATTATGGGAGCGGGATGAAAGACCAAAAAACCACTTTAGCCGTTAAAGTGAATAATAACGTTGTCGAAAGGGTCCGGCATTTCTGCCGGGAGAGAGGGCTGAAATACGGGTTTTTTGTCGAGAAAGCCATCCTCGAACAGCTCGCCAGGGAGGAGCTCAAAGAGGACCTGGTGGATCTGAAGAACCTGCGCGAGCTCGAACATCAAGCGGTCTCGCTCGACGACTACCTCAAGAAGCGCCGTGTATGAGATCTTTGTCCTCCCTGCCGCTGGAAGGGACCTGGACAAACTTGAGGCTTCGACTTTCGAGCGCATCCTCAAGAAAATTAGCGCCCTGTCCAAGGACGCGCGTCCGCCCGGCTGTCTTAAGCTGACAGGCGAAGAAGGATATCGTATCCGGGCCGGAGATTATCGCGTTCTCTATCGAGTCGACGACGCTTCGAAACGGATCTATATCTACCGGATCAAGCATCGCAAGGACGCCTATTCCTGAAATTCACGGCATGGTCCGAACGGACGTCCCGGGACACTCGATTCGGGCATATCGCTTGATTTTATCATTGATATTATCCAGTTCCAATGGTATCGTTCTCCCAAGGATTTGAGGGGAGAAGGGCTATGGGCATGAAGTGTCCGCGGTGTCATTCCGATAATCCTGATTCTTCCCGATATTGCGGAAGTTGCGCGGCGCCTCTGGGCCCGGCGGGCCCAGAGGGAGTGTCCCTGACAAAAACCCTTGAAACGCCTGTCCACGTCTTGAAGGCGGGCAGCCTCATCGCTGGGAAATACAAGATCATTGACGAGGTCGGGCACGGCGGGATGGGTGTCGTCTACAAGGCCGAGGACCTCAAGCTCAAGCGCTCGGTGGCCCTGAAGTTCCTGCCTCCCCATCTGATGGATTCCCCCGAGTTGAAAGAGCGGTTCCTCATCGAGGCCCAGGCGGCCGCGGCCCTGTCCCACCCGAACATCTGCGTCATCCACGAGGTCGGGGAGAGCGAGGACCGGCCCTACATCGCCATGGAGTACGTGGAAGGGAAGACGCTCAGGGACAGGATCCGGCGGGGGTCCTTCAAGACCGATGAAGCCCTGGATATCGCCGTCCAGGTGGCCGCCGGTCTGGGCGAGGCCCACCGCAAGGGCATCATCCACCGGGACATCAAGAGCGCCAACATCATGGTCACGGAGAAGGGCCAGGCTAAGGTCATGGACTTCGGGCTGGCCAAACTGCGGGGTGGGTCTTCGCTCACCAAGAGCCAGACGACGTTGGGCACCGTGGCCTACATGTCCCCCGAGCAGGCCCGGGGCGAAGACCTGGACGGCCGGACTGACCTCTGGTCCCTCGGGGTCGTCCTCTACGAGATGCTCACGGGCGAGTTGCCGTTCAAGGGGGATCACGACCAGACGGTCATCCACTCGATCCTCCATAGGGAGCCGAAACCGCCATCCAAGATGAAGGCCGGCTTGCCGTCCGGGCTGGACGATATCGTCCTTCGGGCCCTTGCCAAGAAGGCGGCCGGCCGTTACCAGACCATGGAGGAGCTTCGGGGGGACCTCGAAGCCGTCGCCGAAGGCCTCAGGCCGATCAAGGCCAAGCGAAGGTTCAGGAGAAAGATACTCGGATTAAATCTGAGTTATCTTCTCCGCGCCGGCCTGGCCGTCACCCTCGTTCTCTTCGGCCTCAACACCGGCGGCTTGCGGGACCGGGTTTTCGGAGGGAAGGGCGGCGCCGAGCCCGCGATCAGACTGGCGGTGCTGCCGTTTGTGAACTTGTCCGGCGATCCGGAGCAGGAGTACCTCTCCGACGGCGTCACCCAGGAGTTGATCACCCAGCTCGGACGCCTCCGTCCGACGGCCCTGAGCGTCATTGCCCGCACCTCGGTCATGCGCTACAAGAAGGCCGAAACGCCCATCGACGAGATCGGCCGCGAGCTGGGGGTGGACTACGTCCTAGAGGGCAGCGCCCGACGCGAGGCGGGCCGCGTCCGCATCGCCGCCGAGCTGATCCATGTGACGGACCAGACGCAGCTCTGGGCCGATACCTACGAGCGCGACCTCTCGGGCATCCTGACGGTGCAGGGCCAGGTGGCGCAGAGTGTCGCCAAAGCCCTGGCGGTCGAATTGCTCCCGGCCGAACAGGCCCGTCTGGCCATAGTCCGGACGATCACTCCCGAGGCCTACGATGCCTATCTCAAAGGTTCCTCCCGGCAGACGCTGAAGGCGGGCGATCTCGACGCCGCCCAGCGCCACTTTGAAACGGCGCTCGAAAAGGATCCTTCCTATGCCCCGGCCTTTGCAGGCTTAGCGTGGGTCTGGCTGGTCCGCCAACAAGTGGGATTCCTATCGCCCAGCGAGACGGGACCCAAGGCCAAGGAGGCGGTGCTTCAGGCTCTTGCCCTGGACGATAATTCGGCGGAAGCGCACGAAGCTCTGGCTTCGGTCCTGACCTGGAGCGAATGGGACTGGGCCGGCGCCGGGCGGGAGTGGAAGCGCGCCCTCGAGCTCAACCCAAACGGAGCCAACGCCCACGCGTATTACGCCCACTATCTTGCGCACATGGGGCGCGCTCGCGAGGGCGTCGCCCATAGCGAGCGGGCCCTCAAGCTCGACCCGTTCAACCCGCTCTACCACAGCCTGTACGGAATGGTTTTGGTGTACCTTCGGCGCTATGACGACGCCCTGACGGCCGCCCAGGCGGCGATCTCCATTCGTGCCGATACGGCGATCGCGTTCAGTGTTATTCAGCGAGTTTATCTCTGCAAGGGAATGCGCGACGAACAACTGGCCGATCAGAGGCTGAGGATCTCCCGCGATCCCGAACGCGTGGCGGCCTTCGATCGGGGCCTGGTGGAAGGCGGATACGAGGGCGCGCAGCGGGCCATTGCCGACGTCCTGGCGGCCAGGTACGAAAAGTCCCAATATCACGATGCCACAGCCCTCGCTATGCGGTATCTCGATGCCGGGGACAAGGAGCGGGCCATCGCCTGGCTCTATAGGGCCTACGATGATCGCGATCAGAACTTGCCGTACCTCGGCATGCCTAACTGGGATCCCTTGCGCACCGACCCGCGCTACCAAGCCTTGCTGCGCCGCATAGGCCTTCCCGTGGACGACAAGAAATAAAAGAGGATGGCCATGGAATGCCCGAAATGCCACACCGAGAACAGCGACACTTCGAGGTTCTGCAGCCACTGCGCCGAGCCCTTGAACCTTGGCGAAACGGCTCCGGCCTCGCTGACGAAAACCCTGGCGACGCCCGTCCCCGTTGTGAAGACGGGCAGCCTCATCGCCGGCAAATACAAAATCATTGAAGAGGTCGGAGCCGGCGGGATGGGCGTCGTCTTCAAGGCCGATGACCTCAAGCTCAAGCGATGCGTGGCCCTGAAGTTCCTGCCGCCGCACCTCATGGACTCGCCGGAGATCAAAGAGAGGTTCCTCATCGAAGCCCAGGCGGCTGCGGCCCTCTCCCACCCGAACATTTGCGTCATCCACGAGGTCGGGGAAAGCGAAGACCGGCCCTACATCGCCATGGAATTCGTGGAAGGGGAGACGCTTCGGGACAAGGTCAAGAAGGGGCCGTTGAAGCCGGAGGAAGCCGTGGACCTTGTCGATCAGGTCGCGGCCGGCCTGGGGGAAGCCCATCAGAAGGGCATCATCCACCGCGACATCAAGAGCGCCAACATCATGGTCACGCCCAAGGGCCGGGCCAAGGTCATGGACTTCGGGCTGGCCAAGCTGCGGGGCGGGTCGTCGCTGACCAAGAGCCAAACGACACTCGGGACTATAGCCTACATGTCGCCGGAGCAAGCCCGGGGGGACGATCTGAACCAGCGCACGGACATCTGGTCGCTGGGTGTCGTGCTCTACGAATTGCTCGCCGGCCGGCTTCCCTTCCAAGGCGACCACGACCAGACCGTCATCTATTCGATCCTCCATCGGGAACCGGAGTCGCTGTTGAAGGCTTGCCCCGGCCTGGCGCCCGAACTGGACCATGTCGTCGGCCAGGCCCTGTCCAAGAAACCGGCCGACCGCTACCAGACCATGGAGGAGTTCCGGGAGGATCTCGCGGCCGTCGCCGAAGGCCTCAAACCGCTCAAGGCCAAGGCCCGGCCGGCCGCCATCAAGCTGGCCGTCCTGCCGTTCGCCAACCTGACCGGCGACCCGGAGCAGGAGTTCCTGAGCGACGGCCTGACCCAGGAGATGATCACTCACCTGGGGTGCCTCCATCCCCAGGGCCTGGGCGTCATCGCCCGCACGTCGGTCATGCGCTACAAGAAGAGCGAGGCGTCCATCGACCAGATCGGCCGCGAGCTCGGCGTGGACTATGTTCTGGAGGGGAGCGCCAGGCGGGAGGGAAGCCGGGTGCGCGTCTCGGCGGACCTCATCCAGGTCCGGGACCAGACCCAGCTCTGGGGCGACGTCTTCGAGCGGGAGATGTCCGGCATCCTGGCCCTGCAGAGCGAAGTGGCGGAGAACGTCGCCAAGGCGCTGGCGCTCAAGCTCCTGCCGTCCGAGCAAGCCCGGTTGGCCAAGGCCCGTCCCGTCAACCCCGAAGCCCACGAAGCCTACCTCAGGGGCTCCTACCACTCGATAAAGATGACGCCGGGGGATCTGGACGTCGCCGAGAAATACTTCGACCTGTCCCTCGAGAAGGACCCCTCCTACGCACCGGCCTACGTCGGTCGCGCCTGGGTCTGGCTCGTCCGCAACCAGTTTGGCCTCGCGCCGCACGAGGAGGCGGGACCGAAGGCCAAGGCCGCGGCGCTGCGGGCCATCGAGCTGGACGAGAATTCCGCCGGCGCCCACGAGGCTCTGGCTTCGGTCAGGATGTTGATCGATTGGAATTGGGACGGCGCCTGGGGATCCTGGCGGAGAACCCTCGAGCTCAATCCCAACGTCGCGAGCGCGCAGGCACTTTACGCCCATTTCCTGGCGATCATGGGGCATGGCGAAGAGGCCCTGATTCACAGCGAACGGGCCGTCGTGCTCGACCCGTTCAATCCGCTGTTCCACGGTTGGTATGCGGCCGTCCTGTATTCACAGCGGCGCTACGACGCGGCCATCGCGTCGGCCCGGGAAGCCCAGCGTTTTCAACAGGACCATCCCGTCGCCACGTCCATGCTCTGGTACGCGTACGAAAAGAAGGGGATGGAGAAAGAGGCCATCGAGGCCGCTAAAGCCTGTGCGAGAGTCATGTATAACGATCCGAGAATCGAAGCCCCGCTCGATGAAGGCTATGCTCAGGGAGGATACGCCGAGGCGATGAAGCGCGGGGCCGAGTTCCTGATCGCACGCATTCCCGAGACTTTCTGCCTGCCGGGCGATATCGCGATGTTTTACGCTATGGCCGGAGAGAAGAGCAAGTCCCTCGATTGGCTCGAGAAGGGTTTGGACATCCATGATCCGGGGATGCCCTACCTCGGGATGCCCTACTTCGACGACATTCGCCCCGAGCCGCGGTTCCAAGACCTTCTGCGCCGCATGGGGTTGCCCGCCTGCAGGACTGTATGACCGGGAAGGGTATCCCGGGCGGAAAAGACAAACCCGAACGGCAACCTTTCCCCAACGAGAGGATCGACCCGGTCGGGTCAGCGTGCGCTAATGGTTCCGGCCGTCAGGGCTTCTTGGCGATCTCGGTCTTGCTCGTCCGCTTCATGTCCGCGGCGTGGGCACGCTTGTAGGTCTGGATGTCCTTGAACCGCCCCTTGCTGTCGCGCACGGCATAGAGCTTCGTGCCCTTGGAGCTGCGATGGGTCGTTCTCTTTGTTGGCATACTTTCTCCTCTCCGTAAATTATTCCCGGATTATTTGATCCCCTCCGGGAATCTCATCTTTCCTGTCGACCGCATGACGTTCAAAGAGATTCACGGCTGTTGATGGGTCAAATTTATCTTGTTCAGCTCCGGAAGTCAACTCGATCCCGCTCCTTCCAAGTTTCGAGGCGGGCCGACGAGGCCGGCTATGTTGCACCAACGTGATAACTTCCGGTTTGGGCAACGTGAATATTTCCGCTTTT
>CAZGJS010000011.1:0-120998 GCA_964525875.1 uncultured Eubacteriales bacterium
TTCCAGAGTTTCGACGTTTCTTCAATCCAAAAGGACCCGCTATGCGGAATCTCTGGAATGAACCGGGTTGGGTTGACTTCGGCCCCGCATGTCTGCTATATCTTTCCTCAAGAGGAGACATCCGTTGAATTGCCTTCGGCCGTTAACCCGATAGGGAAGCCTGGAGAAGCGGAGGTCCAAGATGGGCGAGAAGGGGATTGAAAGGCGGATCTGCCAGCGGTTCAAGATCCCCGGAGCGACGGTTTCCTACAGGAAAGAGAAGTTCTTTCCGTCCAAGACGAAGATCGACGAGGAATTCTGCCCCGTCCTGGACCTCAGCCGTGGAGGCGTCCGTTTCCTGACCCAGAAGCCCCTTAAATTCAAGTCCAGGGTCGCTCTTCAGCTGTCCGTCCCCGGCGAGAGGATCCCGCTCAACCTCAAGGGCCGCGTCCGCTGGTCGACGTTCAACGCCGGCAAGAGCTACAAGTACCAGGCTGGCGTGCAGTTCAGCCCCTACGGACTGGAAAAAAACCAGAACGTCCCCCAGGCGCTGACCAAGATCGTCGCCCTCGAACAGAAGTTCATCGAGCCGGGCGGTCCCGAAAGCCCCGGCAAGCCCAGCGAGTTCGGCGCCTAGCGCGGGGCCTTCGGTTTCGCCGGCTTCTCCCCCTCCACCACGACCTGCGAGTAGTCCGCGATCCCCAGGAGCATCTTGTTGATGGACTGGAGCAGGCCCAGACGGTTCTGCCGGACCTTCTTTTCCTCGGCCATGACCAGGACCTTGTCGAAAAACGTGTTCAGGACGGGCTGGATCTTGAAGTAAATGCCCTGGGCTCGGACGTAGTCCCCCCGGGCGATCATGGGCTGGGCGTTGTCACGGATGATGGCGAACGTCGAATAGAGGTCGCGCTCCTCCTTCTCGACGAAGAGGTCGGAGTTGACCTTGGCGGCGGACAGTCCCTTGAGGATGTTGTTGATCCGTTTGGCCATGAGGATGAAGGGCTCGAACTGCGGGCTGGATTTCAGGGAATCCAGGGCCTCGACCCGGGGCAGGACGTCGTAGACCTGGTCCAGACCGGGTCCGAGGGCGGCGGCGACGAGGTCGTAGCGGGAGCCCCGTTTCTCCAGAATGAATCGCAAGCGGCCCTCGAAAAACTCCAGGCATGCGGCCTTGACGGCCCCGCGCTCGACCGTCAGCCGGTCGCCGTAAACGGCCAGGACCTTGTCGAGCAGGAGCGGGAAGGAAAAGCGGAGCTTCCTGTCCAGGATGACCTTGCAGACGCCGTGGGCGTTGCGGCGCAATCCGAAAGGGTCGCTCGACCCGCTGACCTGGATGCCCACGCCTAAGACCCCGACGATGGAGTCCATCTTGTCCGCGATCGACAGCACAGCCCCGGAGAGAGAGGACGGCGAGGCATCTTCGAGACTACCGGGCTGGTAGTGCTCGTAGATCGCCTGATGGACCGCGGCCGGGAGCCCCTCCTGCCTGGCGTAGAGGCCGCCCATCCGGCCCTGGAGGCCGGAGAATTCCTTGACCATCTCCGTGAGCAGGTCGGCCTTGCACAGACTGGCGGCTTCGATCGTCTCGGCCTTGACCTCGGCCGCCTTGAGCTTGTCGCAGAGATAGGCGACGATCTTTTTCAGCCGCAGGGCCTTGTCATCGTAGCTGCCGAGCTTCTCCTGGAAAACGACGTTCTTCAGGCCGGCCGCCCTTTCCTTGAGAGGTACCTTGCGGTCCTGGTCCCAGAAGAACCGGGCATCCTCGAGGCGGGCCCGGAGGACGCGTTCGTTGCCCTTGCGGATGAGCCCTTTTCCGTCCGCGGCGGCGTCGGCGACTCCCAGGAAATGGGGCAGCTGTTTTTTGTCCCTGACGACGGAGAAGAGCTTCTGGCCGGCGCGCATGGCCGTCGACAGGACCTCGAGGGGGAGGCTCAGGTAGGCTTCCGGGAACGCGCCGAAGACGACGAGCGGGTGCTCGACGTTGAGGGTCAGGTCGTCGAGGAGCTCTGGGTCCGGGTAGACCTTCGCCTTGAGAGGGGCCAGGGCGGCTTCGATCTGGATCAGGATCGTCCTCTTCCGGGCCTCGGGTTCGACGACGACCAAGCTCTTCTCAAGTTCAGCCTTGTATTCGGCGAAGCTCCGGGCTTTTATCGCGCCGGGTGAAGCGATCCTGTGACCGACCGTTTCGTCCGTAGCTTTGAACCCCTCGAACGAGGTCTCGACCGGAGTCCCGCCGAAGACGCAAAGCAGGCCGTGGATGGGACGGGAAAAGCGGAACGGGCTCTCTGCCCAGCGCATCATCTTGGGGAAAGACAGAGCGCCGAGGACCCGGGGAACAGCATCCTTGAGGATCTCGGCTGCTGGGATCCCCTTGGCCTTACGCTTGAACCCGAGGTACTCGCCGCGCGGCGTCCGGATGGCTTCGAGAAGATTTTCGTCCACTCCCTGGGACCTGGCAAAGCCCTTCCCGGCCGGCGTCAACGCTCCTTCCGGCCCCTTGGCGATGGCCAGGGGCGGCCCGGTGACGACCTCTTCGCGGTCCTCCTGCCCGGCGGCGAAATCGCCGGCGACGACGAGCCGCCGCGGCGTGGCCAGGGTCCGGAGCGAAACGACCTCGATCCTGGCAGCCGCGAGCTCTTTACGGAACCCGGACTCGAGCTGATCGAGGGCCGAGCGGATGTGGGAGGCCGGGAGCTCCTCCGTCAGCAGTTCCAGGAGGAATTCCATCAGGTCACCTCCGTTCCCGCGGTGTATCTCCGGGCGATGTCGTTGACCAGGGCCCGGATCTGGGAGATCATCTTGACCCGTTCGGTGACGCTGATGGCCCCCCGGGAGTCGAGGAGGTTGAAGTTGTGGGAGCACTTCAGGCACATGTCGTAGGCCGGAAGGAGCAAATTCTTTTCGATCAGGCGGGCCGCTTCCTTCTGGCAGGCGCCGAAGGCCTGCCGGAGCATGACGACGCTCGCGACCGAGAAGTTGTACTCCGAGAACTCCTTTTCCTCGCGGAAGCGGAGGTCTCTATATGTGACGTCGGCCGACCAATCGAGGTCGTAGATGTCGTCCTTCTGCTCGAGGAACATCTCCAGCCTCTCCAGGCCGTAGGTGATCTCGACCGGAACCGGCGAAAGGTCGATCCCGCCGCACTGCTGGAAATAGGTGAACTGGGTGATCTCGAGGCCGTCGAGCAGGACCTGCCAGCCGACGCCCCAAGCGCCGATCGTCGGCGATTCCCAATTGTCCTCGTCGAATCGGAGGTCGTGGTCTTCGAGGGCGACGCCCAGGGACCTCAGGCTCCGGACATAGACGTCCTGGATGTCGGCGGGCGACGGCTTCATGATGACCTGGTACTGGAAGTGCTTCTGGACGCGGTGGGGGTTCTCGCCGTAGCGGCCGTCGTCCGGCCGGCGCGACGGTTGGACATAGCCCACACGCCAGGGCCGCTTGTCGAGGACGCGGAAGAACGTGTCCGGGGTCATCGTCCCGGCGCCGACCTCGAGGTCGTAGGTCTGGGCCAGGTAGCAGCCTTGCTCGGCCCAGAACCGGTGCAGGTTGAGGATCAGGTCTTGAACGGACATGCCTAGGCCTCCTTTTCCCAGCGCAAGACAGGGAACTTGGCCGCGGCCACCTCGTCGAGCCGGCTGACATAGGCGGCGCGCGGGGCGGAGTGGAGGAGCTCGGGGGTCTCCTTGGCCTCCCGGGCGATCTTCTTCATGGCGTCGATGAACAGGTCCAGGTCGCGGCGGCTCTCCGTCTCCGTCGGCTCGATCATCAGCGCGCCGTGGACGATGAGCGGGAAGGACATCGTCGGCGGGTGGAGGCCGTAATCGATGAGCCGCTTGGCGATGTCCAGGTTGGTGACGCCGAATTCCTTCTGGAACTTGTCCGAGAAAACGCACTCGTGCATCGAAGGGGTGGTGTACTTGAGGTGGTACTCCCCTTCGAGGCTCTTGCGGATGTAGTTGGCGTTGAGCACGGCGAACTCGGCGATCTCGCGCACGCCCTTGGGCCCGAGGGTCAGGATGTAGCACAGGGCCCGGACGATCACGGAGAAATTCCCGAAGTAGCTCCTGACCCGGCCGATTGTCGCCGGGCGGTCGAAATCGAGGACGAAACGGCCTCCCTTCTCCCCTATCACGGGGATCGGGAGATAGGGCACGAGCTCCTTCTTGACGCCGACCGGGCCCGACCCGGGGCCGCCGCCGCCGTGCGGGGTGGAGAACGTCTTGTGGAGGTTGATGTGGAGGACGTCGATGCCCATGTCGCCGGGCCGGACGATCCCCGTCAGGGCGTTCATGTTCGCCCCGTCCATGTAGACGAGGCCGCCCTTGGCGTGGACGATCTCGGCGACGCGGCAGATGTCGGACTCGAATACGCCGAGCGTGTTCGGATTGGTCACCATGAGCGCGGCGACTTCGTCCGTCATGGCCGCCTCGAGGGCTTCGACGTCGATCATCCCCTTCTCGTTCGACTTGATTTCCTTGACCGAGTAGCCGCAGATATGGGCCGAGGATGGATTGGTTCCGTGGGCCGAATCCGGGATGAGGACGTACTTGCGGGCGCCGCCCCGCGCTTCGAGAGCGGCCCGGATGAGCATCATTCCGGTGAGCTCGCCGTGGGCCCCGGCCGCGGGATGGAGAGTGAAGGCGTCCATCCCGGCGATCTCGCAAAGGTAGGTCTCGAGCCGCTTCAGGACCTCCAGGCTGCCCTGGACGAGGTCCTCGGAGGCGAGGGGGTGGGAGGCGGCGAAATCGGGCAGGCCGGACAGGCGCTCGTTGACTTTGGGGTTGTATTTCATGGTGCAGGAGCCGAGCGGGTAAATGCCCAAATCCACGCAATAGTTTTTCTGGGAAAGCCGGGTGAAGTGCCGGGAGACTTCCGTCTCCGAGACTTCGGGAAAACCTTCGAGCTCCCGGCGCAGGGGGACGCCGGCGAGGAGGTCCTTTTTCTCGGGCACGTCCAGGGCGGGCAGTTCGACGGCCCGCTTGCCCGCTTCGCTTATTTCGAAAATGAGGGGTTCACGGATTTCCTTGATCATGACAGGACCTCCTGGAGCGCTTGGGCCAGCTTGTCGATCTGGTCCTTGGTTTTCAGCTCGGTGACGCAGACGAGGGCGGAGTTCTTGAGCTCCGGATAGGAAGGTTCGAGACCGTAGCCCCCAATGAGCCCCTTGCCGCGCAGGCCGGCGTCGACGGCCGGCCAGGGCTTGGCCAGCTCCACGACGAATTCGTTGAAAACCGGGCCGGAGAATTTTCTCCTGACGCCCGGCACGGCCCCCAGTCGTTCGGCGGCATAGGCCGCTTTCTGGGCGTTCTGCCAAGCCATTTGTCTCAAGCCCTGCTTGCCCAGGGTTTCCATGAAGATCGTCGCCCGGAGCGCGCAGAGGGCCTGGTTCGTGCAGATGTTCGACGTCGCCCGCTCCCGGCGGATGTGCTGTTCCCGGGTCGAGAGCGTCAGGACGAAACCGCGCCGGCCTTCGGTGTCGACCGTTTGCCCGACGATGCGGCCCGGTATCTGCCGGAGAAACTCCTTCTTGCAGGCCATAAAGCCGAGGTAGGGACCGCCGAAGCTCACGGGGATGCCCAGCGACTGGCCCTCGCCCGCAACGATGTCGGCGCCGAGCCGGCCCGGGGCTTCGAGGAGCCCCAGCGAAACGGCCTCGGCGACAATGGCCACGGACAGGGCTTTGCGGCCGTGGGCGGCGTCGGAAAGCGCCTGGATGTCTTCGACGACACCGAAGAAGTTGGGCGACTGGAAGACGACGGCGGCCGTTTTCTCGTCGAGGACGCGGTCGAGAGCGTCCTTGTCGACGCGGCCGTCGGGCCCGTAAGGCACGTCGACGGCTTCGAGACCGAGGTTCTTGATGTAGGTCCGGACGACCTCGCGGTATTGCGGGTGGAGCGTCCGGGCGAGGAGGACCTTGTTCCGGGTCGTTATCCTCTGGGCCATGAGGACCGCTTCGGCCGTGGCCGTGGCGCCTTCGTAGAGGGAGGCGTTGGCGATATCGAGTCCAGTGAGCTGACAGATGAGGGTCTGGAACTCGAAGACGACCTGGAGCGTACCCTGGCTGACTTCGGGCTGGTAGGGCGTGTAGGGGCTGACGAACTCGCCCCGCGAGCTCAGGTAATCGACAACGGTCGGGATGAAGTGCTCGTAGGCCCCGCCGCCGAGGAAGGAGAGGTGGCGGGAGTACGCGTTCTTCCGGCCGATGGCCTCGATCGTCCGGACGAGCTCGAGCTCGGACTGAGCCGCGGGCAGCCTGAGCTCCCGCTTGAGCCGGACGGCGTCCGGGATGCAGCAGAACAGGTCGTCGGTCGACCCGACGCCCACGGCCGCCAGCATCTCCTTCTTATCCTTGTCGCTGAGGGACAGGTAACTCATGGCAAAACCCCTTGTCACCCCGGCCGGGGCGTCAGTGCTCGAGCCCCTCCAGGAACTTTTCGTAGTCCCCTGCGGTCATAAGCCCATCGATCTCCTTTTTGTCCTTGATCTTCAGGCGGACGATCCAGCCCTGGCCGTGAGGGTCCTTGTTGATGAGGTCGGCCGTCTGGACCAGCGCTTCGTTGACGGCGACGACCTGGCCGGCGACCGGCGCGTAGATGTCCGAGACCGACTTCACGGACTCGATGACGCCGACCGACTGCCGCGGGGCGAGCTCCTTGCCTACCGGAGGCAGCTCGACGTAGATGATGTCCCCGAGCTGGTGCTGGGCGAAATCGGTGACGCCGACGAGAGCCTCATCGCCCGCAACCTTGACCCACTCGTGCTCCTTGGTGTAACGAAAATCGTTCGGATACATGCGGTCCTCCTTCGTGATCAAGTGCTATGATGAATGCTTTTTATCCGATCTCTTATAGAACGGCGTCGGAACGACCCTGGCTTTGACTTTTTTCGCCCGGATCTCGACCTCGAATTCCGTACCCACGGCCGTGGCCTCGATGGGCAGATAGACGAGACCGATGGCCTTCTTCAGGAGCGGCGAAAAGGTCCCCGACGCGACCTCAGACACCTTCTCTCCGTTGACGAAGACGGGGTAATGGGGCCTGGCGATGCCCGGCTCGGCCAACTCGAAGCCGACGAGCTTTCTCCTGAGCCCCTCAGTCAGCTGCTTCTCAACGACCGGCCTGCCCAGGAAGTCCCCTTTCTGCAGCTTGACGATCCACTTGAGGTCGGCTTCGAGGACGGTCGTCCTGTCCGAGATGTCGTTGCCGTAGAGCATGAGCTTGGACTCGAGCCGCAGGGTGTCCCGGGCGCCGAGGCCGATGGGCAGGAGCCCGAGGGGCGTCCCCTTCTCGATGAGAGTCGTCCAGATGATGCCCGGATCGGGGTCCATCGTGTAGATCTCGAAGCCATCCTCGCCCGTGTAGCCGGTCCGCGACACAAGGCAGTCTTTCCCTACGACCTTGCCCTTGGCCCAGTGGAACGATCTCATCCCGGCCAGGTCAAGGTCGGTTAGCGGCTGGAGGATCTTTTCGGCCAGCGGCCCCTGGAGGGCGATCTGGGAATAGGCGTCGCTCTGGTTCTCGACCTTGACCTTGAAACCCTTGGTATGGCCGGCGATCCAGGCGAAGTCCTTGTCCACGTTGGCCGCGTTGACGACGAGGATGTATTCCTCGGGGCCGATGCAGTAGATGAGCATGTCGTCGACGAAGGTCGATTCGGGCGTCATCAGCGCCGTGTACTGGACCTGGCCCGGGGCCAGACGGCCGGCGTCGTTCGGAGTCAGCCACTGGACATAGGCCAGGGCCTGTTCGCCCGTGACCAGGACCTCGCCCATGTGGCTGACGTCGAAGAGGCCGGCCCTGGTCCGCACGGCCATGTGCTCGGGGATGATGCCCGAGTATTCGACCGGCATCTCCCAGCCGCAGAATTCGATCATCTTGCCGCCGAGCCGTTTATGGAGCTCGTTGAAGCGCGTCTTCTTCATGGTCCCTTCTTTTCCAAAATGAAGCTCAAAATTACCATATTCCCCGGCCCCATTCAAGCCCACCGCACCAATCGCACGCTTGCCCTCGGGAGGCTTTTTGATATAATAAACTGCCGAACATGATCGCCTTCAAAAACCGCTTGAAAGAAACGATTTACGAAAGGCTGAAGGGCGTCTATCCGGTCACGGTCGAGGACCTCGACATGTCCCCGACGCCCGACCCGAAGATGGGCGACCTGGCCCTGACCTTCCCCTTCCAGCTGGCCAAGACGCTCAAGATGGCCCCCCGCGCCATCGCCCAGGAGGCCGCCTCGCTTCTCGGATCGGTCCAAGGCGTCGTCAAGGCGGAAGTCGCCGGCGGGGGGTTCCTCAACCTCTGGCTCGACAAGGCCGCCGTCTTCGCCGAGGCGCTCCACGCCGCCGGCCGGTCCTCGCTCGTTCCCGAAGAGGACAAGGTCATCATCGAGCACACCAACATCAACCCGAACAAAGCCGCCCACATCGGCCATCTCCGCAACGCCTGCCTCGGCGACACCCTGGCCCGCTGTTTGCGCTTCAAGGGCGAGAAGGTCGAGGTCCAGAATTACATCGACGACACGGGCGTCCAGGTCGTCGACGTCGTCTTCGGCTTTATGGAGCTCGAGGGGAAGACCCTCGATGACCTCGAGAAGCTCCCCGGCAAGTTCGATTACTACTGCTGGGACCTCTACGCCCGGGTGTCCATCTACCTCGCCGAACACCCCGAAGCCGGGGCCAAGAAGGCGGCCATCGTCAAGAAGATCGAGCACGGCCAGGACCCGGAATACGCCCTGTCCCGCTATGTCTCCCGGCGCATCGTGCGCGCCCACCTGGCCACGATGAAACGGCTGGGCATCGCCTACGACGTCCTGCCCTGCGAGAGTACCATCCTCCACTTGAAGTTCTGGGAGAGGGCCTTCGACCTCCTCAAGGAGCGGCAGGCCATCTATTTGGCCGGTCAAGGCGAGAACAAGGGCTGTTGGGTCATGCGCCTCGAGGAGGACGAGGAACGGGAGAAAGTCATCGTCCGCTCCGACGGCACCGTGACCTATGTCGGCAAGGACATCGCCTACCAGCTCTGGAAGTTCGGCCTGCTCGGCCGCAACTTCTATTACGAGCCCTTCACCGAGGAGGCCGGCCGGACCCTGTGGATATCGACGTCGACACCCACCCCGGGCGGCCCTTGCTTCGGCCAGGCGAGCAAGGTCTACAACGTCATCGACACGCGGCAATCCTACCTCCAGAAGATCGTCGTCCAGGGCTTGCGCTCTCTGAAATACGACGTCCAGGCGGCCAAGTCGGTTCACTTCTCCTATGAGATGGTCGCCCTCTCGCCGAAGAGCCTGGCCGAGCTCGGCTATGCCGCATCGGCTGAAGAAAAGGAACGATCTTTCCTCGAGGTCTCGGGGCGGAAGGGACTCGGGGTCAAGGCCGACGACCTCCTCGACCGGCTCGAAGACAAGGCCCTGGCCGAGATCGAGAAAAGGAACCCCGCCTTGCCCGCGGCCGAGAAGGGACAGATCGCCCGGGACATCGCTTCGGGGGCCCTGCGCTACTTCATGCTCAAGTTTGCCCGGAACTCGCTCATTATCTTCGATTTCGAGGAGGCCCTGAGCTTCGAGGGAGAGACCGGACCGTACCTCCAGTACACCGCGGTCAGACTGAACAGCATCTTCCGCAAACTCAAGGAGCGGGACGGCGTCGTCGAATCCGACATCGTCCCTCCGGTCGGCGGCCGGGCGCTCCTCCCGCCGGGACTCCCGGAGAAAGAGACGGCCGACTTTTGGGACCTCGTCGTCACCGCCGCGTCGCTCGAGCAGGAGGTCCTCCGGTCCGTCGCCGCCCTGGAATTCTCCCACCTGGCCAAGTTCGCCTTCCTCCTCTGCCAGAAGTTCAACGGCTATTACCATAAATACCCGATCCTCGCCGAGGAGGACAGAGAGGTCAAGGCCTTCCGGCTTCTGACCATCCGCTACACTAAGGAGCAGCTCCAATGCGCCCTGGCTCTCATGGGCATCCCCCTGCCCGAGCGCATGTGACGCAACTCCTCGCGGTCCTCGGTGGTTTATCAACCCATTCGACTCCCCGGTCTGAAGCCCGGGGCCGGGCTTCCCAGTCCCGGTCCTGGCAAGGCCGGGGTATGCTCAGGGTTAATACTGAGCACCACCCACTTAAAAATACGGGGTGGGTGGTGTCGAACGTATCAACCTGACAGCGGAGGTGGAAATGATCGAAGTTCAAGGGCTCACCAAAAAGTACGGGGAGCTCGTCGCCGTCCGCGACCTGACGTTCAAGGTCGAAACGGGCCGCATCTGGGGCCTGCTCGGCCCGAACGCGGCCGGCAAGACGACGACGATGCGCATCCTGACCGGCTACCAGCCGGCGACGGCCGGCCGGGCCACCGTGGCCGGGTTCGACGTCTTCAACGAGCCCAACGCGGTCAAGAGATCCATCGGCTACCTGCCCGAAGTCGTCCCCCTCTACCTGGACATGACCGTCTCCGGGTACCTCGGCTTCGTCGCCGAGATCAAGCAGGTCCCGGCGGCCAAGCGCAAGGCGGCGGTCGGCCGCGTCATCGAGTCGGCCGGCCTGAAGGACGTCGGCCACCGGCTCATCAAGAACATTTCCCGCGGCTTCAAGCAGCGCGTGGGCATCGCCCAGGCCATGATCCACGACCCCCAGGTCCTCGTGCTGGATGAGCCGACGATCGGCCTCGACCCGGCCCAGATCCGCGAGATCCGCGAGCTCATCCGGAGCCTCCGCGGCGAGCATACGATCCTGCTCTCGACTCACATCCTGCCCGAGGTCACCCAGGTCTGCGACGGCGTCGTCATCATCAACGAGGGCCGGCTCATGGCCTGCGGCTCCCTCGAGGACCTGGCCGCCTCCTTCGAGCGGAATGACGGCGTCATTCTCAAGCTCCGTCGCGCCGGCGCCGAGGAAGCCGCTCTCCTCAAAGGCATCCCCGGCGTCGACAGGGTCTCGGCTGAGGGGAACGAACTCCGCGTCGAGTGGGGGCGCGGCCTCAACCTCCACGACGACGTCGCCCGCCTGGCCCTCGACCGGGGCCTCGGCCTCCGGGAGATGAGGTCCGTCGCCAGCATCGAGGACCTCTACATGAAGATCGTCTCGGGAGGGCTCGAACAATGAGAAACATCTGGTCCATGATGAAAAAAGAGATCGGGGCCTACTTCAGCTCGCCCATCGCCTACGTCGTCATCTCCGGCTTTCTCCTCCTCGTCGGCTACTTCTTCTACAGCCTCGTCTGGTGGTTCAACGCCCAGGCCATGCAAATGGCCCAGAACCCCTACTACGCCCAGCAGATCAACATCAACGAGATGGTCTTCTCGCCGCTCTTCCACAACATGAGCATCATCCTCATCCTCGTCGCCCCCCTGCTAACCATGCGGTTGCTGGCCGAGGAGAAAAAGAACGGCACCGACGAGCTCCTCTACACCTCCCCTCTCTCGGTCGGCCAGATCGTTCTCGGCAAGTACTTCGCGGCCTTGGTCATGCTAGCCGCAATGCTCGGGCTGACCGCCCTTCTCTCGATCTTCGCTTTCGCCTTCGGCAATCCCGAGATCGCCCCGTGGCTCACCGGCTACCTGGGGCTCTTCCTGATGGGGGCGACGTTCATCGCCATCGGTCTCTTCTTCTCCTCTCTGACCGACAACCAGATCGTCGCCGCCTTCCTGACCTTCGTCACGCTCCTGCTTTTGCTCGTTTTGAACTGGGTCGCCTCGTCCGGAAGCGGAACTTGGCAGAGCGTCCTCAGCTATCTCTCGTTCTCCCAGCACTTCGAGGACATGACCCGCGGCATCCTGGACACCAAGGATGTCGTCTATTACCTGAGTTTCTCTTTCTTCGGCCTTTTCCTGGCCCACTCCGTCATCCAGTCGAGGCGGTGGAGGTAAGTCATGACCAGCTTGAAAAAGTACCTCAACACCATCGCCCTGACCCTCATCGCCGCGGCCGTCGTCGTCGGGATCGTCTGGCCCCAGAAAACGACCCTGGTCGGCGCCATCGGCGCGCTCGGCCTCCTGGCCCTGGCCGCGCATATCGCTTTCAACTTGAAATCCCTCAAGCAGAGCTTCCGGCGCAAGTCCTTTATTTATTCGGGGAACCTCCTCCTCGTCGTCGTGCTCGTCCTGGGCATCGTCGGTCTCCTCAACTACTTCCTGTCGAAGAACAACTACCGGATGGACTTCACGTCGGCCAAGCTCCACAGCCTGTCCGATCAATCCGTTTCCGTCCTCGAGAATCTCAAGACCGACATCGCCTTCAAATGTTTTTTCCGAGAGGGAAACTTCGGCCGGGCGGCCATGGAGAACCTGCTCAAGATCTACGCCTATCATTCGGGCAAGATCAAATATGAGTTCATCGACCCGGATAAGAACCCCGGCCTGGTCAAGCGCTACGACGTCACCCAGGACGGGACGACAGTCATCGAGGCCGGCGACAAGGAGAGCCGGATCACCACGACCACCGAAGAGGACATCACCAACGCCTTGATCAAGGCCACCCGGGCCGCGAAAAAAGTCATCTATTTCCTCGAAGGCCACGGCGAGGAGTCCGTCGAGGAAGCCGGCGACAACGGCTACGCGACCGTCAAGACCGAGCTCGAGAAGCTCGGCTACGAAGTGAAGAAGCAGACCCTGGCCCTGGCCGACCGGTTCCCCAAGGACTGCGCCCTCCTCGTCGTCCCCGGGCCGCAGAAGGACCTTCTGCCGAACGAATACGAGACGATCCGGGCCTACCTCAAAGACGGCGGCCGCGTCCTGTTCATGGTCGACCCCGAGACGGCCACGCTTCTGCCGCTCTTCCTCGCCGATTACGGCTTCAAGCTTGAGAACGACATCGTCGTCGATACCGTCTCGCGGCTCCTCGGCGGCGACTACTTCATGCCCGTCGTCAGCGAGTACGAGTCGCACGCCATCACCGACAAGTTCTCCTTCGCGACGTTTTTCTCCTTTGCCCGGTCCGTCGAGATCGCCGAAACCAAGCCCGAGGGGGCGACGCTCACGGCCCTGGCCAAAACGAGCCCGAATTCGTGGTCGGAGCGTCAGCTCGACCAGAAAGAGGTCAAGTTCACGCCGGACAAGGACAAGCAGGGACCGGTCAGCCTGGCGGTCGTGTCGAGCTTCAAAACCAAGGCCGCGGAGTCCTCTCCGGCACCCGTCGAAGCCAAGCCCGGCGAGCCGGCGCGGGCTGAAGCCGCGGTAAAGCCCGAAGCGGCCGAAAAGGAAGCCCGCATCGCCGTCGTCGGCGACTCCGACTTCGCCAAGAACCGCTACTACGGCTTGTCCGGCAACGGCAACTTTTTCCTCAACATCGCCAACTGGCTGACCGAGGAAGCCGACCTCGTCGCCATCCAGCCCAAGACGCAGACGCCGCGGACGATCCAGCTCACCCCGTCGCAGGGGCGCCTGCTATTCCTCGTCAGCGTCTTCATCCTGCCCCTGGCCGTGCTTCTCCTCGGGCTTTCCGTCTGGCTCCGGAGGAGGTCGCTGTGAAATTCAAGACGACCCTGGTCCTGCTCGCGGTTTTCGCCGGCCTGCTCGCGCTCGTCCTTCTCTTCGACTCCAAGGGCGAGAAGAAGAAGGCCGCCGAGGAGAAAACGAACACTCTTGTCAGCCTGGCTTCGGGCGATATTCGGAAAGCGAGCCTCGTCCGGGACGGCGAGACCCTGACCTTCGAGCGGGACGAGACGGGACCGTGGCGGCTGACCTCGCCGCTCCTGGCGGCGGCCGACGACGCCGAAGTCGGCAGCTTCGTCGACTCCCTCGCTTCCCTGCGCATCGAGCGCGTCGTCGAGAAGGAAGCCAAGGACCTGGCCGCTTACGAGATCCCTAAAATAGAGATCTCCCTCTGGGTAAAGGGCAAGGACGAGCCCGTCCGGCTCCTCGTCGGCATGGAGAATCCGCTCGACAAAACCTTCTTTGCCAAGCGGGAGGACGACCCGCGGGTCGTCCTTCTGGCCTCGACGCTCAAGACGACGCTCGACAAAAAGATCTTCGACTTCCGGCAGAAAGACGTCTTCAGGTTCAGCGTCGACGACGTCAAGACCGTCCGGGTCCGGGCCAAAAGCATCGCTTGGCAGGCCCAACGCGAAGAGACCGGCTGGTTCTTGAAGGCGCCCGTCGCCGCGCCGGCCGCCAAGGGCAAGGTCGAATCCCTCCTCTATTCCCTATCCGGGCTCCGAGCCAAGGCGTTCGTCGCCGAGGCCAAGAATGCCGAGGCCCTCAAGAAATTCGGCCTCGAAAAGCCCGAATACGAGGTCTTCCTGTCCCTCCCCGCGTCCAGCCAGGAGATCGTCTTCTCCCTGCACCAGGAGGGCGAGGCCTTCTATGCGACGACTTCCCTCTCGGCCAAGGTCATCGCCTTCGAGGGCGCTCTCCTCGCCGACCTCGATCGGAAGGTCGACGGGATGAGGGAGACAAAGGTCGCCGATTTCTACTCCTGGGAGGCGGACAAGGTCGCCCTCAAGAGGGCCGGCTTCGAGCTCGCCGCGGTCAAGGAAAAAGTCGGCGAGGAGGACAAGTGGCTCATCGACCCGGCGACGAAGGAAGAGGCGGACCGGACCAAGGTCGAAGATTTCATCCGCAAGCTCGAGAGCCTCGAGGCCGCCGACTTCATCGACAACCCCGGGCCGCTGGCCGCTTATGGTTTTGACGGCGGGACAGAGGTCCGGATACGGACAAAGGATGCCCAAGGCAAGGTCAAGGAGACGGCCCTTCTTATCGGCAAAGAAGACGCGGAGAAAAAGCAAGTCGTCGTCAAGAATGCCCAACTCGACTACCTCTTCCTCGTCGATTCGGACTTTCTCCAGGATTTCCCCAAGGAAAAAAAGGACTGGAAAACCGATAAAAAGTAACTTCGCCGATAAGCTCCTTGCCTGGTACAGTATCCACCGGCGAAAACTGCCGTGGCGCCGGACCCGGGATCCTTACAGGATCTGGGTTTCCGAGGTCATGCTCCAGCAGACGACCGTCCCGGCCGTCATCCCCTATTATGAGCGCTGGCTGAAGGTCTTCCCCGATATGCGAAGTCTGGCCCGGGCCCCCTCCGGAAGGTCTTGAGAGAATGGCAGGGGCTCGGCTATTACCAGAGGGCCGGGAATCTCCATCAAGCAGCCAAGACGATCGTGCGCGAGCATGGCGGAAAGGTGCCCGACGACGAGCACGAGCTCCGGAACCTGCCGGGATTCGGGCCCTACACGACGGCGGCCGTGCTGAGCCTCGTTTACGGCAAGCCCCTTCCGGTCATCGACGCCAACGTCCGGCGGGTCCTCATGCGGGTCCTCGGCCTTCGCGGGACGGCCGAAGCGAGGATCGACATGACGCTCCGCGCCTTCCTCGAGATGGTCTTCTCCAAGGATTCGCCCGGAGATTTCAATCAGGCCATGATGGAGCTCGGGGCGCTCGTCTGCCGGAGCCGGAACCCCCAGTGCCGCGGCTGTCCGGTGCGGGAGTTCTGCCGAGCGGCGCGAGAAGGGACGCAGGAGATCATCCCCCGGCCCCGCAAGTTCAGGCTGGAGAAGATCGAAGCGGTGGTCGCGGTCATCGAGAAGGACGGCCGGATCCTCATCCAGAAACGGCCCGCGGGGGGATTACTAGCCGGCCTCTGGGAATTCCCGGGAGGGAAGGTCGAGCCCGGAGAGAGCTCGACAGGCGCGCTGAGGCGCGAGGTCCGCGAAGAGCTCAGAGTCGAGATCGAGGACGTCCGGCGCCTGACGACAGTCCAACACGCCTACACCCGCTTCCAGGTGACACTCCACGCCTTCACGTGCAGAATCCGTGATTCGGATTTCAAAACGGGACCGCGGCGCCAGTGGGTCACCCTGGCATCCATCCGGAAATATCCCCTACCCTCGGGGAGCGTCAAGATCGTCGATTTTCTGTCTGCCCGGAAAAACGCGCAGGACTGAATCGCCGGACCGGCGGGAAATGCGTTTTCTCCCGCCCGGGACCTAGGGGGATCCGACCCGACAGCTTCTCCTCAGAGCAGGCCCATTTCCCGGTGCTTCCCGGCAATCGCCTCGGCCAGCTTATCGATGGCTTCCAAGTCGGACGGCTTCGGCAAACCCTTGCAGATGACCGGCGGCAGCAATTCGACCTTGAGGTTGGGCATGGCCCCCTTGACAGCGTCGGCCATCTTCCCGGCCCAGCCGTACGAGCCGATGATCGAGGCGAAGCGGACTTTCGGCCGAAGGGCGTTGGCCAGGACGACGGCATCGAGGACGGCCGGGTGGGGCCCGACGTGGACCGTCGGAGTCCCTACGATGAGCGTCGCCGCGTCGACGAGGGCCATGGCCAGTTTGCCGATGTCTGCCGTGGCCATGTTGAAAGGAAAGACGGTGATGCCCCGCTCGGACAGGGCGTTGACGAGACGCTCGACCAGGAGGGCGGTCGAGCCGTGCATGGTCACCCAGGGGATGACGACGGTGTTATGAGGCTTGTCGTCGGTCCAGTCCCGGTAGGCCTGGATAATGGATGGGGGGTTCCGGTGGATCGGGCCATGGCTCGGGGCGATCAGCCGGATCTCGAGGTCCTTGATCTTCTCTAGGTTCTTCTGGACGATCTTGCGGAAGGGCATCATGATCTCAGCGTAATACCTTTTTGCCTCCTCAAGGACGCATTCGGCGCCGTCGACGAAGAGGTCGGTCGCGGCAATGTGGGACCCGAACCAGTCACAGCTGAAGAGGATCTTGTCTTCCTCGAGATAAGTCGACATCGTCTCGGGCCAGTGTACCCAAGGCGTGTAGATAAAACAGAGGGTCTTCCCTCCCAGGTGGAGCTTCTCCCCGTCGGCGACCGTCCGGATGCGGGCGGGGTCGAGGCCGAGGTGGTCGACGAGCATGGGTTTGGCCGGCTCCGACGATAGGAGCTCGATCCCGGGATAGCGCTCGAGGACCCAGGGGATACTCCCCGAATGGTCCTGTTCGGTGTGGTTGGAGATGAGATAGTCGATCCGAGGGACGTCCTTAAGGTAGGCCTGGAGGACATGGAGCATCGCCGGCTCGACCGTGTCGATGAGGGCGGTCTTGTCCCGGCCGCGGACGAGATAGGCGTTATAGCTCGTCCCGTCCGGCAGCGGAATCAGGGCGTCAAAAATGCGTCTGTCGAAATCCTGAGCCCCCACGGCCAGGACGCCGGGTATGATCTCTCTGGGTTTCATGAGTCCTAAACTCCTCTGGTCTGATGATAAATCCCTACTTATTTTATAGTATTAAACCCAAAAAAGAAAGCGAGGGGTCCTCTTCACCTTTTTCCGTCTGAGCGTCTTCAGTGTATCCCTGAGCACGGGGAGGACGAGGAGGTCTTTGGGCCGCCGGACCGTCTCCTTGCTCTTGATGATCCGGGCCAGGTCGAGGACCCTGACCTTCACGCTTCCCAAGCTGACCTCGAAAGAATTCTTTTTCTCCTCGGAGAAGCTCATGAGTCCGTGCATCGTCAGGACGATGTCGAACAATTTCACGGCGTCCCCGGCGAACGTCGGCGGATTCTGGCCGAAGGAGGGAACCATGATCCCGCCCGACTTCCGGAGAGCGGACGGGATGCCGGGATCTTTGAGGTCCTCGAACCACAGGTCGACGTCCTGCGTCACGACTGGCGCTCCCTGAAGGGCCGCGGCCGCCGCGCCGACGAGCATAAACTCGACCTTCTGCCGCTTCAACTCCCTGAGAAACGCGATTTCCTTACTCGTGAAGATCAGGTTTTCGGGCACGGATGAGACTCCTCTGCAAGCGTTCGATCGGCTCTTCTTCGAGAAGAAGGAGCGTGTGGCGGACGTTGTCCCGATCCGTCGATGGGTCGCTCCCGGCGATCCGGTCGGCCTCAGCCAGGAGGCGGAGCGCCCGGCGCGACTCCCGGTCTGCCTCTTCCAACAGAGCCGAAGCTCGGACGCCGAGGGCGGCGGCCAGGGCCTCGATGGAGCGAGGGAGAACGGACTCCTTATAGATCAGGTGATAAAACGCGGTCTTGCTGACCCCAGCGCGCTTCAAGAGGGCATTGAGGGACAGGCCCCGCGTACGGCACAATCTCGTGATGTTCTTCCCCGAGAGACGCATGTCCATATGATACTAAAAAATAGTACCACTGTCAAGGTGTTGTTTCCGTGGAAAACACCTGAAAAGGATCGCCGACGATACGCCCGACCTCAGACCCCCGGATATTTCCGCTTGGCGAAGTAGATGATCTCAGGGTGTTTCTTGTAACCCAGCTTCTCGAAGACCGCCATGGAGACGGCGTTGTCGTCTTCGATGAGACAGGCAAGGATATCCATCCCCAGGGCCTCGAGCCGGCGCTCGGCCTCGCGGACCAGCCGGGCGCCTATCCCCTGCTTCCTCAGCGCCACGTCCACAGCCAGCCGGTTTATCCAGCCCTTGCGCCCGTCGTGCGTAGCCATCACGGTACCGATGACCCGGCCCCCCGCCCCTTCCTCGGCTACGAGGAAGAGGACGTTGGGCATCTTGACCTGCAGGGCGATATTCTCGCGACTGTCCCGGCCCTGCGGCTTCAGGGGCAGGCCGCCCTCGGCCCAGAGCTCCATGACCCTGTCGTAGTCCTCGATGCGGAATCCCCGGATCATGAGGCCGTCAGGCTTTCTGTCATCAGACATCATCGTTCCCCTTTTCGTCGCTCTCGCTCGTTTCCCGACGGCCTCCCCGGACCAGCGCCGCCATCAGCGGATGAAAGCGACGTAGGCCCCAATGGCCGCGGCCGCGGCCGCGATCCCCGCCACCACGGCACCCAGCCCCGATTTCTTCCGGAGAAGCCGGGCGGCATGCATGAAGTTGCGGAGGGCCAGCGCCGCGGCGACCGCGTAAAAGACGAGGTACGCCGTCTGCCAGGCCCCGGGGTTCGAGAGCAGGCCCACCCATTCGCCCTGGCCCATTCCGAAGGCCATGAACGCGGCCTCGACGGCGGAAGGGATCCAGGCCAGGAAAAGCGCCGAGCTCAGGGCGACCCCGGCGAGCGCCGCCGTCCCGCCGAAGCCCGGCCTGTCCTTCTCCCGCCTATCCAGAATCCGGATGACTCCCGCCGCAACAAGCCAGACGGCCAGGATCAAGGGCAGGACGAAGACCATCTGCCAGAAGTAGTAGTTATCGACGTCCAATCCGAAAAAAACTGGCGCCGTCGGCACCGCCCCGGCGACCCCCAGGACGGCCGAGGTGATGATGTATAGGAAGCCCACGCCCCCGACGGCGAGGCTGGCTCGGCGTGCCGGATGCTGCATCTTGAGGAGCCCGCGCATGGTCTTGCCGGGCTTGAAGATCGCGCTCGTCAACATCATTCCTCTCTCATCCAACGAAAAGGTGCTTGCTCGAAAAATTGGGCTCTGTCGTCAGGTTCGTCCCGAAGCGCCGCAGGCCCGATTCGTCTCCCGGCGTCGGGATGTGGGTGATGTGGACTTCGCAGCCCTGCAGCTCCTTCATCTTCTCCAGGGCCAGGTGGGCCGTGGGGTTGGTGGACGCGTTGATGCTCAGGCAGATCAGGACCTCCGAGAGGTCGAGGCTGACCGTCTTGGCCCCGAATACGTTTTTCTTGAGGTCCCCGACGGATTCGATGATCGACGGGGAGAGAAGATGGATCTTCTCCGGGATTTCGGCCAGCTTTTTCACGGCATTGAGGACCATGGCCGACGAGGCATGCATGAGGGGGGAGTTCTTCCCCGTGATGATCGTGCCGTCACGTAGCTCCATGGCCGCGCCGACGAAGATCCCTTTATTCCCCTTCCCCGTCTCCCGAGCCTCCTCGGCCGCCTGCCGGGCGGGCTCGACGACCCGCCTATCCTCGGGCTTGACCCCGAGCTCTTTCATGAGCAGTTCGGCCCGCTGGACGGTCTCCTTCTCGACGAAGCCCAGAAGATATTCGCAGGAGTAGCGGAAATATCTCCGGATGAGCTCCTGCTTGGCGGCGTCTCGGACGACCCCATCGTCCTTGATCCCGAAGCCGGCGGCGTTGCAGCCCATATCGGTCGGCGACTTATAGAAGGATGGGCCGCCGGTGATCTTCTCGATGATCCGCCTCAGCACCGGAAAGACCTCGACATCCCGGTTGTAGTTGACGGCGGCCTTGCCGTAGGCCTCGAGGTGGAAGGGGTCGACCAGGTTGAAATCCCCGATGTCGGCCGTGGCCGCCTCGTAGGCGACGTTGACCGGGTGCTTGAGGGGCAGGTTCCAGATGGGGAAGGTCTCGAACTTGGCGTAACCCGAAGCCAGCCCCCTCCTGTATTCGTGGTAGATCTGGGAGAGGCAGGTGGCCAGCTTGCCGCTGCCCGGCCCGGGCCCGGTGACGATGACCAGGGGGTGCTCGGTTTCGATGTAGTCGTTCGCCCCGTAGCCCTCGTCGCTGACGATGACGTCGACGTCCGTGGGGTAGCCCTTGGTGAAGCGGTGGGTATAGACGCGGATGCCCTGCCGCTCGAGCTTGTTCTTGAAGATGCGGGCGGCGGGCTGATTGTCGAACCGGGTGATGACCACGGCCCGGATCTGGATGCCCCACTCCCGCAAGTCGTCGATGAGTTTCATGGCGTCGACGTCGTAGGTGTGACCGAAATCGGCCCGCATCTTCTTCCGTTCGATATCCCCCGCGTAGATGCACAGCAGAAAATCGGCCTGGCTCCGGAGCTCCTGCAGGAGCTTCATCTTGACGTTGGCGTCGTAGCCGGGCAGGACCCGGGCGGCGTGATAGTCGAAGAACAGTTTGCCGCCGAATTCGAGGTAGAGCTTGTTGGGGAAACGGGTCATCCGGTCGAGGATGGCCCTCTTCTGTTCCTGGAGGTAGAAGTCGTTATCGAAGCCGGAGGTGTGATTCATCGCACGATACCCTTGAACACCTTGAAATCGTCGAAAAGCCCGTAGTCGACGGCACTGTAGGCGGAACCGGGCGGCAATCCCCCCTTTGCCCCCTGCTGGAAAGACCCGGGCCAGGCCCGGCCGAGGGGCGGGTCGTTGTGGAACGGGCCGAGCGTGTTCTTGAGCGTTCCGTAGACGACGACTGAGACATCGTTTGGACCGGGGGCGAGGGCGTCCGTCAGATCCACTTCGTACGGGGCGAAAGCGGCCGTGCCGACGCGCTTGTCGCCGACGAAGACTTCCGCCGTCGCTCCGAGCCAGGAGCCGAGCCGGAGCCGGTAGACGGGCCGCGGTTCATCCTGGGAGACGATATAGGTTTTCCGGTAGCGGACTCCCGCCCCGTAGAAAGGCCGGCCCTGGGCTTTCCAGGACCCGGCCGCGAGGGGCGCGGGCGGGTGGAGCTCGAAGCCGCGGGCGGCGCCTGCGAGGCGGAAATCCCCGAGGAGGTAGATCGGCTCGAGCTCGGAGTGGATGGTGAACGGCCTGGCCTTGACCGTGACCTTGTTCTTTCCGGAGACGATATGGGGACCGACTGGGAAAACGCCGAAGGCCCGGTCGAGCCACCATTCTCCCGGCAGGGCCTTGACCTCATGGTCGTTGACGAAAACGCGGAAAAGCTCGGGACGCTCGACCACGGCTTTCAAGGCCTCGAAATCCTGGGCATCACCCTTGACCGCCCGGAACCAGAAAACCGCCTCGAAGCCGGAATTCGCCGGGAACTTGTCGCGGTCGAGGATGTTCGTCTTGTACTGGACGGCGCTGTCCCAGGGGTTCCGCCCGAGACCATGGGCCTCGAAGGTCTTTCTCTGGGCATCGTAGAAATAGAGGTCCTTCTCCATCTTGCCGCCGAGGACGAGGTCGCAGTAGTCCAGCGTCAGGACGTTCGGGGACAGAGCTTCGACCGTGAGCCCGCCATCTGCCGCGACGTCCTCCCAAGCGGATGCCGGAGGAGCGGCGGCCGGCTTCGCCCGTTCGTCCTTGAGACAGAGAAGCAGGCTCCCGCCCGGCGGGAGCGAGAAGGCAACGTCCACCTTGCCGCTGTAACGAACGAAGGGATACGGCTTGACCTTGCCCGTGAAGGGGTCCCATTCTTCGGCCGCCCCCCCCGCTAGGGTCATCGTTCCCGCGGCCGTCTCCGCGGCATCGGCGTTGGCTAGGAACAAGAGCTGGCCGCCATCGAACTCCCGGCGCTGGTGGAAGACGCGGGCATTCTTGGACGTCCCTGCGAAAACGACGGCCGGCGGGATGAACATGCGGATCTTGTCGAAGCCGCTGCCCGGTCCGGAGTTGAGCCAGCGATCGCCGAAGGAATCCTGCAGGAGCCGCAGGTCCTCGGTGACGATGCCGTTGACGTAGTCGGGCGGCGCGACCCAGGAGACGATCTTACCGTCGCGGATGAGGTAGTCGCGGACGAGGGCCACGGTCGAATCCTCGAGGTTGCGCAAGCCCGGCGGGAAGATGACCAGGTTGTAGGAGCGGGAGCCGACGTTCACCCTGGCGTGGCTGACCGAGGCGAACTCCTGGAGGGTCTTTTCGCTGACGAGGTCGTACTCGACCTGCTCGGCCTCGAGGAGGTGGACGAAGGCCTGGAAATCGTCGCCGACCGTCCGGAGGTCCCCCGACTCGACCGTCGGAGAATAGTACATCCAGGCCGTCGTCGTCGGCTCGATGACCAGGATCTTATTGACCTGTTCGCCCAGGCTCATGACGACCGACAGCCGCCCGAAATAGTCGGCCAGGGTGTTGTAGTACGGCCACCAGGATTCGTGGTCGGAGAACGACAGCGGGTGGTCGCGCTTGCGGGCGCCCTTGATCGTGGCGTAAGACAGGTGCTGGTTGAGGAAGTTCACGCCCAGGGCGTACTCCCAGTCGCCGATCCTCTTCTGGTCGGCGAAGGTCAGGTCCCAGCCCCCGGCCCCGTACGTTTCCGACATCGTCCTTTTGCGGCCGAGCTGGTTGGCGACGCTTCGGATCTCACGCACCGCGCGGGCGTTGCCGAACTGGCCGTGGGGGCCGGAGTCCCATTCGTTCATCAGGATGTCGATCCCGGGCATGTGGGCGTAGGCGGCCATGGCCAGGTTGTCCGGGGAGCTGCGGGGCGTGGGCCATTCGTGCTCCCAGTAGTGCCCGGTGAAGGCCAGGTTGTTGTCGGTCGCGTAGGCATAATAGGGCTTGGCCCAGTTCTCGATGAACAGGTCGAGCAGGGTCGAATAGTAATCGTGCCGGACACGCCGCCAGTTGCCGACCTCCTCGAATAGGGAGACGAGGTTCGGCCGCAGGTCGTAACCCCAGCGCGTCTGGAAAGTCTGGAAAAGCGCCGGCGTGTAGTTCAGGGCCTCCCGGCCGCCCGCCGGCGAGATCTCGGCCTCGTCCTGGAAGACGCCGGGCACGGTCAGGCCGAACTCCTTGCCGATCGCGCGCTTGTATCCGTTGAGCGTCAGGTCGAGGAATTTCTCGGTGACGTCCTTGCGCATGACGTCGACGTAGGTGAATCCGCCGTGCCAGGGCGAAGGATCGGCCCGGACGACGTCGAAGACGTAGTAGGCCGCGGCGTCCTCCCTCCCGGGTTGGACCTTGCCCGTCACGTCCTCGAAGCCGGTCAAGGTCTTGCGAAGGACGATGAGCGGGGCGGGGTCGAGCGCCGGGGGCGGCCCGGCGAACTTCCTCATCCTCAATCCGGAGCGCGCGGCGTCGGGCATTTCGGCCGGAACGTGACCGCCGGCGAAGCCGGAGGGGTAGGAATTTTCGTCGTAGAGCCAGATCTTGAGGCCGAGGCGCTTCCCCGTCTCGACGGCGTAAGCGCAGAGCGAAAACCATTCGTCGGTGAGATAGGGCGTGATCAGGCCGGGTCGCGGATGGATGAAGGCGCCGCCGATGCCGAGCGCTTTGAAACTCTCGAGCTGACGTTTGATCTCGTCGCGGGTCATCAGGTCGTTCCAAACCCAGAGAGGCGCGCTCCGGTATTCGGCCGGCGGGTCGGCGAAAAGCCGGAGGATCCCGTCGTAGGAATCGGTCACGGGCTTCTTGGCGCAAGAGGCGCCGGCGGCGGCGAGGGCCAGGGCCAAAGCCAGGAGGGCTAGAGTCGGGCTTCGACGGTTCATTTTCATGGGATATCCCCTTCGCTCTTCTGCAGGAATGCGGGGTCGGGCCGGAACATGCTTATGAACGAAAACATACGGCCCCAAATTTAAGGGAACGGGACCCCAAAGTCAAGCCGCGGCGGGGCGCCCTCAGTCCGCCCGCTTCATGACGAAGAAGATATAGGGGCAAGCCGCCCCGGAGCTCGAGAAAAAAAGTCCGTCATAAGGAGATATCAGTGGCGGAGAGGGCGGGATTCGAACCCGCGGTCCCGGTTTGAGCCAGGACAAACGCTTAGCAGGCGTTCCTGATCGACCACTCCAGCACCTCTCCGCGCTCAGGGAACTCGGGCTATTCTAGCATGACACCGGGGACAAAGCCAAACAGGACGGAGGGACTGCCCTAATTGGGGACTATCGTCCCCAATTAGGACTGTCCCTCCGGAGCCGATCGCCCGCCGCTCCCGCCCTTCAGCACGGGCCCCACGTGTGGCGTGGATGGCGCTTTTTGTACTCCTCGGCCGTGTTCTTGGTTATGACATGCCACGGCTCCCCCGTTTTGGCCCCGACGATCCCGGCCAGGGCGCAGCGGCATAGCGTCGGGTCCACTTTCGTCCTCAGCTTGTGGAAGACGTCGTACGGATCGCGCCGGAGGAAATCCTCCGGGGTCCTGATGCCGATCTTCTCGAGCTTGGCCGCGGTCGTTTTGCCGATGTTCGGCAGGTCGGTCAGCTTCGCCGGCTTCTTGGCCATTGGGTTCATGGGCCCTCCTCTCCCGTCCTCCCCTCCCCGCGTTCCTCCGCCGTGTCAACGGGTTCCGGAAAGTTCCTGAAAACGAGCGTAGGCCGCTTCATGATCCAGTGAGCCTCCTCACGGTCTGCCAGCTCCGGGTCGTGATCTCTTGTCCGCAGGCCCTTTTAGGAAGGACGATGGCGGGAGGGAGAGGGAAGTCGGCTGGAAACTCTCAAGCGGCCTTCCCGCGAATGTTCACGCAGTCGCTCCCAACGAACGGACACGACCTCCTCCGGTTCGCCGGCCAAGGTCAGGGTCGTGTCGGTCTTTCTGCTCGATCCCACGACGAGGCCGCCCAGGCCGCCGACGACGCCCAAAGTAATGCCAAGCCAGACCGCGGCTCCCCCGCTGGTGAATTCGTCGATCCCGCCTGATGCTGCGCCCAGGACTACCCCGGTCAGGATGCCCCCCATGGAGCCAATAAAAGCCCCTTTTCCAGCCCGGGATCTTTTGATGATGCGGATGCTCTTGATTTGAGCCCTGTCGACGGATTCGGTCCGGCGCAGATCGCCCAGGAGAAGGAGGGAATCCGGATTGACGGCGATGAGCTCGCCGGAAACCCGGCTTCCGTCGAGCTTGGTGACGACGATGTCCGCGCCACGCTTTCCCTTGGCCGAAACCTCGGCCGGAAGAGCGAAGAACGAGACGATGAGGACGCAAACGATGAGCCCGGCTGGTACGGTTTTCATGCCATGCTCCTTCGTTATAGGATTTTCGTTATAAGATTTTCCTTTTTCGTGCTCCACGGAATCCCCGCCCTTCAGGCCCGGAACTGATACCTCTCATCACAAAATGATGATATTCCCAGCCGCGGGCCAGTGTCAAGGACTCGAAAACGGGGCGCACGGAGCATCTGCGGGGCAGTCTAGGGAGGCGGACGGCCGAGAATATGCCCGACATTGGCATGACACGACGGGCAGAATCCACGGGTGCGGCAAGAAAACATGACGAGCCGCTCCTCGCCACAGTGCAGACGGACTTTTCATGTGAGCGTCCGGGATGCGGGGACGAATGGCGGAGGGAGAGGGATTCGAACCCCCGTTCCGGAGACCGGAAAGCGGTTTTCAAGACCGCCGCCTTCAACCACTCGGCCATCCCTCCGTCTTAATTGCTATTTCGAAGCTGAGATGCGTTCAAGTCCGTCCATGTAGGTCCGCAGGGCCTCGGGTACGACGACCGAGCCGTCCGCCTGCTGGAAATTCTCCAAGATGGCGCTGACGGTCCGGCCGACGGCGAGGCCCGAGCCGTTCAAGGTGTGGACGAACTCGGGCTTGCCCTTGGGCTCGCGCCGGAAACGAATATTAGAACGACGCGCCTGGAAGTCGGCGCAATTCGAGCAGGAGGAGATCTCCATGAAGCCGTCGCGGCTGGGCATCCAGACCTCGAGGTCGTAGGTCTTGGCGCTGGCGAAGCTCATGTCTCCCGTAGACAGGAGGACGACGCGGTGGTGGAGCCCGAGCCTCCTCAGGACTTCCTCAGCCGAAGCGGTCATGTACTCGAGCTCATCGAAGGAGCCCTCGGGCCGGCTGAAGATCATCATCTCGACCTTGTTGAACTGATGCTGGCGGATGAGACCGCGGACGTCTTTTCCGTAGGATCCCGCCTCGCTCCGGAAACAGGGCGTATAGGCGGCGAATCGTATCGGAAGGACAGCGCCGTCGAGGATCTCGTTGCGGTAGATGTTCGTCAGCGGCACCTCGGCCGTCGGGATGAGGTACCAGTCGAAGCCCTCGAGCTTGAACAGGTCCTCCTTGAACTTGGGCAGGTTCCCGGTGCCGGTCAGGCTCTCGGCGTTGGCGATGAAGGGCGGCAGGACCTCGGTGAAGCCGCGCTCCTGGGAATGCATGTCGAGCATGAAACTTATCAGGGCCCGCTCGAGACGCGCGCCCGCGCCGAAGTAGAGCGCGAACCGCGAACCCGTGATCTTGGCCGCCCGCTCGAAATCGAGGATGCGGAGCTTCTCGCCGACGTCCCAATGGGCCTGGGGCTTGAAGCCGAATTCCGGACGGTTCCCGAAACGCCGGACTTCCTTGTTATCTTCGGCCCCGCGGCCGACGGGAACGGATTCGTGAGGGATGTTGGGGATGTTGAGGAGGGTCGTCTTGAGTTCGTCCTCGAAGGCCTTGAGCCTCTCCTCGAAACCGGCGATCTCGTCGCCGACCTTTCTCATGTCCGCGATCAAGGACGAGGCGTCCTTGCCCTCCTTCTTCAGCCGGGAGACCTCTTCGGAAGCCTTGTTTTTCTCGGCCCTGAGGACCTCGGCCTTCTTGAGGACGGCCTTCTTCTCGCGGGAGACGCGAACGAATTCCTCGAGGCTTATACGCGGGCCCCTCGACGCAAGCCTATTCTGAACCGATTCAAGGTTTTCCAAAACGAATTTCGCGTCGAGCATGGCCCGATTATAGCATGGACGAACGAAATTTTGACAAGACGGGCGGAATATTCAAGAATAGACGCGATGGCCGGCTTCATACAGGTCTACACCGGGAACGGCAAGGGCAAGACGACCGCGGCCCTGGGGCTCGCGCTGCGGGCCGCCGGCCGCGGTTTCAAGACCTACGTCGCCCAGTTCCTCAAGGGCCAGCCGACCGGCGAGATCGAAGCCGCGAAGAAGCTCTCTCCCCTCGTCCGCATCGAGCAGTTCGGCCGTGAGGGTTTTATCACGGTCAAGGACGGCCCCGAAGACGAGGACGTGACTCTGGCCCGGGCCGGCCTCGAGCGGGCCCTCAAGGCCATGCTCTCGGGCGACTACCGGATCGTCGTCCTGGACGAGGTCAACACGGCCGTCCACTTCAAGATCCTGCCCGAACAAGCAGTCCTGGACTTCCTCGACAAGCGCCCGGCCGGCGTCGAGGTCGTTCTCACGGGACGCTACGCCCCGGACTCCTTCATCGCCCGGGCCGACCTCGTCACCGAAATGACCGCCGTCAAACACTATTACGACCGGGGAGTCAAGGCCCGCGAGGGCATCGAAAAATGAGGCGGACGGCCAATCCCTTCGGCCGGAGCCCGTTCCGGCCGTCCATGGACCGGGTCCGCTTCGAGGAACTCGTCGGAGAGGCCCTGGCTGAGATCCCCAAGGGCTTCCGCAAGCTCATCGACAACGTCACCGTCATGGTCGAGGACGATTGCCCCCCGGGGACTTCCCTGCTCGGCCTCTATCACGGCGTCCCCTTTCCCCACCGTAGTCCGGGCTCCTACGGCAACCTGCCGCCCGACGTCATCGTCATCTACCAGCGGCCGATCGAATCGATTTCCCGGACCGACGAAGACATCAAGGACCATGTCCGTGACACCGTGCTCCACGAGGTCGGCCACTATTTCGGGCTCGGCGAGGCCGAACTCCGGGAGATCGAGAGGGCCGTCCGGGAGTCCCGAAAAGGAGAGAGAAGTTGAGCAAACCCCTCGAAGGCGTCTACGCCGCCTTGACCACCCCCTTCGCCGGGGACGAGATCGCGGCGGACAAGCTCCGGGACAATGTCCGAAAATACAATCGCACGGACCTCGCGGGATATCTTGTCCTCGGCTCGACCGGCGAGAGCGTCTCCCTGACGGATGAGGAGTCGTTGCGGCTCGTCGAAGCCGTCGTCGCGGCCGCCGCGCCTGAAAAAAAGATCCTCGTCGGGACAGCCCGCGAATCGACCAAGGGCACGATCGACTTTACCAACAGCCTCGCCGGCCGCGGCATCGCCGCGGTCCTCGTCCGGCCGCCCTCCTATTTCAAGTCGAAGATGACGCGCGAGGCGCTTAAAACGCACTATTGGGCCGTGGCCGAGGCGAGCAAGCTGCCGGTCCTCATCTACAATATTCCCCAGAACACGGGCATCTCGCTCGACCCCCGGCTCGTCATCGACCTGGCGCCGCATCCGAACATCGTCGGGCTCAAGGAAAGCTCGGGCAGCCTCGCCTTCCTGGGCGAGGTCGTCTGCGAGGTGCCCGCTCGTTTCCACTACTTCCTCGGCTCGGGGCACGTCGTCTACCCGGGCCTCGAGATGGGCGCGGACGGCGCCATCCTGGCCGTGGCCGGCGCGGCGCCGGAGATGAGCGCCGAGATCTTCAGGCTGTTCCAGGCCGGGAAGAAGGACGAGGCCCGCCGGCTCCAACTCGACCTCGTCCCCCTCAACAAGGCGCTCGTGGAAGTCTACGGCATCGCCGGGCTCAAGTATGCCCTGGACCTCCGAGGCTATTACGGCGGGCCGGCCCGGCTCCCCCTTCTCCCGGTCGATGACAAGGCCAAGCAGGACATCGCCTTCCTGCTCAAAAAAATGGGTTTGTGAGTCCGGGGGCGCGGGAGGGGAAAAAAACGACCGTGCACCCTGCTCCGACAGCACTCTCCCTGCGTGTCCCCCGCCGCCGGCTCGGGCGAGGCTGACTGCCGCACAAGGAACCGTCCCGTTGCCGCTGCTACCTTCCGGTCCTGACGGGGTTCGCGGGAGGCCCTTCGCGCAGGGCCCCGGCCTTCAACGCCACGTGCGAGGGCACCGGCCAGAAAGAGGGAAGCCTCGGCAGGGGATTCGACCCCACTGGAGCGGATTGTGGGCCACAGGGCACCGCTACCTCCCCGTCTAGCACGGTCGATCCCTATTATACATTTTTTCCGGGATTGGGGTAAAATAGACCTCTGTTCATAGGAGGACGGACCTATGTTTTTCTTTGACTGGACATTCTTTCTGATCATCCCGCCCCTGATCCTGGCATTTTACGCCCAGGCCAAGGTCAAGGGGGCTTACAAGAAATACAGCCCGGTGTTCGTCTCGTCCCGGACGACCGGGGCCCAGGTCGCTCACCAGCTTCTCCAAACCGCGGGGGCCGGCGACATCAAGATCGAAAAACAGCCGGGCGAGCTGACCGACCACTACGACCCGCGGAAACGGGTCCTCCGGCTGTCCCAGGGCGTCCACGACAGCTCGTCCATCGCCGCCCTCGGCATCGCCGCGCACGAGGCCGGCCACGCCATCCAGCACCAGCAGCATTACCAGCCCATGAACCTGAGGTCCCTCATCTACCCCGTGGCGAATATCGGCTCGACCCTGGCTTTCCCGCTCTTTTTCATCGGCTTCATCTTCAGCAAACACGGGCCGAGCGTCCTCATGGACATCGGCATCATGCTCTTCGCAGGCGCCGTCGCTTTCTCCGTCGTGACCCTCCCAGTCGAGTTCAACGCCTCGAAACGTGCCTTAGCCTTGCTCGAGGAGAGGCGCTTCCTGACCTCGGACGAGATGGTCGGGGCCCGCAAGGTTCTCGGCGCTGCGGCCTTGACCTACGTGGCTTCCACGGCCATGGCGGCCATGCAGCTCCTGCGCATGTTCCTCATGCGCCAGTCCCGCGACTAGATCTTTATGTAGGGATTTCCTTTTTCGCGGCGCGCAAAAATTCAGCCCACAAGGCTTGGAACCGATGTCTCCCAAGTCCCCGATCAATGGCCTCCCCTGTTTGGAAGGAACAGGTCCTTGAGACGGATCTCATCATTTATCAATGTCAGCCCGATATAAAGAATCGACCAAAGCAAGTCAACGATGCCGGTCCACCAAAACGTCCTCGGAAAATCCGGGGTGCCGAAAATATAAGCAAACAACAAGACGACATAAAAGATCCTTCCGATGGTCACACAACCTATATTGAGGAGATAGCGTCGAATGTTAAAAGCGGAGAGGATTTGCAGGTAAGCGAAGCAAAACAGGAACGATGCAATGAATAGGGCGTAGAACCGGTGAACTGGCGGTTCCGGAAAGACCGTTCCGATCATCAATAGGTAAACCAGCCCGGCAATGATGTCCCATAGGCCGCTTAGAAAGAACGTGATCGACAACGGCTTTAGTGATTTTGATTTTTTCACCGTAACCTCCCCAAATTCCCTTTTCGCGTCGCGCACAAATCCGGCCCACAAAGCTTGGAACCGATGCACCCCTCACGCCGTGATGATATCGCCGGCCATGGGTCGTAGTCAATAGAAAGCACGCAGCTTTTTCCCGATACGGTTGATTTCCGGCCGCTCCCCTGCTATCCTTCGCCCTTCGAGGCCGAATCGCGGAACGTCCAGACAAAGGGAGGAGCGATGGATCCGAAAGGCAAGGGACGAAGGCAGTTCATCAAGAATTCTGCGCTGGGTATGATCGGCACGGGACTCGCCGGCGGCCATGCCCTCGCGGCACGTCAGGTCCCAAGCCGGCCCGCGACGCAGGTGGTCCCTGACGAAGCTCCCAAGATCAAAGAGTACCGCACGCTCGGACGGACCGGCTTCCAGGTCTCCGACATCTCCTGCGGCTTCATCCTGGACGAGGGTGTCATCCGGGCCGCTTACGAATCGGGTATGAACTATTTCGACACGGCCGAGGAATACCCGGGTCACCACCGCGTCCTGGCCCGGGTCATCAAAACCATGGACCGCAAGAAGGTCTTTATATCGACCAAGCTCGAGGCCACCAAGGGCGAGACCAAAGAGGGCTTCCTCAAGAGGGCCCGCAAGTCGCTGGAGGATCTCCAGACGGAGTACGTCGATTGCCTGATGATGCATTGCCCGGAGAAGGCCGAGACGCTCAAGGACGAGGGTTTCCACGCGGCCATGGCCGAACTCAAGGCCGAGGGGCGCGTCCGGCACGTCGGCGTCTCCCAGCACGGCACGTTTTGGTTCCGCGACCCCGAGGAGACGATGGACAAGATCCTCCTCGCCGCGGCCGAGGACGGCCGGTTCGACATTTTCCTCATGGCCTACAACTTCCTCAAGCGGGACAACGCCGAGCGCGTCCTCGAGGCCTGCCGCGGGAAAAAAATCGGCGTCGCCCTGATGAAGACCGCCCCGATCGCCATCTATGACACCCTGAGATCCCGCATCGAGGCGCTCGAAAAGGACAAGAAGGCGGTCGACCCCCTCTACGCCGACGGCCTGAAACGCTACAAAGAAAAATTCGAGGCGGCCCAGGAGTTCATCCGGGTCCATAACCTCAAAAATCCCGGCGAGATCCGCGATGCGGCCATCCGCTTCGTCCTGGGCAACCCGGACGTCCACACCGCCTGCTGTCAAACCCAGACTTACGACGACCTCAACGCTTACTTGAAGCTCTCCGGAACCAAGCTGACTGTCACCGACAGCGCCAAGCTGGATGCCTACCGCGAGGACTGCGGCACTCTCTACTGCCGTCATGCCTGCGGCGTCTGCGAGCCGAGCTGTCCGAGCGGCGTGCCCGTCAACACCATCCTCCGCTACCAGCATTACTTCACCGGCCAGCGGCGGGAGAAAGAGGCCATGGGCTACTACGCGAATATCCCCGGTACGCGGGCCGACGCCTGCCGCGACTGCGCGGCCCCGTGCGAAGCCGCCTGCCCCCACGGCGTCCCGGCACAAGGCATGCTCCTCGTCGCCCACGAGACGCTTTCTTTGCCGTGATCGTAGGCGTCCGGCAGCCCGAGTCCCGGCTTATCCTTGACAGTCCCGGGCCCGGGTGATAGAAAGACCTCTTCGATCTTCCGCAGGAGGTCTCCATGAAAAAGTCCCCGGTCATGACCCGGACGCTGCTCGTCCTGACGCTCGTCTTTCTGGCCGCCGGCCGGCTCGCGGCCCAGACGCCGCCGGATAAGTTCCTCGGCCACAAGGTCGGCGAGGACCGCAAGCTCGCCGATTACACCCAGATCAAGGCCTACTTCGAGAAACTGGCCCAGGAGTCGCCTAAGGTCAAGCTCTTCACGATCGGCGAGTCCGTGCTCAAGAAACCGATGATCATGGCGGCCATTTCGACCCCCGAGAACCTGGCCAAGCTCGACCGCTGGCGGGAGATCACCCGTAAACTCCGAGACCCCCGCGTTACCCCCATCGAAGAGGCCCGCAAGCTGGCTAAAGAAGGCAAGGTCATCGTCCTCATCACCTGCTCCCTCCACGCGACGGAGATCGCCGCCTCCCAGATGTCGATGGAGCTCGCCTACGACCTCGTCACCGGCCGGACCTTCTTCGACGCCGGCAAGATCCTCAGCGACGTCGTCGTCCTCCTCGTTCCGACCCACAACCCGGATGGGAACCAAATGGTCGTCGACTGGTACAGGAAATACGTCGGGACCCAATACGAAGGCGGCAACATGCCCTGGCTCTACCACCTTTACGCCGGGCACGATAACAACCGCGACTGGTACATGTTCAACCTGCCGGAGACGAGGGCCGTGACCAAGGTCCTCTACCACGACTGGCTGCCCCAGATCCATGTCGACGAGCACCAGATGGGCTCGACGGGCGCCCGGCTCTTCGTCCCGCCCTTCATGGACCCACCGCTCCCCAACATCCAGCCCATGGTCTGGCGCGGCGTCAACCTGGTCGGGACGGAGATGGGTTACGACCTCCAGAAACACGGCCTGAGCGGCGTCGTCAACGGCCGCTCCTACACCGCCTGGTGGATCGGAGCCTGCGACGACACGTCCTGGCTCCATAACGTCATCGGCATCCTCAGCGAGGCGGCCTCGGTGCGGGGCGCGACCCCCATCCACATCGAGCCCAACGAGATCCCCGACTCGTATTACGAGAAGCGGATGGACTTCGTCGACCCCTGGCCGGGCGGCTGGTGGCGGCTCCGCGACATCGTCGACTACGAGCTCGTCCTGTCGAAGAGCATGATCAAGACGGCCGGCCTCCACAAGGAGGACCTCCTCTTCAACTTCTACCAGATGTACAAGAACTCCATCGAGAAGGTGGACAAGGGCCAGCCCTACGCCTTCGTCATCCCGGCCCGCCAGCGCGATTACCCGACGATGCTCAAGATGCTCGACGTCCTGATGACGGGCGGCGTCGAAATCCACCAAGCCAAGGCCGACTTCGTCGCCGGAGGCAGGCTCTACGGCGCCGGCTCGTTCATCGTCAAGATGTCCCAGCCGTACAAGTCCTACGCCTGGGCCCTCCTCGAAAAGCAGAAGTATCCCGACATGCGGCAATACCCCGGCGGCCCCCCGGTCCCGCCCTACGACAACGCGGCCTGGACCCTGCCCCTTCAGATGGGCGTCGCGTGTGACGAGGTCGAGGAGGCCTTCGAAGCCAAGCTCGATAAGATCGATAAGGTGCCCACCCCCAAGGCCCCGGCGAAACAGGGACAGGGCGCCTATGTCCTCCTGAACTCCCAGGTCAACGCCTCGTACTCGGTCGCCTTCGCCCTGCTCAATGACAAGGCCGAGATGTGGCGGACGTCATCCACGGTATCGGTCAAGGGCGTCGACGTCCCGGCCGGAAGCTTCATCGTCAAGAACTCGCCTGAGGTCAAGAAGTCCCTCCCGGCGCTCCTCGGCAAGCACCATCTGGCCGTCCTCGACCTCGACGATGTCGCCGCCCTGCCCAAAGCAGCCCTCAAGCCGCCGCGCATCGGGCTCTTCCAGTCGTGGCGGGGCAACATGGACGAGGGCTGGACGCGCTACGTCTTCGACGACATGGGCGTTCCCTTCAAGACGCTACACAATGAGGACATCAAGGGGACCAAGGAGAAGAAAGCGGACCTCAGGGCCGACTTCGACGTCATCGTCTTCGCCGACGAGAACGCCAACACCATCAAGGGCACGCGGCCGGAAGGGACGCCGGGCGCCGCCGGCCCCGAATCGCCCAGGGCCCGCCAGCGCCAGAGCCCCGTCCCTCCCGAATACGAGGGCGGCATCGGCCAGGAAGGCGTCGACGCCCTCAAGGCCTTCGTCGAGAAGGGCGGCATCCTGGTCGCCCTGAACGGTGCTTCGGACTTCGCCATCAGCGAATTCGGCGCCCCGGCCCGGAATGTCCTGACCGGCATCGAGAGGACGAAGTTCTTCTGCCCGACCTCGATCCTCAGGATCCTCGTCGACAACGAGACGCCCATCGGCTACGGCATGCCCAAGGAGGCCGCGGCCATGTTCGTCAACAGCCTGGCCTTCAGCACGTCTTCGCCCCCCTACGATTGGGACCGCAAGGTCGTGGCCGCCTATCCCGAGGACGAGGTCCTGCTCAGCGGCTGGCTCTTGGGCGAGGAATACCTGACCCGGAAAGCGGCCGTCGTCGACACGAAATACAAGGACGGCCGGATCATCCTCATCGGGATCCGATGCCAGAACCGGGCCCAGTCCCACGGGACGTATAAGTTCCTGTTGAACGCCCTGCTTTACCCGGGGATGTGAAGGAGAAGTTTATCTCCCGGCCGCATATCGGCTTCGATGACCGGGCCGACATCACGGACGGAGCCCGCCGCGAGGCCTGAAACCTTGTAGACGCCGCCCGGGAAGGGATTTTCGAGCCGGAGGGTGCCGCCCTTTTCGGACGTTACCTGAATCTCGACGACTTTCCCGTCATCCATCTTGGCCGAGACGAGGAACGCGCCGTAAGTCCTGAGCGAGTGGAACGATATATCTTCCCAGGATGCCGGGATGGCCGGAAAAATGCGGACGACATCGGCGTGGCTCTGAAGGAGCATTTCCTGGACCGCCGCGGCGAAGGCGAAGTTCCCTTCGAGCGTGAACGGCCGGTAGGTCATCTTCGATTTACCGCTCTTCGTCTGGTCGCCGTTCGCGTGGAAGCTGTTCGGCAGGCAGAAGCACTCGGCGAACGTCCGGAGCGCCGTGGCCGCTTTCTCCCCGTCCATGGCCCTCGCCGCCATGTTGCCGAGCCAGCTGTAGGAATAACCGCACCACCAGTCGGGGCCGAGGCGGTCGAGCTCGGACAGGGCGCCACGGATCGTCCGCCGGTCGGCCTCTCCCCCGCTCCAGTCGACGAGACCCAATGGATGAATGGCCATGAGGTGTGAAAAATGACGGTGTGATTCCGTGAGCGGATAGCCCGGCGCGACAAGCAGGCGGCCGTCGTCCCCGGCCCGCGCGAGTTCGGGCCATTCGCCGAGGATCCCCAGCCAGCGCGCCTTCTCTTCGGCGAGCCCCAATTCACCGGCCAGTTCAGCCACAGCCCCGTAGAGCCAGCGGATGAGGGCCAGGTCGAAATTCGTTGTCTCCATGAACCAGGCATCGATGCGGTTGTCGTTGATCTCGGGGCTCGAGCTCAGCGGGAGCTTCCGCTTTCCGTCCGCCCGTAGCTCGGAGAGTTGGTCGAGGAATACGGCTACGGCCTTGAGATAAGGATAGGCTCGTTCCTCGAGGAAAGCGCGGTCGCCGCTGAATCGCCAGTGGAGATAAAAATGATGGGCCAGCCAGGCCGAGACCGTCGGCCCGAGCGAGTACTGGATCCAACCGCCCATAGGCGAGCCGTCGAGCGTCGCCACGCCGGGGACGTTGAGCCCCTCGGCGCCGAAATAGAGCTTGGTGTACTCTTCTGCGCGTGGCTTTGTCGCCCAAAGCCAATCCAGGAAAGCCAGACCCTCCTCCAGCCGGTTGCCGCTGTAACACGGCCAATAGCTGAGCTGGGTGTTGAGGTCGTTGTGGAAGTCGCCTTTCCACGGCGGGAGACTGCCGTCGTCGGCCGTCCAGACGGCCTGGAGGGTGATGGGCGGCGCGCCTCGGCGGGAGGCGGCCCCAAACTTGTAGGTCTCGAGGTACCACTGTTTCTCGAGGACGGGATCCGGAAGCTCGATGGTTGACTTGGCCCAGAACGTTTTCCACCAGGCCATGTGGGATTCGAGGTCGCGCGCAAGCGACCGCTTGAGCGCCTCGACCACGGAATGCGGCGCGAACTGTGATGCGACGCCTGTCTCCGCCGCCCCTTCTTCCTTCTCCGGGTAGACGGAGCTGATGCTCCAGACGCCGGTGAGGATCCCGGCTGAAGGCTTCTGCCATTCCGCGGCGACCTCGTAGCTCATGCCGCCCCAGCCTTCTTGATGGTAGCGAACGGACGTGCCGTCCCGGACGACCTCGGGGGCCGGATAGCCGAGGCTGGCCAGGGTTTTCCCGGTCAGCGAATTCTTTTCCGCGTCCGACGCCGGTACCGGGGCCGCATAGGCCGGCGGGATCAGCCAGGGCATCAGGGCCGCAGGCAGACCTTCGAAGGTGAACCAGCCCACAGGCTCGGTCGCGTGGATGAAGGCCGTCAGCCTGACCCCGTTTTTCCATTTAACCCGGCAGACGGCTTCGGCGACGGAGAGCCGTACGGACTCGACCTCCCCGAGACCGGAGATGTCGAACTCCAGGGCCGCGGCCGGGATCTTGGTCGGCGCCGGATCGCGGTCGTAGGGGATGTCGCCCATCCTGTGGACGGGGTCGTAATCCTTTTTCAGGACCTGCTTCCGGACCCAGGCGAAACGGAATTCAGGCCCTGAGAATTCGGCCACGGGACGGAGGTCCCAGAGGTCGGCCCGGTCGAGGGACATCCGCAGCGACTCGCCCTTCTTCCAGATGAGTGCCCCGATCATGCCGTTCCCCAGCGGGATGGCCTCGTCCCACGTCCCAGCCAGGGACTTGAAGACAAGGTCATGGCGGGATGCCGGAAGGGGGCCCCTGCCGGCAGGAGGAGCGCAGGCCGCGACCGGAAACAGCGCGGAGAAAAGAAGGACGCAGACGACCACGCCGTCCGATGGCCTCTTGCGGATCGTTTTCCAGGGATTGATTTTCATGACAACCGCCTTCATCTCGAATGGTCGGCCGGCCGAAAGGACCGGACCGAATCGCTTTATTCCGTCAGGCCGGCGACGAAACCCGAGGCCCAGGCCCAGGCGAGGTTGTAGCCGCCCCGGCCGCCCTGGACGTCGAGGACCTCGCCGGCGAAATAAAGCCCTCGCCGGAGCTTCGACTCGAGGGTCCGCGGCTTGACCTCGCAGGCATCCACCCCCCCGGACGTGAATTCGGCCTCGTTCCAACCGCGCGTCCCCTGGACAGCGAACTTCCGGGCCTTGAGCGACGCGGTCAGTCTGCGGGCCGCTTCTCCATGGCTCAAATTCCCGGCCGAGGCGCCGGAGTCCCGGAGGAATTGCGGCATGACCAGGGCGAATTTCTCCGGCAGGAGCCCCGCCCCGAGGTCCTTGGCCGGCCACCCGGTTTCAATTCTTCTCGATAATTCGGCGGCCAGTTCCTCCTCGGACATGAACGGGACGAGGTCGACGATGACGGCGGTGTCTTTTTTCCCCTTGCGGTTGATGGCGACAGAGAGGCTCTCGCTGACATCGAGGGCCGCGGTCCCCGAGAGACCGTATTGGGTAAAGAGGAGTTCTCCCTCGGCCGTCCGTCCAACTCGGCCGTCGATGAGGCTGGTGATCCGGGCCCTGAGCTTCTGCCCTTGAAGAAAGTGGCACATCCCGTCCTTGGCCAGCAACGGCACGGCGCTCGGCACCGGAGGCACGAGAGAGTGACCGAACCGACCGGCCAGGCCGTAACAGCTTCCGTTCGAGCCAAGGGCCGGATAGGACTTGCCGCCGCCTGCCAGGATGACGGTCCGGACCTCGACCGTCCGGCCGGCCGCGGAGGCGACCGAAAAGCCGCCCGACGATGCGGTGATGTCCGCCGCTTCGAAATCCGCCTCCACCGAAACGCCGAGCCGTCCGACCTCGAGTTCCAGCACCTTGAGGACGGAAGAGGCCTGGTTCGTCGCCGGGTAGACGCGGCCGTCTTCTTCCGTCTGCAGGCGAAGGCCGAGAGTTTCGAAGAAGGCCCGGATCTCCGCCTTGCCGAACCTGTCGAGGACGGAAGCGACGAGGCCGGGGTCGGACGAAGTGAAGGCCGGTGCGGCCAGGTTTTCGTTGAGGAGATTGCAGCGGCCTCCGCCGGTGGCCAGGAGCTTCTTTCCGGCCCGCGGCAGGCGTTCGAGGACCGTGACGGCAGCTCCGCGCCGCGCGCCGCTCACGGCCGCGACGAGGCCCGCCGCGCCGCCGCCGACAACGGCGATATCAAAACGTTCAGGCATGGGACAAGCTTAACCGATTGCGCCGGGGCCGGTAAAGGGGCCTCGATAAATATCCGGGCGGCCGGCTCAGACCCCGAGGAGCTTGCAGGCCCGCTCGATGTTCGAAACGTCCATGATGACCGAGATCTGGCTGCCCTTGCGGGCCAGCGTGCCGTAGCAGTATTCGATGTTGATCCCTTCGTCCCCGAGCTTGGTCGTGAGCTCGGCCAGGGCGCCTGGCCTGTTCTCGAGGTCGACCTTGAGGACATCGCGAAGCTCGACCGTGTAGTTGAGCTTCGCCAGGAGCTTGACGGCCTTATTGAGGTTCTGGACGCAGAGCTTGGCCGTGTCGTGGAAAACACCGATAGCCTCGATGTTGATCTCGTTCTCGGCCAGGAAACTGCACAGGTCGCCGAGTTGGGACGGCTTGTTCTCCAGGATAATGTAGATTTCGGTGATCCGTTCGATCATGCGTGACCCCCTAATCGTCCAGGATTTTCTTAGCCCTACCCTGTATTAGTATCATGAACCCCCCGGCAACGCAAACCGCCGTGTCAATCGAAAATCTTGCCCGGATTCATGATCCCGTTCGGGTCGAAGACGCGCTTGATGCCGCGCATGATCTCGATCTGCCGCTCGTCGAGGACGATGGAGAGGTACGGCTTCTTGACCAGGCCGATGCCGTGCTCGCCGGAGATGACCCCGCCGCGCTCGCGGCAGTCCCGGAAGAGCTCCTGCCGGACGAGGTCGGCCCTGTCCTTCCATTCGCTCTCGGGGACGGGCACCATTCGGCCGGCCTCGTAGCGGGCCTTCATGATGTGGGTGTGGACGTTGCCGTCCGCGGCGTGACCGAAGGTCGGCAGCCACATGCCGTACCGGGCGGCGACCTCTCTGACCTTGCGGACGTGCCCGGCCACTTCGGCCCGGGGGACGGAGATGTCCAGGATCTCGACCGTCCCGGACTTGATGGCGTCGTAGATCTTCGAACGGATGGCCAGGACCTCGTCCTGCTTGCTCGGCGTGTCGGCGACGAAGACGTCGATGGCGCCCTTCTCCAGGCAGACCTCGGCGACGGCTTCGGACAGCCGGTCCATTTCCGCCTCAGAAGGGGCGTCGAGGATGACCAGGAGATGGGTCTTCCCCAGCTTGGTCGGCCATTTCTTCCGGATATGCTCCTCGGTCAGGGTGATAGGCTCAACCTCGAGGAACTCGACGGCGAGCGGCACGACCCCCCTTTTCATGATGAGCGGGATGGTTTCGAGGGCCGGCTCGAGTTCGGCGAAGGGCACGACGAACGAGCGCATGATGCCGGGCTTGGCTTTGAGATGGATGACAGCCTTGGTGACGACGCCGAGCGTCCCCTCGGAGCCGATGAGCAGGTGCATGAGGTTGTAGCCCGTGCTCGATTTTTCGATCTTCCCGCCGAGCTTGAGGATCTCGCCTGTAGGCGTGACGACTTCGAGGCCCCGGACGTAATTGCGGATGGTGCCGTATTTCACGGCCCGGCTGCCGCCGGCGTTGGTGGCAATGAGGCCGCCCATCATGGCGCTCTCGTCGCCGGGATGGGGCGGGAAATAGAGGCCTCCCTCTTCGACGGCCAGGGAGAAATCGGACAGGCGGACGCCCGCTTCGGTCACGGCCATCTGGTTGTCGGCGTCGATCTCGAGGACCCGGTTCATCCGCTCGAGGGAGAGGACGATCCCGCCCCGGACCGGGACACAGCCGCCGCAGAGCCCGGTAGCCCCGCCCCGGGGAGTCACAGGGATGGCCTGGGTGTTGGCGATGCGCAGGACCGCCGCGACTTCATCCGTCGTCCCCGGCTTGACGACGACGTCGGGCTCATGGGCGATCTCGCGGAGCGAGAATTCGTCATGACCGTAATCGACGGTTTTTTCCGGGTCGGAGATGACATTTTCCGGGCCGACGGCGGCCTCGAGCGACTCGCGTATCGCGGAGGTTATCAATGAGGCCATGACGAAACTCCCTTCAAGTTTATTTTCGGCGGCCCGTGTTGTTGGGCAGCACTTCTACTTCTTCCTCCGCGCAAGATACGCGAGAGCACGTTGCACGGCTACGGCACCCTTGGCACGCCACGTACCCGGCACGGGTCGGAGGCGCAGGCCAAGCAGCTGCTCGGCCGCGGGAAGGGGGTCGAACGCTGTCAGGATTCGAATGACCTTGCCCTCCCGGATATCCAGGACGTCGACACCGTCGATATTCGCCTTGCGACGGGTCGGTGCATATCCGAGCGGGCGCAGCGGATGTAGGTGGGTCGCTGAGATTCGCCACACGATTGCACACCGGCTTCCGTCGGCAGCCGTGCACAGGGGTCCCTGGACCTCGTATTCGAAATCGGGGAAGGCGTGCAGCACAGCCTCTGCGAACGCCCTCACAGCGGGTCGCCCGCGTGCAGGCGGCTCTGGCATGGCGGGGTCGTACCATTCCACGTCCTCTGCAAGCAGAGCAAGGAAGGCTTCGAGGTCGCGGGCATTCCAAGCAGCCAGTAGGCTCCGTGCAACCTCCTCTGCGGCTGTATAAACCGGGTTAAAGTTTATCGACCGGGCTTCGCACACGATCGAACCTTTCAATCGACGCGTTTGAGCTGGACGGGGACGCCGATCATGATCTGGGGGTGCCCCTTGTAGAACTCGACGAGCCCCGTCGCCTCGATCGTCCGTCCGGAGAAATCGAGCGAACCGGGGAGTGACCTAAAGACCTCGAGCGGGATGGCCGCGTCGAACTCCGCCCCGTCGGCTTCGAGGATGTGGAAGCCGCCGCGCTTGAACGAACGCCGGCAGCGGAAACGGACGGTCAGAATCTCGCCGGGATGACGGCCGGCCTCCGGAGCGCCGATCACGGGGTAGGGCTCCCCTTGCCACAGACCTTTCCCCGAACGGCGGGCCGAGCTCTCCGCCTCCTTGAGCTTCATCTTCCAGGCCTCGTCGAAGGGGAACTTGAGGTAGGCGAAGGCGTAGCCCTCGCGGACGAGGGTCTCGTTGAACATCTCGCCGTCGTCCGTCCGGATGTAGGCCAGGAGCCGGCCGTAGGCGTCACGCTTTTCCGGGCCAGGCAGGAGATCCACAGTCGACTGGTAAAGCCGGGTGAAGGTGAAACGCTTGGCCAGGAAGGCCATGAACCGGACCTGTTCCCGGGCGTCGTCGAGCTCGGGCGAGTCGACGCCGATGAGCCGGACGCGCTCGTCCCTCCGGCCGGCGAGGCTCACCTTCAAGGTGTCTCCGTCATAGACAGTGATGACTTTTCCCGACAGGGTCTCTTGCGGAGCCGCGCGGAGAGGAGCGATGGCCGGGCGCGCCCCTAATAGGACGGCCGCCGCAAGGACGGCCGCGAGGCCAAGCCGGGTTCTTATCGAAGCTCTCGTCAGAGACCCCCCGTCATGAACCGTAGCAGCGGCCAGCCTGGGCGCGTTCACCCGGCGACAAGCTCCTTCACCGCCCGGACGATGTGCGAGGCGCTGATGCCGTACCGTTCGAGGAGCTCGTCCGGCTTTCCGGACCTGGGCAGCTCGCGGACGCAGAGATGCTTCAGCGCGGCTTTTCCGGCCAGGGCCTGGGCGACGGCCTCGCCCAGCCCGCCGCCGGCGTAGTGGTCCTCGACGACGACCGCCCGGCCGCCCGTCTCCGCAACTTCTCGCAGAATCGTCGCCTTGTCCAGCGGCTCGACGGAATAGGCGTCGATGACGCGGATGCCGAGGCCCTCTTTTTTTAGCTCGTCCGAGGCTTTGAGCGCTTCGTGGAGCGTGACCCCGGCGGCGATGACCGTGACCCCGTCCCCCTCCCCTTTCCGCAGGACCTTGGAGCCCCCGATGGGGAACGTCTCGCCGGCCGGATAGAGAATCGGCGTCGCCGGTCGCGACGTCCGCAGGTAGACCATGCCCCGGTGCGAGGCCGCGGCCGCCACGCACGCTTCCGACGAAACCGCGTCGCTCGGGTAGAGGACGACACATCCGGGGATGGGCCGGAACATGGCCAGGTCCTCGAGGCCCATCTGGGAGGGGCCGTCCTCGCCGATGCTCACGCCGACATGGGAGCCGCAGACCTTGATATTGGAAAAGGAATAGGCGGCCATGCGGAGCTGGTCGTGGGCCCGGGTCAGGAAGGCGGCGAAGGTGGCGATGAAAGGGATATACCCTTTGGCGGCGACGCCCATGCCCACGCCGACCATGTTCTGCTCGGCGATGAACGATTGGAAGGAGCGCCCGGGAAAAGCTTCGAAGAACTTGTCGGCGTAGGTCGAGTTCTTGACGTCCCCGTCGACGGCCACGACGGACGGATTGACCTTTCCCAGGCTGAGGAGGGCGTTCCCGTAGGCCAGACGCGTCGCAGTCTTCTCCTTATAGTTCGTCCGGGGGAAGTCGAAGGATAAAGCGGCTTTCTTTTTTTGGAAGGGCTTGGGCTTGTGGACGAATTTCCGCGAGTCGACGTCGGGGAGACAACCTATCTCCTCGAGCGCCCGGGCCAGCTCGTCGGCCTTGAGCGGCTTACCGTGCCAGCCGTTCTTGTCTTCAATGAAACTCACGCCCTTACCCTTGAGGGTCCGGGCCAGGACGGCCGTCGGCTTGCCCCCCTTCCCCGCTTCCTTCAGGGCGGCGAGTATCCGATCGATCTTATGGCCGTCGATGATCGTGGCGTCCCAGCCGAAAGCCCTGAACTTGCGGGCCAGGGCGGGGAGGTCGTGCTGGTGCATGGTCGGGTCGGACTGGCCGAGCCGGTTGACGTCGACGACGGCGACGAGGTTGCGAAGCTTCCAGCAGGCCGCGGCGTTGGCCGCCTCCCAAACCTGGCCTTCGGCGCACTCGCCATCGCCCATGAGGACGAACGTCCGGGCCGGCGACTTGTCGAGCCGCTGGGCCAGGGCCATGCCGACCCCGACGGACAACCCCTGCCCAAGGGAACCCGTCGCCGCCTTGACCCATTTCATCCGCGGCGTAGGGTGGCCTTCGAGGTCGCTCGAGATCTTCCGCAGGTCGAGCAGGCTCTTGAGCGGGATGATGCCGGCCTCGGCGTAAACGGCCCAGAGAAGAGGTGCGGCGTGGCCCTTGGACAGGACGAACTCGTCATTGGCCGGGTCGCACGGGTCCATGGTGTTCCAACGCATTTCTCCGAAGAAAAGGCAGGCGGCGATGTCGGCCGCGGACAGGCAGGTCGTCGGGTGTCCCGACCCGGACGCGGTCGTCATCCGCAGGGAATGGATGCGCAGCCGGGTGGCTATCTTACGGAGGTCGTCGATTCTGGCCATGGGGTGGTTCTCCTCAGTCGTTCGGGGCGATGTCCCTCAAGGGGGGGATAATAGCATGAAACGTCCGGAGGGCAAAGATGGAGGGGGGATTTTACAGGATCGGCCAGGATTTCGGCAGGAAGACCTGCTCGTAGAGGGCCATGGCGTAGCGGTCGGTCATCCCGGCGATGAAATCCCCGGCCCGGACGATGACGGGGTCGCCCGCCGGGTAGTCCTTGATGTACTCCTCGGGCTTCTCCATGATGTAGGCGAAGAGGTCCCCGATGATCTTCTCGGTCTTCCGCAGCTCGTCGCGGGCCGTGGAGTTGAAATAGACGTTCTGGTAGAGGAACTCCCGCAGCTCGAGGACAGCTCGCATGATCCGGTCGCTCATAGCGATGCAGGCGAGCCCTGCGGCCAGGCTGGCCTCGACGACGTCCATGACCATCCGGTCGATGCGCGTCGCGTGCCACTTGCCCAGGACCCGGACGAGCCCCGCCGGGATGTCCTCCTCCTTGATGATGCCGGCCCGCTGGGCGTCGTCGATGTCGTGGTTGACGTAGGCGATGACGTCCGAGACGCGGACGATCTGGCCCTCCAGGGTGGAGGGCATATCTTCGAGGTCGGCGTCGAAGATCTCGCCGCGGCCCTTGGAATGCCGCTGGATGCCGTCCCGGACCTCGAAGGTCAGGTTCAGCCCCTTGCCCTCGTATTCGAGCTTCTCGACGACGCGCAGGCTCTGGTCGGCGTGATGGAAGCCGAGGGGCAGGAGCTTGCGGAGGGTCTCCTCGCCGGAGTGGCCGAAGGGAGTGTGGCCGAGGTCGTGTCCCAGGGCGATGGCCTCGGTCAGGTCCTCGTTAAGGCGGAGGGCCCGGGCGATCGTCCGGGCGATCTGGGAGACCTCGAGGCAGTGGGTCAGGCGCGTCCGGTAATGGTCGCCGAAGGGCGAGAGAAAGACCTGGGTCTTGTGCTTGAGACGGCGGAAGGACTTGGAGTGGATGATCCGGTCGCGGTCGCGCTGGAAATCCGTGCGCAGGACGTGCTGGGCCTCGGCCCTGACCCGGCCCTTGGAGCGCGCGCTGAGGCAGGCCTTGGGCGACAGGAACTTTTGCTCTGTTTTTTCCAGCTCTTCGCGGATGGTCACGGATTCTCTCTTCTGCCCGCGCCGATTATAGCAGAAAGCGACGGGCTGCCGCCAGCATCAAGAGGGGGTCAAACCTACCTTTTGCAGCAAAAGGTAGGTTTGACCCCCTCTGAGCTTGCAATTATCGTCGCGTTCGCCTAATAAATGAATGAGCGAGAGCGTTTCGGAACGGAGTAACCATGATCAAAGACAACGTCGCCGCGATCCTTCGGCAACTGCCGCCGGGCGTCGAGCTCGTCGCCGCCGCCAAGGCCCGGACCGCGGCCGAGATCCTCGAGGCGGTCGAGGCCGGCGTCGGGATCATCGGCGAGAACTACGTCCAGGAGGCGGCGGACGTCTTTCCGGCGATCGGCGGGCGGGCCCGCTGGCACTTCATCGGCCATCTGCAGACGAACAAGGTTAAAAAGGCCGTCGAGATCTTCGACCTGGTCGAGACGGTGGATTCGATCGGCCTGGGGCGCGAGATCGACAAGCGCTCGGCCGCGGCCGGCAAAACGATGGACATCCTCGTCGAGGTCAACAGCGGACGCGAACCACAAAAAGCCGGCGTCCTGCCCGAGGAGGCCGAGCCCCTCGTTCGTTCGCTCGCGGCTCTCCCCCACCTGCGCGTCCGGGGCCTCATGACCATGGGTCCGTTCGAAGGCGATCCTGAGGATTCGCGTCCCTATTTTAAGGAGTCGCGGCGAGTCTGGGAAGCGCTCAAGATACAAGCCATCCCCGGGGCGGAGATGCGGCACCTGTCCATGGGCATGACCAATTCCTGGAGAGTGGCCATCGAGGAAGGCGCCACCATGGTGCGCATCGGCACGGCCATCTTCGGCCCGCGGATCTGAAAACCCGGATAGCGGTCTACTTTGCGTCCTCTTGTTCTTCGGCCTCGTCGAGGGCCTGGACTTCAGCTTCGCCGATGGCCAGCTCCGGCTCGATGCCCTTCAGCCGCCTGAGGTCCTCGATCTTCTGGAGGGGCCGTTCGAGCTTGTTGCGGCGGGTCGTGGCCAGCTTCTGGAATTCGTCCCGCGCGTCCTCGATCTTCCGGCCCATGTTGTCCATGGACTTGCGGAACTTTTCCCACTCCTTGTTGAAGCCGCCGATGAGCCGGAGCATGTCGTTAGCCGCCTTGGCCGTGCTGAAATTGTCCATGGCCTGGCGGATGACGGCCAGGATGGCAAAGAGTGTGAACGGGGAGCAGAGGATGACCTTGCTCCGCAGCGCCTCGTCGATGATGGCGGGGTCGTTCTGGTTGATGAAGGCGTAGACCTGTTCGTTGGGAATGAAAACGAGGACGTAGTCGAGCGTTTCGTCCTCGGGATTGATGTAGTCGCGGGTCGTGACCTCCTTGATCCGGCTCCGGACGTCCCTCAGGAACTGGCCCTTATGGACCTCGCGCTCCATATCGTTCTCCGTCTCGAGGTAGCGGAGGTAGCTGTTCAGGGGGAACTTGACGTCCATGTTGACCTTCCGTCCCTGGGGCAGCTGGAAGGTGTAGTCGGGACGCGACCCCGCCCCCTCGAGGGTCTTCTGCCTGAGGTAATTGACGCCCTCGATGAACCCGGATAGCTGGAGGACGTCCTCGGCCATCCGCTCCCCCCACATGCCCCGGGCCTTGGTGCTGACCAGGGCCTGGCGCAAGTGGTTGGCCGTGTCTTGGAGCTGGGCCGTCTGTTCCGCGGCCGTTTTCAGGTGGGCGGACAGCTCGCCGTACTTCTGGACGCGTTCCTTCTCGAACCCGGCGACGACGTCATGCATTTTCTGGAGGTCGCCCCGCATGGATTCGAGGGTCTGGTCGATCAGCTTCTTTTTCCCTTCGAGGTCCTTCTCGCCGGACTGGGTCTGCTGGCCGAGCACGGACCCTGCCAGCTTCATGAACTCCTCCGAGTTCGTCTTCAGGGCCGAGAGGGACAACGAGCCCATGGAGTCCTTGACCCGGCCGAGGATGACCTCGATGTCTTTGAGCTTCTCGCTCTCCGTCTCGCTGACGAGCTCGCGGGCGATCGCCCTCGCCTCTTTCCTGTTCACCAGCTGGATGATGAGGACGACCGCGGCGCCGAAGACGCCGCCGCCGATGAATAAATAAACACCAGTCATGTTTCGACTCCTTCTTCGCCGCCCGGCCCTTCCCCGCCTTCCGCCTCGTCCATGGCCCGGTCGACTTCCTCGTTGAAGTCCTCGCCCGTCTCCTCGCCCATCTCCCGCCCCATTTTCTTCATCCAGCGGGCGACGCTCTTCGGGTCTTTCTCGTCGAGCCCGGCCAGGGACGAGGGGTCGGCCAGGCTTTCGAGCCGGCTTTCCTCGGACCGCAGGACAGCGACGCGGGAGACGAGCTTGGCCAGATTCCTGCCGCCGCAGTGCCGGCACACCGGATCGACGGCCGCTTTGACGGACAGCGTTACGACCGTCGTCTTCCGGCGGCAGTCGGCGCAACGGTATTCGTAAATGGGCATGTCTAGATCAGTATCCCTTCTTCGAAGCCGAGCTTGACGAGCTCGATCCGGTTCGGGTCGCTCACGCCCAGGTGGTGGCGCGTGTCGGCCAGCTGGATGTGGTGCGGCGTCATTTGGAGCGGCCGGTCGTCGCCGAAAAATTCGCGCCTCTTCGCCTGGATGATGCGCAGCCCTGTGGCGTCGGCGGCGACGGGGTCGCGGCTGACGATGAGCCCCTTGTATTCCCAGGTGTATTCTTTGGCGTAGTGGTGCGGCCCGACGCCGTGGAAAAGCGGCGTGAACATGACCAAGACGTTGAGCCGGGTCTTGCCCTTGACGGCCGGGAGTTCCCAGAGCGTGGCCAGGTCGGCGCACGTGTCGCCGTGATATTCCGCGGGCCTGGGGAAGAACATGATGTAGTTCTTGATCAGGCCTCCGACGCCCGACCAGTGATGGCTCCGCATGGGGCGGGCGTTGACGAGGGCCGTGGCGTTCTGGAAGACCGGGTTCCGGAGAACGCCCCTGTCGTCGATGGCGATCCTGTCCTCGGAGACTCCCGCGTCCATGACCCGCCGCTTGACGGCCTGCTCGACCTCCGGGGTCGTCGGAATGTAGCGCCAGGCGTTGGTTTTGATGCCGACGACGTCCCCGGCGCGGACGAGGGTCTTCCAGGCCTTGACGGCGTCGGGCTCGCCGAGCAAGGCGCGGACGGCGTCGTCGAGCATCCGCTGGACGACATCGGCCTGCGGGGCGCCGCCCGGCCCGAGCGGGCTCGGATCGCGCATGAGTACGACGCGGACCTTTTCCTTCGGCGCCGCCGGCCCTCCCCTGAGAGCGGGGGCCAGGGCCCCAGCCAGAGGCGCCACGGAGGCGACTTTCAGGAAATCCCTTCGGGTGATCGGTTTCCGGCTCATGTTATCACTCCTCCTTCAGTCGGTCCGCGCGGCCTTTCATCAGGGCTACGACGGCATCCAGTCTAGCCGCGGTTGTTCGCTCCGCAATCATGTCAAAAACGATGACAACGTATCTGTCATGGACGCGGACGGCCGTCCACTTGCCGTTCTCCGTCTTGACGGTGCCCCTCTCCGCGGCTTCAGGCATGTAGGCCCGCGCGAACGATGCCCCGGCCTTGGCGGCCGATCCGCCGTCCTCGTAGGCGGCCACGAGGACTTTGCTCCGGTCGCCCTTGTTGCTGTAGTCCGCGAGGACCGCGTCGGTCTTCTGGTCGAGAAGCAGGATGTTCGTGTCGGCGACGAAAAAATGATAGTTGAGGACGGAATGGTTGTGAAAGAAGCGGACCCGCCCGGTATCAAGGCCGTCGGGAGGCAGGTGCCGCAAGAGGTCCGGCCTCTCCCCTAGGCCCGGGATGGCGCCGTCGATCCGGCGTCCTAGCTCGAAAACGAGTCCCTTTGTCTCGGCCGTCTCCTCCTCGGCGTAGACCGAGAGGAAATACCGGTCCTTCCAGAACGACAGGAGCCCGGCCTTGTAGGTCGAGCCCTGCCCGATCGCCGCGTCCTCCCCGTCGAGGTCGTGGGTGAAGACGCCGAAGGCGTCCTCCGGCGACCCCATGTCGAAGAGGTCGACGACGATGTCGGGTTTGCCGTCCTTGTGGAAGCGGCGGGCGACGAGGAGCCTCATGTTGTAGGACCTGTAGACTTCGCCCGCGCCGTCGATGTAATCGAAGATCGACTCGGCGTCGAAGGTCTGGTCGGCCTCAGAAACATAGGGGCCGATCATCGGCGGGATGAACGAGGCGAGCTTTTGGATGTCAGGCACGGTCGGTTCGGTCATAAGGACGAGTCCTCCCAGGATGGCTAGGACGGCGGCGCAAACAACAACCCTCTTCATTCCCGTCGATTGTATCACGCCGCCACGGACGAGACAAGGGAACGGGACGGACGGGCAGGGGCGTTTGCAAATTTCGAGGTTTCGAGGAATAATAGATAAAAGGAGAGTCCAAATGACCGAGCGCCGCCTGAAGTTCCCCGCCTTCTTCATCCTGGTCCTCGCCGGATTCCTAGCCGCCTGTTCCACGACGTCCGAAAACGGCGGCGTTACCCCTGTCAATATCCCCGCGACCTCCATGTCTTACATCGTGCTCGCCTGGAACGACCTGGGCATGCACGGCTTCAACCCGACCTACGACAAGGAAGTCATCCTGCCGCCCTACAATACCATCTGGGCCCAGGTGATCAAGCGCGGCAACCCGCCCGAGATCGTGACGACGGGCGTCACCTTGGAATACCGGATCGTCGACAATACCTATTCCTACGGCAAGGGGACGGCGTCGCCGCTTCGCAGCTATGGGCAGTTCTGGGACAACTCCTTCGACCTCTTCGGCGTCTCCCTTGCCCAGGACACGGGTCTCAATCTGATCGACCCGGCCATCCACAACGGGCTCTCGGGAACGATGCTCCTCAAGGGCAATCACTTCGAGGTCGACGGCATCCCCGTCGTCCCCATCAACGACGCCGGGACTTGGGACCCCTACCAAATCGCGGAGATCGTCGTTCGCGACGCCTCGACCAGCGCCGAGCTGGCCCGGACCCGGGCCACCGTGCCGACTTCCGACGAGATCAACTGCGCCAAGTGCCACGGCCAGAAGATTAACAATGAGGAGATCTTGTCAGTTCTGGCAGAACACGACGAGGCCGAGGCGACGACGTTCGTCGCCGACGGCGTCCCCGTTCTCTGCGCCGACTGCCACGGCAGTCCCGCCCTTGGACAGACCGGCCCGGGTTCCTCCGAAATGTACCTGTCCCGGGCCATCCACGGCTTCCACAGCACCAAGAGTGCGGCTTGCTACGACTGCCATCCCGGGGCGACGACGAAATCCAACCGGAGCACGGCCCACACGGCAACGGACGGCAACTGCACAACCTGCCACGGCAACCTGGCCAGGGTCGCCGCCACGATTATCCTCGGCCGGGTGCCCTGGGTGACTGAACCGAAGTGCGTGGATTGCCACACGTTCGTTGCCGAAGTCGACACGGGCTTGGCGCTCTACCGCAACGCCAACGCCCATAACGGCATTTCCTGCCCCGCCTGCCACGGCAGCCCCCACGCCCAGGTCCCCTCGGACAAGGCCGCGGACAACTACCAGGCCCTCCAGTATCAGAACAAGGCCCTGGCTCTCGGCAGCTGCCGGGTCTGTCACAGCGGCTCGAAGGGCGGCGGGCTGACGGGAATCGTGGAGGCTCACGGCGGCAGCCGGACGACATCGTGCATGGTCTGCCACACGGGGCCCATCTCCACGAACAATCCGCTGGAGTTCCCCCACAGGTTCCAGCAAAGAAGCCGCTGAAACCGCCCTATTTTTCCGTGACCCGTGACATATGCTCGACGTAAGTCCGCAGGAAGCGGACGGCCTCGTCGGCCCGCCTGAAGACAGGGATCCCGGCGCGCTCGAGACATCCAGCCAGGGGGGTATAGAGCTCCCCGGCGTCGATGTTGACGACGACCGGCTTGTCGGTCGATCGGAAAAGCTCGATCAACCGCATGGCGAAGCTCCCCGGCCGGGCCAGATCCTCCCGATGCCCCTCCCCCGGCGGCAGGGTGTCCTGGGCCGGGGTCATGGGAACGTTCGAGACGACCGCGCAGTCGACGTCCGGGTCCTCCAGGATGGCCCGCGCGCACTCCACGAAGACGGCATCGTCGGCGACCGGGGTCACGTCGAGGGGATTATGGACGTCCTGGAGGCGGTCGATGCCGAGCGGTTGGAGGATGGTCACGATGCGCTTCTGCGTTTCCGGTGTGAACGGGACGAGGTCCAGGCCGGCCCCGTTCTTGAGGTTGTCGGCCATGACGACGCACTCGAATCCGGCGTTGCTGATGAGCCCGACGCGGCGGCCGCGGACTTTCCGGCCTTCGAGGAATGACAACCCCTTCATGAAGTTCTCGAATTCGAAGATGTCCCCGGCGACGATCGCGCCGGCCTGTTCCAGGACGGCCCGGAAGACGCCGTAGTCTCCGGCTACGGAAGCCGTGTGGCTCGCCGTCGCCGCCCGGCCTTCGGGGCTCCGGCCCGCCTTGTAGACGAGGACGGGCCGGCCCGCCGCCGTAAGCTCGCCGACGGCCCGGGCGAAAGCCAATCCATCGCCCGGCTTGAACCCTTCCATGTAGACGGCGAACAGCTTGACGTCGGGATCGTTCTTGAGAAACGTCAGGTAATCCGAGGCGGTGAGGTCGAGCTGGTTCCCGAGGGAGACGGCATAGAGCGGCTCGACCTCCGGCAGCTTGCTCATCCGGCAGACCATGAAGGCGCCGCTCTGGCTGATGACGGCCATGTCCGAGCGGATGCTCTTCGGCCGGGGCAGCTTGTGTTCGGGGATGAAGGTCGTGTCGTAACGGCCGGGCTTGGAGGCGATCCCCAGGCAGTTGCCGCCGTTGACGACGGGCGTCGTCTTCGCGCTCCGGCGGCCTTCGCGGAGAAGCTCCCGGATCTTTTCCTCGATCGACGCCCCGCCCGCCTTCTCGCCCATGCCGCCGGCGATGAGGATGACCGAGCGCGCTTTCTCGTGCTCGACGAGGTCCTTCATCACGTCGTAGCACTGGTCGGCGGCGAGTGTCAGGACGAAGAGGTCGACCGTCCGGGGCATGGCCTCGACCGACGGGACGCAGAGGCAGCCATCGATCGACTCGAGGCCGGGCTTGATCACGACAACGTTCTCCGCCGGAAAACCGTTCTGCAGGGTGTTTTTGAGGATGATGTGGCCGATGTTCATCTTCTCCGAGACGCCGATGATGCCGATCGACGCCGGCCTGAGGAGCGGCCCGATGGCGGCGATAGGCCGGGCCGATACGCCCGCTTTGTCGCGCGAGAAACGGCAAACCCCGTCCAGGGGGACGAGCCGGCCGCGGCGGACGACGAATGGGTTGACCTCGGCTTCTTCGAGGACATACGGAGAGTCCGCGGAGAAGGCTGAAAAGGCGGCGGCCAGGTCGCGGAAGCGGAGGAAGGTTTCGGCCAGGACCTTGGGGGAGACGAGCGCTTTCCGTCCCCGGAATTCGGAGGCCAGCTTGCCGTAAAACGTCAGCGGCTCGAGCAGGCCCTGGACCTTCCCGCCGGAAAGGAGGTGGGCGGAGGCGATGGCCACGGCCTGCCCCTCGCGGAGACGTTCGTTCATGTACTCGACGTCGAGCCCGCCGCTCCCCATCGTCAGCACGGGCCCGAAGTCACGGGAGTTCCTTAGTCCGAGGAGGATCTCCGAGCCGAAGCCGACGTTGTCGAAGGCGACTTTCTCGGCGACGAGGAAACCCCGGATGGATTCGCGGACGGCTTTCAGGGAGGACGGCTCTCCCGAGGCGCCGTGGCCTCGGCCCCTTTTCTCCCATTCGACATAGCGGAGGGGCACGGTCCGGAGCATCGAAGCGCAGGCTTTGTTCACCGCCGCGGCGGCGGGCTTGACGAAGGCGACCCCCCCGACGTCGGACTTGTGGATGATGAGCGGAGAAACGACTTTGAGGACGACGGCGCCGGTCCCGAGGCCGATCAAGTCCTTCCGGCCGACGGCCCGGCCGGCCGGGACGAAGACATGGCGGGGCGCGCGGATCCCGGCCACCTCGAGGACCTCGTAGACCTCGGGTTCGAGCAGGAAATTCCGGCCGTCCCGCTCCGCCGCCTCGAGCGTCCGGTGGACCCTTCTCCAGTCCGTTTTCATGCGCCGAGGGCCGCCTTCTTCCCCAGCGCGTAGGCCTTGAGGTTGGCCTCGAGGACGGTGGCCCCGCGGCCGCGGAAAAGGGCGTCGATGGTCAGGAGCAGGCTCGCTTCCTTCAGGATCAGGGAGCCCGCGGCCGCCCCGAGGAGGACGATGTTCTGGGCCTTGACCGTCCCGGCTTCCCGGGCCAGCTTTTCCGAGTCGACGACGATGCACCTCGGCGCCTTGCGGACCGCCTCCAGGACCCGCTCGATGTCCGGATAGTCGGGGATGTTGCGGTACGGCGTCGAGCTCGTCACGACGATCCCGCCCGGCCGGAGGTACTCGAAGTAGCGCAGGGCTTCGAGCGGCTCGACGCTCAGGATCATGTCGGCCTCGCCCTTGGGGATGAGATCGCTCCAGATCGCATCGTTCGAAAGACGCATGTGCGACTGGACGGCCCCTCCCCGCTGGGCCATGCCGTGGACCTCGGATTGCTTGAAAAAGAGCCCATCGGCCAGGGCTGCGTTGTCGATGACGTAGGCGATGGACAGGATACCCTGGCCGCCGACCCCCGCGAGAATGATGTCCTGCTTCATGGCCTAGCTCCTTCTCTTCCGCTGTTCCTGGACACACTCCCGGACGGCGACGATGACCGACAGCCCGCGGTGGTCGATCTCTTCCCTGATGACCTGGATGTTCTTTTCGTGGTTCTTCGGCAGCGGCTCGATCGTCCGGATATGCTCCTTGGGCACGCCCACGCCTTCGATGATGCGGAGAAGGCGTTCGCCGGTCCCGTAGCTCGGCTGTCCCCCCGTCATGGCCGTCGTCGCGTTGTCGAGGACGATGACGGTCATGTTCGTATCGGCCTGGGCCGCGCCGAGGAGCGGGGTGATGCCCGAATGGGCAAAGGTCGAGTCGCCGATGACCGAGACGGCCGGGTGGAGGCCGACGTCCGACGCGCCCCGGGCCATGCTGACGCTCGCCCCCATGCAGACGCACGTTTGAACGGCGTTGTAGGGAGGCAGGGCGCCCAGGGTGTAGCAGCCGATGTCGCTGAACACGTTCGAGCCGGGGTAGTTTTCGAGGGCCTTCGTGAGGGCCTTGAAGGTGTCGGCGTGGGAACATCCGACGCAGAGCTGGGGCGGACGGCCGGAGAGCGGGAGCCCGCTCGCCGCGACGGCCGGGAGAGGGTCCCTACCGAGCGCCCGGCGGACGATGTCGGGGGAGAGCTCGCCGGTGGCCGGGAAGGCGCCGCTGAGCTTTCCCAGGACGGTCTTGCCGGCGATCCCGAAGAGCCCCTTCAGCTGCCGTTCGATGAAAGGATAGCCGTCTTCAACGACGAGGACGGCGTCGACGTGGCCGACGAGCTTGCGGATGAGCCCCTCCGGAAGCGGATAGGTCGAAACCTTGAGGAAGGACGGGAGCGGCGACTCCCCTTTCATGGCCTCGCGGAAATAGTTGTAGCCGACGCCGGAGGTGATGACGCCGAGGGATCTGTCGCTCTCGTTGAGCTTCAGGACGTTGAACGGCGACTCCTCGGAAAAGCGGACCATCTCCGGCTGACGGTCGAGAAGCAGGGCGAACCTGCGCCGGGCGTTTACGGGAAGGAGCGTCCAGTCCTTCGCCGCCCCCGTTTTCAGCTCGTTCGGGCCGCGGGGCTCGCGGGTCTCGACGGGCGACCGGCTGTGGGCCAGGCGCGTGACCATGCGCATGAGGACGGGCAGCCCGAAACGCTCGGAGACGTCGAAGGCCTCCCGGGCCATGTCGTAGGCCTCCTGGTGGTCGGAGGGCTCGTAGGCGAAGATCTGGGCGAACTGAACGTAGTACCGGCTGTCCTGCTCGTTCTGCGAGCTGTGCATGCCGGGGTCGTCGGCGCTGACGACGAGGAGGCCGCCGTTAGCCCCGGTCACGGCGGAGTTCATAAAAGGGTCGGCGGCGACGTTGAGCCCGACATGCTTGAACGAGACCAGGGCGCGTTTCCCGGCGAACGAGGCGCCCAGAGCCTCCTCGTAGGCGACCTTCTCGTTCACCGACCAGACCGCGGTAAACGCCTTGGTCTCGCCGGCCAGGCGGATGAGATATTCCATGATCTCGGAAGCGGGTGTTCCGGGATAGGAGTATCCGGCCGAGAGGCCCGCGTGGACGGCCCCCAGTGCGATCGCTTCGTCACCGAGCAGGATTTGAAGGGACATGGGCATCCTTCCTTCGACGGTAGTTCAACGGGCCGACGCCCGGAAGACACGGTGAAGAGACGGGCGACCCGTCGGTCGAGGGGGTAGGATACTCACAGCCGGCGGAGGGTGTCAAGCCGCAGACCCGGGCGTCCTGGGATTGAGTAAACTGATAATTCCTATAAATTCATGTTGATATTGAGGAAAAAGCCATATAAGATATCTGTAAAGGAGCCTGCCATGATCAGACTTTCGACGAAGGGGCGCTACGGCACGAGGCTGATGCTCAACCTGGCCCGGCATTACGGGAGCGGCAACGGACATAAGCCCGTCATCCTCAAAGCCATCTCGGATGACGAGAGGATCTCGATCCGCTACCTCGAACAGATCATCATTCCCTTGAAAATCAACCGTCTGGTCAAAAGCATCCGCGGCGCCGGCGGGGGGTACATCCTCGCCCGCAAACCCGAGGACATCAGGCTGAGCGAGATCCTCCACGCCCTCGAGGGGAATTGCTGCCTCGTCGAGTGCGTCGAGGACGAGTCCTTCTGCGATTTCATCGACACCTGCCCGACCTTCGACATCTGGAAGAACGCGACCGACATCCTGAAAGGCTATTTCGACAGCTTAACCCTCAAGGACATCGTCGAGATGGCCGAAAAAAAGACCAAACAGGGCAAAACCAAGGCCCGCTGAGGCCGACGCCGCTCCCGCATCCCCCCGCTCTCCCTTCCGGGTTCCCCCCCGCGAATTCTTATCGGACGGCCCCCTCCCCTCGCCTAGGGAGCCAGGCCGGCCTTGCGCTCCGCGGCTTCGATGGTATTCATCATGAGCATGGTGACGGTCATGGGGCCGACGCCGCCCGGCACGGGAGTGATGGCCTCGGCCTTTTCCTTGATGGCCTCGAAATCGCAGTCCCCGACGAGGCGGAACCCCTTGGGCGAACTAGCGTCCGGCACCCTATTGACGCCGACGTCGATGACGACGCATCCGTCGCGGACCATCTCCGCCTTGATGACGCGCGGCACGCCCATGGCCGCGACGAGGATATCCGCCTGAAGCGTGAACCGGGTGATGTCGGGCGTACCTGTGTGACAGATCGTGACCGTCGCGTTGGCCCCCTTTTTCTTCTGGATGAGGAGCGCGGCCAGGGGCTTGCCGACGATGTTGCTCCGGCCGCAGACGACGACGTGCTTGCCCTCGGGGCTATAGCCGCCCCGGACGAGCAGTTGGACGACCCCGTAAGGCGTGCACGGCAGGGGGCACGGTTCGCCCCGGAGGAGCTTGCCGACGTTGATGGGATGGAAGCCGTCGACGTCCTTTTCCGGGGAGATGAAGTTGATGACCTTGTCGGAGCTGACGTACTTCGGCAGGGGCAGCTGGACGAGGACGCCGTTGTAGCGGCCGTCCCGGTTGAGGCTGTCGACCATCCGCAGGATCTCCTCCTCCGAGGACGTGGGCGGCATATTGATCGTCGTCTCGAAGATGCCGATCTCCTCGGCCGCCTTGGCCTTGGCCGTCACGTAAGAAACAGAGGCGGGGTCCTCCCCCACCAGGACGACGCCTAGCCCCGGAACGATCCCTTTTTCCTTGAGTCTGGCCGCACGGACCTTGAGCTCTTCCCGGATCTGGCAGGACACATCCTTGCCGCTGATGATTTTCGCCGGCATCCTCTCCTCCTTTTCAACCGTGAATGACGTCGTCAATACCATAGTTAAAAGCGCTCGCGGGGTCAATAGAGATGACCAAGTCCTTTGCGAGATCGGGACGAATGTTCTTGAATTAACGGGGGGGCACGGGTATAATCCCCGACGGCTTCGGGGCTAGGGCGAGCGTCTATCGGAGGACACAACCATGAGAGTCGGAATTCTGACGGGCGGGGGCGATTGTCCGGGACTCAATGCCGCCATCCGGGCCGTGACCCGGAAGGGCATCGTCCACTACGGCTTCGACATCCTGGGCATCAAGAACGGCTGGCTGGGCCTCATCGAGGGCAAGATATTCCCGCTCGACCTGAGCTTCATCTCGGGCATCCTGCCGCGGGGCGGGACGATCCTCGGCACGAGCCGGACCAACCCCTTCAAGGTCGAGGACGGGGTGGGCAAGATCTTTTCCCAGATCGAGAAATTCGAGCTCGACGCCGTCGTCGCCGTCGGCGGCGAGGACACGCTGGGCGTGGCCAACAAACTCCATGAGAAGGGCCTTAAGTGCGTGGGCATCCCCAAGACGATCGACAACGACCTCTCCGGGACCGACTACACCTTCGGCTTCGATACAGCGGTATCAATCGTCACCGAGGCTCTCGACCGGCTCCACACGACGGCCGAGGCCCATCACCGGGTCATGGTCGTCGAGGTCATGGGCCGTCACGCCGGCTGGATCGCCATCGAGGGAGGCCTCGCCGGCGGCGCCGACATCATCCTCATCCCCGAATTCCCCTTCGACATGGACGAGATCTGCGCCCAGATCCAAAAACGCAGGGAGCGGGGAAAGCTCTTCAGCATCGTCGTCGTGGCCGAAGGGGCCAAGCCCAAGGACGCCAGCCTGATCATACAGTCGACCGAGAAGGACGCCTTCGGCCATGTCCGGTTGGGGGGGATCGGCAACATCATCGCTCTAGAAATCGAAAAGCTCACCGGGATCGAAACCCGGGTCACGGTCCTCGGCTATGTCCAGCGCGGCGGGTCGCCGACCGCCTTCGACCGCATCCTGGCCACCCGCTTCGGCGTCGCCGCGATCGACCTGGTCAAGGAAGAGAAATTCGGCTATATGGTCGGCCTCCGAGGAAACCGCATCGTCCCTGTCCCGCTCCAAGAGGCGCTGGCCGAACCGAAAACGGTGGACGCGGAGCTCTACAGCATCGCCAAGGTCTTTTCCGGCTAGGGGCCCCGCCGCGAAACGGGTTGATCTTAAAAGAGTTGGGCGGCGCTATGGGGTTGACATCCCGTCCCGAGCGTGTTAATCTTCTCCGTGCCGGGAGGCGCCAAGGTCATGAACCGGAAGCTGCGATCCTTCATTCTTCTTTTCGTCCTCGGGGTGGCCGCCCCCCTCGCGGCGGACATCCGATTCGAGCTCGGCTTCGGCTGGACCCTTGTCGGACCGGCCATGAACGCCAGCTACGTCAACCAGTACGCGCCGACACTCACCCCCCCGGACCGCTACATCGCCAGCTCGGCCGGGCAGACGGTCCGGTTCAAGGGTAAGACCACCTACGGGATGAACGGATTCTTCAATGTCCTGTTCACGGAGAACATCGGCCTTCAGGTCCTGGCCGACTACCACCGTCCGGGACTGGGCGGATCGAATACCCCCTACAACGTCGAAATGCAGTTCCAGGCCTTCGAGCCCGAAACGTACTCCCGGGAGATCGATTGGCCGGCCTCGGCCGGCAACCTCACCGAGACGACCTTCAGCCTCAACGCCCTGGCCCGCTTCCGTGTCGCCGACAACCTCTCCCTCAGCGTCTCGGCCGGCCCGAGCGTCTTCCATTTCGAAGGCAAGGCCGGTTACATCGGCTACACGTACTTCGACCTCGCCCTCGTCGACGGCCAGTATCGGCTCACCGGGGGGACCTTTCAGATGGTCGCCGGCTTCGGCCCGCAGACGAAATACGGACTGAACGCCGGGGTCGAGGCGGCCTACGAGGCCTTCCGTCACGTCATCCTGGCCTTCGATGTCCGCTGGTACGGCGCCCCGAAGAGCGACCTTCAGATGCACATCGTCGAAGACGACGTCATCACCAAACCCATCGACGAAATCGAGACGAGGATCGGGCTCGGGACCCTGCGCGTTAACCCGTCCTATTTCCGGGCCGGCCTGGCCGTCCGCTTCGTCTTCTGAGCCCGCGGGCCCGGATAATCCCTAGATCTTCGCCCGCCTGAGCCTCAGGGAGTTGCTCACCACCGACACGGAACTCATGGCCATGGCCGCCGAAGCGATCATGGGGTTGAGCAGAAGTCCGAAGACGGGATAAAGGACGCCCGCGGCCACAGGGATGCCGACGACGTTGTAGACGAAGGCCCAAAAGAGGTTCTGCTTGATCGTCCGGATGGTCCTCCGGCTGAGCTCGAAGGCGGAGACCACGGCCCCGAGGTCGCCGGAGATCAGCGTGATGTCGGCCGAAGCCATGGCCACGTCCGTCCCCGTCCCAAGGGCCATGCCGACGTCGGCCTGGGCCAGGGCCGGAGCGTCGTTGATCCCGTCGCCGACCATGGCCACACGCTTTCCCGCGGCCTGAAGTTTCCGGACGACTTCGGCCTTGTCTCCGGGCAGGACTTCGGGGATGACGTCGTCGATCCCGGCTTCCGCGGCCACCGCCGCGGCCGTCCTCCGATTGTCCCCCGTCAGCATGATCACGGCCAGGCCCATCCCACGGAGCTTCTCGACGGCCGGGCGGGCGCTCGGCTTGAGCGTGTCCGCCAGGGCGATGAGTCCGGCGAGTCTGCCGTCGACGCCGACGAAGGCCGTGGTTTTGCCTTCCCCGGCCAGGCTCTCGGCACGCGCGACAAGCGGTGACGCGTCGATCCCGGTTTTCTCGACGAGCTTGCGGCTTCCGACGATCACCCGTGCCCCTTTCACCGCGGCCTCGACTCCCAAGCCCTCGAGGGCCCGGAAATCGCCCGGGTGCTCCACGCCGATGCCGCGGGCACGGGCCCCGCGGACGACGGCCTGGCCGAGAGGATGCTCGGAGCCCATCTCGGCCGAGGCGGCGAAGAAAAGAAGCCTATCGGCAGCCGTTCCTGCCGCAGGGACGATGTCGGTCGTCTCGGGCCGGCCGGTGGTGAGCGTGCCGGTCTTATCGAAAACCACGGTGTCCACGCGGTGGACGGTTTCCAGGCTCTCTCCGCTCTTGATCAGGATGCCCCGCTCCGCCCCCTTGCCTGTTCCGACCATGATGGCTGTGGGTGTGGCCAGTCCCAAGGCGCATGGACAGGCGATGATCAGGACGGCCACGAAATTGAGCAGGGCGAAAACGGGCTTACCCGGCGGGCCGAATACCGACCAGACGACGAAGGTCAGGACGGCGACCCCGATGACCACGGGAACGAAATATCCGGCGATGACGTCGGCCAGCCGCTGAATAGGCGCCTTCGTGCCCTGGGCCTCCTGGACCAGCCGGATGATCTTGGCCAGGGCTGTATCCTCCCCGACCTTGGCGGCGCGGAGGCGGAAGCTTCCCCATTTATTGAGCGTCGCCCCGACGACGCTGTCGCCCGGCCCCTTATCGACCGGCAGGCTCTCTCCCGTGATCATGGACTCGTCGATCGAAGACCGCCCTTCGAGGACCGTCCCGTCGACGGGGATCTGCTCTCCGGGGCGGACGACGAGGACGTCGCCGACGCGGACTTCCTCGACGGGGACCTCCCGCTCGCCTGCCGCATCGAGAATGCGCGCCGTCCGGGGACAGAGGCCCATGAGCTTGCGGATGGCGTCCGAGGTCCGGCCCTTGGCCCGGGCCTCGAGCATCCGGCCGAACAAAACGAGGACGATGATCACGGCCGAAGTGTCGAAATAGACCTGGGGTTCGACCGCGGCCGAACGCAAAAGGCTCGGAACGGCCGTGGCCGCGGCGCTGAAGACGTAGGCCGCCGTCGTGCCCACGGCGACCAGCGTGTTCATGTCGGCCGAGCGGTGCCGGAGCGCGCCCCAGGCACCCTTGTAGAAGCGGCGGCCGAGGACGAACTGGACCGGCGTGGCCAATGCCCACAGAACATAGGAGTTCTGGAGAAGGCCCGGCACCCAGGGGAACCAGTGCCGCATGCTGCCCAGGAATACGACCAGGGCCAGCGACCCGCCCCAAATGACGGAGGTCTTGAGCGTTCGGTATTCCTCTTCGGCCCGGGACGCCTCTCCGCCTCTCGTTTCCGGACCGCCGGCAGGATCGGGGACTTCGTATCCGGCGTCGCGGACGGCCCGGACAAGCCGCCCGGCATCGACCTGCCGGGGATCGAACATGACGGTCGCCCGGGACGTAGCCAGATTGACGTTGGCCGAGCGGACGCCCTCGATGTGCTTGAGCGCCCGTTCGACGTTGGCCGCGCAGCTCGCGCAGCTCATGCCGGTCACCCGAAAGTCGAGCCTTTTCAGGTCATCCGGGCGGGATTCCTCTTCCACGCGCTTAGCTCCTCGTGCGGGTTTCGGTCGTCGCCTTGCAGTTCCGAGATGTTCTCGTCAGGCCTCCGGCCGGATCAGACCTCGCAGGACTCGTCCTTCTTGCCCTTCCCTTTCGTGGAAAAACCGAAAGGCGCGTAGGACGGGCAGAAGCCCACGAAGGTGGTGATGACGAAGATAGCCGCAAGGATCGCGAGGATGACGGCCAGAGTCCCTTTGACGAGACCGGCGATCAGGAGGACCGCGAAAAAGGCGGCGGCGACAAGCCTGAGAGTCCTGTCCCAGCGTCCCATGTTGGTCTTCATGAAAACCTCCACTTCTTTTCTAGAATTATAGCAGATTCTTCAGGATATCATATAGGCTGGAGAGGTTGCGCCTGCCGCGCATTTGTGCTAATATTTTGGGGCTTCAGAGAATAAGGAGAGGACCATGTCCGGACACTCAAAGTGGGCTTCTATCAAGCATAAGAAGGCCGCGACCGACAACAAGCGCGGCAAGGTCTTCACCCGGCTCATCCGGGAGATCAGCCTGGCCGCCCGGGCCGGCGGCGGCGACCCCGACAAGAACCCCAGCTTGCGCAATGCCATCGACGGCGCCCGGGCCGCGAACATGCCCGCCGACAACATCAAGCGGGCCATCCTGAAGGGAACGGGCCAGCTGGAGGGAGCGACCTACGAGGAGGTGTCCTACGAGGGCTACGGGCCGGGCGGCGTCGCCATCTTCCTCCAGGCCGTGACCGACAACAAGAACCGCACCGTCTCCGAGCTCCGCCACATCTTCGCCAAGAACGGCGGCCGGATCGGCGAATCCAACTGCGTCGCCTGGATGTTCAAGCGCATGGGCTACATCGACGTCGAGAAGTCCAAGGCCTCGGAGGACATCCTCATGGACGTCGCCCTTGCCGCCGGCGCCGACGACCTCAAGGACGATGGCTCCATCTTCGAGATCTCCACGTCGCCCGAAAACTACGAGGCGGTCGTCGAGGCGCTCAAGAAGAACGAGATCGAGATCGCGGCCTCCGAAGTCGGGTTCCTGCCCCAGAAATACGTCAAGGTCGAGGGCAAGGAAGCCCAGCAGGTCCTTCGGCTCATGGATGAGCTCGAGGACCACGACGACGTCCAGACCGCCTCCTCCAACTTCGACATCTCCGAAGAGGATATCGCCACCTTCTCGCAGGCCGGTTGACGGCCCGGCGGAATCCATGCGGGTCCTCGGGATCGATCCAAGCCTCCAGTCCACGGGGTTTGGGATTGTCGAGGACGTGGGCGGCCGCCTCGCGCCCATCGCCTACGGCGTCATCAAACCGACGGGGAAGCTTCCCTTCCACCTCAAGCTGGCCGAGATCAAGACCGAGCTCGAGACGATCATCCGGTCCTACGGGCCGGCGGAAGCCGCCGTCGAGAACCCCTTCTACGCCCAGAACATGAAGACCGCCCTCCTCCTGGGCCAGGTCCGCGGCGCCGTGCTCGTTGCCGTCGCCGGAACGGGCTGCGCTCTCGCCGAGTACTCGGCCCTCGAGATCAAGAAGGCCGTCACCGGCTACGGCCAGGCGGACAAGGAACAGGTCCAGACCATGGTCCGGGCGCTCCTCGGCCTCGAGGACGACCGCATCCCCCTCGACGCCTCCGACGCCCTGGCCACGGCCATCTGCCACCTCAACACCCGTCTCTACCAGCTCAAGGTGGAAGGACAGGAGCCGTCATGATCGCTTACCTCAGAGGCACCCTCATCCACAAGACGCCCGGCCAAGTCGTCATCGAGACCGGCGGCGTCGGTTACGCCGCGGCCATCCCGATCTCATCCTTCGTCAAGCTCGGGGAAATCGGCGGGACCGTGGAGCTCTTCATTCACACCCACCACACCGACGACTCCCTCGCCCTCTACGGTTTCGTCACGCGCGAGGAGAAGGACATGTTCCTCAAGCTCATCGGCATCTCCGGCATCGGCCCCAAGCTGGCCATGAACATCCTTTCCGGCATCGATCCGGACGCCCTCGCGGAGGCCGTCCGGTCGAGCGACGTGGCCCGGATCTCGCTCGTTCCCGGCATCGGCAAGAAGACGGCCCTTCGCATCACCATGGAGCTCCAGGACAAGCTGGAGAAGAAGGAAAAACTCCTCTCGGCCACGTCCTCGCCCGAAAAGGAGGACCTCCTCTCCGCCCTGCAGAACATGGGCTTCCGGCTCAAGGAGGCCGAACGGGCCGTCGATCAGACCCTCGCCGCCCTCAAGCCCGGCGTGGGTTTGGAGAAGCTCCTCAGGGAATGCTTGAAGCGGCTCGCCAAATTATAGGGACTGTCCCCGTAGGGGACTGTCCCTCCTGTTCCCGTAGGGGGCTGTCCCTCCGAGGACGAATAGGGACTGTCCCCGCAGGGGGCTGTCCCTCTGAAGACTTATTGAGTAGAATAGCATAGAGAAAATCACGATGCCCGCCATCCTCAGCCCCATCCGGACCAAAGAGGACATCCTCTTCGAGGACAGCCTCCGGCCCAGGACGTTCGACGAGTTCGTCGGCCAGGAGAAGGTCAAATCGAACCTCAAGGTCTTCATCGAGGCGGCCAGGAAGCGCGACGAACAGCTCGACCACGTCCTCCTCTACGGGCCGCCGGGCCTCGGCAAGACCAGTCTCGCCTATCTCATCGCCAAGGAGATGGGCGTCGGCATCAAGCCGACGGCCGGCCCGGTTATCGAACGGACCGGCGACCTGTCGGCCATCCTGACCAACATGCAGACGAAGGAAGTCCTCTTCATCGACGAGATCCACCGCCTCCAGCCCTCCGTCGAGGAAATCCTGTACTCGGCCATGGAGGACTTCAGCCTCGACATCCTCATCGGCCAGGGGCCCGGCGCCCGGAGCCACAAGCTCAAGATCAAGAAATTCACCCTCATTGGGGCGACGACCCGGGCCGGGCGCATCACGGCGCCGCTCCGCGGCCGGTTCGGCATCATCCACCGCCTCGATTACTACAAGGACGAGGACCTGAAGAAGGTCATCCAAAGGTCGGCCAAGATCCTCAAGGTCAAGGTCGACGAGGAAGGCGCCGGCGAGATCGCTTTGCGGTCGCGGGGGACGCCGCGCGTCGCGAACAGACTCCTGCGGCGGGTCCGTGATTACGTCGACGTCAAGGGCGACGGCGTCATCACGGCCAAAGAAGCCCAACAGGCCATGGACATGATGGAGGTCGACGCCCTGGGCCTCGACGACGTCGACCGCAAGATCCTCTCGACCATCATCGAGAACTTCGGCGGCGGGCCTGTCGGCGTCGGCACGATCGCCGCGGCCATCGACGAAGAAAAGGATACCATCGAGAGCATCTACGAGCCCTTCCTCATGCGCATCGGCTTCCTCGACCGGACGATCCGGGGCCGGGTCATCACGCCCCGGGCCTACGCCCATCTCGGCTATGAATACGCCGCGGCCGGGTCCAGGGCGCACGGGAAAGGAAGAACGCCGGGCCAAAAGAAGCTGTTCAAAGATTGAGGATGCTCGTCTCGGAATTCGACTACGACCTGCCGCCGGAACTCATCGCTCAACATCCCCTTCCCCGCCGCGACGACTCTCGGATGATGGTTGTCGATCGGAAGACGGGTAAGATCGATCACGGCCGGTTCCGGGAATTTGCGGAGCACATGGATCCGGGCGATCTTCTCGTCCTGAACGATACGAAGGTCATTCCGGCCCGGGTCTGGGGAAGGAGCGGCGAGGCGACAATCGAGTTCCTGTTCATCAAAGAGCTCGGGCCCGGCTATTGGGAAGCGCTCTGCCGTCCGGCGCGGAGAGTCCGCCAGGGCGACGTTGTTCACTTCGGACCGCGCCTCGAGGCCCGCGTGGAGGAGGTCGGGGAAGAAGGAAAGCGCATCCTCCGCTTCGGTAACGTCGATGTTCGCGCGGAGCTCCATGATATCGGCTACGCTCCCCTGCCCCCTTATATCAGGAGGGCCCGGGAGGACCGATCCTCGCGTCCCGAAGACCTCGACAGGTACCAGACGGTCTTCGCCAGGAAAGAGGGCGCGGTCGCGGCCCCCACGGCCGGGCTCCATTTCACCGAGGAAACGCTGGAGGGACTGAAAACCAAGGGTGTCGATATCCGGCGCGTGACCCTCGAAGTGGGCTTGGCGACGTTCCAGCCCGTCCGAACGGAGATCGTCCTCGAACATAAGATGCTCGAGGAATGGTATTCCATTACGCCGGCCGCGGCCCGGGACATCAACCTCGCCAAGGCGGGTGGAAGGCCGGTTGCGGCGATAGGAACGACGGTCGTCCGGACGCTCGAGAGCGCCTGGCAGGACGGGAAGGTCCGCTCCGGGCGGCGAGCCTCTTCTTTATTCATCTATCCGGGTTTCGAATTCCACGCCGTCGACTGTCTTCTAACGAACTTCCACCTGCCCCAGTCGAGCCTCTTGATGCTCGTCGCCGCTTTTGCCGGTCACGAGCTGATCATGGAGGCCTACCGCGAGGCCGTCGAAGAGCGCTACCGTTTCTTCTCCTACGGCGACTGCATGCTCATTCTTTGAGCCATCGCCTTGGCGTGGGCCGAGATGATGGCCAAAGTTGAGGCGTCGGTGTCGTAGACGGAATACCAGCCGGCAGGTTCGTGCGGCGGATCCCCGACCCAGGACATGCCCGGTCTGGCCTGGCCCGCCCAAGCCCAGAAGTTGTCGCCCGCCGCCGGGCCCCCGGCCGCCATGGAATCCATCACCTGCTTGTAAAGGGCCGTGTAAAAGAGGTCTTTGATGGTCGTCGGCGAGGCCGGGTTGAAGTTGTCGTGGAGGGGAGCCCAGTCGCGGGCCAGCCCGAATTCCTCGAGGACGAACGGCTTTCCCATCGCCGCGGCCTCCCGGGTGTGGGCTTGAAAATAGGCGATGGATTTGGCTTCCGCCGATCGGAACGTCGAAGGCTTCTTGGGATCGAACCAGTCCCAGTTCTGCGGCCAGATGTGGATGGTGACGTAATCGATGCCGGGGCCGCTGTGTGTCTTGACAAAATCCTGTGTCGGCTCCCCCGGCGGGGCCCCTTCCGAACCCGTCGTCACCATATGGTTCGGGTCGAGGGATTTGATGTAGGCCGCCGTATCATCGATCCAGCCCTGGGGGTAACGCCGCGGCTCGTTGGCCAATTCCCAGGAAAAGACGGCCGGGTCGTCCCGGTACTTGAGTCCCGTGTAGGGATTGGTGCGGACGGTCAACATCGCGATATGGTCGCGGAACCAATTCTGGCACTCTTCGTAGGAGTAAAATTTCGCCGAATATTCGATGAACTTTTCATAATCTCCCGGGTACGGGATGGGCGTTTTTTCGTGCCAGGAAACGTATTGGGCCATGCCGCCGGACCACTGCCAGAAGTTATTGAGGACCATGACGGCCCGCAAGCCGCGCTTGCCAATCTCGGCCAGCAGGAAATCCAAACCGTCAAGGACGCTTCCATCGTACTCTCCCGGTGAGGTCATCAGGGCGGGGATCATCCGGTAGGGCTCGGTGTTCGGTCCCTCGGAGGAGGCCATGACGCGAAGGTTCGTCACGCCGAGTTGCCGAAGGGTATCGAGTTCCTGAAGGAGCCGGGTCCGGTCGCCGCTCGGACCGTTGACGCCCAAGTTCATCCCTTGCCAGAAATTGGCGCCGACGAAGTAATAGGGTTTTCCGGCCAGGACGAACCGACCGTCCCGGACCGTCACGAACGGGCCGTGGGCGGCCGGAGAGCCCGCTGCGGCGGGCTCTTCCGCCTTGGCCGCTGGGCCCGGCTCCCGGTCGCGCCTGCATCCCCAGGCGGCCAGACCGATGATGAGAACGAACAGGATGGTTTTTCGCATGGCGTTTATCCCTCCGCGATCGGATGGAAAAAATCATACCTTATTCGAGCTTCTTGTGGAAGCGGGCGATGCTGAGGCTCAGGATCGCCGTCCCCAAGACGAGTAGCGCCGCGGCCTGGGGCCAGAGCTCGGGCCAACCCGCGCCCTTGAGCATGATACCCCGGATGATGACGAAGAAATAGCGGATGGGGATGATCGTGGTCAGATATTGGAATATCCTGGGCATGTTCTCGATGGGGAAGACGAAGCCGCCGAGCATCATTTGGGGCATGATGAAGAACAGCGAGGTCAGCATGGCCTGCTGTTGGGTCCTGGAGATGGTCGAGATGAACAGGCCCGTGCCGAGGGTGTTGAGCATGAAGGCCAGGCTCAGGGCGAAAAGGAGAGGTACGCTGCCCCGGATCGGAATGCCGAACCAGCCCCTGGCCACGGTGATGACGAACGTCGCGTCGACGAGCCCGATGAGAACGAACGGCAGGAGTTTCCCGATGATGAGCTGGTAAGGTCGGATCGGCGTCACGATCAACTGTTCCATCGTCCCCATCTCCCTCTCCCGGACGATCCCTTGGGACGCGAGCGAGGTGGTCATGATCATCAGGATGAGCCCCAGGACGCCGGGGACCATGAAATTCCGGCTCTTGAGCTCAGGGTTATACCAGACCCTGACCTCGGGGTTAACGAGGACAGGTTTCAGGCCGAGGCCCTTCACGCGCTCGAAGGACTCGAGGAGGATCTTCTGGGAATACTTCGCCGCGATCATCGTCGCGTAGTTGACGCCGATCGTCGCCGACTGGCTTTCCGATCCGTCGGCGATGAGCATGACCGAGGCCTGCCTCCGCCCGGCCGTTTTGTCGCCGAAGCCCCGGGGGATGACGAAGGCCATGGCCGCGTCGCCGTGGTCGAGGTAGCGGTCGATCTCGTCCATCCTCTCGACGCGGGCCTCGACCGAGAAATAGCCGGAATTGACGAAGTCGTCGAGGAAGGCGCGGCTGGCCGCCGAACGATCCAGGTCGCAGATGACAGAGGGGATATTCTTGACATCGAGGTTCGCGGCATATCCCAGGAGGAGGAGCTGGAGGATCGGAGAAATGAAAATGACCGGGAAGAGCCTCGGGTCGCGCCGGAGCTGGATGAACTCCTTCCGGAGGATGGACAGGATGGCCTTCACCGCGCCCTCCTGCGCCGCCCGTCCTCGCCGCCCGAGCGGAACTTGGCGACGCTCAGTGCGAGGGTCAGGACGGCGAAGCCGGCCAGGAACAAGGCCTGGTCCCAGAAGGCCGCGAGCCCGGCGCCCTTGAGGATGATGGCCCTCAGAGCGACGAGAAAGTACTTGGCCGGGATGAAATAGGTCACGGCCTGGATGACAGCGGGCATGTTCCTGACCGGGAAAACGAAGCCCGAGAGGATAAAGGTCGGCAGGATCGTCGTCAGGACGGAGAGCAGAAATGCCACCAGCTGGGTCCGGGCGATGGTGGAGATCAGTATCCCTTGCCCCAACCCGGAGATGAGGAAGAGGATCATGGTCAGGAGGAGGAGGAAATAGTTCCCCTTGACGGCGACGCCGAAGAGGACCCAGCCGAGGGCCAGGACGAAGTGGGCCGAGGCCAGCGAAATGAGGGAGTAAGGGATGAGCTTGCCGATGATGAGCGCCGCGGGCGGGAGGGGTGAGACATGGAGCTGTTCCATGGTCCCCCGCTCCTTCTCCCGGACGATGGAGAACGCCGTCGAGGTGGTCAGGATGACCATGAGGATGAAGGCCATCAGCCCGGGCAGGAGGAACCGGGCGCTCCTAAGCTCCGGGTTGTACCAGACCCGGACTTCGGTCCTGAGGGGAAGCGTCTGGCCCCCGAACCCGCGGCGCTCCAAGGCCTCGAATGTGATCCTCTGCGAATAGCTCTGGAGGATGGCCGCGGCGTAGCCGGCGCTCGTCGTCCCGCTCATGGCGTTGGCGCCGTCGAGGATGAATTGGACGGAAGGGCTCCGCCCGGCCAGGAGGTCCTCGGAGAATGTCTCCGGGATGACCAGGGCCGCCCGGATGCGTTCGCGGGCCATGAGGCCGTCGATATCGCTCGTCCTGTCGAGCACCGCCTTGAGGTCGAAATACTCCGTCATCCGGAACTTTTCGACAAGCTCGCGGCTGATGCGGCTCCCGTCATGGTCCACGACGGCGAGCGGGATGTGCTTGATGTCGAAGTTCAGAGCGAAGCCGAACATCAGGAGCATGAATGCCGGGATGAAGATCATGAAGATGAGCGACCGGCTGTCGCGCCTGATCTGGCGGAATTCTTTTCGCATGACCGGTCCGACAAAGGAGATCAGCCGTATCTTCACGGCGCCGCCTCCTCGCTCCCCCGGCTTCCGGACTGCTCCTCGATCTTATGGATGAAGACGTCCTCGAGCGACGGGACGATCCGGTCGATCCTTTCCGGCACGATCCCCTCGCGGGCCAGCCGCTCCCGGATGAGCCGCCGGCCCTCCGTCTCGTCGGCGACGCTGACGTGGAGAGAGGTCCCGAAGATCGACGTCTCCAGGACCCAGGGCTCCTTCTGGAGGACCTCCAGGGCGTCGACGGCCCGCTCGCTCGCAACCTCGAGGATGGGGTTGCGGATGACCTCATCCTTGAGCTGCCGGGGGCTGCCGCCGGCGACGATCCGCCCGGCATGGATGAGCCGGATGTCGTTGCAGTATTCCGCCTCGTCCAGGTAATGGGTGGTGACGAAGACGGTGACCTTCCGTTCGGAGAGCTCGTTGATGAGCTCCCAGAACCGCCTGCGGGAGGCCGGGTCGACCCCGCCCGTGGGCTCGTCGAGGAAGACGATCTCGGGCTCGTGGAGGACGGCGCAGCCCAGGGCCAGCCGCTGTTTCCAGCCCACGGACAGCGTCCTCGTCAGGCTCCGCTCCCGTCCCCTGAGACCGGCCATCTCCAGGACCCAGGGCAGGCGGGAAGCGACGGCCTTTTTCGACAGGCCGTAAACGCCGCCGAAGAAACGGATGTTCTCGACGACGGTCAGGTCTTCGTAAAGCGAGAACCTCTGGGACATGTAGCCGATGATCCTCTTCACCTGTTCCGGCTCGCGGCCGACGTCTAGGCCGCCGACCGTGGCCGTACCCGACGTCGGGTCGAGAAGGCCGCAGAGCATGCGGATGGTCGTCGACTTCCCCGCCCCATTGGCGCCGAGGAAGCCGAAGATCGAGCCCCGGCCGACCTCGAAGCTGACACCGTTGACGGCCGTGAAGCCGCCGAACTTTTTCGTCAGCGACTTCACTTCGATGGAAAAATCGGACACGGCGCTTCTCCCCCGCTCTCCACGCCTCAGCGTCCCAACGCTTTCTCCAGCCGGGCCTGGGCCAGCACCAGGTCGATCGCGGCTTGGGTCCGGCTCGTCCTGGCCCGGAGAAGGGCCACGTCGGCGTCGAGGACATCGGTGCTCAGTGCGACACCCTGCTGGAACCTCTCCCGCGTCACCCGGAGGTTCTCCTCCGCTTGCCCGGCCGCCTGCGCGGCGAGTTTCATCCTCCCCCGTGCCTGGACGAGCATCAGGCGGCTTTGGGTGACTTCCAGCACGGCCTGATCCTCCAGGAGTTGCCGGGCGGCCCGCGCCTGGGCCAGCTGGGCCTTGGCCTGCTCGGCCTGGCTTTTTGCCTGGCCCCAGTTCCAGACGTCGAACGATACGGAGATACCGAGGTCCCAGGTTCTTTTGAAGCTATCAAGAGCCGGCATGTACCTGGGATTCGGCCGGAGGAAATAATAATTGCCGGAAAGATAGACCTGCGGATAGAAGCCGGCCTTGGCCGCCTTGACCCCCAATTCGGACGCCTTGATCCTGAAATCGGCCGACTTGAGCTCCGGACGGTTTGCCAGCGCGGACTCGATCATGGCCGTTGATTTCGCTGTTTCCTCGAGGGCGGTCTCCTCGACGGGGAGCCGGGAGGCCTGGCTCTCGGCCAAAGTCGTCAGCTCGACGTCCGTTTCGAGCGGAAGTCCGATCAAACTGTTGAGCGAGGTCAGGGCGAGTTCGGAGGCGCTCCGGGCGTCGAACCTCGAGAGCTCGGCGTTCGAAAGCTCGAGCTCGGCCCGAAGGACCTCGTTCCTGGTGAGAAGTCCTTGTTCGAAGAAGGCCCGGACGTCCTTCAGGTGTTCTCCGACCTGACGGATATTCTCCTCGGTGATCTTCTCGAATTCCCTAGCCCGAGCGAGGCTCCAGTAAGCGTTCTTGACCGCGAACACGAAATCCGCCCGGTCTTTCTCGAGGCCCTGTCCCGCCGATCGTTCCAGGAACCGGGCCGATTCCGCCCCGGCCTGGAGCCGGAAACCCGTGAACAAGGGCTGCTGGAGGCCCACTCGGAGGCTGTAATTATTGAAGTAGTTCTCGGAAACGACGAACGGAACCTGAGAACCCGGGACGGTCATCTCGAAGGGCGGGACCTCGCTTAACCGCGTGTACCCGCCGCCGAACTTGACCGACGGTAGGCGCGAGGCCTCGATCTCCCTCGACTTGGCGGCCGAGGACTCGAGCCGCATCCGCGAGGCATGAAGCCCGGGGCTCGCCTCGACCCCGGCAGCGACGGCCTCCTCGAGGGACAGGGTCCTTTTCTGGGCCAGGGCCGTGATGGGCATGACGAGAATGACGGCGAGGGCGCAATATTTTCTAAGCATGACCGGCCTCCGTTGTCGGTAATTCGGTGACGGAAATGAACACGTTCTCCAGGGAAGGAGGGAGGATCCGCTTCTGGAGGATCGGGATGCCTTCCCTGAGCAGGGCCGCCTCGACGACGCGGCCCTCGTTTTCCGGATCGTCGACGACGGCGTTCAGCCTGTCGCCGAAGAGCTGGACCTCCCGGACCCCGGGGAGCCCCTTCAAAATGGCGAAGGCCCGCCGGATCTCCGGGCAGACGATCTCGACGACCGTCCCCCGCATCAGGAGCTTGATGTTTCGAGGCGTGTCCGCGGCGAGCAGCCTCCCGCCGCCGAGAAGCCCGACCCGCGAGCATCGCTCCGCCTCGTCCATGTAGGGAGTGGCCATGACGATGGTGATCCCGGAGCGGAGGAGCGACGAGAGGATCTTCCAGAAATCCCGCCGCGAGACGGGGTCGACCCCGGTCGTGGGCTCGTCGAGGAAGATGAGGCGGGGCGTGTGGATGAGCGTGCAGGCCAGGGCCAGCTTCTGCCGCATCCCCCCCGAAAGACGTTCGGCCAGGCGGCCGCGGAACGGGGTCAGGCGGGTGAATTCGAGGAGCTCCTCGCGGCGCTTGCGAAAGTCCCGGACGAGATGGATCTCGGCGAAGAACTCGATGTTCTCATCGACGGTCAGGTCGCCGTACAGGCTGAATTTCTGGGACAGGTAGCCGATCCGGTTCTTGATCTCGCCGGCCTCCCTCTCCAGGTCGAAGCCCAGAACCGAGGCGCTTCCGGAGGTGGGACCGATTATCCCGCAGAGCATTCGGATCGTCGTCGTCTTTCCGGCGCCGTCCGGGCCGACGAGCCCGAACATCTCCCCTTCCCGGACCGTGAGGTCGAGTGAGCGGACGGCTTCGATCGATTCGAACCTCTTGCCGAGGCCCCGGGTTTCGACGGCGAGAGCGCTCATGGGTCGGCTCTTTTTTATTTGGCTTCCGGGCCGACCCGAATGACGGCGTCGGCGGGCAGGCCCGGCTTGAGCAAACCTTCGCGGTTCTCGATCTCGACCTTGACGCCGAAAACGAGCTTGACCCGGTCCTGTTTGGTCTGGATATTTTTGGGGGTGAACTCGGCCTCGGGGGAAATATACTTGACCATTCCCTCGAAGACCTTGTCCGGGAAAGAATCGATCTTGATCTCCGCCGGACCGCCCAGTCTGACCCGTCCGAGCTCATTTTCGGTGACGTAGATCATGACGTAAACGCTGTCGAGCTCGGCCAGGGTGACGATGGTCGCGCCCGGGGTGACGAGTTCCCCCGGCTCGACGGCCTTATGGGTCACGATGCCGCCGGCCGGGGCCAGGATCGTGCAGTCGGCGATCGTCTTCTTGAGGAGGTCGGCGGCGGCAACGGCTTGGGCGAGACGGGCCTCGGCGGCCTGGATTTCCTCGGGCCGGGCGAGCGTACGGACCTTTTTCAGGGCTTCGGCGCCGGCGTTTCGCTGGGCCGTCGCTATGGTCAAACGGGCCTCGGCGTCCTCCCGCTGTTTCGGCGTGACGCTCCCCGTCTTGACCAGCTCCCGCATCCTTCGAGCGTCGTCTTCGGCCACGGTGAGAGCAGCCTCAGCCTGCTTATGCACCGCCTCAGCCTGCCGGATGTCCTCGCTCCTCGCGCCCTTCACCAGGAGCGCGAGTTGGGCCTCGGCCAGGCGCACGCCGGCCTCGGCCTGGCGGAGCTGGATGTCGAGTGTCGCATGGTCGACGACGGCCAGCTTGTCGCCCGGCTTGACCCGGGTTCCCTCCTCGACGGCGAGCTCCAGGAGTTCGCCGGAAACTTTTGAGGCGACATGGACCTCGACCGTCTCGATCGTTCCCGACGCGTAGATGACATCCTTCGCGCCGTTCCCGGCACAGGAAAGTCCGCCGAGGACGGCCAGACAAAGGACGATAATTCTCGATCTCATGACACGCCCTCCTTTCGGGGCTCGAAAAGGGCGGGAGTTCTAGCGGAAAAACCCAGCCGGCCCTTGTCCGTCAGGATGCCTTGGAAAAAGACCTTGATGACCGATTCGAAAGTCGCCACCGGCGAACGCTCGGAACGGAGTATCGCCGCCGGGTTGACGAATTCCTGGATGAGGCTGATGAACATCTGGAGGAGAAGGTCGAGGTCGACGTCCTCGCGGAAGAAGCCTTCCCGGCGGCCGGCTTCGAGAATGACCTTGAAGTTCTTGAAGATCTTGTTCCGGCGGAAATCGTCGATCTCCTTCCAGATCCGGGGCGCGCTCTTCTGGATGTCCCGGATGAAGAGCGGCCCGAATTGGGAGATGCGGCCGCCGACGAAAGAAAAAAGGGCGACTAACCTCTCGACGAAGCTCATCGTGTCGGCCTTCATGATGGTGTCGACGCGGCCGGCGATCTCGGCCATGAATTCCCGAACGACCTCTCTGAGGATCTCTTCCTTGCTCGAGAACTCCTTGTAAAGAGTGGCCTTGCTGATCCCGAGCTCGGCGGCGATTTCGTCGGCGGTCACGCGGACGAAGCCGCGGCTTAGGAACAGGTGCCGGGCCGCGGTGAGGATCCGTCGGCGAGTCGCGCCGGCCAAGGCCGGCCCGGGCTTGGAAACTAATGAAACTCGTTTGGTTTTCACAGTTTTATTATAAGCCGGGAATCCGCTTTGTCAAGTCCCTGCCGTTATTTGCTAACGCCGGCCCAGTTGTCCCCGATCCGTGGTATCATGCTTGTCCATGGACACGTCGCCCCGGCTGTTCAAGACGAAGCAGGCCTGGCGGGCCTGGCTGGCCCGCAACGGCGACAAGTCAAAGGGGATTTGGCTGGCCTATTATAAAAAGGCGTCCGGAAAAAAATCCATAACCTACGAAGAGGCCCTGCAGGAGGCCCTCTGCTACGGTTGGATCGACTCGACCGTCGGCCGGGTCGACGCCGAAAGGTACAAACAGCGATTCACCCCGCGGAATGACAAGTCCGTCTGGTCGGCGTCCAATAAGGCCCGCGTCAAAACGCTCATCGAGGAGGGCCGCATGGCCCCGCCCGGACTGGCCAAGGTCGAGGCGGCCAAGCGCAACGGCTGTTGGGCGAGCCTCAATGACATCGAGAGGATCGGCCGGGGCGCGGCCATTCCCGCCGACCTCCTCGAGGCCCTGGCCAAGGAGCCGCGGGCCAGGGAAATTTTCGAGAATCGGCCGCCTTCGGAAAAGAAGCTCTGGGGGTATTGGATCCTCAGCGCTAAGAAACCGGAAACTCGCGCCCGCCGCGTTGCCGAAACCGTCATGCGGGTCCTGGCCGGCCGCCGGCCGGGCATGTAAACCGGGGACACGTACCTCTGGTACATGTCCCCCATCAAGCCTCGATAATCCCCAGCGCTGGGTTCGTCTTCCACTTGCCCCGGGTGAAGTCGGGGATCGTGACCGGCTTGCCTTTACCGGCGACGCTCTTCACGCTGGCGCCGACGACGGCGCTCCAGGCGGCCGCGTCGTAGACGTCCTGGTCGAGCGGCTCGCCCCGCCGGAGCGACTGGATGAGCCGGTAGTCCTCGATGTAATCCATGCCGCCGTGACCCCTCCCCTCCCCCTTCGAGGCGATGGCCTTCCAGAGCGGGTGCTCGAACTCGGCGGCGAACTTCTCGAAGTCGTCCCACTGGTGGGCCTTGTCCGCTTTCCCCTCGACGTAGATCCGGTCGGGCCACTTGTGGGCCAGGCCATGGGTCCCCTGGACGAGGTTGATCCGGGTGTAGGGCCGGGGTAGGTTGGTATCGTGGATGAGGATGATCGTCTTGCCGAGCTTCGTCTTGATCAGGCTCGTGTTGACGTCGCCGAGGACGTAGCGCTCCTTCGCTTGCGGGCTGTCGGCGCCGAATGTCGCGACGGCGTATTCGTGGAGGCCCCGGGCCGGGCTGCTCACGGAGACGAGGTAGTCGAAGGCGTCGCCGCGGTTGACGTTCATGCATTGGGCCACGGGCCCCAGGCCGTGGGTCGGGTAGAGGTTACCGTTGAGCTTCTGGGCCCAGGCCCGCCGCCACAGCCCCTCGCCCTCTTTGGAGAACTTGACACCGCGCAGGTCGTGGAGGTAGCCGGCCTCGGCGTGCAGGACCTCGCCCAGGACGCCCTTGCGGACGAGGTTCAAGGTCATCAGCTCGATCCGGTCGTAGCAGCAGTTCTCCATCATCTGGCAGTGCTTCTGGGTTTTTTCGGCCGTTTCGACGAGCGCCCAGCAGTCCTCGATGGACATGGCCGCCGGGACCTCGGTCGCGGCGTGCTTGCCGTTCTTCATAGCCGCCAGGCAGACCGGAACGTGCCATTCCCAGGGTGTGGCTGTCATGACCAGGTCGAGCTCCTCGATCTCGCACATCCGCCGGAAATCCTCCGGCCCCTTGGAGTAACCCGTCGGCCTGGGCTGGCCGGCGGCGACGACCCATTTCTGGGCCCGCTCGACCTTGGCCGGAACGACGTCGCAGATGGCCTTGACCTCGACGCCTTCGATATTCAGATAGTTCTGGACATGGGCCGAGCCCATGCCGCCGACCCCGACAAAACCCACCCGGACGGTCGGAATGGGGGTCGTCTTGAATTGGGACCGGGCCTCGCCCGGGAGCGGGGCCGTGCCCTTGGCTTCGATTCCGAGACCGGCCACGGCCGCGCCCAACCCGGCCGCGGCGCCGATCTTGAGAAAATCCCTTCGGCTTTGACTTCTGTCGTCGTTCATGGAACCTCCTGGGCGGATAGTATCAACCGACCTCAAAAAATACGGATGGCCACGCCCCCGAGGAGTTGGAGCCCGCCCAAGTTGACTTCGTTGACAAGGGGCGAACCCGCTCCCGTGGGAATGGTGTCGTAGGTTGCCGAACCGAAAATTGAAAACCGGCTGAGCAGGGCGACCGATGCCGCCACGAAGAACCGGGGGGAGACCTTGTTCCCCTTGAACCCGAGGTCGACGGTTTTCCACGTCTCCTCGTAGCGGTGGGCGCAGAGCCCCGCCCCGAGGCGGATATCGACGGCTTTGAAATCGAGCTCGTAATAGACGACGACGGGGATCGAGGTCCGGCGGAACTTGACCGGATATTCCGCGCCGTCTTCCCCTATCGGGACGGCCCTCCCTTCGTCGCTCTGACTGGCGAATCCCGCACCGAGCCCGAAATGACCTTTGAGCTTCAGCCAGAGATCGGCGGAAAAGGGGACGCTGGGACCGTAGATCTCGCGGTAGGCCTCCTCCGAAGCGCGGAAGCTCCCCGCCGCGAGGGAGACCGACAGTTCCTGAGTCCGGGCGGCCGCGGCCAAGCCGAGAACGACAAGGAACACCGCGACCCGGCGTCCGGCATTCATCGTCCGCCTCCGAGCGCCGGGAGGCTCAAAGTCCGGAGGGCCGCCGTCGCCGGGGGGACATCGGGGGCCACAACGGCTTCCCTCGAGCGGTTGCTCTCAAGCCCCGTGGCGCCGACGGCCGTGACCACATAATAATAGGACAGGTCCGTGCGCACATCGTCATCGATGAACGTCGTCCCGGTCACAAGCGAATCGTTGATTTTTTCGTAGTCGAGATGCGAGAGGTTCGTCCGGTAAATGTTGTATCCGGCCGCGTCGGCTTGGGCGCTCCAGGTCACGCGGACGGCCTTCAAGGCGCTGAAGAGCGAGCTGTAGACGACCGGTGAAGCGCTCAGTCCGACGGGAGTCCCCGGGTACCCTTCCTTGATGGGCTGAGCCAGCTCGGCGAGCAGGCCCAGTGAGGACCGGGTGGCGCTCGTGAAGAAATCGAGGTTGAGCTTGTCCAGAGTGTCGCTCGTCTGGTGGTAATAAGGGTTGTTGAGGGGGTTGTCCTCGATGGCCAGCAGGGCCGGATAGCCACCGTCCCAGAATGGGGCGTGATCGGAGTAAACGAAAGAGGCGTCGACCGTCTTCGTGGCGCCCAGCACCCCGTAATTCGCGGCGGCGTCGAGGAAGCGGTCGGCCAGCCAGCCCGAAGCAGAATTGACGATCACCTGCAGGTCCTCGGGCATCGCGTTGGCGTAGGCGATCATATCCAGGTTGATGACGCCGACGATGCGATCCCCCGCCAGGCCCGCGGCTGTGGCGTAAGCCCGGCTGCCGTAGAGGCCCCATTCTTCCGCCGAGAAGGCGATGAAACGGATCGTGAAGTCGAGGGGATATAAGGCGAGGATCCTGGCCACCTCAAGGACGGCCGCTGTTCCGCTGGCGTTGTCGTCGGCCCCCGGTGCCACGGTCAGGCGCGAGGCGGCGGGCGACGTCGAATCGTAATGGGCACAGATGATGACGATGTCGTCCGGATAGGTTTCTCCTGTTTTTTCGGCGACGACGTTGCGAGAGGTGTAGCTCGAGAAGGCGAAGGGCTCGAACCGGACCTCGTCGAGGCCGAGGCCCGAAAAGGCGTTATAGATGAATTGGCCGGAGGCCTCGCAGTTCGAGGTCGAGGCGTAGCGCGTCTGGAAGTCTTGGAGGGATTGGACGCCGGAGCTCAGGTTCGACGTCGATACCAGGCCGACGATCATATCGATAAACGGGTCCTGGGCAACGGCCTGGGGCGCGAGCCGTCCGGCGCTGACGGCCGGCCGGAGGTCCACCCGGACGGTCCGCGATGAGAGGACTTTTCGCGGCAGGCCGGTCGGGACGGCCTCGGAGGGACTGCCCGTCTCCGTCCAGAAAACCGCGGTTCCCGGCTCCACGGCGATGGCTTTGCCCGCCGAACGGAGGGCGGCCAGGGCGTCCGGAGATTCGGTCCGAACGACGAGGATGTCGCGCTCAGCCACGTTACGGGCCAGGATCGAGAAGCGGACGCCGTTCCGGCGGAGGAGAGCGATATCCTCACGGTCGGCCAAGGCCAGCAGGCAGCTCCCGAGCTCCTGCCGGACGTCGACCTGGAGACGGGAGAGGACACGGAAGGGAAAATCGGGGCCCGTGGGGATCCTGATCAGGCTGAGCGGCCCCCGGCTCGCCGGGAAAGAAGACAGGAAGAGCAGGCCGCACATCAGAAGAACCGAAATGAAAACCTTGGCGTTTTTCATGGCTGGACTATTTAATCAGATTTCGAACCTGGCGGTCAACTGGAACAGCCGGCCAACCGGCAGCCCTGCCCGCTAAAAAGATCCGGACCCTCTGAGTCCTGAGCCCGGGAACTCCCGGCCCGTCTCCTTCGTATAGAGAGATAAGACGGAAACGAATACCAGGAGGTCTATCGATGAACTCTTCCCGCATGAGAATAGGGTTGATCATCCTCGCCCTCGCGGCTCTCGTGGCCGCCTGCGACGAGCCCCGCGACGTCATGAAGGATACCCAGATGGTCGCGCTCGAAGGGGCGACCCGCGCCGAGGTCGGCCTGCACATGAATGCCGGCGAGCTCCGGGTCCGCGGCGCCGACCAAGAGGCGCTCCTCGAAGCATCGTTCGAATATAGCCGGGACAGGGACCGTCCGGTCGTCGACTATCGCCGCTTCGGCGACAAGGGCACCCTCGAGGTCCGGCGCTCCCGCCGCAACAGCATCCCCTTCGGCCGGGTCCGTAACCGCTGGGACATTCATTTGAGCAATTCCGTTCCCCTCGACCTCGACATCGACCTCGGCGCCGGGCAGAGCGACATCGACCTCCGGGGCCTGAAGCTCCAGCGGGTCGAGATCGACATGGGTGTCGGCGAGATGACCCTCGACCTCCGGGGCCCGCACCAGGAAAGTTTCAACGTTAAGATCGACGGCGGCGTCGGCAGCGGCAAGATCTACTTGCCCTCCGAGGTCGGCGTCCGGGTCAAGGTGGACGGAGGCCTCGGCTCGGTCGAGGCCCACGGCCTGAGCAAGCAGGGCGGCTCTTACGTCAACGAGGCTTACGGAAAGAGCGCCGTCGTCATCGAAATCGATGTCGACGCCGGGATCGGCAGTCTTGATCTCCGCGTCGAGTCCCTCGCCCGAGTCAAGATCTGAATATAAAGAGGGACAGCCCCCATCCGAGGGGACAGTCCCTCTTTTTCCTAGATTTCCTCCAGCTGGGCCGTGAAGTGCCGCAGGAACGGCGACTCGCGGACGATGCGCAGGCCCCTGACCTTGTCGCGGTTCTTGTGGAGCTCGATCAGGGACTCGGCGACAAACCGCAGGTGTGAGGCCGTGTAGACCCGCCGCGGGATAGCCAGCCGGACCAGCTCCAGCTCGGGATAGACCTCCTGTTTCCCCTTGCCCGTCTTCTGCCCGAACATCACGCCGCCGATCTCGACCGCCCGGATGCCGAACTCTCGGTAGAGGGCGACCGTCAGGGCCCAACCCGGATATTTCGTCCGCGGGATGTGGGGCAGGAACCGGTCGGCCAGGATGTAGACGGCGTGGCCCCCGAACGGCTTAAAGACGGGCACCCCGGCCTGGTCGAGAAGGCCGCCGAGGTAGGCGACCTGGGCGGTTCGGTGCTCCAGGTAATCCTCGTCAAGGCCTTCCTTGAGGCCTCGGGCCATGGCCTCCAGGTCGCGACCGGCCAAGCCGCCGTAGGTCGGGAAGCCTTCACTGATGATAAGCAGGTTCTTGATCTTCTCGGCCAGGCCGTCGTCGTCGACGGTGACGAAGCCGCCGATGTTGACCAGGGCGTCCTTCTTGCCGCTCATGGTCGCCCCGTCGGCATAAGAGAACATCTCCTGGGCGATCTCGAGGACGCTCTTCTTGGCGTAGGCCTTCTCGCGCTTCTTGATGAAGAAAGCGTTCTCGGCGAAGCGGCAGGCGTCGAAGAAGAAGGGGATGCCGTGGTGGGCGCAAACCTCGCTCACCTGCTTGATATTCTTCAGGGAGACCGGCTGTCCGCCGCCGCTGTTGTTGGTGACCGTCATCATGACCAGCGGGATCCTTTCGACGCCGCGCCTGTCGATGAATTTCTTGAGCTTTTCGACGTCCATGTCGCCCTTGAACGGGTGAGGCGAATCAGGATCATAGGCCGAGGCGGCGACCAGGTTCTCAGCCCGCGCCCCAAGGACCTCGACGTTGGCCCGGGTCGTGTCGAAATGGATGTTGTTGGGAACGCTGTCGCCCTTCTTGACGGTCGAACCGAAGAGGATCCTTTCCGCCGCCCTCCCCTGGTGGGTCGGGATGACGTGGCGGAAGCCGAAGACCGAGCGGACCGAATCTTCGAGATGGAAGAAATTTCGCGCTCCGGCGTAGGACTCGTCCCCTGACATGATGCCGGCCCACTGGTCGTCGCTCATGGCCGAAGTCCCCGAATCCGTAAGAAGGTCGATGGTGACCTTCTCGGCCGGGATGCCGAAGATGTTGAACCCGGATTGCCTCAGCAGGGCCTCACGCTCCCGGCGCGCTACCGGGCGGATGGGCTCCACGACCTTGATGCGGAAAGGCTCCATGGGGACCTTGATGTCTGCCATTTCTTTCCTCCCTAGCCGCCCTCGGCGATCCCGGGGGCCTTGCGCATTCTAGAATGTCGACAGCTTGCGGAATTGCTTGAATCGCGCCTCAACCTGGCTTTGGTCGAGGGTCAGAAACCGTCCGATCCCGAAATCCTCTATGGCGAAGGAGGCCATGACGCTGCCGTAAACGGCCGCCCGGCGGACGTCCTTTCCGGCCAGCCCGGGCGTCTTGTCGAGGCAGCCCAGGAATCCTCCGGCGAAGCTGTCGCCGGCGCCGGTCGGGTCAATGACGTGCTCGCACGGGTGGGCCAGAACGCCGAAGACGAAATCCCGGCCGAAGACGAGCGCGCCGTGTTCCCCCTTTTTCAAAAGGACGAGCGACGGACCGAGCCCGACGAGGGCCTTGCCGGCGCTGATGAGGTTCATCTCCCCGGTGATGAGCCGGGCCTCCTCGTCGTTGGCGAAGAAGACGTCGACCCGGCCGAGCTCCTTGAGGAGGGCCTCCCTTTTCGTGTCGATCCAGAGCCGGATCGTGTCCATGGCCAAGACGGCGGGCTTGCGGAACTGGCCGAGGACGAAGTCGTGGTGCTTCGGGTTGAGGTTGGCCAGATAGACGATGCGTGAGCCCCTGTAGGGCGCGGGGATCTCCGGCCGGAAGTCGGCGAAGACGTTGAGTTCCGTCCGGACCGTCGTCCGCCGGTTGGGGTCCTCTTCGTACCTCCCTTCCCAGTGGAAGGTCTTTCCGGCTTTGACCTTGAGGCCCTCGAGGTCAACGCCGCGGGACTTGAGGAGAGCCAGGGTTTTTCGCGGGAAGTCACGGCCGACGACACCGACGATGCGGGGCCGGGTGAAGTAGCTCGCCGCGAGCGAACAGTAGGTCCCCGACCCGCCGACGATCCTCTCGCGCGAGCCCCAGGGCGTCCGGATGGTGTCGAAGGCGACCGAACCGACGATGACGAGACTCATGGGTATTCCCCAAACCTAACGCAGGTATTTATCGACGAGGATGCCCAGCTTCCGCCGGGTCGCGGCCGGGATGCGGGCCGGGTCGGTGACGATGGTGTTCCGCAGGGACGACCCGCAGTCGCAGGAGCGGGTGCCTTCGCCGCCGAGCGCCGCCAGCGCTTTCTTGATCACGGTTTTAGCGTTGCCGATGTTGTGCGACAGGTTCTGGAAGATGAGTTCGACGGTGACCGGCTCCTCGGTTTCGTGCCAGACGTCGTAGTCCGTAGCCAGGCTCAGCGTCGCATAGCAGATCTCGGCCTCGCGGCAGAGCCTGGCCTCCGTGGCGCTGGTCATGCCGATGACGTCCGCTCCCCACGACCTGTAGGCGAGCGACTCGGCCTTGCTGGAGAAGGCCGGGCCGTCGATCGAGATGTAGGTGCCGCCGCGGTGCGCCCTCATCCCCTGCCCTACCGCGGTTTCAAAGAGGACCTTGACCAGCTCCGGGCAGACCGGCCGACCGAAGCTGACGTGGGCGACGATTCCCCGGCCGAAGAACGTATTTTGCCGGCACGTCCGGTCGAAGAACTGGTCGGCGAGGACGATGTCGCGGGGCCGGATCTCTTCACGGAGAGAGCCGACGGAGTTGACCGAGATGATCCGCTCGACGCCTAACTTCTTGAATCCGAATATGTTGGCCCGATAGTTGACCTCGGCGGGGAGGAGCCGGTGGCCCTTGCCGTGCCGGGCCAGGAAGGCCACCCGCCGGCCTTCGAGCGTCCCGATGATGTATGGGTCGGAGGGCTCCCCGAACGGCGTCCGGAGGCGGACCTCGCGAGTGTTTTTAATGCCGTCGATCTCGTAGAGCCCGGTCCCGCCGAGGATGCCGATGGAGGCGCGCGGTTTCTCTGTCGTTTTCGTCCCGGCCATGGATCCTCCTCGGACTGATATACCTTTTTCGGCGAGGCCGAGTCAAGCAGGGAAACCGGCCATCCAGGCTTTTGCTTTTTTCAGGGGAAAACGATATTCTAAGGGGCGAAACGGACATCCATGAACGAACATCGGGTCGCAGAGGTCGTGGAAATCCTGGCCGGGGCCGGCCGCGTCGCCGTGCTCACGGGCGCGGGGATTTCCGCGGAGTCCGGCGTTCCCACCTTTCGTGGCGCGGACGGACTATGGAGGCAGTACAGGGCCGAGGCCCTGGCCACGCCCGAAGCCTTCGAGCGCGACCCGAAACTCGTCTGGGAATGGTACGACTGGCGGCGCGGCCTCATCGCACCCGTCGAGCCGAACGCCGGGCACCGGGTCATCGCCGGCTGGGAAAGCCTATTCGGGGAGATGGCCGTCATCACCCAGAACGTCGACGGCCTCCACGCCAAAGCCGGCTCGAGCGACGTCGTCGAGCTCCACGGCAATATCTGGAAGCTGCGCTGCACCCGGGAAGGCACGGTCGAAGAGGTCAGGGCGACTCCCCTGCCGCACATCCCTCCCGTCTGCCCGGCCTGTGGCTCCCTCTACCGGCCCCATATCGTCTGGTTCGGGGAATCGCTCGACCCCGCCGTCCTCGACCGGGCCTACGGTTTAAGCGAGGCCTGTCAGGTCATGTTCGTCATCGGGACGTCGGCCGTCGTTCACCCCGCCGCCTCGCTGCCCTACGCCGCGGCCAGGGCGGGAGCCAAAATCGTCGAGGTCAACCTCGAACCGACGCCGCTCTCACCGCATGCCGACTTCTTTTTCCAGGGTAGGGCCGGAGAGATCCTTCCCGTTCTGGACAGGCAGCTGAGGGAAAGGACGAGACCATGAATTACGTCTATTTTGACGGCTCTTCGGGGTTGAGCGGCGACATGATCCTCGGCGCCCTCCTCGACCTGGGCGTCGATGCCGCTCTCTTCAAGGAGAAGATGGCCGGACTCCGTCTGCCGGTGGAGATCGCCGTCCGGCGCGTCCGCCGCGGCGGCTTCGGGGCGGTCAAGGTCGACGTCCGCGTCAAGGGCCACGAGCACATCGAGCGGACCTTCGCCGACGTCGAGCGCGTCATCCGCCGCTCCCGATTCTCCCCCTCCGTCAAGGACAGGGCGCTGGCCATTTTCGAGCGGCTTTTCGAGGCCGAAGCCAAGGTCCACGGCCGCAGGTTCAATGAGTCCCATCTCCACGAGGCCGGGGCCGACGACGCCCTCGTCGATGTCGTCGGGGCTGCGTTCCTCCTCGACGAGCTGGGCATCGGCGAGGTTTATTGTTCACCCCTCAACGTCGGCTCCGGGTGGGTCAAGACGTTGCACGGCGTCCTCTCCGTCCCCCCCCCGGCCGTGGCCGAGCTCCTGAAAAACGCGCCGGTCTACTCGGCCTGGGTCGAGTCCGAGCTCGTCACGCCGACCGGTGCGGCCATCATTTCGACCCTGGCCAAGCGGTTCACCAAGCTCCCCGAGCTCGTCTACGAGAGGATCGGCTGTGGCGCGGGGACGAAGGAATTCCCCGAGATCCCGAACGTCCTGAGGGCTTTTTACGGCCAAGCCCGGAGTTTCGACGAGGCGAGGCACGTCTACATCATCGAGGCGACAATGGACGACGCTACGCCTCAGCTGCTGGCCCACTTTCTGGAGAGGGCTTTCGAAGAGGGGGCGATGGACGCCACCCTCTCCCCCGTCGTCATGAAGAAAAACCGCCTGGGCACGAAGCTGACCCTGCTCGCGGGCGTCGATAAAATGGACGCTCTCATCGAGACCGTCTTCAGGGAAACGACGTCGATCGGCGTCCGTTATTACCCCGTCGGGCGGCGCGTCCTCGAGCGGGAGTTCCGGACCGTCCGGGTCGGCGGCGAGAAGATCGGCATCAAGGTCGCCTCGCTCGGCGGCCGGCCGGTCAATGTCCAGCCGGAGTACGAGGACCTTCTGAAGGCCGCCCGGAAAACGAAGCGGCCGCTCAAGGAGATCGCCCACCTGGCCGTCAGCGAATTCGTCAAGAAGCGCTAGCGGCGGGAGCGGAGGAACCATCATGGATATCAAGAAGATCGAAAAGGGGGTGACGCTCGTCCTCGAGGGCGTGGGCGAGGACCCCCACCGTCCGGGAATCCGGGCGACGCCCCGCCGGGTGGCCCGGATGCTCACCGACATCCTCGGCGGCACGGAGCGCGAAGCGACGCGGAACCTCCGCCTCATCGAGGACGAAAAGCACGACGAAATGGTCCTCATCAAGAACATCCCCCTCTACTCAATGTGCGAGCACCATCTTCTCCCCTTCGCGGGAGTGGCCCACGTGGCCTATATACCGAAATCCGGGCGGATCGTCGGTCTGAGCAAGATCGCCCGGGTGGTGGAGACCCTGTCCAGGCGGCTTCAGGTCCAGGAGCGGTTGACGAAACAGATCGCCGACCTGCTCGACGAGCACCTCAAGCCCCTGGGCGTCATGGTCGTCATCGAGGCCGAGCACATGTGCATGTCCATGCGCGGGGCGAAAAAGCCCAAGTCTATCACCGTGACTTCGGCCGTCCGCGGCTCGTTCCGGAAGAACCCGGCCACGCGGGCCGAAGCCATGATGCTCATCCGAGGAGGACCGATCTGTGGAAAAGAATTCTAAGAAAACGTTTTACATAACGACGCCGATCTACTACGTCAACGACGTGCCCCATATCGGGCACGCCTACACGACGATCATTGCCGACGCCCTGGCCCGGTTCCAGAAGCTGGCCGGGAAGGACGTCTTCTTCCTGACCGGGACCGACGAACACGGCCAGAAGATCGAGAAGGCGGCCGCCGAAAAGGGGCTGACCCCCAAGGCCCTGGCCGACTCGGTCGTCGGCCGGGCCCAGGACCTGTGGAAGGCCCTCGACATCTCGCACGACTTCTTCATCCGGACGACCATGGACTTCCACGAGAAGGGCGTCCAGAAGATCTTCCAGATGCTCCTCGACAAGGGCGACATCACTAAAGGCGAATACAAGGGCTGGTATTGCGTCTCCGACGAGAATTTCATAGCCGACGACGTGCCGGTCGAGGCGGACGGAACGAAGGTTTGCCCGGACTGCGGTAAAAAGGCCTCCGCCGTCTCCGAAGAAACCTATTTCTTCCGTCTTTCGGCCTATCAGGACAAGCTCCTAACCCTCTACGCCGAGCACCCCGAATTCGTCCGGCCCCAGAGCCGCCTCAACGAAATTATGAGTTTCGTCCGCGGCGGGCTCAAGGACCTGAGCATCACCCGGACGACGGTCAATTGGGGCATCCCCGTGCCGGGCGACCCCAAACACACGATCTACGTCTGGTTCGACGCCCTCCACAACTACGTCACGGGCATCGGCTACGACTGGAACCCGGAGCTTTTCAAGAAATTCTGGCCGGCCGACATCCATCTCGTCGGGAAGGACATCCTCAGGTTCCACGCCGTCTATTGGCCCGCCTTCCTCATGGCCGCGAGCCTCCCCCTGCCGCGGACGGTTTACGGCCACGGCTGGTGGCTCAAGGACGACACCAAGATGTCCAAATCCCGAGGCAACGTCCTCGACCCCCAGGCCATCCTGAAGGTCTTCGGTCCCGACCCCCTGCGCTATTTCCTGCTCCGGGAGATCCCCATCGGCCAGGACGGCAATTTCTCCCACGAGGGCTTCCTCCACCGGGTCAACTCCGACCTGGCCAACGATCTCGGCAACCTCGTCCAGCGGACGCTGACCATGATCCGGAACTATTTCGACGGCGTGATCGCGGACCCCGAGGGGGAAACGGACGCGGACCTGAAAGTCCGGACCGATTTCGAGGACCTCAAGGTCCGGGTTTTCGACCTCTACGACGCCTGCGCCCTCAACAAGGCCCTTGAAGAGATCTGGGCCTACATCGGCCTTGTCAATAAATATCTCGCGGACAACGAGCCCTGGATCATGGCCAAGGACCCGGCCCTGAGGCCGAGATTGGCCCGGGTGCTGCTCCAGGCCGCGGCGGCCATCCGCGGCGTGAGCTATCTCGTCTTCCCTGTCATGCCCGGCTCGGCGGAGAGGATCTGGGGCTTCCTCGGCGAAGGGAAGAAGCCCTCGGAGGTCCCCTACGCTGGGATCGAGTTCGACGGCTTCGGCCCCGGCCGGAAGGTCGGAATGCCGCAGGCGCTCTTCCCGAGGGTCGCCTTGAAGGATTTTCTCGGAGAGGATGCCGCCGCGCCTCTCCCCCCGCCGGCCCCCCGGCCGGAACCGACGAAGGAGGGAAAAGAAGCGATGGACATCATCACCTACGACGAATTCAAGAGAATGGACCTCCGGGTCGCCCATATCCTCGCGGCCGAGCGCGTCCCCGGAGCGACGAAGATCCTCAAGCTCCAGATCGACATCGGGACGGAGAAGCGCCAGATGGTGGCCGGGATCGCCGAAACCTACACGCCCGAGGAACTCGTCGGCAAGAAGCTCATCGTCATCGTCAACCTCAAACCCGCCGTCATCCGGGGCATCGAATCCCAGGCCATGCTCCTCGCGGCCATCACCCCGGACAACAAGGCCCTCATCCCCTTCTTCGACCGGGATATCGATGCGGGCGCGGTCGTGAAGTAAGGCGGCCGCGGGGAGGGCCGCCCAAGCCGGTTCCGGAGGACACCTGACCTGTTTTGGGAACAGTTGCCGGGGCGACCCCTCCCTGGAAAGGGGCCCGCACGGCCTGGCATATTTTTTGCTATAATAAGGGGCGTTAGGAGGAATGAAATGAAAAAACTGACCGGCCTCGCCCTTGGATTGCTCCTTCTGGTGCCTTCGCTCGCTTTTTCCGATTCGTTCTCCCTCCGGATAGGGTACTTCATGCCCCACGCTTTATCCGACACCTATCTCGCGTCCCATCCCGACAGCCTCTGGGCCATCGAACTCGACCAGATGAGCTTCTCGAAGAATAAGTTCCGGGGGACTACTTTCGGAGTCGGCTACGAATACTTTGTAGGAAAGAACCTCAGCCTCGCTTTCACCGTCGATTCCTACAGCAAGCAAACGCCGGGTTATTACATGGAGTATGGCCAATTCGAGCTCGATGAGGAGAATTTCGCATTCCCTTACGAATTCTACGACGCGAACATCATCGAGCACGCTTTCCGTGTTCACAGCACGCCGCTCCAGCTCTCCGTCAAGGTCACTCCCCTGGGGCGCAGGACCCGGCTCATCCCGTTCTTCGGCGGCGGGGCCGGGCTCTATCTGTGGGGCGTCCGGATCTACGGTGAGACGATCGACTTTTCCGACCGCTGGATCTACACCGACCCCGATCTGGGCGACATCGACGTCTACCCGGTCGTATTCACGAACGGCAAGGAGACAGGGACCGCTTTCGGGTGGCACGCTTTCGCCGGGTTCCAGATCCCCATCGGCTTCCGGGCGACCCTCGACACCGAGGTCCGCTATCACTCGGCCAAGGCCAAGTTCGAGGAGTGGTTCCTGGGGTTCGACGACTTCGACATCGGCGGCCTGGCGCTGACCGTTGGGTTCAATTACTGGTTCTGAGACTCTTCATCCGACGTTTTCGGGCCGTCCTCGCGGACGGCCCTTTTTTTCGCCCCGATTTTCAAGAGACCTTATCGAAGCGAAGGCCTTGGGCCTTGTCGAAACGGATGAGAAGCCGGCCCCAGACCGACATGACCTCGATCTCACCGGAAAAACGGCAGGGGATTTCGTCTTTCTGGAAATCCTCCCGCATCTTCTCCCCGGTCTCGAAGAAATCGAGGAGGAAGGGCAGGGAGAAGGTCTTCTCCCCCGCCCGCGGAAGGCTCTTGTCCCCGGGGATCGGCCCGGAGAGGACTTCCCGGTCGCCGAAGAAAAGGGCGAAGCTGATTTTTTCGACAAGGAGCTCGTAGCCGTTGGGGTTCCTGAACCTAGGGCGGAAGACGACGTCGGCCCCGCCCACGGTCAGGTCGTTGACCTTGAGGGGAAGGACCTCGATCTCGGGGTCCAGGAAGATGGGGAATTCCCCGCTGAAGGCGAACGGGGCCCGCTGCTCTTTTTTCCGATCGTTCTGGAAAAACATATCCCCGACGATGTCGCAGAGGGCCTTGCCTTCGACCGGGCCGACGGCGGCGCGGAGCAGGTCGTAGGAAATCTTCACCGGCAGGGCGATGAGTGTTTCCCCGTTCGGCGGGACCGGCAGGGGCTCGTCGAGAGGCACCGTCATATTGAGGAATTCCCTCTGGTTGATGGTAACCCGGTAACGGTAGCGGACGAGCTCGCGGGGCGCCGAAGACGGGTTCGTCAGACCGATGTGGAAGGCCAGTGTCAGCCCCGAGGAGCTGAGGTTCCGGATGATCCTGTCCTTCAGGGCCACGACGATGTCGTCCTTGGCGGCCGGTTCGCCGGCCGCCCATGCCTGGAGCCCCCCCGAAAAAAGCGCCAGACAGACGACTCCGAGCATGTGCCGGATAAGATTCGTTCGCTTTCTCATGTCTTCCTATCAGAATACCTAAAACGCCGGCAGGTGACAAGTTTGAATTTGTAAAGCGACGGGGCGTTGCAGTTGTCGGCCCCGTTTCTTATAATGAACGATCGGGGCGGAGTACCCGGAAAGGAGGGATATCCATGAACAATCGCACTTTGGCCGGCCTCATCCTCATTCTCCTGGCCGCCGCGGGCCTGGCCGTTTCCTGCGGTCCCGAGAAGCCGGCGGGCGGCGGGCCGGCCGCTGGGCCGATCAAGCACGACCTGGCCCTCTACACCGAGGAGTCCTCCGAAGGGAAAACCCGGACGGTCCTGTCGGCCGACCTCACGGGCTTCGAAAAACCGACCGACCCGACCGAGTTCACCAAATTCTTTCATCTTCCCCCCGTGCGCCAGGACAACACGGGGACGTGCTGGTCGTTCGCCGCGACCTCCCTTCTCGAATCCGAACTGAGGCGGCAGGGAAAAGCGGAGGTCAAGCTCTCCGAAATGTTCACCGTCTACTGGGAATACGTCGAAAAGGCCCGCCGATTCGTCCGGGAAAAGGGCGATTCTTTCCTCGGCCAGGGCTCCGAGCCAAACTCGGCCATGGAGCGCATCAGGCAGTACGGCCTCGTCCGCGCCTCCGATTTCACCGGGCTCCTCGATGGCAAGACGTCCCATGACCACGGTCCCCTCTTTCGCGAGTTCAGGGACTACCTCGCCGGCCTCGCCGCCAGGAAGGAATGGGACGAATCCAAGGCCCTGGCCGGGGTCCGGGCCATCCTCGACAAGCACCTGGGCCGGCCCCCCGACAGGATCTCCGTCGACGGGCGGTCGCTCACGCCCCTGGAATACCTCAAGAGCCTGGCGCTCGACCCGGGCGATTATGTGGCCTTCGTCAGCTTCATGTACCTCCCCTTCTACACCAAGGGCGAGTTCCGGGTTCCCGATAATTGGTGGCACAGCCGGGAGTTCCATAACCTGCCCCTCTACGAGTTCTCCACGGCTCTCCTGCGGGCCCTGCGCCGGGGGTACACGGCCGCTTTGGCCGTCGATTTCTCCGAGCCCGGCTACAGCGGCGCGAACGACGTCGCCGTGGTTCCCACCTTCGACATCCCTTCGAGCTATATCGACCAGTCCAGCCGGGAGTACCGGTTCACGAACGGCAGTTCCACCGACGACCACGCGGTCCACTGCGTCGGCTACCTGGAATCCGCCAAGGGCAACTGGTTCCTGATCAAGGATTCCTGGGAGAACGCCTACTGGGGGAAGGCCAAGGGCTACTTTTTCTACCAGGACGATTACTTCCGGCTTAAGTGCCTGATGCTCCTCGTCCACAAGGACGCCGTCAAGGAGGTCCTCGACAAGTTCGCCGCCGTCCGGTGACCCGGCCGGGCCCCGGTTTTCCGGGAGAGGCGAAACCTGTTAGAATAAGAGACCTCATGAGAAAGCTCGCCTTCGACTTCGCCGACCGGGCCCTCTTCGTCCGCCTATTCGGCGGCGACGTCTACGCCGTCGGGGGCTTCGTCCGCGACCTCATCCGCCGGCACCCCTCCCCCGACGTCGATATCCTCGTCGCCCGGCACGAGCTCGCGGCGATCGTCCGCAAGCTCGAAAAGCACGGCCGCGTCGACCTCGTCGGGAAGAGCTTCGGGATCGTCAAGTTCACGGTCCGAGGGAAGACCTACGACGTCGCCCTGCCGCGGACCGACCGGGCCCGGGGCGAGGGCGTCCGTGGCCACAAGGACATCCTCGTCTCCGCGGACCCCGGCCTGTCCGTCGAGAAGGACCTGGAGAGACGCGATTTCCGAACGAACAGCATGGCCCTCCGGCTCAAGGACGGGACCCTCATCGACCCGTTCGAAGGGCGCGCCGATACTCTTGCCGGGAAGATCCGCCCGACCAACCCGGCGGCCTTCCCCGAGGACCCCCTGCGCGTCGTCCGTGTCGCCCGTTTCGCCTCCGTCCTGGGCTTCAAGGTCGACCCGGCAATCTACCCCGCCGCGCGGGCCGTCGACCTCTCCGGCCTCAGTGTGGAGCGGGTCAACGAAGAGATGTTCAAGGTCCTCCTCGGGTCGCCGCGGCCGTCGGTCGGGCTCGAGGAGATGTTCCGGCTCGGCGTCCTCGACCAGTGGTTCCCCGAACTACAGGCCCTCGCCCTGGTCATCCAGGATTCGGTTTTCCACCCGGAGAAGGACGCCTTCGGTCACCACACGGTCTGGGCCCACACCAAGCTCTCCGTCGACCAGGCGGCCGCCCTGGCCAGGCTGACGGGGCTCCCGGCGCCGAAAAATCTGGCCCTGATACTCGCCGCGCTCTACCACGACCTGGGCAAGGTCTCGACGACGCGCTGGGAATACAAGCGGGGCCGGATGGCCGTGACCTCCTGCGGCCACGACATCCAGAGCGAGCGGGCCGCCCGCCGCGTCCTGGCCCGGTTCAAGGTCCAGACCTGGAACGGATTCGCCATCGGCCGCATGGTTCCTCTCCTCATCCGGACGCACCACCGGGCCGGGGAGCTCTGGCAGAACCGGGGGGACGTGACGAAAAAAGCCTTCAACCGCCTCGCCGCCGACATCGAAGGGGAGATCGAGCTTCTCGTCTATCTCGACGCCGCCGACCGGGCCGGTCGGGGGAGGCGCCTGGTCCGGGGGCTCGATCGGCAGGCGCGTTGGCTTTTAAAGAAGTTCGACGACCTCCGCGTCAACCGGGAGACGATCAAGCCCCTGGTCATGGGCCGGGACCTGCTCAAGCTGGGCGTCCCGCCCGGGCCGGGAATGGGCAAGCTTCTGAAGAAGCTCTATAAGCTCCAGCTCGACAACGGCTTCGAGACGAAAGCTCGGGGGCTCGAACGGGCCCGCCGGCTCGTCGAAAGGAAATCGCCATGACCATCCTCGTCGCCGGCGGCGCCGGGTACATCGGCTCGCATACCGTCAAGGAGCTCCGCCGGGAGGGCTTCGATGTCCTTGTCTTCGACAACTTCTCCAGCGGAAAGCTCGAGCTCATCGGAGACACGCCCTGGGTCCGGGGCGACCTCCTCGACCGGGAGGCCCTGCGGCAGGTTTTCCGGACCGGGAAGATCGGGGCCGTCCTCCATTTCGCCTCCCTCATCCAAGTCGGCGAATCCTACGCCGACCCCAGGAAATACTACGCCCATAACCTGACGACGAGCCTCAACCTGCTCGACGCCATGCTCGAGGCCGGGACGGAGACTCTCATCTTCTCCTCGACGGCCGCGGTCTACGGCGACCCTCTCGAGACGCCCATCCCCGAAACCCATCCGACCAACCCGGTCAACCCTTACGGCCGGACCAAGCTCATGGTCGAGGAGATCCTCCGGGATTACGACCGGGCCTATGGCCTGCGCTCCATCTCGCTCCGCTACTTCAACGCCGCCGGGGCGGACCCCGACGGGGAGACGGGCGAATGCCACGACCCGGAAACCCACCTCGTGCCCAACATCCTGCTCAGCCTCCTCGGGAAGCGGCCCCGGCTCGGGGTCTTCGGGGACGACTTCGCGACCCCCGACGGCACGGCCGTCAGGGATTACATCCACGTCACCGATCTGGCTGCGGCCCACGTCCTCGCCCTGAGGGCTCTCCTCGCCGGCCGCCCGAGCGACGTCATCAACCTCGGCGCCGAATCGGGGCATTCCGTCCTCGAGGTCATCAAGGCGGCCGAAAAAGCGACCGGCCGGCCCGTCCCCTACGACGTCGGGCCGAGACGGGAGGGCGACGTGGCCGTCCTCCTGGCCTCCAAGGGGAAGGCGGAGAAGTCCCTCGGCTGGAAACCCCGCCTGTCCTCGCTCGAGACGATCATCGAAACAGCTTGGAACTGGCACCGCAAGGCGCGCTAGGGCCTGCTCAAAATCGCGGAAGCGAATTTGGGATAGGAGGGCCGTTTGACGGTTCCCCCTGTCTGTGTTATAAAAGAAGTCCCGTTATGAAGCATAAACGATGTCTATCGTCCTTTTTAGCCATCCTATCCCTGATCTTCCTTCTGGCGGCCTGTTCCTCGGCGCCCAAGCCGGCCAAAACCGTCGCCAAACCCGCTCCCAAGCCGGATCCGGCCGTTACGGACAAGCCGCAAGCGGCTAAGAAGCCAGCGGCGACGGCCGAAGACCCCGCCCGCACCCGCCAAGAGGCCGGTCAGGACATCCGGGCGCTGTCCGAAAAGGGCGAACAGTCGGAAAAGGACGCCTCGGCCCTCCTCGAATACGCTTTCGGGGCCTACGAAGAAGCCCAGGCCGCCCTCGCCCGCGAGGACATGGACGGCGCCCTAGCCAAGCTCGACGAAGCCTACGGCCTTCTCTTGAAGTTGTCCCTCCCCCCCGACTCCCCGCTCCTCCAGGAGAAAAACGACCTCCGCATCCTCATCGCCCAGCGCATCAAGAAGATCTCGGTTTCCCGGACGACCCTGGCCTCCCCGGTCAATGGTTCGATCCCCCTCGTCGAGAACCAATGGGTCATGCGAGAGATCAAATCGTTCCAGACCGTGGAGCGGAAGGCCTTCGAGGAATCCTTCAGGCGTTCGGGTCTTTTCATGGGCATGATCCTCGGCGAGCTCCGCAAGGAACGGCTCCCGGAACAGCTCGCCTGGATCCCCCTCATCGAGAGCGCCTTCCGGCCGCGCGCCCTGTCCCGCGCCCGGGCCCTGGGCATGTGGCAGTTCATCCGCTCGACCGGCTACCGCTACGGGCTCAAGCAGGACAAGTACGTCGACGAGCGCATGGACCCGGTCAAAGCCACCCGCGCGGCCATTCAGTACATGATCGAGCTCCACGACATGTTCGGCGACTGGACGACGGCCATCGCCGCCTACAACTGCGGCGAGGGCCAGGTCCAGCGGGTCATCCGGGCTCAAAAGGTCGGTTATTTCGACAGCTTCTGGGACCTTTTCGTCAACCTCCCCTACGAAACGGCCCGCCACGTCCCGCGCTTCATCGCCACCCTCCTCATCGTCGGCGACCCGGGCAAGTACGGTTTCGAGCTCCCCGCACCTGAGCCGGCCCTCCGCTACGAGACGGTCCGGGTCAACGCCGCCGTTAAGCTAGCGGCCTTGTCCCAGAACCTGGGTCTCGACCCGGCGCTCCTCGTCAGCCTCAACTCCGAGCTGAGAAACGATTCGACGCCGAATTACCCTTACGATCTCCGCGTCCCGGCGGGCTACGGGGAACAATGCCTGGCCTGCATCGCCTCCCTGCCCCAGTTCATCCCTCCCGACGTCGTCACCGACCGCCACACCGTCCGCAAGGGCGACACCCTGGGCGCCATCGCCCAGCGCTACCGCACCTCCGTCGACGCTCTCGTCCGCCTCAACGGCCTCCGGAGCCGGATTATGATCTATCCGGGCCAAGTGCTCCGCGTGCCTTCGCGGGGAGGCGTCGAAACGGCCCCCGCCCCGCCGGCCGTCAAGCCGGGGGAGACCGTCACTTACATCGTCCGTAACGGGGACAACCTCTTCCAGATCGCCAAGGCCCACAAAACGACCGTGGACAAGATCAAGACGGAGAACGGCCTCGTCTCGGACATCCTCGTCGTCGGCCAGAAGCTCGTCATCCAAACCGGCCGCGCCCAATAGCCCGATCCTCCCGGAATCGCCCCGCCCCGTTTGACATCCCCGCCGGGCCTCTGCTAATGTTGGCCGGAAACAAGGAGGGCCCATGACCACGCGAAAAGCAGCCGCCGGAATCCTCATTTTCATGGCATTTCCGGCTCTCCCCGCCCCGGCTCAGAGCCGTTTCCCGGCCGTCCTCGACGCCAAGTTCCAGGCCGCCGTCCGGGAAGTCGAAGTGGGCCTCGACGGCGTCCTGGGGCTGGCTCTGAAAGATCTCAAGACGGGTAAAACCTTCCTCATCAACGAGCGCGAAGTCTTTCCCCAAGCGAGCTCGATCAAGATCGCCATCCTCTTCGAGGCCTTCAAACAGGCGGAAGAGGGACGGCTTCAGCTCGACGAGTTCATCGCTCTCGAAGAGAGTCGGAAAGTCGCCGGTTCGGGCGTCCTCTATTACCTCGGCCGTCCCAGCCTCCGGCTCTCCGTCCGCGATACGGCCGTGTTGATGGTCGTCCTCTCCGACAACACGGCGACGAACCTGCTCATCGACAAAGTCGGGATGGAGGCCGTCAACAAGAGGCTGGGCGGCCTGGGCTTGGCCAAGACCCGCCTCCGGCGAAAGATGATGGACCTCAAGGCCGCCGCCGAGGGCCGGGAGAACGTCTCGACGCCCCTCGAGATGATGACCCTTCTGGAGAAACTCTGGAAGGGCGATGTCCTCAAGGAACCCTACCGGAAGGATCTTCTGGAGATCCTGGCCATCCCCAAGGACAGCCCGCTCAGAGCGGGAGTCCCCGAAGGGATCGCGGTCGCCGAAAAGCCCGGCGAGCTCGAGGCCGTCAGGTGCGATTCCGGGATCGTCCAGCTAGCCGGACGGCCCTACGTCATCTGCGTCATGACGACTTACCTCAAGCACGACGCCGACGGCAATCCGGCCATAGCCAAAATATCCCGGCTCGCCTACGAGCACTTCTCGCGGCTCGAGCGCTCGAGCGAGATCGGCCGGGTCGTCTCGGATAAATAGCCGGCGCGGGAGCCGGTCAGAAAAGATCCCCCTCGACGCCGAGCCCCGGCTTGTCGTCGAGGACGAGCCTGTCCTTGACCGTCCGGACGCCGCGGAACGGGTCGTTCGAGATGAGCAGATTCCCGTCGAGGTCGGCGTAGTCGAAGAGCGAGGCCACGGTCGCGCCGGCCGAAATGCCCAGCGAGCTCTCTATCATGCAGCCGATCATCAGCTTCAGTCCCAGGGCCCTGGCCATGGCCGCCAGCCGTACGGCCTCCTGGACGCCGCCGCACTTCATGAGCTTGATGTTGATGCCGTGGAAATAGGGGGCGATACGGGGGAGGTCCGAGGCCTGGATGAGACTCTCGTCGGCGAAGACGGGGATCTTGACCTTGTCCTTGAGCCAGGCGTAATCCTCGAGGCGGGAGGCGGGCAGGGGTTGTTCGACGAGTTCGACGCCCTGGCCGGCCATCCAGTTGATCATCTCCAGGGCCTCCTCCTTGGTCTTCCAGCCTTCATTGGCGTCGGTTCGGAGCGGCTTGGCCGTGACCGCCCGGATGCCCTCAATGATCTTCCGGTCGTCCGCCGTCCCGACCTTGATCTTGTAGACGCCGAAATCCCCCGCGTCCCGGACCTTCTGCTGCATGACCGGCACCTCGTCGATGCCGATGGAGTAGGTCGTCGTGACGGTTTTCTCCCGGCCGAGGCCGAGGAGCTTCCACAACGGAACCTTGAGCCGCCTGCCGACCCAGTCCAGTATGGCCATGTCCAGAGCGGCTTTGGCCGCGTGCTCTCCCGGTCCGACGGCGTCGACATCGCCGAAGCGGACGGCGTATTCAGAGAGGTCTCTTTCGAGGACGGGGCGGGCCTTGTCGATAAAGGCCGCCGCGCTTTCCGCGGTTTCGTTGTAGCGGGCGATCGGAGCCGCTTCGCCGAGACCGGCGACACCGCCCCGCTCTATGCGGACGTAGGCGTTGCGCCGCGTCGTCCAAGTCCCCCGGGATAGGCCCCAGGCCTGCCGGAGCTTGAGCTCAAAGAGCTTTACCGTTACCCGCGTCTTCCCCTCCGCGCCCGCCCAGGTGTCGCGGACGGCGGAGCCGGGGGCGAAGAGAGAGCCCGTCGCGGCAACTCCGGCCAGCGTCAAGAATTCCTTCCGTTTCATAGGGTCACCTCTCAGTGGCATTATAACCCGAAATCGCCCGGGAGCGGAAAATTTGGTATGATGATGACCTCCAAGGAGGTCCGAAGATGATGAAAACAACGACCATCCTGACCCTGCTCGTCGTTCTCGCCGGCCTGGCCTTCCCGGCGTCACAGAAACCCGCCGGCCCGTCCATGGCCGCGGTGACCAACACCGTTGAGAACATGCACCGCCGCTCGACCTCGTCGTCCGACGTGGTCAGCCAGGCCCTGCTCGGCGACAACGTCTGGATGCTAAAAAAGGAGAGGAACGCGGACGGCGAGGACTGGTACCAGGTCGAGACGCCCGACACCTACAAGGGCTGGATCATCTCTTCGGCCCTGAGGTTCCTCAAGCCGGGCGAAAAGCCCTACGCCTTCTCCGGAAAGACATTCGTCGTCACCGCCCTCCTGGCCAACACCTACCGCGAGCCCGATGTCACCAAGCACAAGCCGGTCAAGGTCGCCCCGATCAGCTGCGTGCTGGAGGTCGTCGCGGAACGCGACGAGCGTTGGCTCGAGGTGAGCCTCCCCTGCAACACAAGGGCTTGGATCCAGCGGGGCGACGGCGACATCCGCGAGGCGCCCATGGTCTGGCCGCGGACGTCTCCCGAAGACATGGTTGTCCTGTCGAAGCGCTTCATCGGTCTCCCCTACTTCTGGGGCGGGACGTCGCCCCTGGGCTTCGACTGCTCCGGCTTCGTCCAGCTCATCTACAAGATGGGCGGCATCCCCATCCTGAGGGACGCGGACATCCAGTTCGAGGGCAGCGGGCTTGCTGAGGTGGCCGCGGGGGACGAAGCGGCCGGGGACTTGGTCTTCTTCGGCAGCGCCAAGAACAAGATCGGCCACGTCGGCATGATGATCGACGCCGGGGAGTTCATCAACGCCACGACGCACGAAAGGCCCATCGTCCAGATCTCGCGGCTCAAGGACCCTTACTGGCAGAAGATCTACCAGGGCGCACGCCGGGCTAAATAAAGGAACCACAATACAATAGGCACCTTTCCCGATATGGGGGAAGTTCGTCGTGAGGCGGCGATGGATGTCGCCCTGACGACCCCCGTAGCGGAGGGGGACCCACCGAAGGTGGGGGGACCGTCGGGACAGGTCCCCGGGGGGGCCGGGGGGCTAAGGGCGAGATCCTTCGCCAAGCCGAATAAGGAACTTCCCCGCAATCGGGAGATGAATAAAAAAAGGGGCCCGACGGATGTCTGGCCCTTGTGAATGTCGTTCGATCTACTTCGCGGCCGACTTCTTGCCGTCCTTGGTTTTCTTCTTCGTCTTCTTCTTGAATTCCGTCCCGACGAGCTCGAGCATGGCCATCGAAGCCCCGTCTCCCATGCGCTTGTCGAGCTTGACGATCCGGGTGTAGCCGCCCGGCCTCTCGGCGAAGCGGGGCCCGAGCTCCGTGAAGAGCTTCTGTACGGCCGCTTCCTTGGTCATGTAGGCCAGGGCCTGACGTCGGGCATGGAGGGTGCCCCGCTTGGCCAGGGTGATCATCTTTTCCGCGACGGGGCGGGTCGCCCGGGCCTTGGCCAAGGTCGTCCGAATCCGCTCGCGCTCGAGGAACGACGTCACCAGGTTGCGCAGGACCGCCCGGCGGTGGGCGGTGTTCCTCCCGAGTTTTCCCTTCTTGACCTGGTGCCTCATGCCTCCGTCTCCTTCTCGGGCATGCCTTCCTTGATGTCCGCCTGTATCCGTTCAACGAGCCGGGGGTGGAGTTCGAGGTTCAGCCCGAGGTTCAAATTGATCAGGGTCTCCTTGATCTCGGCCAGAGACTTGCGGCCGAAGTTCTTGGTCTTGAGGAGTTCATCCTCGGTCTTCAGCACGAGCTCGTAGATCCGTTCGATGCCGGCCGAGCGGAGGCAGTTGTTGGACCGGACCGACAGTTCCAGGTGGTCGATCGTCTTGGCCAGGATGTCGGCCTGGAGCAGGTACGGGATTTCCTTCTTCGACGTGGCCGCTTCCCGTTCGAGGGGCTCGTCGACGATGTTCAGGAAGATCCCCAGGTGGTCGCGCATGATCTTGGCCGCCTGGGACAGGGCGTCCATGGGCCGGATGGCGCCGGTCGTCCAGATCTCCAGGGTCAGGCTCTCGTAGTCGATCCTCTTCCCGACGCGGGCCGGATCGACCTTGTAGTTGACCTTGAGGACGGGCGAATGGGAGGAGTCGAGCGGGATGTAGTCGAGGCTCTGCTCCTCGTCGAAATTCTGGTCGGCCGGGATGTAGCCGCGTCCGTTCTTGACGACCATCTCGACTTCGAGCGTCCCGTCGGTGTCGAGGGAGGCGATGGGGACGGTCTCGTCGAGGATCTCGATGTCGCTGTCGCGGGCGATGTCGGACGACTTGACCAGGACGGGGCCGGTCTTGTTGAGGGTCATCCGCTTCGGCCCGTTCCCCTGGAGCTTCAGGGGGATGCTCTTGAGGTTGAGGATGATGTCGGTGACGTCTTCCACGACCCCGGGAATGGTCGAGAACTCGTGGAGAACGCCTTGGAGGCGGACGGCCGTGATAGCGGCTCCGGTGACCGACGAAAGGAGGATCCGCCGCAGGGCGTTGCCCACGGTCACACCGTATCCCCGCTCGAACGGCTGGGCCTGGAAGCGTCCGTACTTCCCGGTCAGCGTGTCGAAATCGCACTCCAAGTTCTTGGGTCTCTGGAAATTCATTTCTGTCATGTGACCTCCTTTGGGAGATGTCCTCCAATCGGTCCGGGGACCTTACTTGGAGTACAGCTCGACGACCAGGTGTTCCTCGACCGGAAGGGTGACGTCCTGGCGCGTGGGAAGCGCGCTGACCCTCCCCTTCAAGTTCTCCCAATCCACCTCGAGCCAGCCGGGAACGGTCTTCGACCGGTTCGAAGCGACGACGGCCTTGACGTCCTCGCTCTTGGCCGACCGCGGCCTGAAGGCGATGACGTCTCCCGTCTTAACCAGGGCGGACGCGATGTCGGCCTTGTGGTTATTGAGCCGGAAGTGCCCGTGGCCGATGAGCTGGCGGGCGTGCCCCCGGGACAGGGAAAATCCCATCAGGTAAACGACATTGTCCAGCCTCCGTTCGAGCATGGAGAGGAGGTTTTCGCCGGTGATCCCCTTCTGGCGCTCGGCCCGTTCGAAGAAGAACCGGAACTGCTCCTCGGACATGCCGTAGAACCTTTTGAGCTTCTGCTTCTCGCGGAGCTGGATGGCGTAGCCCAGCACCCTCTTCCTCGAACGCCCGTGCTGTCCCGGAGGGTAGGCCCGCCGTTCGAGGGGACATTTCTCCGTCAGGCACTTGTGGCCCTTGAAAAACAACTTGTTCTTCTCGACGCGGCAGAGCCGGCAATCGGCTCCTTCGTATTTCGCCATGGTGCTCTCCTTCCGGCCCTCAGACCCGCCGCCGGCGGCGGACGCGGCAGCCGTTGTGCGGGATGGGCGTGACGTCCTTGATGGACTTGATCTCGATGCCGGCCGCCTGCATGGCGCGGATGCTGGACTCCCGTCCTGCGCCCGGTCCCTTGAGACGGACGTCGACGTAGCGGAGGCCGAACTCCCGGGCCTTGGTGGCCGCATCCTTGGCTGCGAGCTGGGCGGCGAAGGGCGTCCCTTTGCGGGCCCCCTTGAAACCGGAAGTGCCGGCGCTGGCCCAGACGACGGTCGCGCCCACGTGGTCGGTGATGGTGATGATCGTATTGTTGAAGGTGGACTGGATGTGGGCCACCCCGAATCCGATCTCCTTCCGGATCTTTTTTTTCTTGGCGTTGGCTTTAGGCATGTCCGCTGGCGCTCCTTACGCTTTCTTGTCCTTGAGTTTCTTGATCCGCTGACCGCGGACGCCTTTGCGGGTCCGGGCGTTGGTCTTGGTCCGCTGGCCCCGGACGGGGAGTTTCTTCTTGTGCCGGAGGCCCCGGTAGCAGCCGATGTCCACCAGCCGCTTGATGTTCATGGTGACTTCCTGACGGAGGTCGCCTTCGATCTTCTCCCGTTTTTCGATGATCTGGCGGATCTTGTTGACCTCGTCCTCGGACAGGGCCTTGACCTTTTTATTCCGGTCGATCTTGGCTTCGTCCAAGATCTTGCGGGACTTGGAGTTGCCGATCCCGAAGATGTAGGTCAGCCCGACCTCGATCCGCTTGTCGGGGGGAAGCGTGATGCCTGCGATTCTTGCCATGTTGACCTCGTTTATCCCTGTCTCTGTTTATGCCTCGGGTTGGAGCAGATGACCCGCACCACGCCCTTGCGCCGGACGATCTTGCAGTTCCGGCAGATTTTCTTCACGGATGCTTTGACTTTCATCGTCCCGTCCTTTTATTTGAATCGGTAGGTGATGCGTCCCTTGGTCAGGTCATAGGGCGAAAGCTCCAGGAGGACACGGTCGCCCGGCAGGATACGGATGAAATGCTTGCGCATCTTGCCGGAGATGTGGGCCAGGATGACGTGCTTGTTGGAGAGCTCCACCCGGAACATGGCGTTCGGGAGGGTTTCCCGGACCACGCCTTCGGCTTCGAACATGTCCTGTCTAGGCATTGGGGCTCTCCTTGAGGAGGGATGTCCGCGGCCGGGCGGCATCCGGCGTCCTCGCGCTCAGGATCTCCGGCCCGTTCTCGGTCATGGCCACCGTGTGCTCGAAATGGGCCGAGAGGCTCCGGTCCCGGGTCACGGCCGTCCAGCCGTCCTCCAGGATTTCGACCTCGCAGCCGCCGGCGGCGATCATGGGCTCGATGGCCAGGGTCATCCCCGGCCGGAGCTTCGGCCCGCGCCCCGGCGCGCCGAAATTCGGCACCTGGGGCTCCTCGTGGAGGGCCCGGCCGATGCCGTGGCCGATGAACTGGCGGATGACGGAAAAGCCCTCGCTCTCGACCGACTGCTGGACGGCGGCCGAGATGTCGGACAGGCGGTTCCCCTCCTTCATGTGCTCGAGGCCCTTGAAGAACGACCGTTCGGCCGCGGCGATGAGCTTCCGGGCCTCCGGACTCGTTTGGCCGACGGGGGCGGTCAGGGCCGAGTCGCCGAAGAAGCCTTCGTAGAGGACACCGAAATCGAGGCTGACGATGTCGCCCTCCTGGAGGATCCGGCCTGAAGGGAGGCCGTGGATGACCTCCTCGTTGACCGAGATGCAGACCGAGGCCGGGTAGCCCCGATAGCCCTTGAACGCCGGGACGGCCCCGAGTTCGCGGGTCCTCTTCTCGGCGTAGAGGTCGAGGTCGCGCGTCCGGATCCCGGGCCGGATGAGCGGCTCGAGCTCCCCGAGGACCGCGGCCACGATACGGCTGCTCCGGCGCATGGCCTCGAGTTCGGCTTCGGACTTGTAGATGATCATCGTCAATCCTGCGATCTTGCGGGCATGCCCCTGACGGCGTCCAGGACCTTCCGGACCTCGGCGACAGTCGCCTCGGCCGTTTGGCCGGCATCGATCCTGTGGAGAGTCCCCTTGGCCGCATAACGGGCGATCAGGGGCTCGGTTTTCGCGTGATGGGTCCTGAGCCGCTCCGCGATGACCTCGGGCCTGTCGTCGGCCCTCTGGACAAGCGCGGTCCCGCAGACGTCGCAGGTCCCCTCTGATATCGGCGGCTTATTGATGACGTGGTAGATCGCCTCGCACGAAGGGCAGGTCCTCCGGTTGGTCAGCCGGCGAAATATGACATCCTCGCCGACCTGGAGGTCGAAGACGACCTCCGGCCCGGACGCGCCGAACGCCTCCAGGCTCTCGGCCTGGGCGATGTTGCGCGGAAACCCGTCGAGGGTGTAGCCGTCGCGGCAATCCTCCCGAGCGAGGCGCTCGCGGAGGAGGGCCAGGACGGTCGCGTCGTCGACGAGGCCGCCCTTGCCCATTTGGGATTCGGCCTTCAGGCCGAGGGGGGTCCGCTCCCGAACGGCTGCGCGAAGCAGGTCTCCCGTGGAGATTTTGGGGAACCCGTAGGCGGAACGAAGGTCTTCGGCCACGGTCCCCTTTCCGCTTCCGGGCGCGCCCAGGAGGATGACCCTCATCCCCTTCTCCCCCGGATACGGCTCCGGCGCATGAAGCCGTCGTAGTGGCGCATGATGAGCTGGGCCTCGATCTGCTGCATGGTGTCCATGGCCACGCCCACGACGATGAGGATCGACGTGCCGCCGAACATGAATTCGACGCCGAGGCCCTGGGTGATGAACTTGGGCAGGTTGGCATCGAGGAAGGGGCCGATCCAGGGCAGGGCCTGGACCTTGAAGCCCGTGATCATGAACTCGGGCAGGATGGCCACGGCGGCGAGGTAGATCGCGCCGGCGAGGGTGATCCGGCTGAGGACGTCGTCGATGTAGTCCGAGGTGGTTTTCCCCGGCCGGATGCCCGGGATGAAGCCGCCGTACTTGCGGAGGTTGTCGGCGACGTCGACCGGGTTGAAGATGATCGAGATGTAGAAATAGGTGAAGAAGATGATGGCCCCGATGTAGACCAGATTGTAGAGGGGCATGCCCAGCCCGAACTGGGCGGCGACCGCCTGGATGACGGGGACCTTGATGAGGTTGGCCGCCGTGGCCGGGATGGTGATGACCGAAGCGGCGAAGATGATGGGGATGACGCCGCCCGTGTTGACGCGGAGCGGCAAGTGAGTGCTCTGGCCGCCGTAAACCTTGCGGCCGACGACCCGTTTCGCGTAGGAGACGGGGATGCGGCGCTGACCCCGTTCGACGAAGACGATGAAGGCGATGACCGCGACCATGATGGCGCCCAGGAAGATCATCTTGAGGGGGTCCATGGCGCCGGTCCGCAGGCCTGAGATCATTTGATTCAGCCCGGTCGGGAAACTGACGACGATGCCGGCGAAGATGATGAGCGAGATGCCGTTGCCGATGCCGCGCTCCGAGATCTGCTCGCCGAGCCACATGACGAAGACGGTCCCCGTCGTCATGGTCAGGATGGTCAGAAGCTTAAAACCCCAGCCCGGGTTGAGGACGATGGCCGCGCCGGCGGGGGTCCTCAGGGCCTGGAGGAAAATGGAGATGCCGATGGCCTGGATGAGGCAGATGACGATCGTGCCGTAGCGCGTGTATTGGGTGATCTTCTTCCGGCCGAGCTCCCCTTCCTTGGACAGGCGCTCGAGGTAGGGCCAGACGACCGTCAACAGCTGCAGGATGATGGACGCGCTGATGTAGGGCATGATGCCCAGGGCGAAGATGGTCATTCGGGACATGTTCCCGCCGGAGAACAGGTCGATGAAGCCGAACAGCGAGCCCTTCTGGGACTGCCAGAACTCCTGGAGGGCCGTCGCGCTGAGGCCCGGGCTCGGGATCTGCCCGCCGATCCGGTAGACCGCGAGGAGGAGGAGGGTGAAGATGACCCTCTTCCGCAGCTCGGGGATACTGAAGATATTGCGGATGCTGTCTAACATTAGTCTTTCCCGATGACGACGGCCCGGCCGCCCTTGGCCTCGATCTTCTTCACGGCCGACTCGGAGAATTCATGGGCGTGGATGGTCTTGGCCGAGACGAGGTCGCCCCGCCCGAGGACCTTCACCCGCTCGGATTCCTTCTTGATCAGGCCCTGGTCGGCCATGTCCTTGGGCCGGATCTCTTCTTTCCGGAGCTTGGCCAGGCGGTCCAGGTTGACGATCGTCAACTCGGTCCGGTGGATGTTGGTGAAGCCGCGCTTGGGGATGCGCCGGGTGAGCGGCATCTGGCCGCCCTCGAACCCGCGTTTGCGGGAATAGCCGCTGCCGGATTTCTGGCCCTTGCTGCCGCGCCCGGCGGTCTTTCCCCAGCCGGAGCCGGGGCCCCGCCCCACCCTCTTTCGGTCCTTCCTCGATCCTTGGGCCGGTTTCAGGTTGCTGAGGTTCATGGTTTCTCCGCTGTTTCCACTTTGAGGACGTGGATGATCTTGTGGATCATCCCGAGCGTCTCGGGAGTCTCCTTGAGCACCGCATGGGATTGGAGCCTGCGCAGGCCGAGGCCCTTGGCCGTCTCATGCTGAATGCGGGGGTAGCCGATGAGGCTCCGGACGAGAGTGACCTTCACATACTTCACGGCGGCCGCTGCCTTTTCCGCGCGCTTCGGCGTCTTCTTGGGTTTGGTTTCTTTGTCCGTCATAGCGCACCTTTCGCCTTTCCGCGCATCTTGGCCACGTCCTCGGGGTTCCGGATACGCCGCAGGGCGTCCAGGGTCGCGTTGGCGACGCTGATGGGGTTGTTGCTGCGGATGGACTTGGTCAGGATGTCCCGGATCCCGGCGAGCTGCATGATGACCCGGACCGCGCCGCCGGCGATGACGCCCGTGCCCTTCGAGGCCGGACGCAGGACGACCAGCCCGGCCCCGTCCATTCCTTTGACGAGATGGGGGATGGTCGTTTCGGCCAGGGGCACCCGGATCATGCTTTTCCGCGCCGCTTCGACGCCCTTGGCGATGGCCTGGGGGACTTCGCGGGCCTTGCCCTTGCCGATGCCGACCCGGCCCCTTTCGTCGCCGACGGCGACGAGGGCCGAAAAGCTCATGTTCTTGCCGCCCTTGACGACCTTCGTGACCCGGCGGATGGAAATGACCTGGTCCTTGAGCTCCATGCCGTCTTCATCGAGAACTCCGACTTTCCTGTGTTTACGATCGTCCACGCTTGTCTCTCCTTATTCGGCCGTCCGCTCAGAACTGGATGCCTTCTTTCCGAATGGCGTCCGCCAGGGTCTTGATGCGTCCGTGGTAGGGGTGGACCCCCCGGTCGAAAACGACCCGCTCGATCTTGGCCGCTTTAAGCCGCTTGCCCAAGAGTTCGCCGAGAAGGCCGCAGGCGTCCTTGTTCTTGGTGCTCTTGGCTTTCTCGCGGAACTCCTTCTCCAGGGTCGAAGCGGTCAGGAGGACCGAGCCCTCCCGGTCGTTGATCACCTGGGTATAGACATAGGCGTTGCTTTTGAACACGTGGACCCGGGGCCGCTCGGGCGTCCCCTTGACCTTTTCCCGGATCCGTTTCCGGAGACGGTCGTCCCGCACTCTTTTTTCGGTTGTCTTGTCTTTAAGCACCGGTCACCCCCGCCTTTCGTTCTTTTTTAATGAGCTTCTCGCCGAGGTAGCGGACGCCCTTCTGCTTGTAGGGGTCCGGGATGCGGAGTCTCTTGATGTCGTCGGCGACCTGGCCCACCTTCTGCCGGTCGATGCCCCGGACGGTGAGCAGCGTGGGCTTCTCGGCGACGACCTCGACGCCCTCCGGGATGGTGTAGACGATCGGCCGGGAATAGCCCAGGCTGATCTCGAGCTTGCTCTTGTCGACCTTGGCCTTGTAGCCGACGCCGAAGATCTCCAGCTTCTTGGAGAATCCTTCGGACACCCCGGCGACGGCGTTCCGGGCCAGGGCCCGGCAGAGGCCGTGGTAGGCCCGGGCGGTCTGGGTCTCTTCGGCCCGGGCCAGGACGAGGGTCGTCCCCTCCAGGGCGGCGGAAATGCCCGGCTGGAGCGGCGAAGAGAGCTTCCCCAATTTCCCCACGAAATCGATCCGGTCCGGGTGGGGCGTGACAGTCACTCCCGCCGGTATCGTGATGGGTTTTTTCCCGATTCTTGACATGGTACCCTCTCCTCGCGCCTACCAGATGCTGCAGAGGACTTCGCCGCCCGCTCCCAGCTCCTCGCACGACCGCCCCGTCAGCACGCCCCGGGAAGTGGAGACGATGACGAGGCCCAGGCCGTCCAGGGCAGTGGGAACGGAATCCTTGGTGCAGTAGATCCGGCAGCCCGGCTTGCTGATCCGCTTGAGGCCGCTGATGACGCTCTTGTTGTCCTCGGTGTACTTGAGCGTCACGTTGAGGATCCCCTGCTTGCTGTCGTCGATGACCTTGTAGTTCTTGACGTACCCTTCCTCCCTGAGGATCTTGACGACCTCGACCCCCAGCCGGAAGGAGGGCATGTTGACTTCCCTCTTCTTGGATTTCGCGCCGTTACGAATCCGGGTGAGCAGATCTGAAATGGAATCCATGATTTGATCCTTTCTCCGATGTCACCAGGACGACTTCGTGACGCCCGGGATCTCCCCTTTGAGGGCGAGTTCGCGGAAACACAGGCGGCAGAGGTCGAACTTCCGGTAGTAGGCCCGGGAGCGGCCGCAGAGCCGGCAGCGGCGGCGGATCCGTATCGCGTATTTCGGTTTCCTGACCATTTTGGCCATGTGCGCTGTAGTTGCCATGTTGACCTCGCTTCTCAGGCTTCCCGGAAAGGCATGCCCAGCTTCTTGAGGAGAGCCCGGGCTTCCTTGTCCGTCCTGGCCGTCGTGACGATGGTGATGTTCATCCCCCGCGGCCGCTCGACCTTGGTGTAATCGATCTCGGGGAACACGAGCTGGTCGTGCATCCCCAGGGTATAGTTGCCCCGGCTGTCGAAGGACGTGGCCGGGACGCCGCGGAAGTCCCGGACCCGCGGCAGGACGATGTTGACCAGCCGGTCGAAGAACTCGTACATTCTCCGGTTCCTGAGAGTGACGTAGCAGGCGATGGGCTGGCCCTTCCTCAGCTTGAAGGACGAAATCGACTTCTTGGCCCGCCCGATGCCGGGGAGCTGGCCGGTGATCAGGGCCAGCTCGGCCTTGGCCGTATCCAGGAGCTTGATGTTCTGGATGGCGTCGCCGACGCCGACGTTGACGATGATCTTGTCCAGGCGTGGAACGGCCATGATATTCGTGATGCCGAGCTCCTTCTGGAGTTCGGGGACCACGTCTTTCCGGTACCTGTCATATAAGCGGCTCATTGGGGCATCCTCACTTCTGCTTCTCGATCATCGTCTCGCACCGGTGGCAGAGCCGGATCTTGCTGCCGTCCTCGAGCCTCCGGCTCCGGGGGCGCACGCCCTGCGCGCACTCCGGGCAGTAGATCATGACGTTGGCCACGGCGATCGGGGCCTCTTTCTCCATGACCCCGCCCTGGACGTTCTTGCTGCGGTCGGCCTTGACGAAGTGCTTGCTGAAATTGATCCTCTCGACGATGATCCGGTTGGTCTCGGGGTAAAGCATCAGGACCTTGCCCGTCTTCCCCTTGTCCTTGCCGCGGATGACGACGACGAAGTCGTTCTTTCTGAGCTGGATTTTGTGCATCACAGGACCTCGGGGGCGAGGGAAATGATCTTCATGAACTTGCGTTCCCGGAGTTCGCGTCCCACGGGGCCGAACACGCGCGTCCCCACGGGTTCTCCCGCCTTGTCGATGATCACCGCGGCGTTGTCCTCGAACCGGATGTAGGACCCGTCCCTGCGGCGCAGTTCCTTCCGGGTGCGGACGACGACCGCCCGGATGACCGTGCCCTTCCGGACCTTGCTCTCCGGGGCGGCTTCCTTGACGGTCGCGGAGATGACGTCCCCGATCCGGGCGATCCGGCCGACGCTGCCGCCGAGCGGCGTGATGGCCATGATCCGCCGGGCGCCGGAGTTATCGGCGACCTTGAGCATTGTGTTCATCTGGATCATTTCAACTCTCCGCTAACGATCTCGGACGCCGTCGCGGCCGGCGTCTGGCCGATGATCTCGAGGACGCGCCAGCGCTTCGTCTTGCTGATCGGCCGTGTCTCGATGATCCGGACGACGTCGCCGAGCTTGCACTTCTCGGTCTCATCGTGGACGAGGAACGTCTGCTTCCTCCGGATGGTCTTCTTGTAGAGAGGGTGACGGATCTGCCGTTCCACCTGGACCGTGACCGTCTTCTTCATCTTCTTGGCGACGACCTTCCCGACCTTGGTCGTCTTCCGTTTCCGTCCTGTGGTGTCCATGCGCTACTCCGTTGCCTTCAGCGTTCGGTTCAAGAGCGTCTTGATGCGGGCGATGTCCTTCTTGATGTTCTTGATCTTCATCGGGCTCTCCAGCTGCCCCAGGGACTTCTGGAACCGGAGCTTGAAGAGCTGGTCGACGAGATCCGCCTCCCTGTGCTTCAACTCGTCCGCCGTCATCTCTTTCATTTCTTTGATCTTCATCTGAGCTCTCTCGCTTCCCGGGAGATGAAACGCGTCTTGATGGGCAGCTTGTGGCCGGCCAGGCGCATGGCCTCCCGGGCATCCTCGAGCGCGACCCCTTCGAGCTCGAAGAGGATCTTGCCCGGGCGGATGACGTCGACCCAGAATTCGGGGTCGCCCTTACCCTTGCCCATGCGGACCTCGGTCGGCTTCTTGGTGACCGATTTCCAGGGAAAGGTCCGGATCCAGAGCTTGCCCTTTCTCTTCATGTGCCGGGAAATGGTGATGCGGCCGGCCTCGATCTGACGCGAGGACAGCCAGCCGGGTTCGAGGGCCTGCAGGCCGAACTCCCCGAACGTCAGCGTGGCGCCCCGCAGGGCCTTGCCCCGCATGCGGCCACGCTGCTGCTTGCGATATTTGACTTTCGCGGGCATCAACATGGCTAGATCTCCTCGACCTCGGCCATCTGGGAGGTCATCTTGGGCTTCTCGACGTCACCCCGGTAGACCCAGACCTTGATCCCGATCTGGCCGTAGGTCGTGAAAGCCTCGGTGCGGGCGAAGTCGATGTCCGCCCGCAGCGTCTGCAAGGGGAGCCGCCCCCTCAGGTACCACTCCGAGCGGGCGATCTCCACGCCGCCGAGACGGCCGGCGCACATGACCTTGATGCCCTTGGCCCCCATCTTGAGGGCGAATTCCACGGCCTTCCGCATGGCCCGGCGGTAGGCGATCCGCTTCTCGAGCTGGACAGCGATGCTCTCGCCGATGAGGAGGGCGTTGAGTTCGGGCCGGTCAACCTCGCGGATGTCGACGTAGACATCCCTCTTGGCGATCGTCTCCAGGAAGGCCTTGAGGCTCTCGATCTCCTTGCCGCCGCGGCCGATGATGATCCCCGGCCGGGCCGTGTGGATGATGACGCGGATCTTCGGACCGATGCGCTCGACATCGACCTCGGCGATCCCAGCGTGGAAATACTTCTCCTTGATGGCCTTTTTCATCCGCAGGTCCTCATGGATGAGCCGGGGGTACTCCGGGCCCTTGGCGAACCAGCGGGACGTCCACTGCTTATTGAAGCCGAGCCGAAACCCGTATGGATGCGTTTTCTGTCCCACGTCTCATCTCCCTTTTTCGTCGAGATAGATATGCACATGGCTCGTCCGCTTCTGGACGCGGTAGGCCCGACCCATGGGCGCCGGGCGGATCCGCTTGGCCATGGGGCCGCCGTTGATCTGGATCCGCGAGATATAGAGGTTGTCGACGTCGACGTTCGGCGACTTCTGCTGGGCGTTGGCGATGGCCGAGCGGAGGACCTTCTGCAGGATGGCGGCGATCTTTTTCTTGTCGCTGAAGCGCAGGATCGTCAGGGCTTCCCCGGCGAGACGGTCCCGGATGAGGTCGGCCACGAGGCGGCCCTTCTGGGGGCTCATCCGGATGTACCGGGCGACGGCATGGGACAGCGGTTTCGGCCCGTTCATGTCTTCCCTACCTTGAGCTGCTTGGCGGTCTTGGACGTGTGCCCCTTGAAATACCGGGTCGGGGAGAACTCCCCGAGCTTGTGCCCGACCATGTTCTCGGTGACGAAGACCGGGATGAACTTCCGGCCGTTGTGAACGCCGATGGTCATGCCGACCATCTCGGGGATGATCGTGGACCGGCGGGACCAGGTCTTGATGACCTGGCGCTTGCCCGCGGGCGTCGCCAGGGCCTGGACCTTCTCCAGGAGGTGGCCGTCGATGAACGGGCCCTTCTTCAATGATCTGCTCATGGTTACTTGCTCCTCCGCCGGATGATGAAGGACTGCGTCCGCTTATTCTGCCGCGTCTTGAAGCCCTTGGTCGGGATGCCCTCCGGGCTCACCGGATGGCGGCCGCCCTTGGAGCGGCCTTCCCCGCCGCCGTGCGGATGGTCGACCGGGTTCATGGCCGTGCCGCGGACATGGGGCCGGATGCCCTTCCAGCGGCTCCGGCCGGCCTTGCCGATGCTGATGTTGGAGTGGTCGAGGTTGCCGATCTGGCCGATCGTCGCCCGGCAGTCGAGGTGGATCTTCCGGATCTCGGACGACGGCATCCGGACCTGGGCGTAGTCCCCTTCCTTGGCCAGGATCTGGGCGCCGGCCCCGGCGGATTTGGCGACCTGGCCGCCCTTGTCCTTCCGGAGCTCGATGTTGTGGATGACCGTTCCGAGCGGGATGAACCGCAGGGGCATGGCGTTGCCCGGCAGGATGTCGGCCTGGCGGTCGGTCGAAACGACCGCCTGCCCGACCTGCAGCCCGACGGGGTAGATGATGTAGCGCCTCTCGCCGTCCCGGTACTTCACGAGGGAGATGAAGGACGAGCGGTTGGGGTCGTATTCGACGGTCTCCACGGTGCCGGGGATGTCGATCTTGTCCCTCTTGAAATCGATGACCCGGTAGAGCCTCTTGTGACCGCCTCCCCTGTGCCGCATGGACAGGTGCCCGCGGCTGTCGCGCCCGCCGGATTTGGGCAGGGACACGAGCAGGGGCTTGTAGGGGCTGTCTCCGCTCAGCTCTTCGAACTTGTTGCCCGTCCTGTGGCGCAAGCCGGGTGTTATTGGCCTGTATGTTTTGATACCCATGTTATACCGCCTCGAAGTATTCGATCGGTTTCTCGCCTTCCCGGAGCCGGACGTAAGCCTTCTTCCAGTCCTTCGTCTTTCCCATATTCCGGCCGACGCGGCGGACCTTTCCCGTCTTCGTCTGAGTCCGGACTTCGGCGACCTTGGTCTTGAACAGCAGCTCGATGGCGTTCTTGATCTCGATCTTGTTGGCGCGCCGGGCGACCTCGAAGCAGATGACCCCGCTCGTTCCCTTGAGCATGGTCGTCTTTTCCGTGATGACCGGACGGATGATGATTTTATGGGGGTCTTTGATCACTTCAATTTCTCCAAGACGGCCTCGAACGCCCGGCGGCTGAAGACCAGCCGCTTATGGGCGAGGACGTCGTAGATGTTGAGGCCGGAGACGTCGACCGCCTTGACCCGGGGCAAGTTCCGGACCGCGAGGAACAGGTTCGCGTTGTCGTGAAGGTCGACGAGGAGGGCCGAGTCGAGCTTGAACGCCTTGAGCAGGGCGACGGCCTCCCGGGTCTTGGGTTCCTTGACCTCGAACTCGCTGACGACGACGAGCTCGCCGGACGCGTGCTTCGCGGCCAGGGCGGCGCGGAGGGCGCTCCGCTTGACCTTCTTCGGCAGCTCGTAGGAATAATCGCGGGGATGGGGGCCGAACACCGTGCCGCCTTTTCTCCAGAGAGGTGAGCGGGTGCTGCCGACACGGGCCCGGCCGGTCCCCTTCTGCCGCCAGGGCTTCTTGCCGCCGCCGCTGACGAAGGCCCGGGTTTTCGTCGCCGCCGTCCCCTGGCGCTGGTTGGCCCGGTAGTTGACGACGGCCTCGTAGATCAGGTGGTCGTTCGCGGCTTGGGAGAAGATGCTCTCCGGCAGGTCCACCTGGGCGGCCGCCTGGCCGCCTCTGTCGATGATATCGAGTTTCTCCATGGTGACCTCTACTCCGTTCACTTCGCCCGCGGGGAAACGAACGTCCCTTTCTTGATCAGGACGTATCCCCCCTTGGCTCCGGGCACCGCGCCCTTGACCAGGAGGAGGTTGTTGTCCTTGTCCGTGGCCACGACCTTGAGCTTCCGAACGGTGATCCGGTCATCGCCCATGTGGCCGCCCATGCGCATGCCTTTGACGACGCGCGAGGGGTAGGACGAGGCCCCGATCGAACCGGGCGCCCGGTGGAACATGGAACCGTGGGAGGCGCCGCCGCCCCGGAAATGGTGCCTCTTGACGACGCCGGCGAAGCCCTTGCCCTTGCTCGTTCCGACGACGTGGATCGTTTCGCCGACCTCGAAGATGTCGACGAGGACCTGGTCGCCTTCCGTGACCGCGGCGGGGTCGCTGCAGCCGACTTCCTGGAGCTTCTTGACGACGGGGACGCCGGACTTCTTGAAATGGCCGATCTGGGGCTTCCGCGGCTTGCGGACGCCACGCTCCTCGACGAACCCGAGCTGGACCGCGACGTAGCCGTCCTTCTCGACGGTCTTCTTCTGGATGACCGTGCAAGGCCCGGCCTTGAGGATGGTGATGGGGATGACGTTGCCGGCGTCGTCGAACTGCTGGGTCATGCCGATCTTCTTGCCGATCAATCCTTCGATCATGGTCACTCTCCCGCCCCGTAGGCCTGGATCTCGACGTCGATCCCGGCCGGCAGGTCCAGCTTCTGGAGCTCCTCGATCGTCTCGTTGTTGTACTCGCTGATGTCGATGAGCCGCTTGTGTATCCGCATCTCGAAATGCTCACGCGACTTCTTGTCGACGTGCGGAGAGCGGAGGACGCAGAACTTGTGGATGCGCGTCGGCAGGGGGATGGGGCCCGCGACACTGGCGCCCGAGCGTTTCGCCTTCACGACGATATCCTTCACGGATTGATCCAGCAGGCGGTGGTCGAAGGACTTTAAACGGATTCTGATTTTTTCCATCGTTCGTTCCTCTGTACTCCGAATTCCTCTCCCGGGCTGTCGGGCCCGGCGGACCCACGGCAGCGGCCGCCGCTACTCGATGATCTCGGTGACCGTTCCGGCGCCGACCGTCCGGCCGCCCTCGCGGATGGCGAAGCGCAGGGCCTTCTCCATGGCGATGTCGGTGATCAGCTCGATCTCGAGGTTGATGCTGTCGCCGGGCATGACCATCTCGACGTTTTCGGGGAGCTTCACGGAGCCCGTCACGTCGGTCGTCCGGAAGTAGAACTGGGGCCGGTAGCCCTTGAAGAACGGCGTGTGCCGGCCGCCCTCTTCCTTGGTCAGGGCGACGATCTGGGCCCGGAACTTCCGGTGCGGGGTGATCGACCCCGGCTTGGCCAGGACCTGGCCGCGTTCGACCTCGTCCTTGCCTATGCCGCGGAGCAGGGCCCCGATGTTGTCGCCGGCCTGGGCCCGGTCGAGGAGCTTGCGGAACATCTCGACGCCCGTCACGACGGTCTTACGGGTTTCCCGAAGCCCGACGATCTCGCACTCGTCGCCGACCTTGACGACGCCGCGCTCGACCCGGCCCGTCACGACCGTGCCGCGGCCGGTGATCGAGAAGACGTCCTCGATGGCCATCTGGAAGGGCTTATCGATCTCGCGCATGGGCTCGGGGATGAAATCGTCCATGGCCTTGACCAGGTCCCAAATGGGCTTGGCGCCTTCGCCGTTGAGGTCTGCCACGGCCTTCGTGGCGCTGCCGCGGATGACCGGCAGCTTGTCCCCGGGGAACTCGTACTTCGAGAGGAGCTCGCGTACTTCGAGCTCGACGAGGTCCAGGATCTCGGGGTCGTCGACGAGGTCGCACTTGTTCATGAAGACGACGATCGCCGGAACGCCGACCTGGCGGGCCAGCAGGATGTGCTCCCGCGTCTGGGGCATCGGGCCGTCGGCCGCGGAGACGACGAGCACGGCGCCGTCCATCTGGGCCGCGCCCGAGATCATGTTCTTGATGTAGTCGGCATGACCGGGGCAGTCGATGTGGGCGTAGTGCCGTTTTTCACTCTCGTACTCCACGTGGCTCAAAGCGACCGTCAGGATCTTCGTCGCGTCCCGGCGGAACATCTTGGCGTCGGCCTTGGCCACGTCGTCGTAGCTCATCGCTTTGGCCAGGCCTTTGGTCGCCAGAACCTTGGTTATGGCGGCCGTCAGCGTCGTCTTGCCGTGATCGATGTGTCCGATCGTGCCGACGTTGACATGGGGTTTCGTCCTCGCAAACTTTTCTTTCGCCATCGCGCACCTCCTGTATGGCTTACGTTGCTAAAAGACTCGCTTTATGCGTTGGCCCGGACCGGGGTCCTGCCCTCGATCCGGGCGACGATCTCTTCCTGGACGCCGGCCGGCGTCCGGTCGTACTGGGCAAATTCCATGGCGAACACGCCCCGCCCCTGGGTCAGGGTCCTCAGCGTCGTCGCGTAGCCGAACATCCCGGCCAGGGGGATGTGGATCTTGATGACCCGGGAGCCGCTGCGCATCTCCATGCCCTCGATCTTCCCTCGCCGGGCGTTGATGTCGCCAACGATGTCGCCCAGGTAATCGTCCGGAGCGACGATCTCGAGGTCCATGACCGGCTCGAGGATGACCGGGCCGGCTTTCCTGGCGGCCTCCCGGAAGGCCAGGGTCCCCGCGATCTTGTAGGCGACGGGCGTCGAATCAACATCGTGGTACGACCCGCCGACGAGCGCCGCCCGAAGGTCCGTGACCGGGTATCCCGCCACGATGCCCCCCTCCATGGCTTCCCGAATGCCGTTCTCGACATCGGTGACGAACTCGCGGGGGATGACGCCGCCACGGGTCCTGTCGACGAACTCGAAGCCGCGGCCGCGGCCCAGGGGCTCGAGGTGAAGGACGCAATGCCCGTAAAGGCCCTTCCCTCCGGCTTGGCGGCTGTATTTGCCCTCGCCCTCGGCGGCGGTTTGGATGGTTTCCTTGTAGGCGACCTGGGGCTTTCCCAGATTGGCCCGGACGCCGAACTCCCGCTCCATCCTGTCCATGACGATCTCGAGATGGAGCTCGCCCATTCCCCGGATCAGGGTCTGCCCGGTCATCGGGTCCTGGTTGACCTTGAGGGTCGGGTCCTCTCGGGTCAGCTTGGCCAGGGCGGCGGCGAGTTTGGGGTGGTCGGCATTGGTCTTGGGCTCGATCGTCGCCGCGATGACCGGCTCGGGGAAGCGGATGGACTCGAGGACGATGGGGTGGCTCTTGAGGCAGAGGGTGTCGCCCGTCGAGATGGCCTTCGTCGAGCCCATCGCGGCGATGTCCCCGGCGTAGACCTCCTTGATCTCCTTGCGCTTGTTGGCATGCATCTCGAGGAGACGGGAGAGTTTTTCCTCTTCGCCTTTGGTCGAATTGTACACGGGCTGGCCGACCTTGGCCTTCCCGGAATAGACCCGGAAGTAGGCCAGGTTGCCGAGGAAGGGGTCGCTGGCGATCTTGAACACCAGCCCGGAGAACGGAGCCTCGTCCGAGGCGGGCCGGGTTTCCTCGGCTTGGGTGCGCGGGTGGCGGCCGGAGACAGGCCTGATGTCTGCCGGAGAAGGCAGGTAGTCGACGATGGCGTCGAGGAGCGGGTGGACACCCTTGTTCCGGAACGAGGCGCCGTAGAGGACCGGGACGACCTCCAGGGCGAGGGTCGCCCGGCGGACGGCGTTCCGCAGCTCCGGCGCAGAGACCTCGACACCGTCGAGATACTTCTGCATCATGCCGTCGTCGTGTTCACTCAGCATTTCAAGCATGTCCTGTCGCTTCTTTTCGACGTCTTCGCGGTTCTCCGCCGCGACCTCGCGGACGACGTAATCGGTCCCGAGGATGTCCTGACCCCAGTCGTACACCTTGCGTTCGATGAGGTCGATCACTCCGCGGAATCCGTCTTCCCGTCCCAGGGGAATCTGGATCGGCAGGGGCTTGGCCGCAACCCGGGTCCTCAACTGCAGGACGGCCCGTTCCGGGTCGGCCCCGACCCGGTCCATCTTGTTGATGAACACGATGCGGGGCACCCGATATTTGTCGGCCTGGCGCCACACTGTCTCGGACTGCGGTTCGACGCCGCCAACTCCACACAGTATGGCTATTGCGCCGTCGAGCACTCGTAAGGAGCGCTCAACCTCCGCGGTAAAATCCACGTGACCCGGCGTATCAATAATATTGATACGATGGCCACGCCAGGCGGACGTCGTCGCGGCCGAGGTGATGGTGATCCCGCGCTCCTGCTCCTGCGGCATCCAATCCATCACCGCCGTCCCGTCGTCCACCTCGCCCATCTTGTAGGTCATACCCGTGTAAAAGAGAATCCTCTCCGTCGTCGTCGTTTTGCCGGCGTCGATATGGGCCATGATACCGATGTTCCGTACTTTCTCGATCGGGTATGACCGCATATTTCCGTCTCTCCATATCGACCCGGTGCACTCTATGAGCTCTTTCGATGGAAACTACCATTTATAATGGGCAAAGGCCCGGTTGGCTTCCGCCATCTTGTGCGTGTCCTCGCGTTTCTTGACCGCGCCGCCGCGGTTGTTGATGGCGTCGATGATCTCGGCGGAGAGCTTTTCCTGCATGCTCTTGCCACCGCGTTCCTTGGCGTACTTGATCAGCCAGCGGAACCCCAGCGAGTAGGACCGGCCGGACGAGACCTCTATGGGGACCTGGTAGTTCGCGCCGCCGACCCGCCGCGATTTCGTCTCGAGGAAGGGCCTGATGTTCTCCAGGGCCTTCTCGAGGACCTTGAGAGGGTCCTCCTTGGTCTTGGCCTTGAGGATGTCCATCGTCCCATAGACGACCTTCTGGGCGGTCGTCTTTTTCCCCTGGCGGAGGAAGAGGTTGATGAACCGGGCGACGACCGTGCTTCCGTAGAACGGGTCGGCCGGGGTCTTGCGCTTCTTGATGATTCCGCGTCTCGGCATGGGGATACTCCTGTCTAGGCGGCCGCCCGTTTCTCTTTAGGCTTCTTCGCCCCGTACCGGGAACGCGCCTTGAAGCGGTTCTGCACACCCTCGGCATCGAGCTTGCCGCGGATGATATGGTAGCGGACGCCGGGCAGGTCCTTGATGCGGCCTCCCCGGATCATGACGATCGAGTGCTCCTGGAGGTTGTGGCCGACGCCGGGGATGTATCCCGTGACCTCGATGTTGTTGGTCAGCCTGACGCGGGCCACCTTCCGCATGGCCGAATTCGGCTTTTTGGGCGTCGTCGTGAAGACCCGGGTGCAGACGCCCCTCTTCTGAGGACAGGAGTCGAGGGCCGGGGATTTACTCTTATATTTTTTGGGCGTTCGGCCTTTTCTGACGAGTTGATTAACGGTCGGCAATGAAAAATACTCCTCTACATAAAATTCAAACGTGAGTTTTATTCAGTCTCAGGAAGATAGTCCCGAGACGAATGGGCGAATAATAACAAAATTCGGCCTCCCTGTCAAGAAATTTAAGGGGATTCCCGCCTTGAGAACGGCCTCAAGTGCCGGGCAGTATCTCCTTCTCCTTCTCGGAGCGGGCCGGCGGCATGTCCTCCTTGAGCTCCACGTTCCGGTAATGCTTGTAGCCCGTGCCGGCCGGGATGAGCCGTCCCATGATGATATTTTCCTTCAGCCGCCTGAGGTAATCCACCTTTCCGTAAAGGCTGGCCTCCGTCAGGACCCGGGTCGTCTCCTGGAAGGAGGCGGCCGAGATGAAGCTGTCGGTGCTCAGGGCGCTCTTGGTGATCCCTAGAAGGAGCGACCGGGCCTTGGCCGGCTTGCCGCCCTTCTTCATGATCTTCTCGTTCTCCGCCTGGAAGATGAATTTGTCGACCTGTTCGTCGATGAGGAACTCGGTGTCCCCCACTTCCTCCACCTTGACCCAGCGCAGCATCATCCGGATGATCGTCTCGATGTGCTTGTCGTTGATGGACACGCCCTGGAGGCGGTAAACGGACTGGACTTCCTTCAGGAGGTACTCGGCCAGCTCCTTCTCGCCGAGGACCCTGAGGATGTCGTGGGGGTTGACCGGACCGTCCATCAAGGCGTCGCCGGCCCGGATCCTCTCCCCGTCGGAGACGCTGAGGTGGGCGCCCTTGGGGACAAGGTATTCCTTCTCGCCGCCGCGCTCGTTACGGACGGAGATCTTGCGGGAGCTGCGGACGAGGCCGCCGATCTGGACGATCCCATCGATCTCGGAAATGGCCGCCGGGAACTTGGGCCGCCGGGCCTCGAAGAGCTCCTCGGCCCGGGGCAGGCCGCCCGTGATGTCCTTCGTGCGGGCCGCCTCGCGGGGGATCTTGGCCAGGACGTCACCGGCGAAGACCCTCTCCTCGTCCTTGATCTCGAGGTTCGCCCCCGAGGGGAGGAAGTACTTCCTCAGGATGATGCGCTCATAATTGGCTCCTTTGCCGCCCTTCTTCCGGATCTTATCGTTTTCGGCGTCCACCAAAGCCATTTCTACGACATCATGTTTTTTAAATCGCGTTTCCCCGGGGTCGTGTATTTTTACCGACACCGGATCGAGGATCTCGATCTGGGGCTGGAGCTTCTCGTCCTTGGGATCGATGATGACCTTCTTTCGGAGGCCGGTGAACTCGTCCTGGACCTCCTCCATGCTGACCTCCAGGACGACGTCGTGGTAGCGCACGATCCCCGTCTCCTCGGTCAGGATGAAGGTGTTGAAGGCGTCCCACTCGGCGAAAGCCTGCCGGGCCTTGATCTCCCCGCGATCGGGGACGAGGATCTTGGCCCCGTAAGGGACCTGGTAATGCTCCACCTCGCGGCCCCGGTGGTCGAGGATGGCGATGTTGGCGTTACGGTTGACGACGATCGACGTCCCATCCTTGTTGACGACTGCCTTGAGGTTGTTGAACTTGAGCACGCCCTCGTTCTTGGCCTCCAGCTTGGATTTTTCGGCGCCGCCCATGGCGATACCGCCGACATGGAACGTCCGCATCGTGAGCTGGGTGCCGGGCTCGCCGATGGATTGGGCGGCGACGATGCCCGCGGCCTCGCCGAGCTCGACCATCTTGCCGGAGGCCGGGCTCCGCCCGTAGCAGAGCTGGCAGATGCCGCGCTTGGCTTCACAGGCCAGGACCGAGCGGATCTTGACCCGCTCGATGCCCAGGTTCTGGAATTCCTGGGCGACCTTCTCGGTGATCTCCTGGTTCGTGTCGACGATGGTGACGCCGGAATCCGAGTTGACGACGCGCGTCAGGGCGATGCGGCCGACGACACGGTCGATGAAGGGCTCGATGATCTCGCCGTTCTCGACGATGGCCGAGACGTTGATCCCCTTGAGGGTGCCGCAGTCGAGCTCGTCGACGATGACTTCCTGGCAGACATCGACGAGTTTCCGCGTCAGGTAGCCGGAGTTGGCCGTCTTGAGGGCAGTATCGGCCAGGCCCTTGCGGGCGCCGTGGGTCGAGATGAAGTACTGGAGGACGTTCAGTCCCTCCCGGAGGTTGGAGACGATGGGCGTTTCCAGGATCTCGCCCGAGGGCTTGGACATGAGGCCGCGCATCCCGGCGAGCTGGCGGATCTGCTGCTTGTTGCCCCGCGACCCGGAGTCGGCCATGATGTAGAGCGGGTTGAGCTCTTTGCCTTCGAGGCTGATCCTTTTCATTTCCTTGAGCATGGCTTTCGAGACGTCTTCCGTGACCGTGCCCCAGGTCTCGATGACCCGGTTGAACCGCTCGCCCGAGGAGATCGTGCCGGCCCGGTAGAGTTTCTCGATGTCCTGGACGTCCTTCTCGGCCTTTTCGACGAGCGTCTTCTTTTCCACGGGGATGACGAAGTCGTCGATGCCCAGGGAGAATCCGGCCTGCGTCGCGTAGGCGAAGCCCAGCTCCTTCAAAGCGTCGAGGATCAAGACCGTCGCCTGGAGCCCCGCCTTGAGATAGGCGTAGTAGATGAGGTTTTCCATGCCCTTTTTCCGGAACAACCCGTTGACGTAGGGTAAGCTCTTTGGCAGGACGCTGTTGAAGATGATACGGCCCGGCGTCGTCTCGACGAGCTCATTCTTGAAATCCTGGACCGGGCAGTTCATGACGCCCTGGTCGTCGTCATAACTGTCCAGGTTCATGAAGGGGCCGCTGAACCTCAGCTTGATGATGCTCTGGAGCGAGATTTCCTTGTTCTCCATGGCCAGGAGGGCTTCGTCGCGCGAGCCGAAGATCCGGCCCTCCCCTTTCCGGCCGGGCTTGGCCAGGGTCAGGTAGTAGCATCCGAGGACCATATCCTGGCTGGGGATGGTCAGCGGCCGGCCGTGCGCGGGGGAGAGGATGTTGTTCGTCGAGAGCATCAAAGTCCGGGCCTCGATCTGGGCTTCGACCGAGAGCGGGATGTGGACGGCCATCTGGTCGCCGTCGAAGTCGGCGTTGAAGGCGGCACAGACGAGCGGGTGGATCTGGATGGCCTTGCCCTCGACGAGGATGGGCTCGAAGGCCTGGATGCCCAGGCGGTGAAGGGTGGGAGCCCGGTTGAGGAAAATCGGGTGCTCGCGGACGACCTCTTCGAGGTAGTCCCAGACCTCGGGCCTCTCCTGCTCGTGCCATTCCCGGGCGACCTTGACGCTCGGGACGAGGCCCTCCTTTTCCAGCTTGTTGAAAATGAAAGGCTTGAACAGTTCTAGGGCCATCTTCTTGGGCAGGCCGCACTGGTTCAGCTTGAGCTCGGGGCCGACGACGATGACGGAACGGCCCGAGTAGTCGACGCGCTTGCCGAGGAGGTTCTGGCGGAA
>CAZGJS010000012.1:0-111677 GCA_964525875.1 uncultured Eubacteriales bacterium
CTATGAAAATCCTTGTCAGACGTGCTTCAAATGCGAATCATGCAACAGGCTCTAAGGGCCCAGGAAAATTGGGAGGTCGGACAGTATCATCGACCATCTTTAATCGTGCAGGCTTTCTTCGGGGATGATGAGACGGCCGAAGCCGCATTCTCGTAAAATATTACCCATCCAACCACCGTGAGGGAGCATAAATCACGATTCCACGGGTGTCAATGGTCTGAACGGGGTCCTACTTCCCCCTAAAATTGGCCTTCCCCCTGAAAATCGAATGACTCTGGATCACGTCCTCGTATTCTCTGATGCCGGTCATTCGAAGACCACCCTTTGAAGCGTGGCCCCGTCCAGCACCCAAAGCGCCGCCGTACCCGAGTAGGTCCGCTTGCCGTCGGCGCCAAGCAACTGCAGCATTGATCTTGTCGCATACGCTACCTGACCACCGTTCTCGGCAAGGTGCGCCCAGTGCTCGCCTTCGGTCGAGTCGTACGGGTACGGAGCCTTGATCTCCCACCCACCACCCGCAAACAAGTAGATACCTTGGTTCTTGAAGCTGGCAAGGAGGCCCCCGGTAGAAGTGCGTGTGATAGCCTCGCAAGAGCCCGGCGTTGGAACCAGCGTGATGGAGCCGGCGCTCAACGAGAAAAGAGTGCCGTCCTCGGCCAGGACGTAGACAGCCTCGGCCGTAACGACCACTTGCTCGAAGTCCATCGACTTGAGCGGGCTTCTATGCCAGTTCCTCTGTCTGTCGTAGAGAGCGTATGGCGATGTCGGAACAGGCCCTATGCCTTCGCGAACGATATACAGCAAGGTATCACCAAGAGGCGCGACGGCTCGCACAGCGCTCCAGTCTGGTGCTGGGGGCTGCGGTTCGGCGGCCCAATCGCCCTTCGCCCCCCATCGCCAAGCGTTCCCTCCGCCAACTAGCCAGAAGTCCTGCGGCGCCGAGATGCCGATGAAGCCCGTCATCATGTCGCCCCTTGTGTAAAAACCGCGAGGCGGGGGCGGCAGTTCCACGCGGCGCCAGCGAGCCCCGTCATAGCGCGCCAAGGATCCATCCGAGGCGTGCTGAATCCAGATCGCGTCGTTCGCGATGTCGCTCCATGGGCCTTCGACCACAGAGTCCCTTTCTTGCCACTGATATAAAGCCTCAGCCTTACCACCGGCCACGGCCAAGAGCCCGATGTTCGTCGATGCATAGAGGCGCCCTTTAAAGAAGCTCACTCCGGAATAACCGAAGTGCGCGTACCCGGGGAGGGACCGGATCAACCTCGGGATCTCCTGGACCGCGATTGTCTTGGGCTCGACCGGCATTCCCGTTCGGGAGCATCCCACACTGGTCGCAAGGCACAAGAGCACCAACGCCGTCCCGGTGCGCCTCATGTGCGCCATTCCGCCGAGATCGCTTTCATGGTTTTGACCTACCCCCGCTCAATGTACCACCTCTGAAGTGAGATTATCAAGCGCCGGGCCGGCGCGCTATTTGATGACCGGAACCTTGTAGGGACGGCGCGGCCGCTTGGCCAGGAGCAGGTTGTCCACCTGCGTCACCCAGCGATAGCCGAAGTGGAAAGGCAGGGGCCTGACGCCGCCCTCCGGGTCTTCGTAGGCCTCCCGCAGGTCCAGCTGCTCGACGTTGGTGAAATCCTTGACGGGTGTCGCGTACCGCCCGAATAGCGTGATCTCCCAATCGCCGCGCTTGAAAAAGCGGTAAGGGATGCCCGTATCGTCCTGCAGGACGAACAGGGACCGGTCGAGGACGAGCTTGCGGACCGTCGAGAAATTGCTCCAGTGGAGAAGGTAGGAGCCGGCCTTGATGAACGTGGTCATGTTCCCCAGGCTGCCAATGAACCGGAAGAGGGGCGAATCCGGCAGGAAAGCGGAGTTCACGACGTCGCACGAGAAATAATAAACGCTTCGGAGAGCGGTATCACTGGGCTTCAGGTAGTCGATCCTGACGCCGTAGGGCCGGTGGGGACGTTTGACCAGTCGCGCGTAGGGGGTTTCTATCCAGCCGCCTTTCTCGTCCGGGGCAAGGCGCTTGACGTCGACGACCGAGTACCCCCCCGCTTCAGGAAGAAGCCGCTGACCGACGCTTGTCCTTCTCGTCGTTCATGCATGGGAATATTGGGCTATTATCCGCATTTTACGGTTGAAAAGAAAGATGCCTTTCCCCGCGCTCTGAGATGTGATATTTATCGGCCCTTGGAGGAAACCAACATGTCACTGACCCGCCGTTCGTTCATTAAAACCGGGAGCCTTTCGCTGGCCGCTCTGGGCCTCCGTCCGGCCTCCCTGGCCGCGCCCACCGCCGGACGATCGCAAGAGCTCAAGAACATGGTCACCGGCATCGAGCCCCTCACGCCGGAGGACTTCGCCCTGCGCCGGGAGAAGGCCCGGCGGCTCCTGGCGGAAAAGGACCTCGACGCCGTCTTCATCGGTGGAGGGACGAATCTTCTCTATTTCACCAAGGTCGGCTGGTGGCTGAGCGAACGCGCCTTCGGCGTCGTTTTGAGCCGGAAGCGGAACCCGGTCTGGGTCTGCCCGGCCTTCGAGGTCAAGCGGGCCGAGGAGCTCGTCCCGGCCGGCCAAGAGATCCGGACCTGGGAGGAGCATGAAAATCCCTACGCGGTCGTCGGCGGGGTCCTCAAGGACATCGGCGCCGCGACCGGAAAGCTGGGCACGGCCCCTGACCTGCGGGCCTTCGAGATCCACGGCTTGCGCCGGTCCCTGCCCGCGGTCGAGGTCATCGACGGCGCGGCCATCACCGAAGGCTGCCGGGGGGTCAAGACGGCGAAAGAGATCGCCTACATGGACCTGGCCAATCGCATCATCAAGCTCGCCTACCGGGAGGGCTTCAAGGAGCTCCGCGCGGGCATGACGACCCGTGACTTGTCGGGGGCCATCTCAGCAGCGACTCAGAAGCTGGGCTCTTCGGGAGGCGGCGGGCCGCAGTTCGGCCCGAACACGGCCTTCCCCCACGGTTCCCAGGTTCCGCGGACCCTCACGGCCGACGACACCGTCCTCGTCGACGGCGGCTGCGGCGTCGAGGGCTACCGGTCCGACGTCACCCGGACGGTCGTTTTCGGCAAGCCCTCGGAAAAGAAGCGCCGCGTTTGGGACATCGTCAGGAAAGCGCAAAAGGCCGCGCTCAAAGCCGCCCGTCCCGGGGCGACCTGCGAATCGGTCGACCGGGCGGCCCGGAAGGTGGTCGAGGACGCCGGCTTCGGCCCGGGCTATAAATATTTCGCCCACCGCCTCGGCCACGGCATCGGGATGGAGGGCCACGAGTACCCGTACCTTGTCCAAGGGAACACGCTCAAACTCGAACCGGGCATGACCTTCAGCAACGAACCCGGCATCTACATCTACGGCGAGTTCGGCGTCCGCATCGAGGACTGCATGGTCGTCACGGAGTCGGGCGCCCGGCACCTCGGGGGACTCGAGGCCGATTCCATCGACCGGCCCTTCGGCGGCGACTGAAGCGGGCCTGAGCGATTACCGAAGTGCCGACTTGACCGTCGCGGCCAGCGCCGTGTCCTTGACCCGGCCTTCCGATTTGTAGACCACGAAGCGCAGGGACCTCATATAGTCGCGTACGGCGTTGTACTCGAAGATTCCCGTGTCGATCTTGACAAGGCGCCCCCCCACAAGGCTGTTCAGGAAGTTAAAGACCTGCTCGGTCATTCCCACATAGTAGTACTTGTTCTGATTGAGGGCCACGTATTCGCCGCCGATCATGACCGACATGAGGTTGAGCCGTCTGAATTGGCCAAGGCCCGGGGACCTGGGCTTGCTCGAATCGTAGGCAAAAGTCAGCCCGGAGGGTTGGATGGAGAGGGCAGACGTGAATTCGACGAACGAGGTCGAATACTCAAGGCCGCCGAGGATGAGCGAACCCGGCAGAGGCGCGAGGACGAGCTTGAAGCCGAGCCCGGAAACGGGGTCGTAGCCGTAGGGGACGGCGCGCAGGACGTCGGCGCCGACGACCTTGCCGGCCTGGATCGAGGTCGCGGTATAACCGAAGGCGTCGAGGACGCAGTCGACCTGGAAACCGGCGTCCGTCAGGGCCTTCCTCATTGCGTCCGTGACCAGGTTGCCGAGCGCCCCGTCACGGTTGGGGCCGGTCTTCGGCCAATCCTTTTCGATATCCCGTCCGGCCAGGGCCACGATCTGGGAATACACCGGCCCGAATCGGGGGTCACGGACGACGCCGTCGCGGAGGGCGTTCATCTGGGTGTGGAGACGGGGGTCGGGCTTGATCCGGCTGTCGACCCGATGGACGTACCAATCGACGAGACTGACCTTTCCAGCGGGATCGATATTCACCGTGAGTTCGCCGAGATCGCGGCCGTAATCGCCGGCCTGGACGATGATCTTCCCGCCGCGGACGACCGCCTCTTCGAAGAGGTCGTGGCTGTGGCCGCCGACGATGATGTCGATGCCGAGGACGTTGTCGGCGAGTCCCAGGAGGTCGGCCGTCGTCCCCAGGTGGGATAGGCAGATGACGATTTCGCATCCGGCATACCTTAGAGCTCCCGCCTGCTCGACGGCGACCTGGTAGACATTGCCGGAAAACCGGCGGATGACCTCGGCGGAGTAATTCTCGGCGTCTTCGTTGACGACGCCGAAGATGCCCACCTTGACCCCGCCGATCGTCCGGATGATGGATTTTTGGACGATGCCCGCGAGAGGCAGGCCCGTGAAATCGATGTTGGCGCAGAGGAGCGGCAGGGCCACGGGGTCGCCGCCGGCCAACTGGCCGCTGACGATTCCCGCCAGGGCGTTGAGGCCCAGGTCGAATTCATGGTTGCCCAGGGCCATGGCGTCGTAGAGGTTCTCCATGATCTTGAGCTCCGGATAGCCCAGGTACTTGTTGAACTCGAAGCTCCCGACGAAGACGTCGCCGGCATGGAGGGCGAGGACATTCTTCTTCATCGCCCGGATCTTCTTGATGAGGGTGGCCATTCGGGCGATGCCGCCGCTTTCCCGGACGAGCGCGGCCCTGCCGTGGGCCGTCGCCAGCCAGGCGAACGGGCCGGGGAAGGACGGATTTCCGAAGGGCAGAAGAGCCGAGTGCGTGTCGTTCGCGTGTAAGATGGTCAGGGTTTTCGTCTGGGCCAGGCCCAGGACCGAGAGCCCCAGGACCAGGGCCAGGACTCCCAACGTTTTCCCCACTTTTCTCGCCATGATGTATCCTCCTTATGGTTCGGAATTCATCCTCAAATGAGGATGGTTAGGGGCTTCGTTGTTCACGGCTTCAAGATAATGGTTCCCGGAAGGCGAGTTGTCAAGATGATGTCAAGAAAGTGCCAAGAGTTTGTCAACAGGAAGATCGGGCAGGCCCCCCCCGAGGGTTCAGGCCAGTTCGACGGCGTGCGTCCCGGCCTCGATACGGATGACGTGGATCTTGGGCGCCCGGCCGAATTCGGCCTCATAGTCCTGGCCGACCCGGGCCTCGAATTCCGGGACGGCGCCGGCCTCGACCAGGCTGATCGTGCAGCCGCCGAAACCCGCGCCCATCATCCGGGACCCGAGGACGCCCGGAACGCGGTAAGCCGCCTCGACGAGAGAGTTGAGCTCGGCCGAGCTCACTTCGTAGTCGTCGCGGAGCCCGGCATGCGAGGCGTTCATCAGCCCGCCGAAGACCGCGAAGTCGTTCCGGACGAGGGCGGCCGCGGCCTCCCCCACCCGGATGTTCTCGCGGACGACGTAGTCGCAACGGCGGTAGACGACCGGGTCGAACTCGGCCCTGTGCTCGCCGAGAAGATCCAGAGTCGCGTCCCTCAGACTGCCGACCGAGGGGTCGTGGGCGCGCAGGATCTTCACTCCGGCCTCGCATTGGCCGCGGCGGACGTTGTATTCCGAAGAGGCCAGCTCCCGGCGGACGAGCGTGTCGGAAACGACGATACGCAGGTCCTCCCGCTCGAAAGGAAAATGCTCGAAGGCCAGGGACCGGCAGTCGAGCTTGAGGACGCTCTTCTCCCGGCCGTGGATGTTGATGAACTGGTCCATGATGCCGCAGCGGACCCCGACGAATTCGTTCTCGGCCTTCTGGGCCAGCTTGACCAGGGCCAGGCTGTCGAGCTTGAGGCCGAAGAGGACGTTGAGGGCGAAGGCCAGGCCGCCTTCGATGGCCGCCGACGAGGACATTCCGGCCCCGATGGGGATGTCGCCGCCGAAGACGCAGTTGAAGCCGCCGACCCGGTGGCCCGCCTTGAGGAACTGATCGACGACCCCCTGGAGGTAGTCGGGCCAGCGGAGGGGGGAGCGGTGGAACTCGCCGAGCTCACAGCGGAATTCCTGGTCGAAGTCGTGGGAGACGAAATGGCAGAGCCTGTCGGCCCGCGGCAAGACGGCGAAGATAACGGCCTTGTCCGTGGCGCCGGGAAGGACGAACCCCTCGTTGTAGTCGGTGTGCTCGCCGATGAGGTTGATCCGGCCGGGAGAGACGACGAGGAGGGGTTTCCCCGGGAAATGCCCGCGGAACTTGTTGGCGATGACGGGGACCAGCGCGTTCATCCTCTCTCCTTCCGGCCGCATATCACCAATAGACGACGCCGGAGTGGTAGAAGTATCAACTTAGCCCAAAGAAGTCAAGACGCGGCCGGGGCAAATTCACTGCCCATTGCCTGGGACGCCACCCGGGCTGTGATGGGGGCCATCCAGGACCCCCGTAGCGGAGGGGGACCCATCGGCTTGCCGATGGGGGAACCGCCGGGACTGGTTCCCGGGGGGCCGGGGGAGCTGGGTGGTCCCCATCACAGCCATAACGGGTGGCGCCCTACGCAGACGGAAGGGAAATCAATTCGGCCGCTCAGACGCCGAAGCTCATCTTCTGCCGGATCTCGGCCGCCTTCTGCTCGGCCGGGGCGACGACCTCCCGCCCGATTCTCTTGGCCAGGTCGTCCGGGTCCGAGAAGCTCCAGAAGGGCAGGACCCAGCGGTACTTGTGGTAATGGCTATCGGCGGCACCCTGCTCCCTCCCCTGTTGGCCGATGGGCTGGATGGGGATCGACGGGAGGAAATGGACGACGGTGTCGAGCGTCTCGGCGATCCGCCGGTCGTCGGTCAGATCGGCGATGACGAACCGGGACATCTTGCCGAGCGTCTTGACGATCTCGTTCTTGTCGCCCGACCCGGGCAAGTTGAAATCAAGTACGAGAGGCGAATATTCGCCGCGGCGAAGGGCCTCCTTGATGGCCCCGAGGACCGGCTTTCGGTCCGCAGTAAAGCGGCCGATGACGAGGACGGTGTTGAGGGTGATGGAGAAAACCTCATAGCGGGCCTTCTCGTGATGGAGCAGCATGCCGACGAGCTGGGCCGTCTGGAGGCTGTCGACCGACAGGACCGGCTGCTGGGCAGGCATGATGTCGAGGTCCCTCTGGCGGGCCTCGGACAGGTTGACGTCCCAGAGCGAGGCCCCATAGACGGCGCAATTGTCGAGGACGGCGTTCTCCAGGTTCGTCCGAAGCAGGGTGGCGAAACAGAAGTTGGCGTTGGCCGCGTTGGCCGAACGGAGGTTGGTCCGTTCGAGGACGGCCTCCTGGAAATTGGCCCCCTCGAGGTTGGCCTCGCTCAGGTCGGCCTCGCTGAGGTCGGCCTTGAAAAAGGAAGCCTGGCTGAGGACGGCGCCGTTGAGCTTGGCCCGGAAAAGGGAGGCCTGGCCGAGGTTGGCCCCCTTCATGCAGGCTTGGAGAAGGCTGGCCCCGCTGAGGTTGGCCCGGATGAGGAAGGCCCCGGTGAGGTCGGCCCCGTTGAGGTTGGCGCCGGCCATGTCCGCCTGGCTGAAGTTGGCCTTGAAAAGGGTCGCCCGGCTGAGGTCGGCCTGGCTCAGGTCGGCCCGGAAGAACTTGGCCCGGGCCAGGTTGGCCCCGCTGAGGTTCGTCCCGGCGAGCTTGGCGCCGCTGAAGTCGGCCTTGGCCAGGTTGGCCCCGGCCAGGTTGAACTCGCTGAGGTCGGCGCCGGCGAAATCGGGCACGACCTTGGTGTTTTTCCGGCGCCACTCGTTCCAGTGGTCGATCCGGTCCCTGACGATGTCGATGTGCCCCGCGTTCGCCATCGGCCTCATTCTAGGGGGTTGCCGCCCCCCGTGTCAATCGCTCCAAGTTCTATTTCTTCCTGAGCTTGAGGATGCCCTTGATGCTGTCGATGTCGACTTGGAAGTGCTGGAGGAAATCGTTGCCGAGAAGGCCGGTCTCCTCGTCCATTCCCAGGTCGTAGACGATGGCGCGGATGTCGAAGACCGCCTGCCCTTCGACCTCGATGGATTCCAGCCGGACCTGATAGGCCAGGTCCCCCCCCGCGATACCCTGGAAGCCGACGACGGGCGTCGAGTTGTCGATCCGGATCCCCAAAGCTGCCACGGCCGAAGTGGGGATGATGCTCGACGTCGCGCCCGTATCGATGAAGAACTTCTGCCGGAGCTTCTTGTTGATGACGGCATAGACGGGGATGAGCTTGTCCCCGGGATTGAAGCGGATGGTCGCCGACTCTTCATCGCGGCGGCCTTCCTCGACGAGCCGCTCGAGAGTGCGCGCCTTGTCCGAGAAGGCTGTCGGATACTGCTTGGCCCCGAGGAGGTCCGCTGCCCTCCCCCACTTCTTCTCCAGGACGGCAACTTCGACGCCGAGGAGGTGAAGCTCGAGGTCGTCGGGAGCGAGAGGGCTCACCGCCTCGAAGATCTCGAGGCCGTTGTAGCCGCGTTCGTTGAGGATCTTGTGGAGCGACGCCTTGGCCAGCTCGACCTCGACAGCCTCGAGTTCCTTGTAGGCGGGCGCGCTCTGGATCGCGGGCTCCCGCCGGAGGTCGGTCAAGAGCCTGTGAGCGGCGTCGAAGCCGCGGGTTTCCCCGGCGGCCCGGGCCGCGGCTTTGATGAGCGGGATATCGGAAGCGGCGGAGAGGATGTCCGGATCGAGGATTCGGGCGACCTCGGCGGCCATCCCCCGCTCGATCATGGCCGTGGCCAAGGACGACATGCGCGCCGCGACCATGGCCGGCTTCAAGTGCAGGGGCAGGTCTTCAGGAGAAAGCAAGGCGGCCTCGCGGAAGCCGGCGGCGAAGGCCGCCAGCTTGCGGTCGGACGCGGCCTCGTCCATCATGGACATGGCCCGGACGAGGGCAGCTTCGCGCGAACGCGCGAATAGGGCGCCGGCGAAGTCGCCGGCCGGAAGGAGGGGCTTCGGACCGGCCCCGTCGGCCGGGGCCCAAAGGTATCCCCTCGCAACACCCTGGCCGAACGTCCAGCCGACGACCCAGCCTTTTTGGACGAGGACGCCGGGCGCGGATATCTCGCCGAACAGGGCGAAGGTCTTGAACGAGCCGGCGGAACGAAGCGGGCCCGTCTCGATAGCGAAGGATGTCCTCTCGCCGCTCAAAGGACGCCACTCGAGGATCTCGGATTCGTCGTAAGGCGCCAGCTCCGGCGTTCTCAGGTTCTCGCCGAGGTCAAAGCGGCAGAGAACGACGGGATTCGCTGCTTTCCAGTCCACCCAGTCCGGATGGACGCCGGCCGGGCCGGGGCTGTCGAGGCGAGGGGCGCCCATGCCGAGAAAAGCCCAGAGCGGCAGGGCCGCCCAGGAGCCGTCGAAGAGGGCGCTTTCGAGCGAGGCCGGGGCTCCTTGCCAAAGGCCTTCGAGGGCGAATCGACCGGCGACAAGGGCAAGACTCGACGGGGTGGGGATGGATTCGACGGCTTTGGTTTCGGCGGCGTCTCGCTCAACGGGCTCGGATTCCGAGCGCTGAGCCGACGGCCGAAGTCCGGGGAGGAGGAAATAGGCCGCGATCAGGAGGACGACGGCCGCCGCGGCGGTGAAGACATACCAGGGAACGGTTTTTTTCGAACGGACCCGGGGCCGCGTCAAGAGCGCCCCGCAGGCCGCACAGTATCTCGAGGTGTCGGGATTCTCAGCGCGACAGCGTCGGCAGTTCATTGGTTTCCCCTCTCCTTCGGGAAGAATAGGGCAAGCAGGGTTCGAAGTCAAACGGTCCGGATCGGATTTGCGGGCGGGAAGATCCTTTAGTAGCGCTACGGGGATTCGAACCCCGGTCTGATGGCTGAGAACCACCTGTCCTGACCCCTAGACGATAGCGCCGTAAGGGGCAATAAAAATAGCAGAATCGCCGCGGGCTGTCAACCCGGGTTCGGGGGCCTCAAAGCCGCGGCGAAGAGCCGTTCTAGCCTAACGCCGTCCCGCCAGCAGCATCTTGGCGGCCGTCTCTCCCCCGTTGATGCGGTAGAGCATCGGCAGGGGCCGGTCCAGTCCCTCGACGTATTCCGGAGCGTTCTCCCAGCGGTAGTTGAGGATGTTGGCGTAGTCGGAGAAATGCTGCCAGCGCCGCCGCGGCAGTCCGGTCACCATGTGGAAGTGGTTGGCCGGCATGCCCATCTTGGCCTGGCTCGCCGGGACGTGATCGAAGGTCAGGAATGTGTGCGGCCAGGTGTAGTCGGAGGCGTGGCAGACCCTCTCGGCCAGCGGCGCGGGCAGCTCGATGCTCTGGGCCTCGTCCTGGACCATGGTGAACATGCCGCCGAGGTCCGAGAAGGCGATACGCCCGGCGACACCCTTGATGCCCTTGGGCGAGAGGTAGCTCACCGAAAAGCCCAGGCCGGGGAAATAGTATTCGACGGCTTTGAACAGGAACCACTTCTCGCCGTAGTCGAGCGAGCCGGAGCCGGAGTTGTCGCCGTCGATGAAGCCGCGCTCCATCCAGGGTTCGTTCTTGAACTTCTTGAGGTCGAGGCCGAGGGCCTTGGCGTTGGTCTCGATCTCCCAGGGCTCGTAAACCTTGCGGAAGTCCATGAAAAGAGTAGGCTTGCCGCCGGAGAGATAGCAGTAGGCGATCATGGTCAGCAGGGCCTGGATGTCGTTCTCGGTAGCGAAGGGCACGACCGTCTTTTTCCCGGTGTGGTCCTCGGTCGAGTTGAAGAGCGATTCGGCGATGTCGGCGGTCGAGAGCGGGATGCCGCGCCGGTCCGAGCCCCAGGCGAGCTGGCTCGTCCAGCCGCCGCCGACGGCGTTGACGTCGCGCATGTAGTCCCGGATGATGAGGTAGAGGGCCAGGCCCTCGTCGAGTTTCGCCTTGTCGGCCGCGGAAAGGGCCGGCGCCTTGACGTCCTTGCCGGTCAGGACCGTCCGGCCGAACTTCTTGATGTCCTCGGAGTTGGTGAAGATGCGGCCCTTGAACTTGACGTTGACGACCCATTCGCGGAGGGCCTTGAGCTCGGCGGCATCGTAGCCGCCTTTCTTGTGGAGCATGTCGGCGAAGAGCTTCATGGACTCGCGCGCGCTCTCGAGGCCGAAGAAACGCCGGGCGGCGTGGACATGGTTGAGGGCGGTCTCCATCTGCATGGAGTCGGTGTCGACGGCGAGGAAGCGCTTGCCCTGGAGGGCGACGCGGGTCAGCATGGCGTAGGCTAAGTCGACGACCTCTTCCCGGGTCTTGGCGTCGAACTCCGGGTTGAGGCCGGTTTCGGGCATCGTCCCTATGACCATGGGGCAGAGGCGGCCCGTCTGGGCATAGGCGCCGACAAGGGCGTCGATGCCGACGACGCCGGGCTTGGGGGCGTTGTTCCCGCCGACGCAGGCCAGGGGCAGGCTCGCGGCGAAGTGCGCGGTCAGGGCCATGGCCGTCTTGCCCGGGAAGAACCAGGTGTCGGGGACGATGATGATGCCGCCGACGCCCGCTTCCTTCATCTCCTGGGCCCCGGCGTCGGCCGCGCGCTCGCTGTCGACGAGCCGCGAGCAGGTGAAGATGTTGGGCGCGCTGCCGTCGGGCAGACGCAGGCGCTTGGCCAGCAGGGCGGCCGTCATTTGGCCGATATTGAAGGCCCGGGTCCTCGATTCCTCGTCGATGCGCGGGTCGCAGGGGACGAAGACGCCGAGGGTGGGCGCTCCGGGCTTTTTCTTCCCCGTGTAGGGCATGGCTCCCTCCGTGAGATGTGGACTGATCAGATGTATTCGATAGTGGCCGGCGGCTTGGGCGTCAGCTCGTAGGCGACGCGGGTGACCTGGGGCAGCTCGGCCGTGATCCTCTTCGAGATCTTCATCAAGGTATCCCAGGGCAGGGGCGAGGGCTCCGCGGTCATGGCGTCCCTGCTCTCGACGGAACGGACGATGACGATGTGACCGAAGGCTCGCTTGCCCGCGACGATGCCCGTTCCCTTGTCCTCGAGCAGGACGGCGAAGGCCTGGAAGGGCTTGTGTGCCGCGACTTCCTGTTCGACGATGACCGTGGCCGCGCGGACGAGGTCGACGCGCTCGGGCGTTACCTCGCCGATGATGCGGGTGGCCAGCGCCGGGCCGGGGAAGGGCATGCGGTTGTAGATCGACTCGGGCAGGCCGAGCTCCTTGGCCACGAGACGGACCTCGTGCTTGAAAAGCTCCTTGATGGGCTCGACGACCTTGAAGCCGAAACCCTTCTCGGGATCGATGCCGATCTGCTCGAGGATATTGTGCTGGGTCTTGACGCCTTTCTGCGTTTCGATGATGTCGGCCGCGATCGTGCCCTGGATGAGGTAGCGGGCCTTGCTCTTGAGGACCTCCTTGCCGAAGGAGCTGTAGAAGGCGTAGCGGAAGGCCTTGCGCTTCTCCTCGGGGTCGGACTTGCCCTTGAGGGCGACGAAGTATTCCTTCTTCTTGTCGGCGATGTCGACGGCGATGCCCAGGCCGGCGAAGATCTTGACGATCTCCTGGGGCTCTCCGGCGCGCATCAGCCCGTGGTCGATGAAGACCGACTTGAGCTGGGGCCCAAGGGCGCGGTGGGCCAGGACGGTGCAGGCGGAGCTGTCGACGCCGCCGGACAGGGCCGAGATGGCTTTGCCTTCGCCGATCGTTTTCTTGATCTCTTCGATTTGCGTTTCGATGAATTTCTTGACGTTCATGCGGGCCTCCCTCCGACGTTTGCCTCATCATACTTATTTTCCAAGAGGGGGTCAAACCTACCTTTTGCAGCAAAAGGTAGGTTTGACCCCCTCTCGACGCGGGGGGAAAATCACCTCCCGGTTAGCCGGGAGCGGGGATTGACGGTCTCAGCGCAGCCTGCGAAGATCGGGACATCGCAAGGAGGGCCTTTTATCCAAGGCTATTGCGAAAGAATGGGGCCGGTTTGAGGATCCCTCTCCAGGCCCTCCTTGCCACCTTACCTCCTCCTCGATGTCCCCCCAACCCATAAGGGCTGGGGTTCTATCGGGGACACGTCCCAATTTCGGAGAAATTGGGGCATGTCCCCGTCTCCAGGCCCGTCTTCCTATCCATGAAGGCCAGGGCTCTGCATTCACCGTTTGAAGGGGGAACGCGTTTCGGCTAACATAGGCTCCCGCGATCCATGAGGAGGAGCCCATGAAAAGCCAGCCCATCGCCATCCCGGTTTGTGTCCTCATTGTCTTGGTCGCCGCGGCCGCCCTACCCACGGCGCTTCATCCCGCGACGCCGCTCGAAAAGAAGATCCAGGCCCTGACCGACAAGTTTACGCCCGAGCTCATCGCCATCCGCCGGGATATCCATTGTCATCCGGAGCTCGGCCTCCAGCTGCCGAGGACCTCGGCGATCGTCGCCGAATACTTCCGCAAGCTTGGCCTCGAGGTCCGGACGGGCTTCGCCGAGTCCGGAGTCCTCGGTATTCTCAAGGGAGGAAAGCCCGGCCCCGTCGTGGCAATGCGGGGCGACATGGACGCCCTGCCCATCACCGAGGAAACGGACCTGCCCTTCGCCTCCAAGGACAAAACGATCCTCGATGGCCGTGAGGTCGGTCTCATGCACGCCTGCGGCCACGACATCCACACAGCGCTCCTCCTTGGTACCGCCGCAGTCCTCTCGGCCATGAAAGCCGACCTTCCGGGCACGGTCCTCTTCATCGCCCAGCCCGCCGAGGAGTGCTGTGACGGGGCGAGACTGATGATCGCGGACGGCCTGTTCAAGGACATCGTGCCCGGGGCCGTCTTCGCCTACCATGTCGACGACACCCTCAAGGCCGGAAAGATCGGCTATACGTCGGGCTTCATGACGGCCAATGTCGACGGCTTCACCCTCGAAATCAAGTCCGACGGATGCCACGGCGCGAATCCCAACCTCTGCGTCGATCCGATCGTCGTCGGCGCCCAGATCGTCATCGCCCTCCAGGTCATGGTCTCCCGGGAAATCGGCGTCCACGACAACACGGTCATCACCGTCGGCTCATTCCACGCCGGAAGCGCCCCGAACATCATCCCCCGCTCGGCCAAGCTCGAAGCCACGGTGCGTAACTACGGCGAGGCCCAGCGCAAGGTCCTCCAAGATAAGATCACCCGCCTGGTTTCGAACATCTGCGAGGCCGCCGGGGCGACCTTCGACCTCAACTATCAATTCGGCACGGCTTCGGTCTATAACGACCCGGCCCTCGTCGTCGAGGCTCTCTCAACGGCCGAGCGTGTCCTCGGCGGGAAAGCGGCCCTCGTCGAGCAAAAGCCCGAGATGGGCGGCGAGGATTTCAGCTACTTCGGCACGGTCGCCCCGGCCGTGATGTTCAACCTGGGCGTCGTCCCGCCGGACAGGGACTCGACCGCGGTCCACTCCCCGACCTTCGTCGCCGACGAGGCCAGCATCCCCATCGGCGTCAACCTCATGGCCAACATCATCCTGGACCACCAGATGAAGCCGGCCAAGAACCCGAAGAAGAAGTAGGAGGAGGACGGTATGAACCGTAAACTTATTCTCGTTCTTTCTTCGCTATTGGCGGGATTCCTTCTCTTGTCCGCGGGTTTGCCGGCCTCCCGGAGCGTCTCGGCCGATGACCGCGAGACCGACCCGCTGGTCCTCCAAAAGCTCGAGCGCTGGCAGGATTGGAAGTTCGGGTTGATGATGCACTGGGGCCCCTACAGCCAGTGGGGCGTCGTCGAGTCCTGGACCCTCTGCTCCGAGGACGAGCCCTGGTGCCGACGCACGATGGACAACTACGTCGAGTACAAGAAAGCCTACGAAGCCCTGCCCCGGACCTTCGACCCGGCGAAGTTCGACCCGGCCAAGTGGGCGGCCGCGGCCAAGTCCGCCGGGATGCGCTACGTTGTCTTCACGACCAAGCACCATGACGGCTTTTCGATGTTCGACACGAAACAGACGGACTACCGCGTGACCTCGCCCGAAGTCCCGTTCCACGCCGACCCGAAAGCCGACATCGCCAAGGCCGTCTTCGCCGCCTTCCGGAAAGAGGGTTTCGGCACGGGAGCCTACTTCTCCAAGCCCGACTGGCACCACCCCGACTTCTGGGCGCCCTATTGGGCCACTCCCGACCGGAACGTCAACTACAGCATCGATCGCTATCCCGAGCGTTGGCAGCGCTTCCGCGACTTCACCTACCGCCAGATCGAGGAGATCGTCTCGGGCTACGGGCCGCTCGACATCCTCTGGCTCGACGGCGGCTGGGTCCGGCCCGCGCCGATGGTCGAGATCGCTCCAGGTCACTTCGTCAAGAACTCGAAGAACATGGACATCGACATGCCCCGGATCGCCGGCATGGCCCGCCGCCACCAGCCCGGCCTCCTCGTCGTCGACCGGACGGTCACGGGCCGCTACGAGAATTACCGCACCCCCGAGCAGGAGATCCCGGAGAAGCCGCTTCCCTACGCCTGGGAAACATGCATGACGATGGGCGGCTCGTGGTCGTACAATCCCGACGACAGCTACAAGACGACGCACCGGCTCGTCCAGCTCCTCGTCGACATCGTCTCCAAGGGCGGGAATTTCCTGCTCAATATCGGCCCCAGCCCCGAAGGGGAGTTCGCCCCCGAAGCCCTCGACCGGCTCCGCGCGATCGGCGAATGGATGAAGGTCAACGGCGAGGCCATTTACGGGACCCGGCCGGTCGCCCCGTTCAAGGAAGCCAAGACCTGCTTCACCTCCCTTCCGGACGGGACGGTCTACGCCATTTACCTGGCCGATGAGGGCGAAACCGCTCCGCCCCCGAAACTCATGCTCACCTCGGTCGTCCCCGAAAAAGGGAGCGATGTCCGCATGCTCGGCGTCCGGGAAGGCGTCCGCTGGGAAAAAGTCGGCAAGGGCGCCCTTTTGACGCTCCCCCGGGGCGCCCTCGAAAATCCGCCCTGCCGCGACGCCTGGGTCTTCAAGATGAAAGCGGCCCGCGCGATGAAAGAAGCCGGGTCATGACGCCCAGCGGGCCGCGAGTCCTTTTGGCGCTCGTCGTCGCCGCCGCCGCCGCCGCGCCCCCCGGGCCGGAATGGCTCCGGGGCTATCGGACGACCATCGCCGGCGTGACGATGTCCTACCACTCGCCCTACCCGGACATTTCGTCCGCGCTCCTCGTCCGGGCCACCGACGGGACGATGTCGGCCGAATGGGAGACCGAGCCGGTCCCGCCCGGATGGGCCGGGCGCCCGGCCACCTTCGTTTGGCTGGCCGGCCTGGCCACGGGCAAGGGCGCCCACCGCTTCGATCTGGCCGTCGCCGGCAAGCCCGCCCTGAGCTTCAGGACGTTGGCCGACTCGAAGCGGGAAGAATGGAGGGAGACCGGAGCAAGCGGCGTTTCGCTTTCCTTCAAGACGCTCATGGTCGACCCGTTCGGCGAGCACTTCGGTTTGATGTGGCTCGAAGTGCCTCCGGCCCTCCTCGGCCCGGGCCGTCCCCTGCGGATCAAGGTCACCAGCGAAAAGGGCGGCAGCAACGACTGGTTCATGGCCTTCCGCGACGACCTGCGCCGCGACGTTTGGGCCCAGAGCGAACAAGCCCTCGTCCGCAAGGACGGGCGCCTCTTCCAGGTCGTCCGCATCGAAATGAGCCACCTCGCCCCGCCGTCCAAGGCCGTCGTCTCCTGCCCCGGAGTGAGGACCGCCAGTCTCGACCTTAAGCTGGGCTACAACGCCTTGGAATTCCTGGTGCCCGCGGTCGATAAGGAGCGCGAAGTCCCGATCGAAGTCGCCATGGAGGACGGGGCCGTCCTGCGGGGAAGCCTCCTCCTTAAGCCGGTCGTGCCGCGCGAGATCTGGCTCCTCCCCCACTCCCATGTCGACATCGGCTATTCGGACCTCCAAGCCGTCGTCGAGAAAAACCAATGGCGGCACAACCGTGAAGCTATCGCCCTGGCCGAAAAGACGGCCGCGTACCCCGAGGGCGCGCGCTTCAAGTGGAATATCGAGCAGGCCTGGGCCGTCGAAACGTATTTCAACCAGGCCGGCGAGGACGACAAAGCAGCCTTCCTTGCGGCTTTCCGGAACGGCTCGATCGGCCTCCAGGCGACCCTGGCCGGCGTCCTGACCGGGCTCTGCCACCCCGAGGAGCTCATCCACCTGACCGATTTCACCCGGCGGCTGGGCGCCCTCACCGGGACCGCCGTGGATTCGGCTATGGTTACCGACATCCCCAGCCAATCCTGGTCTCTCGTTCCGGCCCTCGCCCTGGCCGGAGTGAAATACCTCTCGAGCGGGCCGAATTACATGCCCAGTCTTCCCGACGGCGGGGACAGGATCGGCTGGGCCCTCAAGGCCTGGGGCGATAAACCGTTCTACTGGCTTTCGCCGTCGGGCCGGGAAAAGATCCTCTTCTGGATGGCCGGGCGCGGCTATTCCTGGTTCCACGGCCTCAATATGGGCTCGCTCCCGAAGGCCCCGCGCTATCGGATCTTCGAATACATGAACGAGCTCGCCGGAAAGGGCTACCCCTATTCCATGGTCCAGGTCCGCTACACGATCGGCGGCGACAACGGCCCGCCCGACCCCGGTCTGGCCGATTACGTCCGGAAGTGGAACGAGGAATACGCCTCGCCCCGGATCGTCATCGCCACCGCCTCCGGGATGTTCCGGGAGTTCGAACGCCGCCACGGCGCGTCGATCCCCCTCGTCCGCGGCGACTTCACCGGGTATTGGGAGGACGGGGCGGCGTCGACGGCGGCGGAAACCGCCGCGAACAGGGCGAGCGCCGGGCGCCTCATCCAGGCGGAAGCGATGTGGTCCATTCTAGGGAAGGACGGTTTCCCGGTGGAAAAGTCCTACGAAGCCTGGCGGAACGTCGTCCTTTTCAGCGAACACACCTGGGGCGCGGCGGACAGCGTTTCGAATCCCGACGGAGCGAACGCCCGGGCCCAGTGGGATTACAAGAAAGCGTTCGCGACCGAAGCCGAACGGATGTCGAGAGAATTGCTCGAGGAGGCGTCGAAAAACGCCCGAACGGCCGCCCCGGAGGCTGGCCCGCAGCCGATCGATGTCGTCAACACGTGTTCGTGGGACAGGACGGACCTCGTCATTTTATCGTCCGGGCTGAGCAAGGCCGGAGACCTCGTCAAGGACGCCGCGGGCACGGCGGTCCCATCTCAGCGGCTCCGAACGGGCGAGCTCGCTTTTCTCGCTTCGGCGGTCCCGGGCTTCGGCGCCAAGCGGTATTTTGTCTCTGAGGGCAGGGCTCCGGCCTTGGGCGCCGCCAAGGCCGAGGGATACGAGGTGGCAAACGGGAAGATATCCGCCGTGGTCGGCCCGGAGACGGGCGCGGTCACCAGCTTTCGCTGGGCCGATACCCCGGCCCGCGAGTTCGTCGACCGGAACCTCGCGCCCGGCCTCGGCCATTATCTCTATGTCGCGGGGGCCGACCCGAGGACGGCCAGGACCGTCTCCACCGTCAAGGTCAGACCGGGAGAAAAGGGGCCGCTCATCGCCTCGCTTATCGTCGAATCCGACGCCCCCGGGGCAAGGGGGCTCGTCCGCGAATTCCGGGTCATCGCCGGACTCTCCCGCTTCGAGGTCATCCTGACGCTCGACAAGGAGAAGGTCCGAGAGAAAGAGGGCGTCCACATCGCCTTCCCTTTCGCTGTCGCGGGCGGCACCGTCCGGGTCGACGTCGGTTCGGGGTCGGTCCGGCCGGAGGCCGACCAGATCGCGGGGGCCTGCCGGGATTTCTTCTGCGCCCGCGACAGCGTCGACATTTCCAACGACGACTTCGGCGTGACCTGGACGCCCCTCAACGCCCCGCTCGTCGAGGTCGGCGCGATCACGGACGAAACGCCGGGCGACGGCGAAAGACGGTCCTGGCTTAAGAGCCTCGCCCCATCGACCCTTCTTTTCTCTTACGTCATGAACAACTACTGGCATACGAACTACAAGGCCGACCAGGAGGGCCCGGTGACCCTGCGCTACGCCGTCGAACCGCACCGGGGATCCGACACGGCCACGGCCAAAAAGCTCGGGACGGAGGCGACAACGCCCCTCGTCCCGATGCGCGCCGACGCATCCTCGGCCGTGCCGCGCTTCCCCCTTTCTGTCCTGCCGGGATCGTTCGTTGCGACGTCCCTCAAGCCGTCCGCGGACGGCAAGGCCTGGATCCTTCGGCTCCTGAACGCTTCGGACCGCGCCGAAGCGCTGCGGCTCTCGGGCCTGGCCTTCGACCGGGGCCGTGTCTTTCTGAGCGACCTCGGCGAAGCGGAAGGCATCCGCGTCACCGGCCCCATCGAAGTCCCCGGCTTCGGCATCCTGACCCTGCACATCAAGCGGTGACCTCTGTTTCCGGCGTCGGGGCGATGCCCCTATAGGGCCTCGGGGATTGTCTCCGTCCGCTGCGGTGATTCTTTACGCCTTCCCGGGCCGGATCCGATGGGAGGAGTCCGCGTATCCGTCCCGGAAAGGCTAAATCCCCGCTTTATGCTCCCTCCGACTATCCCCCTCGGCCCCGGTCATCGCAACGAGGAATGGCAGCCGACGGGACGCGCCGCCCGGGCAGTGATGGGGGCCATGCATAGCCCCCGTAGCGGAGGGGCGGCAGGGAGTGGAAGATTCCCTGGCCGACCGCCGGGACTGGTTCCTGGGGGGGCCGGGGGAGATGCATGGCCCCCTATCGCTGCCAAAATCGGGCGGCGTTCCGCGACCGTTTGGCCATCCGCGATCCTTCCGATATAATGGATGCATCCTTGATACGGGAGGCGTCATGACCACCGACCATTCTCCGTCGTTAAGAACCTTCCTCCGGAGCGTCGCGGCCCTCGTCATTCTGGCCGCGCTCGCCGGAATACCGCCCGCCGGCTTGGGCCAGGGCACGTATTCCAGGCAGGACCGGCCCGAGCCCAAGACCATGATGCGCGGGCCCTTCGAACGCGTCGCCAGCCTCAACGACCTCTGGTACCTCCAGTCCTCCGAAAAGGTCAAAGGGGCCGGCGAGCAGATCTCCAAGCCGGGCTTCAAGATCGAATCCTGGTACCCGGCCATCGTCCCCTCGACCGTCCTGGGGACGCTCGTTCAGAACAACGTCTATACGGACATCTTCGTCGGCGAAAACCTCAAGTCCGTTCCCACGGCGCTTTTCGAGGCATCCTGGTGGTACCGCAAGGAATTCACCGTGCCGACGGGCCCCGGCCTGACGCATACGCGGCTCGAGTTCGACGGCATCAACTACCGGGCCAACATCTGGCTCAACGGCAAGAGGATCGCCGACGCCTCGACGACGTTCGGCGCCTTCCGGCGCTTTTCGATCGATGTGACCGCGGACGTCAAGACAACGGAGAAAAATGTCCTGGCCGTCGAGGTCATCCCGCCGAAGAAGGGCGAGCCCACGATCGGCTTCGTCGATTGGAACCCCGCTCCTCCCGACAACAACATGGGCCTCTTCCGGGACGTCCGCGTCAGGGCCACGGGGGACGTCTCCATCGAAAACCCGTTCGTCGTCACCAAGCTCGACCTCGCGGCGTTCAAGGAGGCCCGGCTGACGGTCTCGGCCGAGCTCCGGAACCATTCCGACAAGAAAGTCGCGGGCACGCTCGAAGGACGCATCGAGTCCCTGCGCTTCTCCCAGGACGTGGCCCTCGAGCCGGGGGAGACGAGAAAAGTCGAGTTCACGCCGGAGAGCGCCCCCGCACTCGTCATTAAGGACCCCCGGGTCTGGTGGACGCACGACCTCGGCAAGCAGGAACTCTACCAGCTGACCCTGATCTACGTTCAGAAGCGGGACAAGACGGCCGAGAAAGCGGCGCCGAAGCCGCCCGCCGAGGAATCGGCCGGAACCAAGGTCAAGGCCAAGCCCGGGATGCCCGGGGCGCCCGGCTCCCCCCGCGGCCCGTTTTCCGACCTGCGGGTCGTTCGATTCGGGATCCGCGAGGTCGTCGACTATCTCACCGAGCAGGGCCACCGGGGCTTCAAGCTCAACGGCAAGAAGATCCTCATCCGCGGCGGCGGCTGGACCGACGACCTGCTCCTCGACGTCCGGCCGAAGAAGCTCGCCGCCGAGGTCCTCTACGCCCGCCATATGAACCTCAACGCCCTCCGGCTCGAAGGGTTCTGGGGGACGAGCGAAGCCCTCTATGACCTCTGCGACCGGAACGGTATCCTCCTCATGGTCGGCTGGAGTTGCCACTGGGAGTGGGAGAACTACCTGGGCAAGCCGGCCGACGAACCCTACGGCGGCATCACTTCGCCGGAGGACATCGCCCTCGTCGCCGAATCCTGGAAGGACCAGCTCCTCTGGCTCCGCAACCATCCCTCGATTTTCGTCTGGGCCCAGGCGAGCGATATGGTCCCCCACCCCGACTTGGAGCGGCGCTACATCGAGATCCAGAAGGAGGTCGACCCGACCCGGCCGACCCTCGTCTCGACCAAGGGCAAGACGAGCGAGGTCACCGGGCCATCGGGGGTCAAGATGCTCGGCCCCTACGATTACGTCCCGCCGGTCTACTGGTACGTCGACACGAAAAACGGCGGCGCCTACGGCTTCAACACCGAGACGGGCCCCGGCCCCCAGGTCCCGCCCATCGAGAGCCTCAAGAAAATGTTCCCCGAGGACAAGCTTTGGCCCATCAACGACCTCTGGAATTTCCACTGCTGTCGGGGCATGTTCAAGACGCTCGACCGCTATAACGAGGCCATGGCCCGTCGCCTGGGCCCGGCTAAGAACTTGGACGACTACGTGGCCAAGGCCCAGTTCCTGAACTACGAGGCCATGCGGGCCATGTTCGAGGCCTTCGTCGCCAACAAGCACAAGGCGACGGGCGTCATCCAGTGGATGTACAACTCCGCCTGGCCGAAGCTCTGGTGGCAGCTCTACGATTATTACCTCCAGCCGAACGGCGCCTTCTACGGCGCCCGCAAGGCCGGCGAGCCCGTCCACATCCTCTACCACTACGGGACGCAGGACATCGTCGCCGTCAACAGCACCTCCACACCCTCGCCGAAGCTCAAGGCCACGATCCGGGTCCTCGACTTCGACCTCAAGGAGGTCATCGCCAAGACGGCCGACTTCGGGCTCCTCGCCGACGAAGTCAAGACGATCGACGCCCTCCGCCTGCCCGGCGGTCTGACAACGACCTACTTCCTCGACCTGCGGATCTTCAAGGAGAAAGGCCAGCTCGTCGACGCGAATTTCTACTGTCTCTCGACCAAGCCCGAAACGCTCGACGAGGAGAACTCGATCTGGTACGTGACGCCGATCAAGGACTTCGCCGACCTCACCGCCCTCAACGGCCTGAAGCCGGTGACCCTCAGGGTCAAAAGTAATTTCTCCAAGGACGGCCCGTCGACCAAGGTCGCCGTGGAGCTCGAGAACCCCTCTCCCGACCTCGCCCTCATGGTCGAGGTCCGCGTCGTCCGCGACGCCACGGGCGAAACGGTCCTGCCGATTTTCCTCGACGACAACTACATCACGCTCCTGCCGAAGGAGACGCGCAAGATCTCGGGCCTGTTCGCGACCGACGACCTCGCCGGTGAACTGCCCGTCGTCAAGGTCAGGGGCTGGAACGTCAAGGAAGCGGAAAAATGATCCGGGCCCGGCGGGCCGGAAGATAGCCTATTTTTTCTTGAGCGATTCGAGGAGGGCCCGGATCTTCTCCTGGTTCGGGCTGAGCTCCAGGGATTTCGTCCAGGCCTTGACGGCCTCTTCCCTGTTCCCGAGCTGGTAGTAACACGTTCCGAGGTAGTTCAAGATATCGATGTTCGCTCCGAATCTGGATAAATAAGCAGCATAATGGGTCACGGCTTCTTGAAATTCCCCGAGAGCATGGCAGGCCTGGCCGAGAAGGGCCGGGATCTCGGCCGACGGCTCGTTCTCTCCGGCGAAGGGGAGCAGGACCTCTTTCGCCCGCCGGAAATCGTTCGAGCGGAAGAGGACCTGGCTGTAGGCCACGGCCAATTCGGCCCGTTGGGGATTCAGTCCGTAGGCTTCCGCGAGACGGGCCCTGGCCGCCTCGAGGTCCCCCTTGTTCATGAGCTGAACGCCTGTCGTGAACAGGTCGTCTTCTTTTTTTGCGGACGGGACGACCTTGGAAATGACGAGGGGCCTCGGGACCGCCGCGGCGGGAGAGACCTCGAAATTCTCCTTCGCCCCGGCCGCTTCCCTCCCCTGCCCGTCGAGGAGGGACACCCGGACTTGGTAGTAGCCGGGCGGGAAATCCTTGAGCGGCTGAACGTCGAGGACCCCGGAGGAGGAAACCTCGGCCAGCCGGCTCGTCCGCGTCAGAAGCTCCCTGTCCTCCCGGTAGAACACCGTACGGAGCGTCCCGGAGCTCCGGAGGTCCTCCGTGATCCCGTGGGGCTGGTAGAAAAGGACGAGCGAGTCCTTGGCGCCGAACGCCTTCCGCGTCTGGCAGAGGATTTGCGCATCGCCGACCTTGAAAGGCACTCTCTCCCGCGCGTCCGACGGCCTTTTCTCGGTGCCGTAGGCCAGCAGGAGAGGGCCCAGGCCGGGCGGGCCGGACGGCGCGGGGACGACGACCGTCCGGCCGGCGCCGGTGAACTCCTTGGAGAGCGTGTTCTTCAGGAGAACGTCGAAGGTGTAGCTTCCGGGGACCAGGGGAAAAGCGTCCTGGATGGAAATGGACTTGGCCCGGACGTCCTCAAGCTCGGCAGCCGTCAGGCTGAAGGAAAAATCCTTGTCGAACTGGTGGACGGTCTGCCCGGCCGTGTCGGACACGCGTCCCGTCAGCTGGAAGCGGACATCGTACTTCCCGCCCGTGGCCGCTTCCGCCGTGACCTTGGCCGGCTCGATCGTGTAATGGACGAGGTAGGCTCCGGAGGCGTCCTGGATGACCTGGAGGAGAACCTCGCTCGAGACATAATTGGCTGTGTATTCCACCTCGACGAAATCCTTGTACTTCAGGATGGCATCGGCGTAGTCGACCTCCACTTTCTTCTGGGGCGAGGCAAAGATCGAGGCTATCAAACGGTTGGAAGCCAGGGACTCGTAGCCCGGCTGGACGGCCTCCCCCGGAATCAGGCTCAGGGTCTGGCGGGCCAGGTTCGGCTCGAGCTCCTGGAGGGCCTTGTAGGCGGCCATGTCGTCGCTGGTGGAGCCGGAGATGCGGCTGACGTCGCGGTAGCCGCCCATGGCGTCGGCAACGAGGCTGCGCGGTCCGTGCTCGGTCGGCGAATAGAGGATGTAGTCGCCCCCGCCCTCCTTCTTGAAGAAGATGACGTTGAAGGCCGTAGGCAGGCCGAGGGCAGGGTCGCCGAGGTAGAACCAGATCTCGGTCGGGAAGACGCCGTTGACGTTGGAGTACTGCTCGATGTTCCGGGGCGGGCCGAGAAGGATGTAGATGCGGCCGCGATCCGTCCTCCAGCCGGGCAGGGGGATCGAGCGGCCGTAGAACTTGTTGGCGTAGTCCAGGCGGCGGTAGTGCTCCTCCTCGAACTCGTTCCGCGGCGTGCTGGACACGGGGTCGCGGTGCTTCCAGAAGGCCTCGACGAAGATGTCCCGCTCCCTGTCGGTCTGGAGCTGGAGGAAGACTTCCCGCTCGCGCCGCGCGATGATATAGACGACCTCCTCGTCGAGCCATTTCTTGTAGCGCTCGAGCAGGACGACCTTGGGCTGGGCGGCGGCCAGGGGGGCCAGAAGGGCCAGGAGAACGACAAGTCCGGGGATTCTTTTCATCGACGGCCTCATGGGAGTTTACTTTAGCCCTTTTCGCCCGGGACTTCAACTCGGCGCAGGTCGGTTCCCGTCGCCTGAGCGAAAAAAAAGAGCCCGGGGAGAAGCCCCCGGGCTCTTGAACTCGAGCAACTGCTTAGAACTGGTACATGAAGCTGAGGCGGAACCGACGGGCGTCGCTGATGCCCGTGATCCGGCCCCAAAGCCCTGAGTACTCGGCGTTGGTGACGTTGGCGCTGTTGAAGATGTTGAAGACGTCGAGGACGACATGGATCGAGCCGTAGCTCTTGATCCTGATCGCCTTTTCGGCCCGTAAGTCGAAGAGGGCCAGGGCCGGCAGGTAGATCGGGTCGACGCTGGAGACGATGCGGCCCCCTCCGGTCGCGATGATCCCGTTTGCCGGTCCGCCCCACTGGGTGCGGGAGGGGTACGATTCGAGCCTCCAGAGCGGCCGGCCCGTGTGGAAGCGGAACCTCAGGCCCAGGTCCATGTCGACGACCGGGACGGTGTACGAGCCCGAGGCCTTGACCTCCCACTTGGGCACGAACGGCAGCGGGCCGTCCATGTTGTTAATGGTGTAGTTCACGCTGCCCATCCAGGTGTCGTCGGTGATCATCGGGCCCATCATGTTGTCGTTCTGCCTCTGCGAGCGCTGGGCCGTGCCGTTCGACCAGGAGTAGACCATCGAAGCGAGCCCTTGCCACCTGCTGGAGTAGCGCTTGTTGAGGACGAGCTGGAAGGCCTGGTAGGTCCTCTGCGGCTTGATCAACTCTCCGCTCGCGGTGTAGTTGTAGCTCTGCATGTTCTCAACGCGGAAGTCGTTGATCTCACCGAGGTAGCCGATGTCGGAGCTGTTCGCGACCCCGTCCCCGTTGTAGTCCCTGAGGACGATGCTGTAGAGGTCGACGGGACTTCCGTAATTGGGATCGTAGGTGATGCGCTCGTACTCCCACTCCTCGTTGGTCTGCGTGTTGATGGGCACGTTGACGAAGAGATTGGCGGAATGCTTGTAGATATAGGTGGCGCTGAGGGAGAAGTCCTTGATGAGCTCCCGTTCGATGTTGAGCGAGAACTGGTCGGTGAAGGTGTCCTTGACGTTGTCGGCGACGTTGAGCGTCCAGGAGTAGTCGTCGCTCGTGATCCTCTCGTAGAGCATGCCATTGGCGGTCGAGTTAAGCATGGGGGCCAGAAGGCGCACGGCCTCCCGGAGCTCGTTCACGCCGCTGACACCGGTCGAGTCGACGTAGCCGTTGCCGTCCAGGTCGACCTGCGCCCAGGGCACGCCGTAGACCTGATAGTGCCTGTCGACGAAGGGCATGTCGGGGCCGAACCGGCGCAGGAACTCGACGGCCAGGGGCATGTAGTAGCGGCCATAGTTGGCCCGGAGGACCGTCTTGCCGTCGCCGGTCAGCTGATAGGTGACGCCCAGGCGGGGAGAGAGGGTCTTGAAGTCGAAGATGTTGTCCGTGCCCGCGCGGGTCCGTAAGACGCCCAGGTTAGGATCATTGATGTCGCTCGGCTGCGTCAGGTATTCAAAGACCTTTCCCTCGCCGTACTTGGTCGTCATCCGGTCGAAGCGGAATCCGAGGTTGAAGGTCAGGCGCTTCGTCGGCGACCACTGGTCGTCGACGAACAGGCCCAGCGAGTCGGCCGTGCGCACGGTCAGGAAGGGATTGAGATGTTCCTGCCTGTTGTAGAAGAGCAGGCCGTCATCGAAACCGAAGCCGCCGTAGTTGTACCAGGTCTGGGTTTGGAGGGCCCAGATGGCGTACCCGAGGCCGGAGTAGTAGCCCCACCAGCCGCCGAGCGGATAGGTGAAGTTGGCATAATTCTGGAAGTAGCCGCCCATCCAGTTGCCGCGGCCTTTGGTGTACTGGACGCCGAACTTGATGTCGTGTTCGCCGAGGAAGTCCTCGACGTACGTCGACACGTCGGCCTGGAACGTCTGGCGGGTGGATTTCTGGGCCTCGACGTAGGGGAAGGCGCCCTCAACGCCGTACGAAGGCCCCCACTTCCACCAGTTGATGAAGCCGACATTGGCGGGACGGTCGTCCGGGACGAAGGGCCGGTCGTCCGTCCAGAAGCCCAGGTACTTGGCCGTGAAGATGGTCGAGCTCGAGGGCAGCCACTGCCACTGGGCCGACAAGGTGTTGTTCTTGCTCCCGACGCCATAGGTCATGCTGGTGTCCCAGCCCGGCTGGGTGCCCCAGCTCCAACCGTCGCCCTTGTTCGATTCGTAGTGGTAGGAGATCCAGGCCCGTGATTTCGCGAAGGGTTCGGCTGAGATCTTGAGGTCGGCGTAGCGGCCGAGGTAGGTGTTTTCCAGGTTCCAGTTGACCGGCATGGATGCGGACCGGAGATAGTCTAAGGCGCCGTAGAACCAGATCTTGTCCTTGATGATCGGTCCGCCGACGGTGAAGTTGCCTTCCCAGTTCTTCAACGTTTGGCCGGCGAGCTTGTCACCGGCCAGGTAGAAGAGCCAGTTGTCCGGTGCGGCCAGAGGGACGTTGGGATCCCCGACATTGGTGATCGGATAGTTGGGCTTGAAGAAGGTATCGCCGCGGAGCTCAGTATAGTAAGCGAGGTTGCCGTGAAAGGCGTTGCTGCCGGACTTGGTCAGGACGTCGATGGCCGCCCCGGAGAAGCTGCCGTATTCAGCCTTGGAGCCCAGGGCGACGACGCGGACTTCCTCGACGGCATTATAATTGACTTTGACCAGCGACCCGAAGGCCGCGCCGCGGGGATTGGTCGTGTTGACGCCGTTGACGAGGAAGACGTTCTCCATGCTCGAGCCGCCGTAGGCCGTGGGGCTCGGCAGCCAGCTGCCGGAGCTCCCGACGTCGAACATGCCCGGCGTCGTCAGGGCCAGGTCGTAGAACGCGTCCCGGCTCGTCGGCAGCTTGGCCAGCAGCTCTTTACCCAGCCTGGAGTCGACCGTCGATGTCTTGACGTCGACGATCGGGCTGGCCGCCAGGACCGTCACTTGCTCCTCGATGGCGCCGACCTGAAGGGCGGGATTAACCTCAACGGTACTGCCCGCGCTCAAGATGATGTTCTCCTGGACCGAGGTCTTGAACCCGGCCAGCGATGCCGTGAGGGTGAACTTGCCCGGAGGAACGTTCAGGAATATAAACATCCCCTTCCCCGAGGTGACGGTGGCCCGTTTTCCCATGATCGACGGCCCCGCGATCTCGACGCTGACTCCGGGGAGAATCTCGCCTTTGTCGTCGGTGACCAGCCCCGTGACCTTGCCCTCCATGACGGACTGGGCCCGGGCGACGGTCCCGCTGAGAAAGGCGAGCCCCAACACAAGGACGAAGGTTATAACCAGGTACTTTCTTCTCATCAGTTGGCCTCTCCTCTCTTCCCGATAGTGCCTCAAACCTAGTCCCTCCCGCCAGGGCCGGAAGGGACGGCCCTTGTTACGTGATTGATATGTGTCTCTTCCATCCTCCTTAATGACCGGAAAGTCTTATTCGCCTGTCTTGAGGAATGCTCGAAATCCGGGGATGATGAACAAACTCACTCCACTCTTCCCCCATTTTTATAACTCATAGGGCCCCCCTGTCAAGCCCCCCCCCCAAAAAAAAATGCGCTATTTCTTGATTTGCTCCTTGAGCTTGGCGATGAGTTCGTCGAGGAACTTGGCCTTCGCCGGGTCGACGGAATAGCCGGCCTTGGCCTTCTCCAGGAGCTCGATGGCCTTCGGGAAATCGGCCTTGTGGATGTAACACCGGCCGGCCATCTCCAGGAAAGCCGGGTCGTCAGGGCGCAGGGCAAGCGCTTTTTCGAACAGGGCCAGGGCCTCGACCATCTGGGACTTGCCGAAGAGGATCAGCCCCGAGTTGTAGGCGCTGTCCGGGTTGGCTGGGTCGAGTTCCATGGCCATCCCGTAGGAGTCCATGGCTTTGTCAGTCTCGCCCATCTGCTGGTAGCAGAGTCCCAGCTGGTAATGGGCCGCGACGAAGCCTGGGCTGATCTCGTTGACCAGGAGGAGGGCCGCCACGGCTTCGTTCCACTGACCCTTTTTCTGGTGGGCCAGGCCGAGGATGTATAGGGCGTTGGAGTCCCTGGGGTTCTTTTCCAGGATGGGTTTGAGGGAGACCAGGGCCCCCTCATAGTCTCCCGAACGTACTTTCTCGGCCGCCGCCTTGACCCCGGACGCGGCCTGCCGCATCCTTTCGGCTTCGGCGATGACCTCGGCGGAGACCAGGACGACGGGCGGGATCTCGACCTTGAGCATCTTGTCCTGGGGCATCTCGAACTTCCACTCGTCCACTTTCTCGGCGAAGCCTTCCTTCCGGAAGACGGCCTGGTAGACGCCGTGTGGCAGGCCGACGTACTTGAACGTGCCGTCCTTTTTCGTCTTCAGGTATAAGCTGCGGCTCGTGGCTGCTTCCCTCAGGCTGATCTCGACCCCGGCCAGGGGATTCCTCTGGGTATCCACAACCATCCCCGTAATATGATACTCGCGATATTGGCCCGTCCCGGGCAGGCCCACGGCCAGGACTAGGCCCGCCAGCAGGGCCAGGCGACCTGGAACGCGGCTCTGAACGCATCTCATGGTTCACTCCTTTTGCGCTTTGAAGGTGTTGGCCAAGCGCAGGGCCTCTCTCAATTTATCCGCTTCCCCCCGTCGGTTGTAGACGTCGGCCAGCAGGAAATAGCCCATGGCCTTCAGTTCGGACGTATCGGCCAGGGCCAGGCCTTTCTCGACGGCGGCCTTGACCTCTTCGAGGGGGACATCTTCGAAGAGCAAGCCCCGGGCCAGGAACAGATGCCCTTCGGCCAGCTTGGGCGTGATCCTGACGATCTCGCGCATCTGCGCCAGGGACCCGGCGCGATCGCCGAGCTTGAAGAGGACCTTGCCCAGGTTGAACCGGGCCTTGAACTCCGCGGGATAGGTCTCGACCTCCCGGGCGTAAGCCGCCCGGGCCTCTTCGAGCCGTCCCTGCTCCTCGTAGAGTAGGCCCAGGTTGAAATGGGCCAGCGGCCATTTCGGCGATCCCTCGATGACCTCGCCGAGGATCGGCTCGGCCCGGTCGAACTGTCTCAGCCCGATCAGGCAGGCGGCCAGGTTGAACCGGCTCCGGTCGACCTTGGGCTGGACCTCGACCGCCTTTTCGAAATAGGACAGGGCCTGGCCGAAGTCGAGCCGGCCCATGTAGATCTCTCCGACGAGCTGGAGGGCCTGAGTGTTCCGTTCGTCGACGGACAGGGCCTGCTTGCAGAGGGCGAGGACGTCATCGTCCTTGCCCTCGTCGAGGAGAATGTTGGCCAGGCTGACGAGGGCCTGGACGTTCTCCGGGTCGTCCCTGAGAACCATGTCCAGCATGGACTTGGCCTCTTCCCTCCTTCCCAGCTCCTTATAGCAGGTCGACAGCACGAGCATGGCTTGGGGGATCCCCGGCTCCTCGGCCAGCGCCGATTCGAGCAGGCCTAGAGCTTCGACGTACTTGTCGTTGAGGACCAGATCGCCTGCCGCGGTGACCTTCTGGAAGACCATGAACTTGTCCTTGGGATCGGCCAAGGGGCCCGCCGCGCCGGAGGCCTTCCGGGCCGCGACGGGAGTCCCGACGTAGCCTAGGGCGGAGAGTCTCTCCATCGTCTCCTTGTCCAGATTAGCCGCCTGCGGCGTGGGGGCGCCGTGGCTCGTTTCCGTGATGAGCCGGTCCAGGTCCGTTTTCATCTTCCGGGCAATGTCAGAATGGTCGCCGACGAGGTTCGTTGTCTCGCCCGGGTCGGCGGCGATGTCGTAGAGCTCGGGTTTGGGTGCGTCGATGTACTTGTAGCGGGTCGTCCTGAGGAGCTGGAGAGGGCTCCAGCCGAACTGGATGTTGGGAGCCATCGACTCGGCGTAAGCTGGCGGCTCCCCGCGCTCGGCCGGACGGAACATCAACGGGACGAGAGAGCGGCCTTGAGTCTCCACGCCGGGCCCGGCCATGGCCAGGTCGAGGAGGGACGGGAAGATGTCGGTCGAACGGACCTGGGAGGCGACGCGCTTCCCTTCAAGGCCGGGGAGGGGCGCAACGACGATCAGGGGAACGTGGACGGCGTAGTCGTAGATGTAATAGCCGTGCGTCCCTTCACCGTGGCTCCCCAGGCCTTCACCGTGGTCGCCGACGAGGACGAGGATGGTCGACTTGTCCAACCCGGTCTGCGCAAGCCAGGCGGCGACCCGGCCTATCTGCTCGTCCATGAAGGCCACCTCGCCGGCGTAGAGGCCGGCCAGGCCGCGGCCGCCGTACTCGGAACGGTAGGGTTCCGGCGGCTCATACGGCGTATGGGGGTCGTAGAGATGGATCCAGGAAAAGAACGGACCGGGCTTGCGGGCGTCCAGCCAGTCCAACGCGGCGTCCACGACTTCGTTCGCGGGCCTTTGGATCGCGCCCAGATCGATGTGCTTGTACTTTTTCAGGTCGAACCGGTCGTCGTAGTGGCCGAAGCCCTGTTTGAGCCCCCAGCGGCCGTCAAGGACGAAGGCGCCGATGAACGCGCCGCATTGGTAGCCCTGCTCAGAAAAAACCTCAGCGAGAGTCGTCTGCTCTTCGCTCAGGGCCGTGTTGCCGTTGACACGGACCCCGTGGTACGTGGGGTACATGCCCGTCAGGATCGTGCAATGGGCCGGGAGGGTCAGCGGCGACGCCGTGGCCGCCTGCTCGAAAAGGACACCGCGGCGAGCCAGGGCGTCAAGATCCGGAGTCCGTACGTTCGGGTTGCCGTAGCACCCCAAATAGTCCGCCCGCGTCGTGTCGAGGGTGATCAGGATGATATTGGGCTTCTCGACCCCCTGGCGCGCCCAGAGCCGGCCGACCTTCCGGGCCGGAGACGGAGGCGAGCCGAGGAAGACCCAGGCCAGGAGCGCCGCGAGGACGATCGCCCCGGACGCGAGGAAAGGCCAGAGGGCCGTCCTTTTTTTGTAGTTCTTGTTCTTCATCCTGTACAGTTTAGGATAGCGCGTTACGGCCTGTTTTTCAAGAACGCCTCATAGAGAGCCCAGACGGCGCCGGGCCGCATGTACTTCATCGCCCGGAAAAGCTTCTCTCCGTATTTCGCGTCGGCATCGTTCCACTGGACCTCGTCCGGGTTGAGGTAGGCTTCGGGGGTCTTGAAGAAATATCCCTGGCCGAAGGGGCTGTAGATGACATGGTAAAGTCCGTAGGCTGTGTGCATGGCCTCGGCGGAGAGGCCGTTGAGGACGCAATTCGCCGCGAACGCGTAGGCCGTGCCGACCCAGACCTCGTCGCCCTGCTGGCTCAGGAGCTGGCGTCCGTCGGCCTTGCGGCCATTGACGGCGCCCATCACGCCGCCGCCGAAGCCGAGGACGTTCTTTTCGTAGATCGTCCGCAAGGTCCGCTGGATCTCGGCGGCCGGGACGATCGGGTCCCGGCCGTCGGCGTCGAGGCCCAGCATGCCTGCATACCAGACGCCGAAGAGCTGGTCGGTCATGATGTCGTCCGTGTGCGCGTCGATGTGGAAATAGCCGCCCCGCTCGTCCCAGAGCTTTCGCAGGGAGGCCCGGCCCGACTCGAACCACCTCCGGTACTTCCCGATGATCTCGAGGATATCGGCATCGCCGGCCCTGAGTAAGCCGCGGCCATAGAGGGTCTCCCCCATCCGGACCGTCGCCCGGAGGCCGGCCAGCCAAAGGAATCCGACGTAGGCGCTCTCCCCTTTCATCCGCCAGGTGTCGTAGGTCTGGTCGGGGATGGCCTCGTTGAGCGGGACGTGGGACACCTTATCGCCGAAGCGCCCTTCAAGCGTGTCCAGCGCAACGACGGAGGCCTCGAACATCTTCATGAGAAAACCGATATCCCGGGCGCCCGTCGCCAGGAAATCCCGGTAGGCCCGGAGCGGGAACTTGGGGTTGATGTCCTTCCAGAAGTTGGCGTTCTGCCAGTCGAAGGCGTTGAGGATCGTCCAGGGCCTCTTCTGCGGCGAGCCGACGTCGTGAGGGACCATGCCCGCGGCCTTGATCGTGTTCCAGTAATAGTCCATCTTGTCCGGCGGGACCTCCTTGGGAAAAACCGTCGCGTACTGGAAAACGCGGTAGGACGAATCCTCGAGCGGGATGGTGCCGGCGAGATAATTCATGTGGGCCGTCTCGAGCTCGGGCCAGAGCTTGAGCACGTGCCAGCAGTAGGAGTCGACGTCGGTCGTCCCGTACATGAGGTAGTCGGCGCTTTCGAGATAGGTGTGGAGGTTCGTCGCGGCGTCCCAGATGCTCGTCTCGGTCAGGACGTAGAGCTCGTTGAGAAGGGCCTGCTTGAACCAATCCGGAAGCCGCGGGTTCACCAGGACGGGCTTCTGCCAGTCGTCGACAGCCCTCTCCCACTCCCCGGCCCGGCCCAGCGCTTCGGCGGCCAGGCGGAACGCGTTCGCCCCGTCTGCGCCGGCGTAGGCCGTGTATTTCTTTTTGTGCTTGGCCCCGGCCTCGAACTCGTAATACGGGAAATCCCAGGCGATAGCGAAGGGGACCTCGAGCCGTTCGCCCGGTTTGAGCGTGAACGTGACCGCCAGGGCCGCGCCTGTTTCCTGTCCCGGCCCGAGCGGGGCGGAGGCGCGGATGCCGTCGAGCGTCCCGTCCACGGCGAACCTCTTCCAAATGTCGGCGCCGTCGCCGCGCGGGTCGAAGGCGGCCTGGAAGTGGACACGCGTCTTGGCCGGACTTTCAAGAACGGCTATGGCCATGGTGCCGGCGAGAGCGTTCCCGGTTCTCACATCCTGGCCTTTTCGCTGGAAGAGGATGCCTTTGCGGGGCCCGTCCTCGACAAATTCGTTGAAGTTGCCGGCGCTATTCCGGTCCCAGACGAAAGATGCCTGGGGAGCCCCGCCGGAGGCGGGGTGAGGCCGGACGGCCTCCCAGCCGACCATGTTCTCCCAAGTCAGGAGGATGCTGACTTCGACCGGCTGCCGGGTCGGGTTGACGGCCACCCACCTATAAACGGCGACGGGATAGCTCGTCTCCTTGTAATTCCCGGCGATGACTGGAGAGAACTGGACGACCGCCAGCTTGGCCGGCAGTTCCGGGTTCTCTTCGTAGGAAAAGCCGGACTTGGGGTAGAGGGCGAAATAATCGCCTTTTCCCGCCGGGTAGTTCCAGGCCCAGCCGCCGAGGCCTTCCCCGGCCGGCGGCGCCGTTGTCGAGAGCGTCCGGGCGACCGTCCGGCCGCCGGATTTCATGAAGACGTGGAACTGGTCGGCCCAGACGGTGTCCTCGACCATCCAGCCGAGCTTGAGGAACCAGGTCGAGAAATTCCCGTTCATGAGGCGCTCGTACCCGCCGGCGCCGATGCCGCCGACCGGACAGGCGCTCCCTTCGGCCCTGGCTTCGATGTTCCCCGGGGCGATCGTCCGACCGAATTTTTCGAGGATCGTCCCGATGGGCCTATCGAAGGCCGCCTGGGGGAAGCCGGCAAGGTTGGACGCGGAATAATTCAGGGCGTCGAGCGAGGCGCGGAGGATCTGTTTTTCCGTCGCGGCTCCGCCCGAACGCGCCGCGGCGATGAGCTTGTCGAGGCGGCCGTCGATCTCACGGCCGCCGTCGTCCGTGATCCCTTTCTCGGCCAGGAGTTCAACGAAGCGGCGGACGAGCTCGCCCCGGACGGCGACCGCCGTCTTGTCCTCCGCGGCCGCGGCCGGCCGGCCCCCCACGAGCAAACCGGAGAATAATATTCCTATGATCAAAGAAATGGCTCGGGCCTGGTACTTGCTCATGCCGGGCTCCTTTCTTTCTTTTCCTTTTTCATGGCTCTCCCCAAGAGCGTCGAAAGGACGACTATCATGGCGCAATTGATGACGGGGATGATCAGTCCCTGCCGCAGGCTCGAGGCCTCAGCAATCCTGCCCGCGAGCCAGGGCGCGAGCATGCCGCCGACGAGGCCTACGGCGATGACGACGCTAAACGCCGTCCCGGTGAACGCGGCGAACTTTTCGCCGACGATAGCCAGAGTCGTCGGATAGATGGCGGCGAAGCCGAAGCCGATGACGACGGCGCCCGCCGCCGCCGCGATCCCGGAGGGAGCGAGGGCCATGAGGGCAGCGGCGCAAAGGGCCAACGCTGCGCTCCCCAGGATGAGCGTTTCGTTGCGGACCGCCCGGACGAGGCGGCTCGACAGGAGACGGCCGGACATGATGGCCGCCCAGTAGGCGGCGAGTATCAGGGCGGAGATGCTCCCGCCGAGCCCGAAGGTCTTCTGGAGGTAGGTCGAGATCCAGCCTCCGACGGTGAATTCGTTCCCCGACTGGAAGAAGAGGATGAAGGCGCAGAGCCAGAGGAGCGGGCTGCGAACGATGCCGGCCGCGGCCTTGATCGGTAACCCCTGGGCCTGTTTGGCCTTGGGAAAGCGGAGGGCGAGGTAGAGGAGGAAGGGAATGAGGCTGAGAGCCGTGGCCAGAAAAATGATGTTCCGCAGGCCCAGCAGATCGCGCAGGGTGCCGATAAGGAAGGGGATGGACAGGGCGCCGAAACCGAAAAAGATGCCCAGGACGTTGAGGGCGGAGCTACGCTTGTCGCTCTCGTGGATGTCGCTCGTCAGGGCGTTCGTCCCGCCGTTGAGCCCGCCGCCCCCGAGGCCGAGGACGACGGCCGCGCCGAGGACAAGTCCGTAGGTCGAGGCGAAGGACAGCAGCAGGAAGGCGGCGGCGACAAGGAAGGCCGAAACGGCCAGGAGCGCCTTGAAGCCGAAGCGGTCGACGAGGGGGCCGAAGAAGAGGGTCGTGACGAGCATGGCGAAATTCATGGTCAGGAAGAGGTTCCCGGCCGCCGCCGCGCCGAACCCGATCCGGTCGAAGAGCGTGGGCAGGATGGCCCCCAGGATAGCCATGACGATGCCGAAGACGAAGATGCCGGCCCAGGCCGAGGACTGGAGCCTCGAAACACCGGCGGCGCCGGCCCGATCGGATGCGCTCATGGACGACTCTCCTTGCTTCAGGATTTGCGTTTGGCCTTGAACGGCCGGGCGTAATAGAACTCGGTGAAGGCCTGGTAGACGCCGGCCATGTGGCCCGGGGGAACGCCGTGGACGTTGGGCGAGACGAAGGTCGGCGGGATCTTGCCCGTCTTGGCCAGCGCGGCCGCCGTCTCGGCGACGAGGGACATGGCGATCGAAACGGCCGCGACGGTCGAGCCCGCGGCGACGCGCTCGATCTGCCCGACGTCGACCAGGGCGTCCTCGGGCGGGACGTGGTTGTCGATGGCCACGTCCGCCGCCTCGGATAGGATCTTGCCCGACGAATGGGACCGCTTGCCGATTTTCGCGTTCGCGTGCGAGGAGACTGTGACGACCTTGAGGCCGCGGGCCCGGGCCTCGAGGGCCATCTCGATCGGCGCGGCGTTCAGTCCGCCGTGGGAAAAGACGAGCATCGCGTCGCGCTTTTCGAGCGGGTAGCTTTGGAGGAAGACGCGGGCGTAGCCCTCCTGGCGCTCGAGCCAGAGGAGCTCCCGAGCCCCGCCCGGCCCGATGACGTTCGACCACATCAGCCGCGGGTCGTAGAGCGGGAAAAATCCGACGTAGCTGCCGTAGCGCGGGAAAATGTCCAGGACGGGGATGACCGAGTGGCCGCTGCCGAACATGTAGACGCGGCCTTTCTTCCGGATCGCGGCGGCCATGATCTTGGCCGCGGCCCGGATATTCTTCATCTCTTTCTCTTTGACCTCCGACAGGATTTCCTGGATCCTGTCGAGATAGGCTTGAGCTGACATGTCACGTCTCCTTCTTTGGGCTAGCGGCCATCGACGAGTTCCCAGGCGAGCTTGCCGCAGCCGAAGAGGCCGGCGTCTTCGCCGAGGCCGGAAAGCTCGATCCGGACCTTTCGGGCGGCGAGCGGCTGGGCCCAGCGCTTGAATTCCCGGCGGACCGGGTCGAGAAAGACATCCGCGGCCTGGAAGAGGCCTCCCCCGACGACGACGACTTCGGGATTGAGGATGCTGACGATGTTGGCGATGCCCATGGCCAGGTAGGTCACGGTCTCGGCGACGACCTCCAAGGCCAGGGGGTCGTTCCGCCGCGCCGCTTCGGCGACGACCTCGGCGGTGACCGCATCGATCCGGCCGCCGGCGAGGCCCGGCATCGACGAGACCCTCCCCCGCTCCAGCTTCTCCCGCGCGATTCGGCCGACCGAGTTGCCCGACGCTTCGGTCTCGAAGCATCCCATGGACCCGTACTCCGGCTTGAAGGCGGGGTTGAGGCCGAACCAGCCGACCGCGCCGGCAATGTCCTCGTGGCCGTGGACGATCCGGCCGCCGGAGATGATCCCGGCGCCGATCCCTGTCCCGACGGCCAGGAAGACCGCGTCGCGGGCCCCGGCCGCCGCGCCGCGCCAGGACTCGCCGGCGACATAGGCGCTCCGGTCGCTCTCCAGGACAAGGGGGACATGTACCTCGGGTACGTGTCCCCCTTCTTTGATTTTTCTTAATAGCGGATACCGGTCCCAGCCCGGGATGTTAGGGGCCCAGACCTTGCCGCTCGCGGAGTAGGCGATGCCCGGGACCGAGATCCCTACGGCGGCGAGACGGCCTCCGGCCGCGCGGGCGGCGGCCTCGAGCGCACCGATCTTGTCCCTGACCTGATCGGCTGCGGCATCGCCGCCGGATTTGTCGATGGCGATCTTGTCCTTAGCCGAGATCTCCCCTTCCCGGGTGAACAGGGCCGAAGAGATCTTCGTCCCGCCGACGTCGATCGCGCCGCAGAATTCCATCATGGTTTTCATCGAGCCCGCGGATGGTTCATTCATTGTGTGTCCGCTCTTTTCTTTTCTCATTCTCCGGCCCGCGGCGCGCGATCACCGCATATCGATGCGGACGACCCAGGCCTCGCCGGGCTTGAGGGCCTTCTCGACGACCGCCCGGGCGCCGTCCATAACGACCGGGACGGCCTCGTCCGTTTCCAGGTTGACCGCGGCCGCGCGGACGGCGTCGGTCTTGACGGCGAACTTGGCCGTGACCGGCTTTTCACCCCGGTTGAACCCGAAGAGGAGGGTATAGCCGACGCCCTGGAGGAGCCGGCCTTCGACCACGGCGTCGGGAGCGGACGCGGTCACCCGGACCGGCGGCACGATCTTCAACCACTCGGCCAGGCCGGCGAAGAATTTTCCGTTGTTGGGATTCTTGAAATGATGATAGGCCGAACCGAGGAAGGACCCGACGATGATGGCCCGCCCCTTGCCATGGGGTGCGGCGACGACGGCCGGACGCCCGTCCGGGAATGTCGCCACGACACGGCTCGCCTTGCCGAAGACCTCCAGGCTCTCCTCGAAAAAGAGGCTGTCGAGCTTGTCGCCGGGCTTGAGCAGGGGGAAGGCCTCGTCGGCGACCTTGACCTCGATGACGCCCGTCTTGGCGAGAGGCGTGAGCTCGATCTCCCGGCAGCCGAGGACCTCGTGGAGCCCGCCGCCGGGGATGACCGGGCTCGAATAGCCCTTCTCGTCAACCCAGCCGCAGCGGGCTTCCGTCAGGAGCGTGCCGCCGTCGCGGACGTATTCGGCCAGGCCTCTGACGTGGGGCTGGGACATCATGACCGGGTAAGGCGCGATGATGAGCTTGTAGCCGGCCGCCCGGGCCGTGCCGAGGTCCCGGACGTGGAGGAAGTCGACCGGGATGTTCCGTTCGAAGAAGGCCCGGTGGACGCCCTGCAGCGACTCGCTCAGGTTGTTGACGCCGACCGTCTGGCCTTCCCCGGTGAAGGCCTGCTGGCCGCCGACCATGTGCGAGAGCGGGTTGTAGAGGATGGCGATCTCCGCCCGCGCCGGGAGGGCCTTGAGAAAGAGGTCCTGGTTGGCGGTGATGACCCGGGCGACCTTCCCGCCGGCCTCGGCCCGTTCCGTGACCTTGCCGTCGAGCTCGACCAGGCCGTAGCCGCCGGCCTCGTAGCCGGTGCTCATGGGGTAATAGGCGTAGATGTTGACGGCCCGCGTCCCGTAGGCGACCACGCTCCACATCCAGTCGCGCATGTCGGCGCCGACGACCGGGAAGCTCATCTTCATGCCGAAGACGCCGTAGCCGGCCTGGAGCTCGCCGATATAGAAGCCGCCGTTGCCGATGCCCATGGACCGGACGAAGTCGAGGCCCGAGGACCTGTAGGTGGGCGACCAGGGCTTGATCGTCCAGGCGTGCTTGGGGTAGATCGAAGCGCCGTAGAAATCGACGCTGTCGGACATCTTCCGGTCGTCCGGCGTCCCCGACCAATCCGGCCGGGTGAAGATGCCCGGTCCGGCGGAATGGCTGGTGACGACCGTGTCCGGCAGGACCAACTTGACGGCCGCGGCCTTGAGGGCCAGGTCCGCGGCCAGTTTGTCGGAAATGAATTCCTTCCAGTCGATGTAGTCCGTGAAAGTCAGGATGGTCCCGAAGCGCGGCGGCTCGATATCGTCCCAGGTCCGGAGCGTGCGGTACCAGGCCTTGTTCAGGGCGTCCATCGTCACGTATTTTTTCTTGAGCCATTCCCGGAAGCGGGCCTGGGTCGAATGACAGTAGCAGAACTGGACGCTCGAGAGGTCGCCGACGTAGTAGACCTCGGCCCAGTTGATGATGTGCGGCTCGCTCCAGAGGTCCCAGCCGTAGAAAGCGGGTTTTCCCTTGACGGCCCGGGCCGCCGCCTTGAAGAAACGGAGGATCTTGTCCTGAACGGCGGCGTGGTCGAAGCAGAAGCCGGGCGCGGCCTGCGATTCCACGGCGACGCCGTTCGAAGAGACGAATCTGGAGTCCGGGTGACGGGCCCCGACCCAGTCCGGCGCCGAGTCGATGTAGACCTGGACGAGGACCCGGAGTCCGGCCTCGCCGGCCAGGTCGGTCAGGAGCTCGAGCGCCGAGAAATCATATTTGCCCTCGGTCTTCTCGCAGGCGGTCCACTCGATCCACGTCCGGACGGTGTTGAAGCCCAGCCGCTTGATCTGGTCGATGTCCTTTTTCCAGACCTCGCGGGACTGCGGCGTCACGGTCTCGAGCATCGGAGCGCGGGCCTTGCCGCCGGGATACCACACGGAAACGGGAAAGAAGCCCTTGGCCCTGTCCGCGGGAACGGCCTGTGACACGGCGGCCCGAAGGAAGCCCGGGATCAGGGCGAAGACGAGGAAGAAGACTTTGAAGCAACGGCTGGTTCTGTGCATCTCGATCACCTCTCCGAATAATCTTGAGATCGGACCGTCAGCGGACGCCGAACGATTTCCCGACGACTTCGAGGAGCTCGGAGGTCCCCCCGCGGTAATCCTCGCTCAGCTCCCAGATGATGACGCCCGCCGACTGCTTGTCCTTGACGTACTGGCACTTGAGCGAGATCGAGCTCATGTTGTCGAAGGAGATGATCTTCGTCCCGTCCGGGCGGCGCATGTAAGGGACCTGGGCGACGTCGTCCCAGACGAGCGTCCACTCCGCCGAGGGCAGCGCCACGATGTCGGAATAGGACCACCCTTCGCTCGTCGTGAACGACTGGCCCAGGCCGGCGCAGTCGAAGGACCGGCCGAAAAACGGCAGGCCGACGAGGAGCTTCGCGAGCGGGACCTGGCGGCCGCGGCCGTAAGTGAAGGTCTCGTCGAGCGAGCCGCAGGTGTCCCCGCCCCAGGCGTAGAGCGGGGCGTTGTGGCCGGAGTGGTCGGACCAGTCGCCGTGATAATCGTAGGTCATGAAGCCGATGAAGTCGAAATCGTCGGCCAGGCGTTCGAAGTCGATCCAGCGCCCGTAGTAATTCCCGGAGGTCGCGGCCAGGGTCAGGAGCAGGGCCGGCGTCTGGGCCTTGAGGGACGCCCCGAGCGCTTCGATGAACAGGACGAAATTCGCCTTCTCTTCGGCGTTGGAGACGAACTCCCAATCGATGTCGATCCCGTCGTAGGCGTTCGTTTTACAGAAATCGACGATCTGGCCGATGAACCGGGCCCGGTTGGCCGCGGCCGAGCTCATGCCCGGAAAGCCGGCGCAGTTGCCCCAGCCGCCGAGGCTGACGATCATCTTGACGCCGTTCGAGTGGGCGGCGGTGTTGAGGTCGGGATAGAGATAACCGGCCGGCACGACGAGGTTCCCGGACGAATCCGGCCAGGCGAAGGCGTGGGCGATGTGGGTCAGATTCTTGTAGGCGATCTTGGTGTGGTCGAATTCGGCTTTTTTCCAGGACGGGTAATAGCCCAGGACGACCTTGTTCGGTCTCGCCGGGGCGGGAGGAACGTGGGACACCTCGCAGGCGGCCAGGACGAGCCCCAGGAAGATGAGGACGAGGAAAGGCGCCTGGCGTCTGCCGTGATTCATGGTCACTCTCCAGACGCCTATTCTTATCCTATCAAGGATTTTTTTTCAATCCGGCTGAGGACTTCAGGATCTCCCTTTTTTCCGGGGACTGGGACAAGGCGTCCCAGGACCAGAGGACGACGCCGATCGAAGGCGCCTTCAGCGCCTCTTCGAGCGCGGCTCCGAATTCGCCGGGGGCGAGCGTTTTCTCGACGTAGGCCTCGGAAACCTGGGTGCCGGCCAGGATGGCCGCGTGGGTTTGGGCGGAAAGGTCCGCCACGACGTCGTGGACCCAGGCCGGGCTCTGCCGTACCATGTGGTGATAGCACATCGGTGAGATGAAGTCGAGGCTGACCGCGTACGGATCGCAGTCGGCGATGAGGCTCCGCGACTCGTCGACACGTCGTCTCAGGAAGTCTTCTCTCGACGGGCAGACGAACTCCACCCATTCCTCGCGGGCCGGGGTTCCGGCGGCCGTGACGGCGGCGAGGCCCGGATTGTCCTTGATGGCCTCGGGACTTTGGAACACGGGGAAAATGACGAAGAGCGGCAGGCCGTGCGTCGCGGCCAGCGCCCGGAAGTCCCGGTTCCTGGCCAGCGTCTCGCTCACTAACAAGGTGTTGACGCCGAGGTCCCGCCATTGCCGGAAGAGTCCTTCGAAAGGAGGGGCCGTCTCGTAGATCTTGACCCCGATAATGCGCCGGACGGATGCGGGCGCGCCCGTCTTCCCGGAGACACATGCGGAATATAGGATGATCATGCCCGCGGCCAGAAGCGCCCAGACAGTGAGATGCCTGTGTCTGATTCTCATATTAGCTCCCCATCCATGGATATCATATGGACAGGCGCGTTCACGAGCGCTTAGCCCATCTCCGGGAGGCAGAAGGAGATCGTGCGCTTGTCGCCGCAGGCGCCGCAGCGGATCGAGGCCTCGAGCTTCTCGCACTTGAGCCCCTTTTCCGTCCGGAAGTCGGTTTCCCACTTACCGCCGCAGGCGCCGCAGGAAGCCGGCAGGGCGAGCGATACTCGGACCCGCTTGGAACGCCCGTTCGGACGCCGGACATCAACGGCCTGGATGCGAAATTCCATGCCGTGCGCGTCCTTGAGCTCGTCGAGGAAAGCCCGGTAGAACCGCAGCGTGTCAGCCGACTTCTTGGCGGCGAGCCGTCTGGCCGCGGCCGTGCGCATGTTCTCCGGCAGGACGGCCGCGTAGGTCAGCTCCTTGCCCAAATAATCCATCACGGCGGACTCGAGGTTCCGCCCGCGGAGCGCGGACTTGACGAAGAAATTGGCCACACCGAGGTAGCCGAACTTGGACAGGAAGTCGGCGTCGTGGACGATGTCGGCGAGGCGGTTGCGGCGCGCGCCGGGATTGTAGAGCGAGCGGAGGGCCCGGACGACATTGCCGACGGCGGCCATTTTCAATCCCGCCTCTTCGAGGAGTTCCCGGGCCAGGCGGGCCGCCTCCTCCTCTTCCGGCTTGTCGTCGGCATGGTAGCGCCCGCCGGCAAACTTGCCCGAGTCATGGAAAAGCGCGGTCAGGGCGGCTAGGTCCGCGTTTTCCTTCTCCGCCGTGGCCAGGCGGAACGACTGCGCGGCGACGAGGGCGGTATGCTCCCAGAGGAAGCCGCCCTGTCCTTCCTTTTTCCCAGAGAACTTTTTCTCGGCGTCCTCGATCGTCCGACGGATGCGCTCGACGAGCCCGGGAGAAAGCGTGGTCAGGGAGCGGTAGAATTCCTGTTGTTTGAGGAGCATGGGGAACCCGCTCATTATCCGAGCGGCCCGGGCGGAAGTCAAGAGGGACTGTCCCCTCCGGCCTCCGGAGGGGGCTGTCCCTCTTCTTCTTGAAAACCGGATGGCGGACGCTCTATGATGGGCGCGTGAAAAGAAAGATCCGGTGCGGCGGCAAGGCGATGACAGCCATCGTCCTGGCCGGGGGACGCGGCCTGCGGATGAAGGCCGACAAGGCCGGGCTCGCGGTGGGCGACAGGACTCTCCTCGAGCACGTCTTGTTCCAACTCGTTCCCAGCTTCGAGGAGGTTCTGGTCTCGGCCTCGAAAGGACAGAAGGTCGGGCTTAAACGACGGCCGCGGCCGGGAGAATCCCCCCGCATCAGGATTATCGATGACGAAATCCCCGGCCAAGGACCTTTGGGAGGGATCCTGGCCGGACTGAAGGCGGCGGCGAACGACGCCAGCGCCGTCGTCGCCTGCGACATCCCGGACGTCAACGTCCCGCTTCTCCGGTCACTCGCGCGGGCGGCGGGCGGCGCCGAGATCGCCGTCCCCGTCGGACCGGCCGGACATTTCGAACCGCTTTTCGCCGTCTACCGGAAATCCGCCGTCCCGGCGATCGAAGAGCTCCTCCAGGCCGGGGAGCGGAGCATCCTTCCCCTCTTCGGCCGTTGCCGGACGACCATCGTCCGAATCGAGGACGCGGCCTGGCTCCGAAACCTCAACACCCAAACGGATTACGAATCCTACATCCTGTCCCTCGCGGCCCGGCAGGCGGGATCCGCAGGCAGGCGCATATCCAAGGGTCAAAGCGGAACAGGGGGACGGGCGGGGCCGGGGGGCAAGAGACGGGACGATCAGCGGCCGGGCCGGGTGAGGAGGCCGTAGAAGAGGAATCGGCCTACGAACTGGCCCGAGAGGACGAGCGCGAAAGCGGAAACCAGCAGAACGGCCGGGATCTGTCCGCCTTCAGACCGGCCTGACCCCGCCCTCAGCGCCGCCCCGAGAAGGACGACGGCCGCGAGCGCGAGCGCCAGTCTCGTCCGATGAAGAAAACGGGGCGCTTCGACCGGCGGGCGCAACGACGGACCGGCCCGATACCCGAACACCCCGTGCCCGGGAGCGGCGAGAAAAGCGAGGGCCGCTTCCGCCGCGGCGAAGATGAGAGAAAGCAGGATGAAGGCCCCGGAACCCCGGATGAGCGCGGCGGCCAGCGCCCCCAGCGACAGGGATGTCAAGAAGAACGAGAACGGCGTGTAGGCCTGGTTCCACGGGGGAACGGTGGGGAGCATGTAGAGCTTGGACATGCTCAAGATGAAAAGGACCCCGAGAAGCGCCGCGGCGATCATGATCCCCCTCATGATGCCGGTCCCGGCCCAACCGCTCCAGACCAGGAACAACCCCAGGGAGACGAGGGCCATGAAGCCGAGCTCGAAAAAAATCTCGCGGCTGAGCCAGGAGCTCCCGATGTTCGTCAGAACCCGGCGGGCCCGGAACGGGTGGTGAAGGTGGAACAGCGAGAGGAGGGCCGCCGCCGCCAGGAGCCCGAGGACGACGGCCAGGACGACGAGCCGCGCCTCACGCGCCGCAGCGTTCCCGCCAGCTCCCGCGGATAAAAAAAGGGGAAGGCCGGCGAACAGGAAGATCCCCACCGCCGCCTGTCCGGCGACCGTGAAGGCGACGAGCGGCCATTCCCTGAGCATGGACCGCTAGACTTCCTCCCAGTTGGCCACCTCGGCCGCGCGCTCCGCGGCGCAGGAGGAATCCCGGTGCGGCTTGATGACGAGGGCCGGGTCGGTCTGGGAGGGGTCGGGAAGGGGAAAGACCTGCCGTGTTTCGCCGTATTTTTTCCGGAGCTCGGCCAGGTCGCCGAAGTCGAGGGCCCGCTGGGGACAGGCCGCGACACAGGCCGGCGTTCTTCCGGCGTCGATGGCGTCGTAGCAAAAATCGCACTTGGAAACGGTGTTGGTCGTGGCGTTGAAGCGAAGCGCGGTGTACGGGCAGGCCCACTCGCAGTAGCGGCAGCCGATACAGCTATCCATGTCCACGAAGACGATGCCGTCCTCGCGTTTCCAGATCGCCTTGACCGGACACGAAAGGCCGCAGACTGGCTTTTCGCAGTGGTTGCAGGCCATGGAGACGTTGTAGGCGACGACAGAAGGGACCCAGGCCTCGCCCTTTTTCTGCCAGCCGCCGCCGGCCACCTCGTAGACGCGGCGCCAGAGGACCCCGGGCTCCAGGTCGTTGCGGTCCTTGCAGGCCATTTGGCAGGCCTTACAGCCGCTGCAGGTCGCGGCGTTGAAGAAAAAGGCGTACTGGGTGACCATATCAGCCCGCCTCCGCCCTTTCAACCTGGACCATGATCGTGTGCTGGGCGTTCCCGAAAGCGAGCGGCGTCCAGCGCTCCGATGAGAGGACGTTGACCGAACCGCGCCGGTCGACCCCGTTCTTGTCCGGCGTCCACCAGGCGCCCTGCGGCAGGGCGACGACGCCGGGCATGATCCGTTGGGTCAGCCGGCACGGGACGACGACGGCGCCCCGGTCGTTATAGACCCGGACCAGGTCGCCGTTCTTGACTTTCCTCGGCCCGGCGTCGAGCGGGTTGATGAACAGGCGCTGGGGAAAGGCCTCCTCGAGCCAGTCGATGCCCTCGAGGGTCGAATGGACGCGGGAGAGATAATGATGCCCGATGGCCGAGAGCGGGAATTTTTTGGCCTCGGGGCCGAAGGCGCTTTCCCATTCCTGGATGTACTTCGGGACGGCGGGTATCTCGGCCGGGTTGCTCATGTCGTGGAGGCGCTTCGAGAATATTTCGATTTTCCCCGAAGGCGTCGGCAGGGGGTGCTTCACGGGATCGCGCCGGAAATCGGTGAAGGCCACGGCCGGCCGCTCGACCGGCAGGGAATAGACGCCGGCGTTGGACGCCTCGAACTCGTCCAGGCTCGGCAGCCCGGGGAAACGCGACTGGCGGTAGCGGTCGAGCGACCAGGCGATCCATTCGCGCTCGGTCCGGCCCTCGGTATAGGCCTGTTCGAGCCCGAGCCGGGCCGCGATCTCGGCACAAATGCGGTAATCGCTTTTCGTCTCGAAGGGCGGCTCGACGATCTTGGGCATGAGGATGACCTCGTCGCCGTACTTCCAGCCGTCCTCGAGGCCCCAGGTCTCGAACTGGGTGCAGACCGGGAGCAGGATGTCGGCGAAGCGGGCCGAGGGCGTCAGGAAATTGTCCTGGACGAGCAGGAACTCGACGCGTTTCTCGTCGGCCAGGATGCGCGCCGTCCGGTTGACGTTGGCGTGCTGATTGATCAGGGCGTTGCAGGCCACGGCCCAGATGCACTTGATGTCTGTGTCAAGCGCGTCCGCGCCGCGGACGCCGTCCGCCGCTCCCATCTCTTTTCCGCGGAGGACCGCTTCGGTCCAGAGGAAGCTCGGGATCATGGCCTTGACCGGGTTCTCGCCCGTCGGGAAGACGAGCCAGAAGGGGCCGCCGTCCGGCGCCTGGAGGGCGATGCCGCTGGCCCAGCCGCCGGGGATGCCGACATTCCCGGTGATGGCCGCGAGGACGCAGCCGGCCCGCACGGCCTGTTCGCCGTAGGCCCGCCTCTGCATGCCGTAGCCCTGGTAGAGGACGGCGGGTTTCGACGTGGCGTATTCGCGGGCGAGGCGGGCGATCGTCTCGCGTGGGACCGCAGTGATGGCCTCGGCCCATTCCGGCGACTTGGGCCGGCCGTCGCGGGTCCCGAGGATATAATCCTTGTAAGTCTCGGCGCTGGCCGCGCCCTCGGGCATCTGGGTCTCGTCGAACCCGACGCAGTGGGTCCGGACGAACTCCGCGTCGTAGAGCTTTTCCCGGATCATGACGAAGGCCATGGCCGACATCATGGCCGCGTCCGTCCCGGGCCGGATGGGGACCCATTCGTCGGCGAGCGAGACGGCGCTCAAGGTCATCCGCGGGTCGATGCAGACGACCCGGGCGCCCTTTTCGCGGGCCTTCTGGACGAAGTACTCGCTGTTCGTCCCGTCGCGCATCTCGGCCGGGTTCCAGCTCCACATCAGGATGTACTTCGAGTTGAGCCAGTCCTGGCGCTGGTTGCCGGTGACGCTCGTGCCATAGACCGTCGGCGTCGCGGCCGAGATCGCCGCCCAAGAATAGCTGTTGTAGAAGCCCAAGGAGCCGTCGTAGAGATTCATCAGCCGCTGGGCCGTTTGCCGGCCGTTGATCTGGTTGTAGCTGCCCGTGCCGTAGGGGACGTAGAAAGCCTGGTTGCCGTAGGCCGCCTTGATGCGGCGGAACTCGGAGGCGATGCGGTCGAGGGCTTCCTCCCAGCTCATGCGCTCGAACTTCCCTTCGCCCCTCTTCCCCACCCGCTTCATCGGGTACTTGAGGCGGTCGGTATGATACTGCCGCTTGCGATAGGCCCGGCCGCGCACGCAGGCCCGGAGCTGGGGGTCGGCGACGGTGTCGCCGGGGCGGTCGTCCGTTTCGATGCGAACGATGACGCCGTCGCGGACAAAGACCTTGAGAAGGCAGCGGCCGCCGCAGTTGTGGGCGGGACAGCCGGTGCGGATCATCCGCTCTTCGGCGGCGGACTGCGCGGCTTCGACGAGGGCGTGGCGCGGGTCGCGCCGGCGGAAACCGGCGGCAAGCCCTTTCGCGGCGGCGGCCGAAGAGCCGACGAGGGCGCTCCAGCGCAGGAAACTCCTCCTGCTCATTTCCGAGGTCTCGATCTTTTTCTTGAGCGACGGGGCTTTCATGGCCAAATCAATTCAGGGGCGGGGAAACCCCCTAAATTTTTTGGGGCCCGGAAGGCCGGGCTTCCCAGTCCCGGTCCTGGCAAGGCCGGGGCCCCGGCCGCTGTGGAGCAGATGTCCGAGGGTCGCCTCTCCCAGTCCCCAGACCGACCCGTAGAACAGGGCCGCAGCCGGCATCGAGAGCGTGGGGGTCAGCCGACCTGGGTCGTCAGGAAGATCTGGAGGCTCATCTGGCCGATCTGGTCCTGGGTCTCCTCGATGCCATCGATGTGGGCGTCTTCGTCATTGAGGATGGACTCGAGGATCTCGCGGGTCGCGTAGTCCTTGACGCTCCCGGCCAGGATAATGGCCTCGTTGTAGGACTTGATGGCCCCGGCCTCGGCCTGGTGGTCGCTGGCGAACATCTTCGGGATGTCGGAGCCGATAGAGAGCTTCTTGAGGTCGCTGACAATGGGCAGCCCTTCGAGGAAAAGGATGCGGCCGATGAGTTTCTCGGCGTGCTTCATCTCGTCGATGGCCCGCTTCTCGATGGCCTTATGGAGCTTGTTGTAGCCCCAGTTGTCGCACATCTCCGAGTGGACCATGTACTGGTTGATGGCCGTGAGCTCGTCGGCGAGCAGGGCGTTGAGCGCCTTGATCAGTTTAGGATCCCCTTTCATGATGTCCTCCTGCGGTCGGGATTTTCTGATAGATTAACGTAAGGGAGTCCATTTTATTCCGATCGTGCGGTAAAGGCAAGTTCCGCAGACTCCCCCGGCGGCCATTCCCCTCATGTGAGAATCGCTGCCGGGCCCGGACGTTTATATTATTGGAGAGGCGGCCGGTTTTCGGCTACAATACGCCCATCATCCAAGGAGGACAAGCATGAGACGTTCGATCATCTTGACGGGGATCATCATTGCGGCGCTCGTCCTGGCCGGCTGCGCGCCCGGCCGGAATGACCTCGAGAATACGGCCGACGCCGAGGGCCGGACGGCCGGGTTCTTGCTCGGCCTCTGGCACGGCTTCATCTCGCCCGTGACCTTCATCATCTCGATTTTCAGCCGCAGCGTCCGGTTCTACGAGGTCCACAACACCGGAACCTGGTACAACTTCGGATTCGTCCTCGGGGCGGGTCTCTTCCTGAGCGGCGGCATCCTGGGAAGGAAAAAGAAGAAAGGCTAGACGTGCCCGCCGTCGCCGGCATCATCTTCGTCGCGGCTTTGGCCCGTTCTGCCCTGGGCTTCGGCGACGCGGTCGTCGCCATGCCTTTGCTGGCGATGGTCATCGGGCTCAAGACGGCGACGCCGCTCGTCGCCTTCATGGGGCCGACGATCTCGCTTCTTGTCCTGATAAAAGGCTGGAGGGCGGGCGATATGAAAGCGGCCGGCCGGCTCATCGCCGCGTCCCTCCTGGGCATCCCGCTCGGGATCTATGGTTTGGCCCGTCTGCCGGAGGAGCCGCTCAAGATCGCCCTCGGCGCTCTTATCCTGCTCTACGGCTTGTTCGGCCTGGCCGGACCGGAGGTCCGACTAAAGAAAGAAAAAGCGTGGGTTCCCTGGATGGTCGGCTGGACGGCGGGCGTGCTCGGGGGGGCTTACAACACCAATGGGCCGCCCGTCGTCGCCTACGGGATGCTCCGGGGATGGCCGCCCGACCGTTTCCGGGCGACTCTTCAGGGCTACTTTCTGCCGACGGGCCTGATGATCCTCGCAGGGCACGGCATCGCGGGGATGTGGACGGGTGAAGTTTTCCGCTTATTCCTCTATTCTTTGCCGGCCATCGTCCTCGGCGTCGTCCTCGGCGGATTGGTCAACCGGAAATTGAGGCCCGCTGTTTTCGTGAAACTCGTTTACGTTTTCCTCGCCGCGATGGGCGCCATACTCCTCGTCAGGGCCCTCTTCCTTCATTTCAGAACCACCGTCTCGGCGGGGCCGTAATAAATGCCGTTGAACAAAAGCTTGAATGTGCCGTGCGGCTGGCCGCGGAAGGCGATCTCGGGCCCGTAAAGGAAAACCTTTCCCTTCCCGACAATCGCTTCGGCGACCTGGACACTCCTGTGCAGGTACGACTCGCCCCAGGCCCAGCCACTCCGCAGGAGCTTGCCGTCGTCGAACCAGGCCACGGCCTTTACGCCCTTGAGGGCCGCGTCGGGCAGGAGCGTGAACGCGGGCGTGTTGTCGAAGAAGACGTCGACCGTATCCGCCATGCCGTGAGCCAACGGATGGGTATTGTCCACCCGGGCCCTCAGCACCGAACCCGGGATGTAGAATTTTTCGGAGCGCAAGGGCGTGTCCGTCCCGTCGGGGGCCTTCTCGACCAGGGCGTTGGTCAACGGGAGATTGAAGTGCTCGGCCAGGACGGTGGCTGAATCGAGGGCCAGGATCGTTCCGCCTGCCTCGACGAATTGCCTGAGGTTCGGGACCGTTTTTTCGGCCGTGATCCGCCCGATCCTTTCTTTATACGCGTCGGGGATGTTCGCCGGAGCGGCAGCTTGGAAGTCCCCCCGCATTCCCGCTCCTTCCTGACCCGGGGCCGGAGGCCGCGGGACCGAGCCGCCGACGAAGATGAGGACGTCGAATCTGGCGTTGAGGTTTCCCGCGTCGAGGGCGGGCGCGAAGACGAGCTCAAAGGAAAACTCGAACTGCTCGAGCAGCCAGCGGACCCAGCCCGAGGCCATCGAACCGCCGTAGCTGTCCCACAGCCCGACGCGGAGCGGCCTCAATTTGAAGGCCTCGGCCTTCGGCGCGCTGCCGGTGCTTTCCACGCTCAGACCGATATCCCTGGCTGTTTTTTGAAGCAGGGCCGCCGCGCCGGCCTTCGCCGGCACGTAGATCGTCCCCGCGGGATAGGTCCGGCCGTTCTCCTCGAAGCCCGCCTTGAGCCAGTAGACCTCCTCCCCCGCCTTGAGCAGCCGGTTGATGGCCACGAACGTATCGTTGATCCGGTGGTCGAGGAGGAACCCGGCCGATCCGGCCTTCGCGTCGAACGCGCCCGCCGGAGGTTTGATGACGACCGGGATCGCCTGGAAGGGCCCATCGAAGCCGTCGAGGATCCTGTCGAAGGCAATGCCCATCTGGTAGGCCAGCGTCCATCCGGCGGCGTCATAGGGAGGACGCGGAGCGCCGCCCGGGTAGGGAATGTCGTTAGGGTGGTCCTGGGGTTCGAACATGGTCAGCACGTGCGGCCGGAAGGCTTGGGCCGTCATGATGACGTAGGAGCCCTTGGGGTAGTTTTTCCCGGCCACTGCGAAATCGGCCGTCGCCCGGTGAGCGGTGACCCCGCTTTCGATCAGGGCGTTGACGAACTTCGTCGCGGTCAGGAAATCGGCCTGGCCGGACGGGATGATGTAGCCGCGCGGGTCGCGTTTAGCCTTGTCGAAAATGCCCTCGTAGTACTTGAGCGCGGCCCCTCCCCTGCCGAATCCGCCCCGGCCGGCGGGCGCCTGCGTCTGGACGGACGCGCTTCCCCTGTCCTTTTCGATCGCCGCCCGGACATCGGCGATCGTTCCCGGCACGATCGTCCAGGAGTCTTTGCTGCCGAGCTCGATGGCGTGCTTGCCCATCAAGTAGCGCCGGTAGAGGAAGTCCTCCCGGTGCTTGGAGGCCACGTCGAGGATGGCCATGTCGGCCGTAATGGCGTACTCGACGGACTGCCGGAAGTACCACTTCTGGGGCGCGATGGGATAGGGATAGTCGTGCTTGGGCAGGAGCCGTTCGGGGATGAAGGGGATGTCGATGGGCGTCGGGTTGCCGATGGCCTCGGTCAGGATGCCGATGATGTTGTGGAAGTAGCCCGTGCTCCTGAGCCCGCCGTTCCACCAGATCGAGTAGCCTGCCCCCGAGCGCATCGTCGCCCCGGGCTTGCCCTCGGTGACGAAGCGGTTGTGCATCGAGGCCGAGACGAGATCGAGCCCGACCGGGATGAGCGGGTCGAAGACGTAGTTGAAGGGGTCGCGGAAAGGCGGCGCGAAAAGCACCGTCCCGGCCGGCCCGGATTGGTGATGGTTGTAGAGGATCTGGGGATGCCACTCGATGTAGAGCTGACGGCTCATCGCCTTCGTCTCGACCTGGGTGTTCATGTAAAAATCGCGGTTGTTGTCATGACCGATGTATTTCTGGTAAAGGACCGGGACGCCGCTCATCGAGCGCTTCGCCGGCTCTTTTTCCCGCATGTACCAGTCGGCGACGAGGTCGAGCCCGTCGGGGTTGGCCGGCACGGCGAGGAGGATGACGTCGTCGAGGATGCGGAGGGTCTCGGCATCGTTGGCGCTGACCATCCGCCAGGCGAGCTCGACGAGCTGCTGGGAGCCGAGGATCTCCGTCGCGTGCAGCCCGCCGTCGATCCAGACGACGGCCTTACCCTCGGCGGAGAGGCGTCGCGCATCGGCTTCGCTTACGCCTTTGGCCAAGGCCAGGCGTGTCGCGATGTCCTTGTAGCGGGCCAGCCGTCCGTGGTTCGCCGGCGAGGTGATGATGGCCATGACCATCGTCCGGCCCTCGGCCGTTTTTCCGATGTCGACGAGCTTCATGCGGTCGGATTCGGCGTCGAGCTTCTTCCAGTAGGCGACGAGCTGCTTGTAGTTGACGAGCTGGTAGTCGTCGCCGACGGCGAAGCCGAACTGCTCCCTGGGGCTCGTGACCTTGGCCGCCGCAGCGGTCCCGTCCGCCGCGACGCCGGATGGGATCGCCGCGACGACGAGTGGGAGCGCGGCCAAGGCCGCGGCGAGAAGGAGCGCGGCTAAACCGAGTCTGGAAAAGAAACGAAGGCGGGGTTCTGAATTCACGTTCTAGCCCTCCTGGGGAATTTCAAAGAAAGCTATATATCCGAGGACAAACGAGCCTGTCAAAAGCTCTCGGGGCACGACGCGTCACCAGACGCCCGGGACGAGCCGAAACCGCACCGCTTTCGTGTATTCCGTGTACCAGAGAAGTTCCTTTTTGAGCATGCGGTCCTCGAGGCCAGTGCGGACGATGAGGAAAACGGCGGCCAGCGTCTGCGGGATGAGCGCCCAGTAGGAGTCGAGGATGAGCGGCGTCGCCAGGCCGAAGAGGATGCCGCCGAGGTATCCGGGGTGACGGCAAAACCGGTAGGGGCCCTCACGGCAGACGGCCTGTCCGCGCTCGGTCTGGATGCGGGCGACGCTGGAGAAAAACGGGTTGGCCTTTTTGGCCCAGAGGAAAAGTCCCTGCCCTCCGATGTAAACGGCCAGGGCCAGGGCATACACACCCGCCGAGGGGCCGTGGCTCCAATGCCAGCGCCCGGCGTCGATTCCCGCCAGGATGACGGAGGAGAAATATAGCGGCGTCGAGAGCAGGAAGTAGCCCTTGTCCCATATCTTCGTCCCCTTGCCGGGATTGAGCCGCTCGGCGACGAGCCCATGGTCGTTACGGAGGAGCCAGGCCGTCACGGCGAAGATGGCCAGGTTGATGCCGAAAAATACCCAACCCTCCCAGTAATCGAGATGCCCCGAGGAGACGAAGATGAGGCCGGCCATGACGGCGATCCCCAGTATGCTGCGGATCCAGATCCTTGTTTTCTGCTTCAAGGCAAGGTCATTATCAACCAGAAGCGTGATATATTCAATATTTCGTTTCACCGCGGACGACGCGGAACCCCGTGCATTCGGCGGCCGCAATTCCGCTCCTCGCCTTCGGATCGGCCGGCCGGTCGGCGCTCGCGCCGAACGCTTTCCCGCTGCCGTCCTTGGCCGTCACCCACTCGGCTGCGTTCCCGCCGAGGTCGAAAACGAGCTCTTCGTCATCCTTCCCTGCTCCGGCGAAACTCCCCGCTTCCTTGAGGAGCGCCACCGCGCCACCGAGCACATTGACCTTGGCCTCGAGGCGGCGAGCGTCGTCGGGGTTGAGCGCATATCCCGCCCAGTGGTCGAGTGTGTTCTCACCGCCTAGGCCTTCCTGGAGCTTGGCCGCCTCGTCCTCGGTCGGCAGGCGCCACGCCCGTCCCGTGATCTTCGAGAGCCAGGCGGCGTACGCTTTGGCCTGGCCAAAGGAGATGCCGGTCGCGGGGTAGTTTTCCGTCCCCGGAGCCGTCTTGTACTTCGGGTCGAACACGGCGTACTGGGCCCGGGTCACTTCGAAGCGGCCGACCTCGAGGTCTCCCCTTTTGACGACTTCGGGGACGAGCGTCTTTCCCGCCCCGCTTCGGATACCGTATAAGAGGCCGGCCTTGGCGACGCCCTTCTTCCTGATGGCCTGGCCGAGGGGTGAATCCTTCTTGAAGGCCTCGTTCTCCGCCTTCTCCGTCTTGAAGAACCAGCGGTCGAACCAGGCCATCTCCTCCTCGAGTTTGCGTAGCTGGTGGGCATATTCCTGAAGTGTGTGCGGTTCGCCGGGGAAAAGCAGGAATTTCACCGGCACCTTGTCCAGGTGGTAGAGCGCCCGGTAGTGCGTCCAGCCCTGGCTCGTCGGGACGTTGCGGTCCTCGGTGCCGAAGAAGATGATCGTCGGCGCCTTGACCTTGTCCATCTGGAAGAGCGGCGAGATTCGCAGGTAGAGCTCCGGGTCCTCGAGCGGCGATTTGCCGAGGTAATACGCGTCGAACGACTGGCCGAAATCGACGTTGGCCCAGTCGCTGATGAACTCGACGTCGCCCGCGCCGGCGGCCACGACCTTGTAGCGGTCGGGATTGGCGATGGACACGGCGATTGACAGGATCGAGCCGTTCGACCAGCCGAAGGTCCCGACGCGCTCCGGGTCGACCAGGCCCTTGCCGACAAGGAAGTCGACGCCCTTCTCGATGTCCGCGACGGGATACTCGTAATACTTGCCGCAGCAGATGGACTCGACGAATTTGAGGCCGTAGTTGGAACTGCCGTGGTAGTTCGGTTTGAGGACGAACGCGCCGCGCTGGCTGAGGAGCTGGTGGGCGTAAGACCAGCTCTCATCCCAAGCGTCGAGGTCGGCGGCGGCGGGCCCGCCGTGGGGCGCCGTGAGCAGGGGATATTTTTTCCCGGCCTCGTAGTCGCGCGGGTAGTAAAGGAGGCCCTCGATCTCCTCGCCGAGGGCGCCTGTCCAGCGGACGATCTCGGTCCGGGCGACGGCCTTGTCCTTGAATTCGGGGTTGAGGTCGGTGAGTCTCGTCGGATCGACCAGCTTGCCGCCTTCGAGGGCTGCCTTGTACCACTGCGACGGCATGCTCGCGGTAGAGTGGTCGTAGACCATGACTTTGGCGTCGCGGCTGAGGGCGAACCCAAAGAGATTCTTGACGTGCTCGCCCCCGAGGTCGGTCCGCTTCCAGGAAGGCCCCGTTTTGACATAGCGGGCGGGAAGGAAACGGGCTCCGGCCGCAAGCAGGGTGACGAACCCGTCGGGGGTCGTTTCGAAACCGGCCGAGGGGCCGTACGCGTTGCCGAGGCCGTTCTCCCAAGCCAAGTCGATCTTGAGATGCTTCCCGGCCGCGAGATCATAGAAATACAGCAGGGTAACGGTCGCGGTGAAAAAGCGGGGGTCGGAGGAATACGGCGCGGCGAAATAGAAGCCGCTTCCGTCCGGGGTGGCGCGGATGCCGAGCGGGATGATCCGCTGGCCGGCGAGAATTTCCTGGCATTCTCTCTTCGCGAGGTCGTAAAGAAAGACCTTGGGCAGGATCTTCTGGTCCCACTCGAAGCTTAAATACTGCTGGTGGACGGTCATGGCCCTCTTCCCGTCGGGGGTAACGGCCCAGGACTGGATGAAGTCCGTGTTATCGGTAAGGCGGACGACCTTCTTGTCCTTGACGGTCAGCTTGAACAGGCGCACCGGCGGCTCGTGGCCGACGTCGTCGACGACCCGGGTCGTGTCCTTTTTCCGTTTGAGCTCCTGCTCGTAAAAAGCGGCGTCTTCCTGGGCGCTGAAGATGACCGTGTCGTCGTCGACCCACTCGAAGCCCTGGATGCCGCGGGCGAACTCGGTCAGAGGCCAGGGCTCGCCGCCGAAGGGGCTCATACGCCAAAGCTGGGAGCGCGAGAGGTCGGGGTTCGGTTTGGGCAGGGGCTTCGTGCTCAGGAAAAGGATCCATTCGCCGTTCGGCGCCCACTTGGGCCGGCTGTTCGACTCGGTGCCGCGGGTCAGTTGGACCTCTTTTTTCGTGTCGAGACTGGTCAGGAAGAGATTCGAAACGCGGCGGTTCTTCTCCTTGTCCATCCGGGTCCTCACCCAGACGGCCCATTTGCCATCCGGGGAGATCTCCCAGTCGGAGGCCGATTCGGCGAGGAGAATGTCCTCGGCCGTCCAAGAAGCCTTGGCCGGCCCGGGCTTGGCAGCCTTCGACGCCTCCTGAGCCCCGGCGAAAGCGCCTCCGAACGAAACGGACAAGAATAACAAAACCGCGAATCCTGATCTTCCTGGGTTCTTTGTTTTCAAGCGCCACCTCTCCACTTTATTTCAAGAAGAGATTCTTCCATCTTTCGGCGCCGGCTGTCAATCGGAGGGCGCGGCCCGTTTCCCGGAAAATTCAATATCCGCCGGGAGGAGTCCGTACGATCACGAAGTTGAGCCCAGCCTCCATTCGTATTATAATCAATCGTCGGAGGAGAGGTTATCATGAGAAAAGCCGTTTTTCTGGGGGTGTTGGCACTTCTGGCCTCGGCCGGGGGCATGGTCCTAGCGGCCGATTGCCGGGAGCAGACGCAGGCGGCCGGCGATCGTCAAGCCATATCCTACGATAAATGGCTGGCGGCCAAGGAGAATGCCGAGAAGTACGACCAGGAAAGGAAATACGTCGAAGCCCTCCAGTATTACCTCGAATACACCCGGCAGGCGGAAGGCTTGGGCCGGCCGGGGCTCGTGGCCTGGGGCAAGAACAACGCCGCCTACATGATCATCAAGATGCATAAAGCGGACCCGACCGTCGACCTGGCGCCGGCGAAAAAGCTGCTCGAAGAAGGAACGGCCATCGACGCGGCGACGGATGACTGCAAGCAGGTCCTGGCGAGGAACATGGAGTACGTCAAGCTCTATCTCAGGCTCCCGGAAGAGGAGATCTCCCATGGAGCGTAATATCCGAACTCTTGTTGGGGCCTTCATCATCTCGGGGTTGTTCTGCGCTTTCATTGCGGCGCCGGCGACCGCGACCGACCAGACGGCCTCCGTCGCGCCGTCGGGTGCGGCCAAACGCGTCCCGACGGTCGAGGACCTCATAAACCTGAAGTCCGCGGGCGGCGCGCGCATCTCGCCCGACGGGACGCGGGTCGCCTACACCGTCACCGAGACCGACATGGAACAGGACGCTTACGTCACCCAGATCTGGCTGGCCGACGTCGCCTCCGGGAAGACGGTCCAGCTCACCCGAAGCAAGAAGTCGTCGTCCGGCCCGGCCTGGTCCCCCGACGGTCGTTCGCTTGCCTTCACCTCGAGCCGCGCCGACGACAAGTCCCAGCTCTTCGTCATCAGCCCCGACGGCGGCGAAGCGGTCCAGCTGACCAAGTCCGAAACCGCAGTCGGAGGATACGCCTGGTCCCGCGACGGCAAGACGATCGCCTTCACCGCGAGCGACCCGGTGTCCGAAGAGTCGAAGGGCCGCAAGGACTTCTACGGCGACTTCGACGTCGTCCGCCGCGAATACACGCATTCCCACCTCTGGACGGTGGACGTGGCCGAAGCCCTCCGCTCGCCCCAGCCGGGACGGCGCCGGACGAGCGGCAAGGACTTCACCGTGGGCGGCTTCGACTGGTCGCCCGACGGGACGAAGATCGCCTTCAGCGCCGCGCTGAACCCCGATCTCATCAACGGCGGGACGTCGGACATCTACGTCATCGGCCTCGCCGGAGACTCGGTCAAGAAAATCGTTTCCCAGCCCGGCCCGGACTCCTCCCCTCTCTGGTCGCCTGACGGCCGTTCGATCCTCTTCTCGAGCGCCGGCGGCAAGTTCGATTACTTCGCCCGGAACATCGGCCTGGCCCTCGTCCCGGCCGACGGAGGGTCCATCAGTCCGCTGACCGGAGCCTTCGACGAGAACGCGGGCGTCGTCGTCTGGAACGCGGACGGGATTTATTTTTCCGCCATGCAAAAGACCGCCGCGCATCTCTACCGGCTCGACCCCGCGTCGCTCCAGATCGCCCGGCTGAGCACCCCGGACGACGCCATCGTCTCGGGCTTCAGTTTCTCTAAAGACGGAAAGAGGCTGGCCTTCACGGCCGCCTCGCCGACATCCCTTCCCGAGATCTGCGTCTCGGAATTCCCCTTCATGCCCCGCTCCCTGACCCGGATGACCGATCAGGTCGAGCCGTTCGTCCTCGGGACGCGGGAGGTCATCTCCTGGAAAAGCAAGGACGGGGCGGAGATCGAGGGCGTCCTCATCAAGCCGGCCGGTTTCGACCCGGCCAAGAAGTACGCCCTTCTCTGCATCATCCACGGCGGCCCGGCGGGCGTCGACCGGCCGGCGCTCCTCAGCGGCGATTCGCGATACTACCCTTCGGACATCTGGGCCGCGCGCGGCGCCCTCGTCCTCAAGGTCAACTACCGGGGCAGCGCGGGCTATGGGGCGAAGTTCCGCATCCTCAACTACCGAAACCTCGGCGTCGGCGACGCCTGGGACGTCCTCTCGGGCGTCGACCACCTGGTCAAGAAGGGCTGGGTCGACGCGAGTCGGGTCGGCTCCATGGGCTGGAGCCAGGGCGGCTACATCTCCGCGTTTCTGACGACCTCGACGCGGGCGTTCAGGGCGATCTCGGTGGGGGCGGGGATCTCGAACTGGGCCACCTACTACTACAACACCGACATCACGCCCTTCACCATCAATTACCTTGGCGACGACCCGGCCGACGACCCGGCGATCTACGCCAAGACTTCGCCCATGACCTACATTAAGAAGGCGGCGACACCGACCCTCATCCAGCACGGCGAGTTCGACAGGCGCGTCCCCATCCCCAACGCCTACGAACTGCGCCAAGGGCTCGAAGACCGCGGCGTCCCCGTCGAGATGGTCGTCTACAAGGGCTACGGGCACGGCATCACCAAGCCGAAGTCGATGCGGGCCGTCATGGAGCACAACCTGGCTTGGTTCAACCACTTCATCTTCGGCGACCCCAAGCCGGACCTCGCCGCGCCGCCGGTGCCGGCGAAAGCGGAGAAAAAGGACGACAAGGCCCGGGTCAAGGCCGCCCTGCCGGCCATGCCGGCTTGTTGACAGCCGCATCCCGATGTTTTATATTGGCTTTGACGATGGGAATTCATTCTGGGTCTGTCCTCGGGCTCGGCCCGATTTATTCAAGCATCACCTAAGGGGAGGTATCCATGATCTGGTGGGTTCTCGTCCTGGCCGTCCTGACCATCCTTTCTTACCTGGCCGACGCCGGCGTCTGGACCCTGCTCCAGGATATCAGGGTTCCGCTGCTCAACGCGTCGCTCCTAAGCGTCCTTCTGCTCCTGTGCACGCTGGGGATCCTGATCCGCATGCTTTACATGAGGAGCAGGGGCGAAAAGGAAAGACTGCGCTCCATGGTTCATCAGCTCGAGCAGAAACCCTGAGCGCAAGCGCGAGGGCTATTTCGAAGCGGGCTTGACGTCCGTCGCGGGCCGGTGCTATCTTCCGGGCATGCCTGACGCCATCGAATGAAGGAGGCCCGGAACGATGAAGATCCTGGGCAAAGACGTCGAAACCCATTCCGAGGTCCCCGCTCCCCTCCCCTTCCGGAAATTCATGGTCTACATCGGCCCGGCCATGATGTCGATCGCCCTGGGCCTGGGCACGAGCGAGCTCATCCTCTACCCCCGGCTGACGGCCGAATTCGGCACGGGTTGGGTGGGCATGATGGTCCTCTCGCTCATCTTTCAGACGGTCTGGGCCCAGCAGATGGCCCGCTGGACGGTCCTCACGGGGGAGCACGGCGTCAAGTTCAACGCCCGGATCATCTCGCAAGTGGGCACGCTCGTCTCCATCACCTTTTTCATGTTCATCGCCTTCGCCATCCCGGCCTGGGCGAGTGTCGCCGCCACGGCCCTCCTCGAACTCGTCAAGTGGCCCGCGGCGAAGGAGATCGGCACGGTCTTCTGGGCGTACGTCTCGTTCCTGCTCGTCTTCGCCGTCGTCTTCCTGTCCAAGGTCGCCCGGACCTGGATCGAGCGCATCGCCACGGGCACCACGCTTTTAGCCTGGGTCCTGCTTGTCGTCGCGGCCGTCACGACGATCAAGCTCGGGAGCGTCGCGGCGATCGGCAAGCATCTCATCTTCTGGGACATCCCGGAGAAGATGAACTGGTGGATCCTGGGTTCGACGCTGTCCTGGGTCGGCGCCGGGCCGACGCTCCTCTGGTACACGTACTGGATGAAGGACGCCGGCTGGGGCATGGCCCGCTATTTCGGCTCGATCCCGGGCGGCCTGGGCAAGGCCATCAAGATCCGCTCCGAGGGCCTCTTCCCGGAATTCACGCCGGAGAACGTCTCGCGCCTGCGGGTCTGGCTCGGCCGGTCGAACCTCGTCCTGTGGGGGGCCTATTTCGTCGGGAGCCTGATAACCATTCTGATCGTGGTCGGGCTGTCGGATTCGATATTGAGGCCGCGAGGTCTCGTCCCGAGCGGCTTCGACGTCATCAAGCACCAGGCCCTCTTCTTCAAGGAACCGCTGGGGGCGTTCGGAGCGGTCCTCTTCCTGGTCATGGCCTGGCTCTTTTTCTTCAACAATCAGATGGCCATCTCCGAAGCCGTGGTCCGGCAGAACGCCGACGCGACCATGACCTTCCTGCGCCGGACCGATATCAAGAAGGTCTACTTCGTCTGGTGGGGGATCTATCTAGCCATTTCCTTCGTTCTGATCGCGCTCCAGTACTTCGGCGGGAAGATCAACCCCTTCAGCTTCGTCACCTACTCGGCGATGCTGTCGCTCGTCAGCCTGGTCGTCTCGGTCTTCGCCACGGTCGTCGGACAGGTCGCCCTCTACAAGAACTTCCCCAAGGAGCTGCGACCGAGCCGGCTTTCGGTCGTGGCCTTGAGCGCCGGTTTCGTCTTTTACGTCTATATCATCTTCCGGGCACTGGTGAGCTTCTTCGGAAAGTCCTCTTAGTGCCGGGGGCCGGGCTCGAGCCCACCGGTCACGTGCGCCGGAGCGGACATCATAGCTACCGTTGTCTTTAGGACTCCCCTATCATATAATCAAATAGGCTGGTTTTTGCCGGTTCGAAGCCATGGCTTGAGGCCGACTCACCGCAATAGAAAACGAGCCCAGGTGGCGGAATAGGCATACGCACGACACTTAAAATGTCGCGGCTGTAAGGCCATGCGGGTTCAAATCCCGCCCTGGGCACTCTTTTCTTCGCTACGTTGAACTCTCCCGGGATTCCCTGAATTTTCTGTATTTATTCCTCGAGGCAAGGGATACTGATGCCGCAGTCACAGAGAATCGCGGTCTGGGCGCGGGCTCAGGCGCCTTCCTTGACCTTATAAATCTTGTCGCCCTCCCGGACGTGTTCTTTCACCTTCAGGCCGGCCGAAACACCCTTCTTCGCTTCAGGAATCGACAGATGCTCCTGCTGCAACGACTCCACCGGCTGAGTGAAATCGCTGGTGTGCCCTTTGATATGGATGGTCTCCCCGACCTTCAGGCTCCCGGTCGTGACTTCGATCACGGCGACGCCGATCTTGGGGAAGTAATGCGTGATGTGTCCGATCTCTTCTTCCATCGTCCCTCCTGATTACGTTATCAAGTTATCAGGAAGCCGGACGAATGGCAAGGTCTTTCTGCTCATGAGGCTTATTTGTCCTTTAAAAACGCGTAGGCCTTGCCGTACCTCAGCATCTGTTCGACGTAGCCCTCCGTGTAGGAGACCTTGACGTCGACGATCTTGCCGTTCTCGACGACCGGAGTGTAGACCGGGTTGACGAAGCCGGCGTAAGGGGCCAAGTTCAGCTTGGCGTAGCGGTCGAGGACCTCTCTATGAAGCGCCTGGTCGACCTGGACGCCGTAGGTCTCGATGAGGCTCCGGGCCGCTGCGTAATCCCCTTCGCTCGTGATCCGCTGGACTTCGGCCAGGAGCCGGCCGTATAGCTGACGCAGTTTCAGGTAGTCGTTGACGACGATATACGTCTTGCCGTCCTTCGTCTCCCGTGAAACCACGTTCTCGGCCTGGCCCATTTCGTAGACCCAGTGGGAGACCATGGCCCGGCCGCGCATGTGGGCCTGCTCGATCGTCTTCCCCGGCTGGATCCGGGTGAGCTGGGTCATCAGGCCGTTGCGCATCTGCAGGTCGTATTCAGCCTTGGCCGCGTCCGGGTGGGGCAGGAGGCCGAGTTCGAGCAACTTCTCGTCCATCATGTAGTAGAGGGCGAAGAGGTCGGCCCGCGACTCCTCGATCGGCGAGTGGTAGTTCTTGAGCGACTCCGGGCCGACGCCGGGAAGGAGCTGGCCCGACCCGTGCCCGAGGACCTCGTGCATGTCGGTGTGGATGTTCCCGGCCAGGGGACCGTATTTCTTGGCCCGCTCGAGGATCTCGTCCGACCAGGAGAATTCCTTGCCGAACCCCGACTTGAGCGAGGACTGGTCGTAAGCGTAGGTGATGTTTTCGATGGTCACCGACTTCGAGCCGTGCTCCTTGCGGATCCAGTTGGCATTGGGCAGGTTGATGCCGATGGGCGTCGAAGGATAGCAGTCCCCGCCAAGCATGGCCGCAGTGATGACCTTGGCCGAAACGCCTTTGACTTCCTTTTTCTTATAGCGGGGGTCGATGGGCGAGTTGTCCTCGAACCACTGGGCGCTCCCCGAAAGCGCATCGGCCCGCTTCGTGGCCTCCAGGTCCTTGAAGTTGACGAGCGCCTCCCAGCTGGCCTTGGTCCCCAGCGGGTCGTTGTAGACTTCGATGAAACCGTTGACGAAATCGACGAGTGAAGCGAGGTCCTCGACCCAGAGGATGTTGTACTCGTCGAACTTCTCGAGGTCGCCCGTTTTGTAGTAGGCGACAAGAGCTTCGATGACCTTCTTTTGCTGAGCGTTCTCGGCCACTCCGGCCGCTTTCTCCAGCCAGTAGACGATCTTGGCGATGGCCGGCCCGTAGAGGCCGTCGATGGAGGCGACCTCCTCGACGACCTTGCCGTTCTTCTTGACGACCCGGGTATTCAAACCGTAGGAGATCGGCGTCGCGTCCTTCTCGTCGACGACGCCCTTGTAGTAGGCCTCGACTTCGGCCTGGGTGACGCCCTGATAGAAATTGACGGCTGAATTCACGACCAGGTCCTTCGATGAATCCTGGGAGATCTTCTTGGCGTCGACGGCCGGGTCGAAGAGGATGGGCCGCAGGAAAGCCAGGAAATCGTCGACCGACTGCCCCGGGGCGAGAGGGAAGGCCACGCCCTCCGACCCCTTGACCAGGGCCGCGAAATAGTCGGCGTCGAACCCCGGCATGATCTTGTCCGTGGAATAGTGGTGGTGGATGCCGTTGGAGAACCAGACCCTCTTGACGAAGGTCATGAACTCGGCCCAGCGGGGATCGTTCTTGTCGCCCTTGTAGCCTTCGACGATCGCGTCGAAGGTCCGGAGGATCTTGACGTTGTGCCTGTAGTTCTGGTCGAAGATGATGTCGCGGCCGCAGAGGGCGGCCTCGCTCAGGTAATAGACCAGTTCTTTCTGGGACGGCGTGAGCGCCTCGAACCCGGGGACCTGGTAGCGCAGGATCCTCAGGTCGGCGAACTGGTCGATCTGCCAGGCAAACTCCGGGGCGGCCGCGGCCGGCTCGGGTTCGGTTTTCCTGCATCCGGCGGCCAGGACGACCAGCCCGAAGCAAAGGGCGATAAGGAGCGAGCTCTTGATGTTCATGTCAATCCACCTTTCCAAGGACTTATCCGGCGGTTTCGCCGCCTCCAGCTTATGATAGCCAAATGCCCCGTTCGAGTCCATTTCTTCCTGTTATTCGCCCCTCCGCCCGGCTTGGTGATACGATTGATGGCCCGAAGGAAGAAAATCGGCCGCCGCACGTCAAAAAGTCGGCTATGAATTTCAGGTGGAGGTCTAAATGAGAAAGAACGTATTGGCCGTAATCCTCGTCTTCGCCGCGCTCATCAGCCTGCGGGCCCAGGCCCCGCAGCAGCCGCAGATGAAGCTCGAGGATGTTCAGAAGGCATTGAGCCTGGTCGACAAGCCCCAGCCCGCCCCCGACAAGTACAAGGCGGGCTTCGAGGCCATCACCGCCAAGAATTCCCTGGCCATGCTGACCTACATCGCGTCCGACCTCATGGAGGGCCGGGAGACCGCGACCCGCGGCTACGCCCTGGCCGCCGAGTACGCCGCTTCCCTGCTCAAGATGTGGGGCGTCAAGCCCGCCGGCGACATGCCGATGATGGGCGGATTCCGCATGGGCGGAGGCGGCCGCGGCGCGGCCCCCCAAGCCCCCCAAGAACGGACCTATTTCCAGGAATTCGCCCTGAAGGAAGTCACAGATTCCCAGACTTCAGTCACGATCGAGGTCAACAAGGGCGGCGCTTTGAAGAGCCGCGTTTTCCGTGGCGGCCTGGACTTCCAGGGCGGCATGGGCGGCGCTGAGGGCACCCTCACCGCTCCCGTCGTCTTCGTCGGCTACGGGATCAGCGAGCCGTCGGTCGGTTTCGACGAGCTCAAGGGCCTGAACCTCAAGGGCAAGATCGTCCTTCTGCTTAGCGAAGCCCCAGGAAAGGACAATCCCCAGTCGCCCCTCCAGACGAAGAAAGAGCTCAAGGACAAGTACTTCCCGGCCGCCCCCCAGGGCGACAGGATGGCCATGATGATGCGCGGTGGCCCGGACCGGTTCAACAAGGTCACCGAGATCAACAAGCTCGGCCCGGCTGCGATCGTCCAGGTCCAGAACACGGGCAAGGACAGCGACATCTTCAAGGCCCTATCCATGGTCCGCAAGCCCAACGACGAGCGCCCCATCGTCAACAAGCCCCGCAGAAGGCTGTCGCTCGCGGGCGACTCGGGCACACCCATGGGCATGGGTGGCGGCACGACGGTCCAGATCACGCGCGAGATGGCCAACCTCCTCCTCGAGGGGACGGGCCAGACGATCGACGACCTGAAGAAGAAGATCGAAACGACCAATAAGCCCGCTTCGATGGATGTCCCGGGCGCGAAGGTGACCATCGCCACGACGGCCAAGACGGGCCTCGTCCGCGGCACCAACATCATCGGCGTCATCGAGGGCTCCGACCCGAAGCTCAAGGACGAATACTTCGTCATCGGCGCCCACTACGACCACAACGGCATGTGGGAGGACTACATCTATAACGGCGCGGACGACAACGGTTCCGGCTCGGTCGGCGTCCTGAATATCGCCATGGCCATGGCCGCGAGCCCGGTCAAGCCGAAACGCTCCATCGTTTTCGCCCTGTGGACGGGAGAAGAAGAAGGACTCCTCGGGTCGCGCTACTACGCCCAGAATCCCATTTACCCGATCGAAAAGACGGTGGGCTACCTGAACTACGACATGATCAGCCGGCCCTACGACGCCGAGATGCTCGCCCGCTCGATGCGGGCCTACGGCGTCCCCGGCGCCGAGGAGCTCGTCAAGAAGGTCCGCGCGCCGTGGTTCGTCTCGGTCAACCTGACCGAGGGCACGCCCTTCGCCGACATCGCCCGCGAGATGAACCAGTACGTCGGGCTCGACCTGGCCTTCCGCTTCAACGCCCTGGGCGCCGGCGGCGGCGGCTCCGACCACTCCTCGTTCGCCTCGGTCAAGGTCCCCTTCGTTTATTACATGGCGGCCATGACGGCCGACTACCACCAGACAAGCGACAGCGTGGAGAAAGCGAGCGGCGAGCTCATCGCCAAGATCAGCCGGCACGGCTTCCTGACCGTCTTCGCCTTCGCCGACAGATAAGATTTAAAAAAGGAGGCCCCTCGTTGATCCTGTTCATCCCCATCCTGCGCTGGATCTAGAGATCAGGGAAAACCAGGCCGAAAGCGCTCCCCTTCCCCGGCTCGCTTTCGACCGTGACACGCCCCTCGTGGGCGTCCATGATGTGCTTGACGATTATCAGGCCCAGGCCGACGCCGGCCGGGTCGCGTTCGACGGCCTGGGACGAGCGGAAGAAGGGCTCGAAGATCTTATCCCTGTCCCCGGGCGCGATGCCCATCCCGTTGTCCCTCACGGTGATGACGACGGCGTCCGCCCCGGCCGCCAGACTGACGGTCACCTCTTTCCGGCCCGGGCTGTACTTGAGGGCGTTGTCGACCAGGTTCAGGAGCGCCTGACGGACGGCGTCCGCGTCCGCCCGGACCGTGACGGGGTCCTCGGGCACGTCGACCTCGAGTTCGATGCCGCCGTCCGGATGGCTTTCCCTGACGAACTCGGCGACGTCCCGGACGAGGGGCCCGAGCGCGATCTCTTTCAATTCGTAAACCCTGGCGTTCTGCTCGATCTTTCCGAAGTCGAGGACGTTCGTGAGGAAACGCGTCAGGCGCCCACATTCGCCGGCCATGAGGCCGAGGAGCCGCTCGCGACGGGTCTCCTCGCTGATCTTGCCCGACCGGAGGAGCTCGGCTAGCCCGCGGAGGGAGGTCATCGGCGTCCGGAGCTCGTGGGAAACGGAAGAGATGAACTCCGTCTTCAGCCGGACGAGTTCCTCGGACTTCTCGCGGGAGGCCCGTTCATAGATGACCTCCTCCTGGAGCCTGATCCTCCCCAAATTCACGCCCAAACCTCCGGACAGAGTTTCGAGAAAGTCGATATCTTCCCTGGTGAACCGATGTCCCGAGACCTTCGGACCTATAGCCAGGAGGCCCGCCGGCGTTCCGGCCCCCCGGGGCAGGGCCAGGACGACCTCCAAGCCCGCCGACTCGAGGATGTCCTCCCGGGAGAAGTCCATGTCGTCGACACCGCGGATCCTGTCGGCCCGGGCCCAGGGCCGGGCGGATTCGAGAGGGAGAGCCAGGAGCTTCCCGGCCGCGGCCTCGTCCATCCCGGCGAACAGGCGAATGCCGGCGGCCTCCCCTTGCCTTTCACGGAGCAGGACGCCGACCCTGACCGCCGGGAGGACCGCGGCCAGGGTTTCAGAGAACAGCGCGACGAGCCGCCCGTCGTCGATGGCGGACGGCGCGCTCGCCTTGAATTCCTGGATGGCCTTCCGGTAGTCGTAGGCCTGCCGGAAGAAGAGCTTGTCCACGAAATCCTGGACTTTCCTCCGGCCCGGACTCAGGAGGAAGGCGATGACGACGGCCGCGCCGACGGAGATCAGGGCGTTCCCCGTTGCGGTCGCCCGGGGGAACAAGCGCCGCAGGGCCTCGACGGAAAAGAGGTAAGCACAGAGTGTGAACACCGTGAAAAGCGAATAGACGAGACCGCGATGGAAGACGACGTTGACGCGCAGCAGCCGGAACTGGAGGATGGCCATGGCCATGAAGATCGGAAGCAGGAAAAAGAAGGCGCTGGCGAAATCTTCGGAGAGGAAAGGCCTATCGGCGAAGACGAGAGGCGCCTGGTAGAAGAGGAGAAATGGCCCGAGCCCGGCGGCGAGGCCGATGAAATACCACTTGATCTGCGTTCGGTCCTCCTCCGAAGCCGCGTGACGGAACGCCCGGACGAGCTCGACGAGCGAGGCGACTCCCATGACGATGATATAGAGCCTGAAGACGTGGAACGCCTGCTGCCTGACCCGGAAGGCCCCGATCGAGGCCCCGAGCTGGGAAACGAGGAAGGCGGCGCAGAGGAAAGCGCTCCAGGCCAGGGGGATGACCCAAAACCGTCCAAGCTTCGCCCGCGCACGGGGCGGCGAGTAGCTCCGGGCGAACCACAAGAGGGCGGCGAGGGTCATCGGGAAGGCGATATTGAAGAGGATGCCGGGCAGAATATTGACCATCCGGCCCTGGATGCCGTAGCTCGACCCGCCGATGACGACCACCGCTCCGAAGCTCAGGCTGAGCCAGTAGAAGATCCGGGCCCGGCGGTCGTGCGGCTTGAACAGGAAGACCCCGAATCCGGCCAGGAAACTGAAGCCGCCCATCAGGACGTAGACCAAGGGGAAGGCGGTTTGGGAATAGTAGGGGACGATCAGCGCGCGGACGACCTCCGGACCGCCGTCCGCCCCGAACCGGATCTCGACGGGGTCGCCGACCTTTTTCCGGGTGAGGACGAACCGGATGTCGGTCGCGCGCCGGATGTCGTGGGTGTCGATACGGACGATCGGACGGGACAGGTGCTCCCGGGGAATCCCGGGCCGCCCGGTCAGGTTATAAAGGCCGAAAACCGTGACGGCGACGACGACGGCGCCGGCCAGGAGGGACAGGAGAAAGGACGGCTTTTTCATCCCCGTTTTCTTTTTGACCTTTTCGATTATATCACCGCGAACCCGGGGCTCCAAGCCCGCCCTTCGGCGGCTCCCGGCTTCAGGCTTGTTTTACAGAACAAGGCTGCGGCGCTCACGCGGAATTGACAAAGTCATTCTTCGCGCTTGAATAGGCCTTCCGAATTATTCTAGAATAAGGGGAAGGGTTATCGGAAGGCGCATGAAGAAACTCCGTATCGCACTCATCTACAACGCCTACGAGGACTCTCAGCCCGCCGAAAAAGCCGACCAGGGCAGCCTGCATTACCTGCGTCAGATGATCCGCAGCATCGCCCGCGGCCTCCGGCGCTCCGGCCACGAGGTCGTCGTCATTCCCATCGCCGGCGACCTCTCCCGCCTCCAGCGCAAGCTCATCCGCCTCCGGCCCGACATCGTCTTCAACCAGTACGATGACGTCGTCCACGGGGCTCTCTACGAAATGCGCATCGCCGCGTTCATCCGCATGCTCGGTTACCGCATGACCGGCTCGCCCGCGCTCGGCCTCGGCTTGAACCGCTACAAGTACATGGCCCTGAGTCTGCTCAAGGGCGCGGGCATCCCGATCCCACACTCGACGGTGATCATCGAACGAGTCTCGGATGTCAACGGGCACAAGTGGGTCTTCCCCCTCATCGTCCACGCCGCCCAGGAGCACGCCGGCATCGGCCTCGACCGCGGCTCCGTCGTCCACACGAAAAAGGCCCTCAAGGAGAAAGCGAGGGCCGTTCTGGCCGCCTACAAGCAGCCCGCGCTCGTCCAGCATTTCCTGCCCGGCCGCGAGTTCAACGTCGGCCTCCTCGGGGGCCGGAAGATCCAGGTCATGCCGCTGGCCGAGGTGGACTATTCGCGGCTTCCCCCGGCCATCCCGCCCATCATGTCCTACGCGGCGAAGTGGGTCGAGACGTCCGTCGAATACAAACGGACGCGCATCGTCTGCCCGGCCAAGGTCGACTCCGGGCTGACCGCTCTCATCGGCAAGACGGCGGTCAAGGCTTTCCGGACCGTGGGCGGGTGGGGCTATGGGCGGGTGGATGTCCGGCTCGACGAAGACGGCCAGCCCCGCGTCCTCGAGGTCAACTGCAACCCCTGCCTCGACAGCGGCATGGGCCTGGCGCGTTCCGCGGAGCAGGCCGGGATCGACTATCCCCATCTTCTCCAGGCCATCCTCAAGGCGGCTTTCGAAGGCCCCCCCTTCGACATGCAGCTGCCGATTTTCAACATGAAGAGCGGGGGGAGAAGGATCGGGCGCTAAGCTTCAGCCCGTCAAACGGCCCGTGTAGGCGTAATCGAGGGCCAGCGCTATCACCAGGGAAACGACGTCCATCAGCCTCTCCCCTTCCGCGCCCGGCCTGTAGCTCAGCCCGAGGGCGGCGGACCTGGCTTCGAGCTTGCGGACGAGGGTGGCCGCCTCCGGGGGGGTCAGCACGGACCAATGGATCACCCGTTCGACAAGGCGGTCGCGATACCGCTTGAAAAGCGCCGAGGCCGGCCGGAGGACATGTCCCCGGGAGGCCGGGAAGGCCGCTTGGAGACTGTCGTCGACATAGCCGCGGGCGTCCCGACGGAACCGCTCGGCCTTCTTCCCGTAGTATTCGGCCAGGGTCAGGTTCATCCGGTCGACGGGACGGAGAAGCCGGCCCTGGTGGCTCTCGGGCGCGTCCCGCCGGATCTCCTTCATGAGCCGGTCGACGTAGAGGAGCTTGCGGATGACCGGCCAGTTCCGGTAACGCCGCCGCCAGCCGGAACGGGGCGCGAGCCAGACGGCGAAGGTTTCCGCGAAATCCTCGTCGGGGTGCTTCTGGGCGTAGGTCCGGCCGTAAGGATAGGCGGCGATATGGCGGACGTAGTGCCGGCTCATCCTGTCCGGCCGGAAGGAATCGCGGTAGGGCTTGGTGAACGGCCCGAAAATCTCGGCCCAGCTCGACCGCCTCCAGAGGCGGTAGGCGTAGTTCACGGCGTGGCCGGCTTCGTGGCGCAGGAACATCATGATCGTTCGCGGGTCCTCGATCTCTTCGTTCTGCTCCTCTTCGAGGCGGGCCAAACGCGGGTCGGCCAGGTAGAACGGGATCCCGATGACCGGGGTCCTATCCGGGCAGCCCCAGCCGTCCGTCAGGTAAACCTCGGGCTTGAGGCGGAATCTCCTGGCTTCCATCTCCCGGCGCAGGCGGAGGACGAACCTGTCCACGGGAGAGCCCTCGACGCTCAGGTTGAGGCTCGAAATGCGGGTGTTCAGGAGCTCGAACCTGACTGTCTCCCAGCTCTGGACCAGAGATTGGATGGTTTTAGCGCTCATGGGGGCCTCGAGGACGGAGAGAAAATAAGGCAAGGGGGCGGTCTTGTCAAGGTGGAATTTCATCCCCCCGAGAGGGGCCCCTCAAGAGGAGGGGCGGCCGGGCGGAAAATCCCGGCTTGAGCCGGTCCCTGGTTTTATGGTAATATGATGGTCTGATAAGAATACAGGACGACGACAAAGCGGAAAGAACCCCCCGCCCGTGAGATCACTCCCCGCGGCGTTTATCCCCCCCAGGGTTGACCCCTAGTCCGAAAAGGAATGAACATGCGTTTTACAGAACTCGACCTCGATCCCAGGCTCCAGCAGGCTATCGCGGAGAGAGGCTACACGGAATTGACTCACGTCCAGGAGCTGACCCTGGAAAAATCCCTACGGGGCCAGGACGTGGCCGTCCAGTCCCAGACCGGGACGGGGAAAACGGCGGCCTTCCTGATCACCCTCTTCTCGCATATGCTCAAAGAGACCCGCGGGTCGAGAAAGAAGGCCTTGATCATCGTCCCAACGCGGGAGCTGGCCGTCCAGATCGAAGGCGAGGCCCGGCTCCTCAACGGGCCCCTGGGGCTTCAGATCGGCTGTTTTTACGGCGGCGTCGGCTACGTCGCCCAGCTGGCCCAGATCAAGGCCGGCCCGGACATCATCATCGGGACACCGGGCCGACTCCTCGACCTGGCCGAGAAGAAGCGCCTCAACTTCCGCGAGTGCGGCTTCCTGGTCATCGACGAGGCCGACCGCCTCTTCGACATGGGCTTCCTGCCCGACCTCCGCGACCTCGTCCGCCAGATGCCCGACCGCGGCGACCGCCAGAGCATGCTCTTCAGCGCGACGCTGAACAAGCTCTCGCGAAGGGTGGCCGAGGCCTACCTCAACGCGCCGGCCTTCATCGAGGTCACGCCCGAACAGCTGACCGTAGACACGATCTCCCAGGAGCTCTACCGGGTCAAGAGCCACATCAAGCTCAACTTCCTCCTTGGCCTGCTCAAGCGGCGCAACCCCAAGAACGCCCTGATCTTCACCAACATGAAGCACACCGCGTTCCTCCTGGCGAAACAGCTCCAGGCCAACGGCCACCGGGCCAAGTTCCTCAGCGGCGACCTTCGCCAGAGCGAACGGCTGCAGACCATCGAGGATTTCATGGCCGGACGCTTCCCTCTCCTCGTGGCCACGGACGTCGCCTCCCGGGGGCTCCACATCGACGACCTGGAGATGGTCATCAACTATGACATCCCCCAGGACTGTGAAAACTACGTCCACAGGATCGGCCGGACGGCCCGGGCCGGGGCCACGGGCCTGGCCATCACGCTGGCCAGCGAGGCCACTTCCGACCACCTCGAGGCCATCGAGAAGTTCATCGGCATGAAGGTCCCGGAACTTCCCGTGACCGAAGACAGCTTCGCCAGGGACCTGAGCCTGGAGAAGCTGGCCGGCCAGCGCCTGGAGAGACGGCGGCCTTCGGACCGGGGCGGGAGTTCCTCGGGAAGGCGTGGCGGCGGCGGGGCCGGGCGCCGGCCGGGCGGGAGCCGGGGGCGGACGGGCAGCGGAAGCCGGACGCATTGACCCGTTCGCCGACAGCGGCCGGGGCCCCGGGCTTACCCGGGGGTCCACTTCCGCAGTACTCGCCCGTGGATATAAATCACGGGCGAGTGGCGAGCCGAAGGCTCGTCCCTTGACGCTAAGCCCCGCCTTTCAAGGCGGGGATGAGAAGCGAGACTCAGGGTTAACCCCGAACAAGCCCCGGCAATTATGCCGGGGATTCCAGGGGTTGACAGGCCAGGAGGGGCTTCGTTAGAATGGGCGCCTGAACCGGGGGGGCCCGGGACATCGAGAGCCGAGGTTGTCCATGGAAAATAAGCCGTTGCCCGAGCTGGACAGGATCTGCGCCGCCTTCACCGTCGAAGGCCGCTGGGTTTCCTCCTGCCCCATCCCTTCCGGCCACATCAACGACACCTACTGCTCCGAGTTCGAGACCGCCGGACGGCGGGTGAAATACGTCAATCAGAGGATCAACCACCTCGTTTTCCGCGAGCCGGAAATACTCATGGAGAACATCGAGCGGGTGACGCGCTTCGCCCGGGAACAGATCCTCGCCGCCGGCGGCGACCCGGAACGGGAAACCCTCGCCATCGTCCCCACCCGCGACGGCAAATCCTTCCATCGGACCTCCGAGGGCACCTACTGGAGGATGTTCCGCTACATCGAAGGGGCCCGGACCTATGACCGGGTCGAGGACCTCCGGCATGTCTACTCGGCCTCGAAGGCCTTCGGCAACTTCCAGAAGATGCTGGCCGAACTGCCGGGGGAAAGGCTCCACGAAACCATACCGAACTTCCATCAAACCCGTAAACGCTACGAGGCGTTCGTCGAGGCGCTCAAGCACGACCCCGCCAACAGGGCCGCCGCCGTCAGGCCCGAGGTCGATTTCGTCGTCGCCCGAGAGAAGGACACCGACGCCGTGGTCGACGGCCTGGCCTCCGGCCGCATCCCGGAGCGCGTCACCCACAACGACACCAAACTCAATAACGTCATGATCGACGACCGGACCGGCGAAGGCGTCTGCGTCATCGACCTCGACACCGTCATGCCGGGGTCGATCCTCTACGACTTCGGCGACTCGGTCCGGCTCGGCGCAGCGACGGCCGCCGAGGACGAGCGCGACCTGGCCAAGGTCGGCTTCGACCTCGGGCTCTTCGACCGCTTGGCCGCCGGCTACCTCGACGCGGCCCGGGATTTCCTCGTCCCCGCGGAAACCGACCTGCTCGCCTTCTCGGCCAAGCTGCTGACACTCGAGTGCGGCATCCGCTTCCTGACCGACCACCTCAAGGGCGACGTCTACTTCAAGATCCACCGCAAAGGCCACAACCTCGACCGCTGCCGGACCCAGTTCAAGATGGTCGCCGAGATGGAAAAGCAGATGACGGCCATGGATGGCGTCGTCCGCAAGTACCTCTAGTTCTCCTTCAGGGCCGCTATCCGGGCCGAGTCCGCGAAATAGCTGATGAACCGTTAAAAAAAGAAAAGGAGGCTTCATGAGGACCTCGACGACCCGTGAAACGCCCGTGCGCCCGGCTCTAAGGCTGATCACCGCCGCGGCGCTCATCTTCTTCCTCTTCTTCCTCGCCGGCGCGCTGGCCGCGGGGTCTCTCGTCTTCGACAAGTCCGAGTACGCCGGCAGGCGGGCCCGGCTCATGGACAAGATCGCGGACGGGGCGGCGGTCATCCTCGGCGCCCAACCGCCGGCCGGCTACCATCCTTTCGTCCAGTCCAACGATTTCCTCTACCTCTCCGGCGTTGAAGCGCCGAACGCGGTTCTCGTCGTCGACGGCAAGCGCCGGGAGAGCCTTCTTTTCCTGACGCTGACCGAGCGCGCGGCTCGAAACGACGGCATCCCCCTCGATCTCGTCCGCGACCCGGCCGGCGCCACGGGCATCGAGCGCGTTCTCCCCGCCGCCGAGCTCACGGCCGTCCTTGAACGGTTGACCGGCCAGGGCTATGTCCTCTATACGCCCTTCATGCCCGAGGAGCTGCCGCGCGAGTGCTCGACCGAGAAATGGCGGGCCCTCCAGACGGCCATGATCGCCAATCCCTGGGACGGCCGGCCGACCCGCGAGGGGCAATTTAGGAAGCTCCTGGGCGAGCGTTTCCCGATGGCCGAGGTTCGTGACTGCTCGTCGATGATCTGGGAACTGCGGACCATCAAGTCCGCGGCCGAAGCCGACCTCCTTCGCCAGTGCGCCCGGATCGGCGTCAACGCCTACCGGGAGGTCCTCAAGGCGGTCCGGCCGGGCATGCCCGAGCACGAGCTGGCCGCCCTGTTCGAGTACCACTGCAAGAAAGCTGGCGCCGGCGACCTCGCCTATTACGCCATCATCTGTTCGGCCGAAAACCATCCTTATCTCCATTATTACAAGCACGACCGCGTCCTCCAGGACGGGGACTTCGTCGTCATGGACTGCGGGCCGGACCTCAAGGGCTACGACGTCGACATCACCGTCTCCTTTCCCGTCAACGGGAGATTCACGCCGCGGCAGAAGGAGATCTATGAAGCCTGCCTGGCCGTCCACAAGGCCAACCTGGGGCTCTACAAGCCGGGTCTCACCGCGGACATGGTCAAAGCCGGCGTCCGTGAGATCCTGGAGAAACAGGGCTACAGCTTGGACAAGGACGCTTTCAAGCAGCTCTCGGGCGGGTTCGGCCACTACGTCGGGCTGGCCGTCCACGACGTCGGCCGAGGGCCCGCCGTCCTGCGGCCGGGCATGGTCTTCGCCAACGAGCCCCTGGCCGTTTACCCCGCCGAAAACCTCGGTGTCCGGATCGAGAACACCGTCCTCATCACCGCCGCCGGCTGCGAGAACCTGACGGACGGCATCCCCCGGGAGGTCCGGGACATCGAAGACTTCATGAAGAAGAAGAAGAAATGAGGAGCAAGCCATGACCAAAGCAACGGCACGCCGTTCCGTGAGCGCCGCCGTCCTCGTCCTCCTGCCGGTCCTCGTCATCGCCCTGGTCCTCATCGCCGGAGGCGATGAGGGCATGTGGCCGGTGAGCGAGATCGGTAAGCTCGACCTCCGGGCCAAAGGCCTCGAGATCGCGCCGGAGGACATCTTCAGCCCGGACAGGATCGGCCTCGTCTACGGCATCGTCCAGCTCGGGGCCACGGGCTCGTTCGTCTCGCCCGACGGCCTCATCCTGACCAATCACCATGTCGCCTTCGGCGCGGCCCAGGCGGCCAGCACGAGCGCCAACGACTACATCCATGACGGATTCCTGGCCCGGGCCCGCGGCGAGGAGATCGAGGCCAAGGGCATGACGGCCAGGATCACCGAATCGTTCCGCGACGTCTCGGCCGAAGTCCTCGCCGCCGTCAAGCCGTCCATGAACGCGGCGGCCCGGACCAAGGCGGCCGAACAGCGCACGAAAGAGATCGTGGCCTCGGCCGAGAAGAGAAACCCCGGGAAAAGAGCCGAGGTTTCCGAGATGTTCGCCGGGAAAACCTACGTCCTCTTCCTCTATACAACCTTGAAGGATATCCGCCTCGTCTACGTGCCGCCCCGCTCGATCGGCGAGTTCGGCGGCGAGGAGGACAACTGGATGTGGCCGCGCCATACGGGCGACTTCTCGTTCCTCCGGGCCTACGTCGGGCCCGACGGCGGGCCGGCCGATTTCGCCAAGACGAACGTTCCTTACAAGCCCAAGCGTTTCCTCAAGGTCGCCCCGCAGGGCGTCCGGGAGAACGATTTCGTCTTCCTCCTCGGCTATCCCGGCCGAACCTACAGGCACACGACGTCGCCCTTCCTGGCCTACGAGGAAGAGGTCCGCATGCCCTACGTCGCCGACTGGTACGCCTGGCAGATCGCCCTCATGGAGAAGATGGGCGAGGCCGACCGCGCCGTCGCCCTCAAGCACGCCGCCCGGATCAAGGGCCTGGCCAACACGATGAAGAACTACCGCGGCAAGCTTCAGGGCATGGAGCGCGTCGGCATCGTCGACCGCAAGAAAGAGGAGGAGCGCCTCCTCGAGTCGTTCATCGCCGCCGACCCGGCGCGGAAAGCGCGCTACGCGGGGCTTCTGGCCGAGTTCGCCGCCGTTTACGACGAGATGCGCGCGAGCGCCGAATACCGCATGCTCCTGAATTACCTGCGCTCGAACGTCAACCTGCTCAATTTCGCTACCATGATCAACGAGGCTTCGCTTGAACGGCCCAAGAAGGATATCGAGCGCGAGCCCGAATACATGGACCGTAATTTCGCCCAGACGAAGCGCCGCGTCGAACTGGCCTTGAACAATTATTACGAGCCGACCGACCGGGCCGTATTCAAGGAGCTTCTCGTCCGGGGCGCTCGTCTCGCTCAAGGCCGGGCACTCCCCGCATTTGCGGCGATCGCCGCGGCCGCCGACAAGGACAAGGCCGCCGAATCCTTCGTCGCGAGCCTCTACGGCCGGACGCGGCTTCACGACAAGGACTTCGTTCGGGCCGCTCTGGACAAGCCGTCCGCCGACCTCAAGGTCATGAACGATCCTCTCGTCGAGCTGGCCGCGTCCCTCTACCCGGAATACAAGAAGTTGCGGAAGCAGGAAGACGCCTGGAGCGGCACTCTCGACGCGCTCTATCCCCTCCTCCTCGAGGTCAGATCCCAATTCCTGGCCAAGGACTTCATCCCCGACGCCAACAGCACCCTGCGCCTGACCTTCGGCCGGGTCAAAGGCTACTCGCCCGCCGACGCCGTCCATTACGGCCCGTTCACGACCCTCGACGGCGTCCTGGAGAAAACCACCGGCCGCGAGCCCTTCGACACGCCGGGGAAACTCTTCGACCTGCGCAAGGCGGGAGACTTCGGCCGGTTCAAGCCCGAGGGCTTCAAGAGCGTGCCCGCCTGCGTCCTTTACGACGCCGACACGACCGGCGGAAATTCGGGCAGCCCGGTCCTCAACGCCCGGGGCGAGCTCGTCGCCGTCAACTTCGACCGGACCTACGAGGCGACGATCAACGACTACGCCTGGAGCGCCGATTACTCCCGGTCGATCGGTGTCGACATCCGCTACGTCCTCTGGGTCACCGAGAAATTCGCGGGAGCCGGCTTTTTGCTTGATGAGATGGGGGTTGGAACCGGGAAGTAGGGCGAAGCGACCGGCGCGGCTTCGGGGCTCAGGCGGTCCGGGCGGACGATCGGACCGCCAGCCAGACGGCCTTGCTGATCTGGATGTCCTGGACGGCGACGCCCGTCAGGTCGGCCACGGTGATCTCGTTTTCCGACGCCCGCCGCAGCTTTTCGTCCGTGATGACCTGACCGAGCTCGACCAGACGGTCCCTCCCGATCGCCCCGACGCTCACGGCCTTGTAGACCTCCCCCCTCAGCTCCGACTGGCTGAAGCTGTCGACGACGACCCGGTCCGCCTTGGCCAGGATCCCAGCCTCGAGCTCCTGCTTCGCGGCGGTGTCGGAGCCGACGGCCGTGATGTGCGTCCCCGGCCGGATCCACTCCGCCTTGAGGATGGGTATTGTCGCGGGCGTGCAGGTGACGATGAGGTTGGCCGCGGCGGCGACCTCCTCGGCCCGGAGCGTCGTCCGTATCTTCAAGCCGGATGATGCCATGTCCCGGCGATAGGCGGCGAGTTCTTCCTCGTTGACCCCCCAGACGACGGCCTCATCGAACGTCCGAACCCGGCGAAGCCAGTCGAGCTGCATCCGGCCCTGGACGCCCGCGCCGACGATTCCCACGGCCGACACCTGCCGCGGGGCCAGATACTTGGCGGCGACCGCCCCGGCCACAGCCGTCCGCAGATTCGTTAAATAGCCCTCATCGAGCAGGATAGCCTCGAGAACGCCTGTCTTCCGGCTGTAAAGGAGCATCAGGCCGTCACCGGAGGGCAGGCCGAGCTTCGGGTTGTCGGTGAAGCCCGAGGCGATCTTGATGACGTAGAAATCGTCGCCCTTGATGTAGCCGTACTTGATGTGGACGTCGCCCGGCGGATCATTGAAAACGAGCTCCCCGACCGGCGGCACGACGACTTCGCCGCGCGAATAGGCGGCAAAACCCTCTTCGACGAGCGGCAGGGGGTCGACCGCGGCCAGGGCTTTTTTGACCTCGGCGAGGGGAACGACGACCGGCATCTTGAACCTCCTTCGCCCTGCGAGCGGCCCGGCCGCGACCCTAGAGCCGACGGACGGACATGCCCAGCTTCTCGAGCGTCTTGACGGCGACATCGAGTTTCTGGTTCTTCACGAAGACGTGGTCCGTGGTGTAGGCCGAGATGGTGAAGATGTTGACCCCGGCGTCGGCCAGGGCCCCGGAAACCGAGGCGAAGAATCCGACCAGGCTGAGCGGCAGGACCATATCGAAGGTGATCATCCGCCACTCGCCCTCGAACCCGAGGAACTTCTGGGTACCGAGTTTCGACTCATCGATGATGCAGGTCGTCTCCCGGTCGTCCTTGATGACGGCGAAAGCGTTGGCGCAGGCCCTCTTGGTTTTGATGATGGCGTAGGTCCGGGAGGAAACCAGGGCCCGGCCGTTCTTGAAATAGGTGCGGAGGTCGCTGCGTTTCATGGCCCTCACCTCCTGATCTTTTTCTTCCGCTCCCGGACCCTCTCCAGGATCCAGCCGGATTTTTCCACCTGGCGGGACCGGGCGATGGCCAGGGCGCCGGCGGCCACGTCCTTGGTGATCGTCGAGCCCGCGGCGATATAAGCGCCCCGCCCGATCTTGACCGGGGCGACGAGCTCCGTCCCGGAACCGATGAAGGCCCCGGCGCCGATGTGCGTCGGATGCTTGGCGACGCCGTCGTAGTTGCAGGTGATCGTCCCGGCGCCGACGTTGACGTCCCCTTCGACCTGGCTGTCGCCGAGGTAGCTCAGATGCTGAGCCTTGGAGCGAGGGCCGAAGACCGTGTTCTTCATCTCGACGAAATTGCCCACCTTGGCCCCGGCGCAGATCCGGGTCTTGGGCCGGAACCGGGAGAAGGGCCCGACCTGCGCATCGTCCTCGAGGACGGTGTCTTCCATGACCGTAGAGCTCAGGACCCTCACCCGTGCGCCCAACCGCGAATTCATGATATGGACATGGGGATAGATGCGGCTGTCGGCTCCGACGCGCGACGGCCCTTCGACGACGACGGAGGGATAGACGACGGTCCGCGGGCCGATCGCAGCGGCCCAATCGACCCAGGCCGAAGCGGGATCGAGGAAGATCACGCCTTTGCGGGCGAGGGATCTGTTTTTCCGCCGGCGCAGGAGGCCGGCCGCCCGGCCGAGATCTTCTCTGTTTTCGACCGGCAGAACGTCCTCGGGCTCGGGACACTCGAAAAAGCCGACCTTTTTCCCAGCCTTAGTTAAACGCCGGGCCAGGGCCTCGAACCCGGCCGCGCCTCGCGACGGGGAGATGCCCCGGAGCAAGGGGAAGGCGTCGGCGGAGCGCAAGGCCAGGATCCCCGTGAGACCGGCCTCTCCGCCTCCGCTCAGGAAAGTCAGAGCGCAGTCTTTGGAGGCATGAACGCGGAGGAGCGCCTTCAGTGTTTGCGAACGGAGAAGGGGCAGGCCGGCCGGGACGGCCAGGATGTCCCGGTCAGGGTGCTTTTCGAGGATGGCCCGGGCCGTGACGAGGGCCGGGAAGACGCCCGCGCGCCGTCCCTCCTTCCGCCCCGCCCCGGCGAACAGGAAGACGGGCGTTTTCGTCTCGACGCCTTTGATCAGGTTTTCCCAGCCGGCCCGGACCGCGGGGCCCGCTGCGGCCAGGACCAGGACGGCCTCCGGGTCGATGCCGCAAACGGCTTCCAGCGCGTAGGCGCCCAAGGGCCGGCCGAGCAGCGGTTGGAAGAACGCGCCTGCCGCCGCGCCGAAACCCGCGCCCTCCTCACCCCCCAGAAGAAGAACGACGGCTTTCCTTTTCATGCAAGTTTGACGATGAGTTTGAACTTCTTGTCTTCCCAGAGCGCCTCGAAATCGGGTTCGTTCTGGGCGACGACGGAGAACGTCTTGTCTTTCTGGATGGCCTTTTTCAAATAATCGAGGGCGGTGTCGGCCTGGCCCATCAGGCAGTGGACGTCGGCCAGGAGAAAGTAGACCAGCCCTTCCTTTTCCTTGAACTCGAGGGCTTTCTCCAATATCTTGACAGCCCCGGCATGGTCGCCCTGGTTGATCTTGACGATCCCGAAGCGGCAGTGGTCCTCAAAGCCCTTCGGGGGCGCGCTCTCCCTCTTGGGCCGTTTCTGGGCGATGGCGAGGTACGATTTGGCCCGGTCCACGATCTCCTTGTCCACCGGGAATTTCTCGATGAAGCCCTTGAGGAGCTCGGCGGCTTTCTCGAAGTCGCCCTTGTGGAATTCCTTGACGGCCTGGCCGTAGGCCGCCAGGGCTTTCTGGTACTCGTCTTTTTTCGATCGTTGTTCGCGCACGGTTGTTCCTCTCAGAATGCAGTCGGAGTTTGCCCTATTTTACACGACTGCTCCGGATTTGACAACATCGCCGTTCGGCCGAGACTGGCGTTTCTAACAGCAGGCTGAGAGCGAGCCCACTTCCAACGCTCGGGGTATTCCCGCCGTCGGCCGCGACCCGTCCCGGCGAGCCGGGTCGCTTCGTATCCGGGCTTCGCTCTCCTCTCCCTTCGGTCGAGGATCCGTGCCCGCTCAGCCCTCCCACGGCCTCCTCTGGGAACACCCCTGCGCGTTTTGCGTAGGCTCGCTCCATGTTTGCGCTCGTCATCGCGATGCCTAAGAGGGGCTGAGGGGGTCGGCGGAGGAAGCATAAAGCGGTGATTTAGCGTTCACGGGACGGATACGCGGACTCCTCCCATCGAATCCGGCCCGGGAAGGCGTGAAGAATCACCGCAGCGAACGGAGACGACCCCCGAGGCCCCTATGGGCATCGCCGGCAGGGAAGGAACAAGAAAAGGGGCACGTGCTGGAAATGCATGTCCCGCTTGGGAACTGTGGTAAAATAGAGGGATGAAAAAACGGCTGAAAGAGATCCTGGAAAAGGTCCACGCCGGGAAGATTTCGCCGGCCAAGGCCCTCAAGCTCCTCGAGGGCTACCCCTACTGCGACCTCGAGTTCGCCAAGGTCGACCACCACCGCGAGGTTCTCAAGGGTTCCCCCGAGATCGTCTTTGGCCTGGGTAAAACCCCGGACCAGATCAGCCGCATCTCCCGGGAGATCCTCGAGAAGGGCTCGAACCTCCTGGTGACGAGGGTCGAACCGGAGGTCTGGGCCAAGGTCAAGCCCAAGCTCCCAGGCGCGGTCTACAATGCGGCGGCCAGGACGGTGAGTCTGGAACAGTCCAAGCCCCCGGCCGGCCGCGGGACGATCGTCGTCCTGACCGCCGGGACGTCCGACATTCCGGTGGCAGAGGAGGCGGCCGTGACCGCCGAGGCATTGGGGAACAAGACCGTGCGGATCTACGACGTCGGCGTCGCCGGCCTCCACCGGCTCCTCGGCCAGTTCGATAGGATTCGTCAGGCCCGGGTCATCATCACCGTGGCCGGCATGGAGGGGGCGCTCCCGAGCGTCGTCGCCGGCCTGGTCAAAGTCCCGGTCATCGCCGTGCCGACAAGCATCGGCTACGGGGCGAGCTTCAATGGGCTGGCCGCGCTGCTGGCCATGCTCAACGCCTGCCCGGGCGGCATCGGCGTGGTCAACATCGACAACGGTTTCGGCGCCGCCTTCCTGGCCAGCTCGATCAACCATCTCTAGCGCGGAAAAACGGGCGGGAATCGTCCGAAAGAATAATAAATAGAACAGCTTGACAAGGCCGACTCCCGTCCCTATATTCTATGAGAACGCCCGGACCAAATAGCATTCATGGAGATCATTGATCAGGTCAGACAGGCCTCGTCCATAGTCGAGATCGCCTCCCAGTACACGACCCTGAAGCGGCGGGGCCGGAAATGGGTCGGTCTCTGCCCGTTCCATACCGAAAAGACGCCGTCGTTCACCGTCGACGACGAGAAACAGCTCTACCACTGCTTCGGGTGCGGCGCCGGCGGGGACATCTACTCGCTGGTCATGGAGAGGGAGAACCTGACCTTTCCCGAGGCCCTTAAGCATCTGGCCGAGAAGTACCACGTGCCCCTGCCGGAACAGCAGAGGGTCCGGCCCGAGCTCCTCAAGCTCGAGGAAAAGCTCTTCAAGATCAACGACCTGGCCCTGGGCTTCTTCAGTAAGAACCTGTACGACACCCAGGAAGGGGCCAAGGCCCTCGAGTACCTGAAAAAACGGGGCCTGACGGAAGAGACCATCCAGACCCTCAAGATCGGTTACGCCCTGAACTCCTGGACCGCCCTGCTCGACTTTTTCCAGGCGAAGAACGTCCCCATCCCGCTCCTCGAGAAGGGCGGCCTCGTCCTCCCCGGCTCAAGGACCGGGGAATACCGCGACAGGTTCCGCGGACGGGTCATCTTTCCCATCTTCAGCCTGACGGGAAGGACCGTCGGCTTCGGCGGCCGGACGGTCATCGACGCCGAACCCAAGTACCTGAATTCGCCGGACACGCCCCTCTACTCCAAGGGCAAGCTGCTTTATGGCCTGAACTTCTCCAAGGACGCCATCCGGGACGCCGGGAAGGTCATCCTGGTCGAGGGGTACACGGATTTCTCGGCGCTTTACCAGGCCGGGATCCGCAACGTCGTCGCCTCTCTGGGGACGGCCCTGACGGCCTGGCAGGTCGGACAGGCCATGCGCTTCGCCTCGCGGATGGTCATCAACTACGACGGGGACAGCGCCGGGAGGGCGGCGGCCGCGCGGGCCGTCCCGCTCGGCTTCGAAAAGGGGCTGAACGTCGAAGTCCTCGTCCTGCCCGAAGACAAGGACCCCGACGCGTTCATCAAGAAGAACGGCCGGGACAAATACCTGACCCTCCTGAAAAAGGCGGTCTCCGGGCTCAAGTTCCTGATCGATTCCCTGGCTAAAGACGTTCCGATGTCCATCCCCGAGGAGAAGGGCCGGATCGTCCGGGCCGTGGTCAAGGAGATCGAGAAGGTCCCCGATTCCACGGCCAGGAGCGAATACCTGCGCATGGCGAGCCAGGAGCTCGGCATCAGCGAGGACCTCATCCGAAGCATCGTCGAGAACAAGGCCCCGGGCAAGGGCCAGGAGGAGACGAGACTTTTCTGCCCGGCGGAAAAGCGCCTCTTCCAGATCCTCATGGAAGACCGGTCGGTGGCGCCCTACGTCTTCGCCGAGTGCCCCGAGGAGATCTTTCAGGGCTTGCAGAGCGAGCCCGCCTTCCGCTACATCCTGGACTGCTTCAAGAACGACAAGGATTGGAATATCCATGAGCTCAAGGACAAGGTCCCGCCGGCTCTAATGGCCCCGCTGGCCAGGGCGCTCTATGAAAAACAGCCGGGGTCGTCGGTCGAGGAAGCGCAGGAGTGCCTGGAGTCCCTCCGGAAGCTCCATCTCCAGAACAGGCTGAAGGACCTCCAACAGAAGATCGCCCGCCTGGAGAAGCAGGGGGAGAAGGAGGAGCTTGTCGAGCTCCTCTATCAGAGACATGACATCACCATGCAGATCAGGTCGATGCGGTAAGGACGAAAGAAAAACCATGGCCGTTCGTCATATTAGATTCCCGAGGAAAAGAGGTGCGCGACGTGTCTCCGGACAATAAATTCCACAAAGACGAGATCTCCCAGCTCATTTCGAAGGGCCGCAAGCAAGGTTATCTCCTCTTCGAGGAGATCGACAAGACCTTCACCGAGGACCTGAATTCCGCGGAGGATTTCGACGATTTCCTGTCGTCGATGGGCGATTATGGGATCAAGATCCTGGACGCTCGCCAGAAGGAGATCATCCCCCAGCGAAAGAAGAGCGACCTCCTCTCGACGCACGGGCTGGAAAGGACGACCGACCCGGTCAAGCTCTACCTCCGCGAGATGGGCACCATCTCGCTCCTGACCCGCGAGGGCGAGATTGCCATCGCCCGCGAGATCGAGCGCGGCGAGAAGAACATCATCAAGTCCCTCAGCCGGACCCGCCTCGTCCTCAACGAGGTCCTGGCCCTGGAGGAGCGGATCAAGGAGAATCCGTTCATCATCCAGCAGATGTTCGACGTCTCCGAGGACGACATCGCGGAGGGCAGGCTCGAGGAAAAGAAAAACCAGATCTTGGCCAAGGTCAAGAGAATCAAGGAGCTGAGTCGGAAGCTCGACCGCATCCCGGAGAAGAAGAAGACCCTGGTCAGCCGCGGCCGGATCATCGTCCGGATCAGCCGGACGATCCGCGACCTCAACCTCCGCTCGGCCCACCGGGAGAGGATCATCGAAGAGCTCCGCTCCCGGCTGAGGACCATCAACGACCTCGAGGACACCCGCGACGACTGGACGACGGCCCTGGCCAAGAAGAAAAAGGAGGACCCCGTCCTCAAGCAGAAGATCCGGGACGTGAACAGGGAGTTCAAGAAGGAGACGGCGGAGATCGGGCTCGACCCGGAGTCCCTGCGGCGAGTGGTCCGGGCGATCACGGCCGGGAAGAAGGTCAGCGACCAGGCCAAGAAGGAGCTCGTCGCGGCCAACCTCCGGCTCGTCGTCTCCATCGCCAAGAAGTACAGCAACCGAGGCCTCCAGTTCCTCGACCTCATCCAGGAAGGCAACATGGGGCTGATGAAGGCCGTCGAGAAGTTCGAGTACCGCCGCGGCTACAAGTTCTCGACCTACGCCACATGGTGGATCCGCCAGGCCATCACCCGGGCCATCGCCGACCAGGCCCGGACGATCCGCATCCCCGTCCACATGATCGAGACGATCAATAAGCTCATCCGCGTCTCCCGGGCCCTCGTCCAAGAGATCGGCCGGGAGCCGACGAGCGAGGAGATCGCAAAAAAGATGGACATGCCCGTCACCAAGGTCCGCAAGATCATCAAGATAGCCCAGGAGCCCATCTCCCTCGAGACGCCCATCGGCGAGGAGGAGGACAGTCATCTCGGCGATTTCATCGAAGACAAGCTCATCCCCTCGCCGCCCGACACGGTCATCCACATCAACCTCAAGGAGCAGATCGAGGAGGCCCTGAAGTCGTTGACGGAGCGCGAGGGCCGGGTCCTCAAGATGCGTTTCGGGCTGGGCGACGGCAACGAGCACACCTTGGAAGAGGTCGGCCAACAGTTCAAGGTGACCCGCGAGCGCATCCGCCAGATCGAGGCCAAAGCCCTGCGCAAGCTCAAGCACCCGAGCCGCAGCCGCAAGCTCAAATCTTTTACCAGCAATCAGTAACAAAGGGGCCCTTTTTCACAAAATTGACGGGACATCCGTATTTTGTTATAAGAGGGGGTCGAGGGCCTATAGCTCAGCGGTAGAGCCACCGGCTCATAACCGGCAGGTCCCAGGTTCGAATCCTGGTAGGCCCATTGACCGCGAGACCGAGGACTGAGGGATAGTGGACATCGATTACGACCTGATCATCGAGATCCAGCGGCTGGACACCGAAATACGCGAAGCTTCGCTCGTCCTCGAAGGGATCCCCCGTCTCGTCCAGGACATCGACAAAAAGATCCAGACCGACTCGAAGCTCGTCGCCGACGCCAAGGGCAAGATGTCCCAAAACCAGAAGAAGCGCCGCGACCTCGAGGCCGAAGTCAAGGACATCAAGGTCCAGATCGGAAAATACAAGCGCCAGCTGAACGAAGTCAAGACGAACAAGGAATACACTTCGCTCCTCAAGGAAATCGAGGAGGCCCAGCACAAGGTCGACACGCTCGAAGAGGCCATCATCGCCGAGATGCTCACCGCCGACGACGTCGAGGAGGAGATCAAGACCGCCACTCGCCGGCAGGGGCAGGACGAGGAAAGCCTGAAGAAGGAGAAGCTCGTCCTCGACGAGAAGATGAAGGAGACCGGGACCAAGTTCGCGGCGCTCAACAAGGAACGGGAGGCGATCCTCCCCCGCATCCCCCGCGAGCAATTGATGCTCTACGAATCCCTCAGCCGGAAAAAGGGCGGCGCCGCACTGTCCCCCGTAACAGGCGACTTCTGCGCTATGTGCCACATCCGCGTCCGCCCGCAAATGCTCAACGAGATCCGCGACAAGGTGAAGGTCATCCTCTGCGAGAACTGCGGCCGGATCCTCTATTGGACGACGAAACCCGAGCCGGTCAAGCCTGATCCGCAGGCGGCTGAGTAGGCTTTAGCCGACCGTTCCCCCGTCGTCGCGTCCGTTCTCCGCATCTTCCCTGTACATGGCGTCGATCAGGGCCTGGTATTCGGCCGTGACGTTCGCCCGCCGGACCTTGAGCGAGGGCGTGATCTCGCCCCTCTCGATCTCGAAATCGCGCGGCAGGACGGCGATCTTCTTGATCCTCTCATAGGACGCCAGGAGCGGCGTCACCCGGTCGACCTCGGCCTTGAGGAAACCGACGATGCGGCGGTCCCGGCAGAGGTCGTCGAGCGAGGAGAAGGCGATTCCCTGCGCCCGGGCGTATTCCTGGAGCTTTTCAAAATGGGGCACGACGAGCGCCGCGATGAAGCGCTTCCGGTCCCCGATGACCACGCCGCTCGTGATGTAGGGGCTCGTTTTGAGCAGGTTCTCGATGGGCTGGGGGGCGATGTTCTTGCCGCCCGAGGTGATGATGAGGTCCTTCTTCCGATCGGTGATGACGAGATAACCGTCAGGGTCGAAGCGCCCGATGTCCCCCGTCTTGAACCAGCCGCCTTCGAAGACCTCCCGCGTCTCCGCCTCTTTTTTATAATAGCCCTTCATGATGTTGGGCCCGCGGGCCAGGATCTCGCCGTCGGAAGCGATCCTGATATCGATGCCGGGGGCGGGTTTGCCGACGGTCCCCAGCCGGGTATGCTTGAAGGTGTTGATGGAGAGCAAGGGCGAGGTTTCCGTCAGGCCGTAGCCCTCAAGGATGACCAGCCCCACGGCGTAAAAGAATTCGGCGATGTCCTTCGACAGCGGCGCTCCGCCGGAGACAAAGACGCGGACCCGGCCGCCGGTCTTGGCGATGATCTTGGAGAAGACGAGCTTCGCAGCGACCGATTGGCGGAAGCGGAGACCTCCGGAAACCGGCTTCCCGGCGAGCTTGGCCGCGGCGTACGCCTTGCCGACCTTGAGGGCCCAGAAAAAGATTTTCCGGCGAAGGGAGGGGCTCGACAGGACCTGGTCCATGACCTTGGTGTAGATCTTCTCGAAAACCCTAGGGACGCTGACCATGATGTGAGGGCGGACCTCGAGGAGGTTCTGGGCGACGGCCTCGACGCTCTCGGCAAAGGCGACCGTGCAGCCCTTATACAAGTAGGTGAACATGACCATCCGCTCCAGGATGTGGGACAGCGGCAGGAAGGATAGGGCAGTGTCCTTCTCCGTGATCTCGATGAGGTCCGCGGCCGTCCGGATGTTGCTGGCGAGGTTGTCGTGGGTCAGGATGACGCCTTTCGGGACACCCGTCGTCCCCGACGTATAGATCAGGGTCGCCTCGTCCCCGGGCTTGACCCGGGCGACGAGCTCGTCGAACAGGCCGGGCTTCGATTCCGCCGCGGCCCTCCCCTTTTCCATGACCTCCTTCAGCGTCAAGACGCCGGTCGGGGCTTCATCGGCGAAGGTGATGTAGTGCTTGACCTTGGTCAGCCCGGGACGAAGGGGGTCGACCTTCTGCCAAAGGTCAGCGGTCGAGACGACGACGACCGTGGCATCCGAGTCGTCGATGATGTAGCGGATCTGTTCCGGGACGAGCGTCGTGTAGATCGGGACGGTCAGGCCGCCGGCGCAGAGCGTCGCCAGGTCGGTCATCGTCCAGTCCGGCCGGTTCTCGGAGAGGAGGCAGAGCTTCTGGCCCGCTTCGAAACCGAGGGCCTTGAGGCCGAGCGAGATGTGTTTGACGGCGTCGCCGAACTCCTGGGTGGAGATGGGCGTGTAGGCCCCCTCCTTCTTAAAGAGCATGAAATCGGGCTTCGGATAGGTCTTGACCGTGTTGACAAAAAGCTCCGGGAGAGTCGTGACCATTTTTCCCCTCCTATTCCTAAAGTGGCCTGATTTTAGATTTTTCCGGGGGACGTGTCAAGCCGCGTGGATCTTCCCGTCCCTGAGCTCGATCGTCCGGTGGGCCAGCCGGGCCAAACGGGGGTTGTGCGTGACCAGGATGATGGTCAGGCCCTCCCGCTCGTTGAGGTCCTTGAGGATCGCCCCGATCTCCTCGCTCCGGGCCGTGTCGAGGTTGCCCGTCGGCTCGTCGGCGAGGATAATGTCGGGCTTGTTGACCAGGGCCCGGGCGATGGCCACCCGCTGCATCTCCCCTCCCGAGAGCTGGCCGGGGAGGTGGTCGGCGCGCTTGTCGAGGCCGAGGAGCTTGAGGACGCGCCCGACGTCCTCCTCGGCGCCCGGCTTCTTGAAGAAGGTGAAGGGCAGGATGACGTTCTCGAGGACGGTCAGGGTGGAGATGAGGTAGAATCTCTGGAAAATGTAGCCGAAGACGTCCCGCCGGATCCTGGTCAGCTTGGCCTCGGAGAGTCCCTTGCAGTTCTCGAAGACGATGCGGCCCTCGAGAGAGAGCTTGCCCGAGGTCGGGTTGTCAAGGCAACCGAGGACGTTGATGAGCGTCGTTTTTCCCGAGCCAGAGGGGCCGACGACGGAGAGGAAGGTCCCTTTCTCGACCTCGAGCGAGACATCGTCGACGGCGGCGATCTCCTCCGGGCCGCGGCGGTAGAGCCGCTTCAGGTTTTCCGCTTCTATCGAATACCGGGCTGAGGCGCTCATGATTCCACCTCGCTGCGGATGGTGTCGAGGGGCCGCATCCGGGCCGCCTTCCAGGACGGATAGATCCCGCTGGCCAGGCCGATGGCCGTCACCACCCCCAGAGCCATCAGCGCCAGCTTGACATCGATCGCGACCAGGCCGCCGCTCGGCGAATAGGGCAGAAGGTTCCGGACGAGGACGTCTGTCAGCCGGGCCGTCAGGAGCGCCAGGCCGGTGCCGATGAGGCCGCCGCCGACGCAGAGGATGATCGTTTCGAGCCAGACGAGCTTGAAAACATCAAGCGCCATCGCGCCCATGGACTTCAGGATGCCGATCTCCTGGCGCCTTTCCATGACCGACATCAGGACCGTGTTGACGACTCCCATCATGGCGATGAGGATGGCGATCAGGGCGATCGAGAAGACCATGACCCGGGCCGTCGAGACGAGGGTCATGATCGTCGTCTTGACCTGGGTCAAGCTGACGACCTGGACGTCCGGGAGCTTGTACATCTTGTCCTCGAAGGCCTTGATGTCCGCTTCTTTCTTGACCTTGATGCCGATGGCCGTCAGCTCGTCCGGGATGGCGAAGACACGCTGGACGGTCCGGATGGGCAGGAAGATCGTGCCGTCGTCCTGGGTCCCCGTCCGCTCGAGGACGCCGACGACCTTGACCTCGACCTCTTTCTCCGGGATGAGGTAGAGGTCGCCGACCTCGCGCTGTTCGAGCTCGGCCACTTCGTAGCCGAAGACGGCTTCGGCCGCATCCGGCTCGCGGAACCAGCCGCCGGCCTTGAAGGGCAGGGCGCTCTTCATCTTGGGGAAAGTGACCGGGTCGACGCCGAGGAAGGCGGAGATGCCGCCGCTCTCGCCCTTGTTGGGGTCGAAGACGACCTGCATGAGCATGGATGTCACGCCTTCGACCTCGGGCTCGGCGGCCACGGCCGCGGCGATCTCCTCTTTCATGTACTTGAGGCCGGTGCCGCCCTTCAGCATGAGCGTCGCCGCTTCGTAGGGACAGCCCTTGGCCACGACGAGCATCTGGAAGCCGAGGTTGTCGATGTCCTTGTTGAGGGAGGCTTCGTAGCCCTTATTGAAACCGAAGAGGCTGACCAGGACCCAGGCGGCCATGGCGATGCCCATGATGGTGAGAAGGCTCCGCGTTTTCTTGCGCAGGAGGTTTTTATAAGCGACTTCGAAAATGGAGATTTTTTTCATGCGCTTCTACCCTTTGAAGAATTTGAGATGCGGGTTCCCGAGAAGGAATTCGTCCGCCAGGATGAGGTTTTTCTTCGTCGCCCGGAGCGCGGCCCGAAAGTCCTTTTCCGAGGCGGGGTCCGGGTTCTTGATCCGGCTGACGGGCCCGGACGGCTCCTCCTTCCCCGCAACGACATCGTAGTTGTAGAAATCCTCCAAGCTCAGGCCGAGGAACTGGTTCCCGAAGGCGGGTTCGCGAAAGGCCTTGGCCGCGCGCGATGTCAGTTTCTGGAAATAGAACCCCCGGATGATACCCTTGAGGTCGAGGGCCAGGAAGACCTGGAGACCGCCGTAGGTCCCCTTCTGGTTGACGCCGTGGATGTAGCCGATGAGGTTCGCGCCTTTGGTGATCTCGTACATCGTGTAGGGGACGTCGGACGTTTCGAAAAGCCCCTTGAACTTGTCGCCCAGGCGGGCCTCGATCAGTCGAAGAAGCTCGTCGCCGCCCTTCTTGGCGATGGAAACGTAGAGTGTCTTGTAACCTGTCGATTCCGGAAAAAGCCGCTTGACGTCCCTGTCCGGGTCGTTGAGGTCGCAGCCGACCGCCGCGTAGAGGGCAGCCGCGCCGAGGAGGAGGCCCGCGGCGGTCAGGAGGAACGCGCTACCCGGGCGAAAGGTACGACCCCTGTCAAGCTTGGACCTATTCTTGTTCCTCATTCGATCCTCCATCGCCGCCGGGGATCGCGGCCATGCTCATATCGGGACATGTCCCGACTCTTCTGCGTCGGGACGTGTCCCGGTTTTTCATAAGCCCTTATAGTAATACAGCTGGACGACGAACCGTGCGTCCCGGCGGTCATGGTCGTAAAAAACCATGAACCTGCCGGCCAGGTCGGCGTTCAGGAGATAGCTCAGCCCGGAGCCGAGCGAGTAATCCCAGGCGCCGGCGCTTCTCATGAGGACGGGCTGGACCTCGACCTTGAGCCTGCCCTCTTCGAGCAGGGCCAGGCCCGACCGCCAAAAGAGGAGGAACATCCCGGCGCCGTCGCGGCGGCCGAAAAGGATTTCGGCCCGGTTCTCGAGGTTCCGCCAGAGGTAGGAAGCATCGATGCCGGCCGCGCTCCAGGAGAAAGGCTCCGGTTCGACCAGCGTATAACCCATGGTCTCCAGGATATTCCCGTGGGCCAGGGAGAGCCCCAGGCTGTAGTTGTCCCGGGCCAGGACGCCCTTGGAGACGCGGGCGGCGGCCAGGAAATTGCCTTTGAAGTAGAGCGGCATGCCGCTTCCGGTCGTCAGCGAGGCGGCGGCGTTGCCCCAGCTGAAATCCCGTTCGAGACCCACGCCCCAATCCCGGTCAAAGCCGTAGCCGAGCATGGCCGGGGCGGGAAGGAGCAGGGCGTGGTTGTCGAGGACGTAGGACAAGCCAAGCGCGGGCCGGCTGTGCCCGGCCCAGATGTCGGCGAAGCCGGCCTTCAGGCGGAAGAAAGCGTTGTAGAGCTGGGGTTGCAGGCGGTGGTCGCCCTTCTGGTCATAGGCCAGGCGGGCCTGGACAGCCAGGACGCCGAAGTCGCGGCTCCTCCCGGAGAATCTCTTGACGAAGTCGAAGCCGACCGTCGGTTTCTGCATGACATCGTCCGGCATTAGTGAGAAGAGCTCGAATGCGCGGGATGACGTGGAGTAGGCCCCGACGGCTTGGAGCTCGAGGAAAAAGAGGGAGCTCTGGGCGTGCAGGCCGGCGGCGAGCGCGCCGAAAAGGGCCATCGACATGATCAGCTTTTTGCTCACGGCCTTTCTCTTTTCCCGGGACACAACGGGTTTCGCCCCCAGATCGGGAGAGCTCAACGTCTGTCCGCCGGGACCGTCCGGGTCAGACATCGAAGGCGATGCGGCCCCGGAAGATGACGATGCCGTTGCGGGAGAACGTCAGCCGGACCTCCCAGTCGCCGGGCATGACGACGTTGACGGGCAGGAGGGAGTCGCCGGCCTTGTTATTCTTGAAGGCGACCTCGCCCGAATCGTGGGCGCCGCGCATCGAGGGCATGTCGGACCGGCCGGTGACGGCGACATCCGTGACCCTCTTGCCGTCGCGGTCGTAGAGCTTGATGATGAGGATCGAGGTCCCCATCTTTGGGGTCTTGTCGAATTCCCAGGTGAAGTAGTTGACTTCGCCGATCCAGCACTTCTTGCCCGACTTGGCCAGGTCCTGGAAAACGGGTTCCTGGTTCTGGGGGCCGCTCGGTGTAAGGCCCGGCGAGTTGCAGCAGGATCCCGCCGGTTGGGCAACGGCCGGCACTGTCAGCACGACCGAGAATGCCGCCACGGCAATGACGGCCGCAATCGTTCTTCTCATGGCGAATTCTCCTTCCGGGCCAAGAATATCGATATTCCTATGTATTATATAGGAAATGGCCCCGCCCTGCCAGCATCGGATGGGAATTTCCTTCTTCGCGCCGCCTGCCTCCCCCAGCATTCGTGCTATACTTTCCCTTGAACGCCGATGAGGAAAGAAGCCTGCTTCCCGGCCGAGCCCTCGCCCGCCTTGGTCCCCAGCGGCCCGACCATCCTGCCGGGGATCAACGACCTGGTGCGGGAAGTCCTGGCGGCGCTGGAGGGCAGGCATGGTTGAGGACGTGATCATCGTCGGGGCCGGACCGGCTGGGCTTGCGGCCGCCCTGCAGCTGCGCCGCTACGGGCGCGGGGTGCGCCTCTTTGAGGGCGCCCGCCCTGGCGGGCTGCTGTGGAACGCCAACCGGGTAGAGAATTACCCGGGCTTCCCGGGCGGAGTCACCGGCCCGGACCTGGTGCGGGGCTTCCTCGCCCAGGTCGCGGCCTGCGATGTGACCGTCACGCCGGAGACAGTTCTCGAATTGACGTGGCAGGATGGCCTGTTCCGGGCGAGGACGCCGGCCGGCATCTACCGCGGGCGGGCCGCCGTGGTTGCCTCCGGGACGCGTCCGCGCCCTCTGACCGGATTCGCCATCCCCGAAGCGCTGCGTGAGCATGTCGCCTACGAGATGGCCGGGTTGCTCGACCTGGCCGGGAAGCAGGTCGTTATAGTCGGCGCAGGGGACGCGGCCTTCGACTACGCCCTCAACCTGGGGAGGCAAAATTCTGTTATTATCCTGAACCGTAGCGACCAGGTACAGTGCCTGCCCCTGCTGTGGGAGCGGGCGCGGGCCTGTCCGGCCATAACCTACCGCCCGGGCACGACCGTCGTACGTCTGGCCGTCCGGCCCGAGGGTGGGATGACAGTGGAATGTTCTAGCCCACGCGGCCCGCTGGCCCTCGCCGCCGATCATCTGATCGGCGCGGTCGGCCGGGACCCGCATCGGGACTTTGTCTCCGCCTCTTTGCTGGGACAATCTTCCGAATTCGAACATCGGGGCATCCTCCACTTTGTCGGTGACGTCAAGAACGGCATGTTCAGGCAGACTGCGATCGCCGTCAGCGACGGCATTCGCGCCGGCATGCGCATTACTCAAGTTTTGTAGGAGACTCCCGATGAAAGTGATCGCCTCGTCCGGAAGAGAGGACCTCGCCCTGGTCTACATCGTTGAACTGGAGAGCGGCCGGCTGGTCGAATGCGTCGAATCCGTCCAGCCTCCGCTGCCGCGCCGGGAGAAGTGGGTGCTGTTGGTCTCGACCTTGTTCGGCTGTCCCGTGGGCTGCGCCATGTGCGACGCCGGCGGCTATTACCAGGGCATGCCGACCGCCGGAGAGATCCTCAGCCAGGTCGATTTTTTGGTGCGGCGGCGCTTCCCCGATGGAAATGTGCCGTCGAAGCAGTTCAAGATCCAGTTCGCCCGCCAGGGCGAGCCGGCGCTGAACCCGGCCGTACTGGATGTGCTGGAGGAATTACCACACCATGTCCGCGCCCCCGGCCTGATGCCGTCCATCTCGACCGTCGCCCCGGCCGGCTGCGAAGGCTTCTTCGACCGACTGCTGGAGATTAAGCAGACCCATTATTCCGGCGGACATTTCCAGTTCCAGTTCTCGCTGCACACCACCGACATCGCCCTGCGCGACCGGCTCATCCCGGTGCGCAAATGGTCTTTCGAAGAGATGGCCGCCTATGGCGAACGCTTCTACGCCCCCGGCGACCGCAAGATCGCCCTCAACTTTGCTCTGGCCAGCCGGAGCCCGCTCGAGGCGGGTGTTCTGCTCGAGTATTTCTCCCCCGGAAAATTCCTGGTCAAGATGACGCCGGTCAACCCGACCTACCGGGCGGCGGAGAACGGCCTGGTCTCGCACCTCGACCCGCACTCCCCCGACCCTCGCGACGGGGTGGTCGAGGCGCTGCGCCGCGCCGGCTACGAGGTCATCGTCAGCATCGGGGAAGTGGAGGAGAACCTGGTCGGCAGCAACTGCGGCCAGTACCTGCGGACGCATTTGGAAGCCCGCAAAAGGCTGGATGCCGGGTATTCCTATCCGGTGGTCGAAGTGGAGGGAATATAGCCCCCCTGCCCAAAGCTCATCCGGCTAACCGGTTCTGCAATTCCTTCAATTGCTTCCATAAGCGTTCCGGCAATCGTTTGCCGAAACGGGCAAAATGCTCTTGAATTCCGGGGATCTCGTTTTTCCAAGCCTCGACGTCTATGGAGAGAAGCTCTGCCAGGGCCTCCGGCGCGACCCCGAGGCCTTCGACGTCCAAATCCCCGGCCTTGGGGAGACGGCCGATGGGAGAATCCACCGCGCCTATTTTTCCTTCCACTCGCTCGCACATCCATTTTAGGACGCGGCTGTTTTCGCCATACCCCGGCCATGCCCAGTTGCCCTCCGGCGTCTTTCGGAACCAATTCACGTAAAAGATACGGGGAGCTTGGGACCCGAGGCGGTCACCTATTCCGAGCCAATGCTGGAAATAATCGCCCATGTGATACCCGCAAAAGGGGATCATGGCAAAGGGGTCTCGCCGCAGATTCCCTACGGACCCGATATTGGCGGCCGTGGTTTCGGATGCGGCGGTCGCGCCCATGAAAACGCCGTGGTCCCAATTGTAGGCTTCGTGAACAAGGGGAATGACGCTTTTCCGCCGGCCTCCGAAAATGAAAATATCGATGGGCACGCCTTCCGGCTTTTCCCAATCCGGGCAAATGACCGGGCACTGCGATGCCGGGGCCGTAAAGCGGGCGTTGGCATGCGCGGCCACATCCTTGGAATCCGGCGACCAATCCTTGCCCTTCCAATCGACAGCATGATCCGGCGCCGGCACTCCCATGCCTTCCCACCAGATATCGCCGTCATCGGTCAGCGCGCAGTTGGTGAAAATGCAATTGGCGTTTATGGTTTGCATGGCCATGGGGTTCGTCCCATCGGACGTTCCCGGAGCAACTCCGAAAAATCCGGCCTCGGGATTAATGGCGTAGAGGCGGCCGTCAGGACCGACCTTCATCCAGGAGATATCGTCGCCGATGCACTCGCACGTCCAGCCCGGGACCGTGGGTTGCAGCATGGCCAGGTTGGTTTTCCCGCTAGCCGAGGGGAATGCGGCGGCAATATGAAACCGCCGGCCGGCGGGATTGGTGAACCGTAAGATGAGCATATGTTCGGCCATCCATCCTTCACGCCGCGCAATGGCCGAAGCGATCCGGAGCGAAAGGCACTTTTTTCCGAGAAGCGCATTGCCGCCGTAACCCGATCCATAGGACCATATCAGGTTTTCTTCCGGAAAGTGGGAGATGTATTTCTTTTCGATCGGCGCACTCGGCCAGGATGTATCTTTTTGGCCCTCGGCTAAAGGGGCGCCCACCGAATGCAAGCAAGGGATGAATTCGCCTTTTTCTCCCAACGCCTCGATCACCTTGTCGCCGACGCGGGTCATAATATGCATATTGCATACGACATAGGGACTGTCCGTCAATTCGACCCCTATTCTCGACATCGGCGAGCCGATGGGGCCCATGCTAAAAACGATGACATAGAGCGTCCGGCCTTTCATGCAGCCTTTGTAAAGCGACCGCATGGTGGCTTTGAGTTCATCCGGAGCAACCCAATTATTGGTCGGCCCCGCACTCTCTTGGTTGGTCGTGCTGATATAGGTCCGGTCCTCCACCCGGGCCACGTCGCTCGGGTCGGAGCGGAATAAAAAGCTGTTGGGCCTTTTATTAAGAGGCGTGGCCATGCCGGCTTTAACCATTTCATTCATTAAACGATCGTATTCGGCCTTGGAGCCATCGCACCAATAGACTTCTTGGGGTTGGCACATGTCCATCACTTCGTTTACCCAGTTCATCAATCTTTTGTTTTTGCACTGGACTTGCATGAGCCCTCTCGACCTCCTAATAGAAGTTTCCTTTTTCGCGCCGCACGCTACGCCGGCCCTTAAGATCGGAACCAATGCCTCCGACGGCCAAATGATGATAGCTTTTGTAGCCGGGCGTAGTCAACCCCTAGACTCCCCGGCTTCTCATCCCCGCCTTGAAAGGCGGGGCTTAGCGTCGGCGAACGGGTCAAACCGATGAATAACGTTGATTTCCTGCTTTCTTTGGGCTATATTTCTGTAACCTGCTGACAGGCCGCAAGCGGCTCAACGCGCAAGCGTTGCGCGATATCCTGGTAGAATTGAAAACCTACATCAGGCAAGAAAAGCGACTCGCCCCGGGTCTGTGGCAGACCTTGCGCTCTCGTCCATGAGAGCGCAAGAGGGAAACCTGGACCTGAAAATCATGATAAAAAAACCAACAGCCGCCAACATCTCGAAGGCCGCGGCCTTGTTGCGCGAGGGCAAGCTTGTTGCGTTTCCGACAGAGACCGTTTACGGCCTTGGCGCGAACGCCCTCGATTCCAAAGCTGTCAGGAAAATATTCTCCGTCAAAAAAAGACCCCTCTTTGACCCGCTCATTGTCCATGTCGCTGACATAGGAACGCTGAAAGAGATGGGGGTCATATTGGATAAGAAAGCCAAACGACTTGCTTCCAGATTATGGCCCGGACCGCTGACGCTCATCGTGAAGAGAGCTGAATGCGTCCCTCGGCTTGTCACGTCCGGATTGGAGACCATGGCCATCCGCATACCGGATCATCCCGTGGCCCTGAAACTGATACGAGCGGCCGGAGTTCCTGTCGCAGCCCCCAGCGCGAATCCCTTCGGATACTTGAGTCCCGTGACAGCCCTCCATGTGGAGGAACAGCTCGGCAAGCGCATTCCGATGATACTGGATGGCGGTTCTTGCAGGGTAGGGCTGGAATCGACCATAGTGGACATGACCCGGAACCCGCCCGTTATCCTCCGTCCCGGTGGAATCACGGTTGACGAACTTGCAAAATACGGAGGTCCTATCCGCCATCAGAAAAGTTCGAGAAAACCATCAGCTCCCGGACAACTCAAGAGCCATTACGCGCCGTTGAAACCTCTTGTTCTTCTTCATCGCCAAGCGTTCATTAAAAAAATGAAGTATGCGATCAAGACATTCGAAGCTGACGCGTTTCTTGCCATCTCCCCGGTTCCGCTGAAAAAGCCTGCCCAAATCCCTTTCCTGGTATTGTCTAAACAAGGCGACTTGAGAGACGCCGCGAAAAATCTTTTCCATCATCTGCATGCTTTGGACAAAACGGAAGCCATGACCATTTATGCTGAGAAACCATCGTCACAAGGCATGGGGCTCGCCTTGCTCGACAGGCTGGCTCGGGCCTCGAGGAAGAGAAATCCCAGAAAACTTCGCGGCCGTTGACTTTATGCCGGGTTCAGGTTTAAATAGGGGTCCCATCCGATTCCGGAGCGGGATCCCCATGGAAAAAGGAGAGAATATGGGAAGTGTCAAAGACCTGGTCGTCCTCGAACAACCGGGGCGTGAAAAAAGCGGGATAGGGCGGTTCATCTTTTCGGACCGATACTCCGTCTTCGACTGGGGGGAGATGCCGAACCATATCGCCGACAAGGGAAAAGCGCTCTGCATGGTCGGGGCCCACTTCTTCGAGAAACTCGAGAAGGAAAACGTCAAGACCCACTACCGGGGCATCCTGACGGGCGGCGAGGCTCGGCATCTCGCCAAAACGGAGACTGCGGCGGATACCATGGAGGTGAAGCTCCTCCGGGTGCTCAAGCCGGAGATGCGCGGTGGGGTCTATGACTACGGGATTTACCGGAAAGAGCGGGCCAATTTGCTGATCCCCCTGGAGGTCATCTACCGCAACTCTCTCCCCGAAGGGTCGAGCGTCTTCAAGAGATTGAAGGAGGGGTCGCTCCAGCCGGAGGACATCGGCCTCGACAGAATGCCCCAGCCCCAAGAACGGTTTCCCTCCCCTCTCTTGGATGTCTCGACGAAGCTCGAAGCGACCGACAGGTACATGACCTGGAAGGAGGCCCGGGAGATCGCCGCTCTCGACGCGGCAGAGGTCGAAAAGATCAGGTCCACGACGCTCCTCATCAACCGGATCATCACCGAGGAGGCCGACAGGCTCGGCCTCGACCATGAGGACGGCAAGGTCGAGTTCGGGTACGACGAGAACCGGGACCTGATCCTCGTCGATGTGCTCGGGACGCCCGACGAATGCCGGTTCACCTTCGAGGGCATCCCCGTCAGCAAGGAGGCCGCCCGGATCTTCTACCGGAAAACACCGTGGTTCACGGAGACTGAGGAGGCGAAAACAAGGGATAGGCAGAACTGGAAAGCCCTGGTCCGAACGCCGCCGCCCTTCCTCCCGGGCCGGCTGGAAACGCTTTTCGCTCAGCTCTATCAAGGCTTCTGCAATGAGATCACGGGGAGGGAGTGGTTCCCCGTCGGGCCGCTGAAAGGCATCTTGTCCGAACTCAAAACCGAGCTGGGCTTATAAGTCCGCGCGGCTCAAGATCCCATGGCTAAGACCTTTGCGGCGGCCATCAACTGCATAGACGGCAGAACCCAGATCCCCGTGATCGAGCACCTGCGGTCCTCCTTGGGAGTCGACTTCGTGGACATGATCACCGAGCCGGGAGTCAACCGTCTGCTGGCGGAGCACGAACCCGAGGCCGTCGTTTCCTCCATCCAGGGAAAATTGGGGATTTCGGTGAGCCGCCACGGCGTGCAACTGGTGGCCGTCGTAGGCCACTCGGACTGCGCGGGAAACCCTGTGGGCAGGGAGGCCCAGATCGCCCATCTCCTCGCCGCCAAGGAAACGGTGAGGGCGTGGGATTTCGGGATCCGGGTCGTCGGGCTGTGGGTCGACGACAATGGGGTCGTGTCTGAAGTTGAATGATTCCGGGAGAGCTGTTGGGCAAGGATTTTGTAGCCTATCGTTGAATCCGGCAAGGCGAGAAGGCCTATTTAAATATATTGAGAAACACGGTGATGATCAGCGCGTTCGTGAAATCGATGAAGAACGCGCCGACCATGGGGACGACGAGAAAAGCCCGCGGCGACCGTCCATAGCGGTCCACGAGCGACTTCATGCTGGCCATGGCGTTGGCGGCTGTCCCCATCATGAAGCCCAGGAAGCCGGTGCTCATGACGGCGCCGTCGTAGTCGCGGCCCATGATTCGAAACACGGGCCAAAAGCTTATCACGGAAACAAAAATGAGCTGGCCGAAGAGGATGACCAGGAGCGGCAGGAAGAGTCCGGCGAGCTCCCAGAGTTTCAAGGTCATGAGGGCGATGACGAGGAAGAGCGAGAGGGCGACGTGGCCTAGGTCGTCGATCGTTCTCTGCGAGAGGCCGATGAGCTTCGTCAGGTCGTCGAAATTCCGGATCGCGGCCGCCGCGAACATGGCCCCGACATAGGCGGGAAGGGTGAACCCGAGTGAGGAGAAGAGCTGGCTGACCCACGAACCCGCCCACATAGCGGCCAGGATAACCACCAGGCTTTTGAGGAGCAGATACGCTTCTTTATCCTCATCGGCCGGCGCCGCCGCGGGACGCTCCGCCATCTTGTCCTCGACGACGTGCTCCATGGTCGCGGGGAGAGCCGTCTTTCTCTGACCCCGCGGCGTTTTCAAACGGTGGCGTTCGATGAGGATCGTTCCGATGGGCGCGCCGACAAGCCCGCTTGACGTGATGCCGAACATGGCGGACGCCACGGCGATCGTGGCGGCCCCGCCGACGCCGGCTTGCTCGAACAAGGGGGCGAAGGCCAGCCCGGTGGCCGGCCCCCCGGTCAAGGTGACGGACCCGCATAGGACGCCGAAAACGGGGGAAAGTCCGAAGGGAAGGGCGATCAAGATCCCCACGATATTCTGGAGAATGGCGAAAACGGTGCAGATGAGAAAGAACATCGCGACCTGGGGTCCGCCGGTCTTGAGCAGGGAAACGCTCGCCCCGAAGCCGATCGTGGTGAAGACGGCGATCATTAAAGGGTCGCGGAGTGTCGTGTCGAACTCAAAAATGGTCAGGCCGGAACTCCGGGCAAAGAGCGTTACGAACGCCACGAGCAAGCCGCCGACGACAGGCGCGGGGATGTTGAACCGGGAGAGGACCGGGACATACCGCCGGACTCCGTACCCCAAGAAAAGGACGATGCCGGCAAAAGAGACCGTGTGGATCAGGTTGAGTTTGAGCACGTCAGCTCCTCACGAGGAATTGCCTCAGAATCGGCTTTATCCTTCATCGGAAGAGGATATTCCCGGATGCTGACCGATGTCAAGAACGAGGAATGGCCGTAAACGAGAGCCGCTCCAGGGCGAGCACAGGCCGGATCAGGTGTTTGCCGACCCGTTCGGCCTGAAGATCGGGAGGTGATGACAGCCGGTCGTCCGGCTCAGCTCTCCCGGACCTTGGCGATGGAGCAGGCGCGGCCCTTGTCGGCGAGGGTGATGATGCGGAGGTTGAGGTAACGGACCATGACCTGCCCCTTGTCGGGGATATGGACTGTCACCCAGGCAATAAACTCCGGATAATTCATGGTCTCCTGTTCGGCCGACGGTTTAATCGTTCCCGAACAGCTGGAGACCGAAGCACAGGCTGATTTTGGGGCCCCCGAGCTTGATAGACTGCGGGCCGGCCATCGGTGGTTCCAGGCCCGAGACCCGGGCCGACATGTAGCCGAGTCTCAGGCCTATGAAGGCCCGGCCGTCCTCCTCCATCAACAGGATTCCTACATCCCCCTTGTAGCCCATGCCATTGCCCTTAACCATGGCCCCCAGGGCTTCTTCGCGGCAGCGCATGCCGGCGATGCCGGCGTTCACGTCTGCGCAGAGGCCCTGAGAAATCCGGAGCATGTAACCGAGGCCGACGGAAATATATTCTTGCCTGGCCTTGGTTTCGAGGCCGAGCTCCGGCGTCCTCCCCTCTTCCGAGGCCTTCCCGGCACCGGCCGTCAGGCAGAGACCTTTGTACAATCGCAACGCCGCGGACACTTCGGGAAGGAGGGCCTGGTTTCCGTAGATCTGCCGGAAGCCCGAGTCCGCGGGGCGCATGAAGCTCGCCCCCAGTGAAACGAAGAGCCGGCTTTCGGCGAACGCCGTGGTCAGCAGGAGCAACACCGCCGGAACAATAAGCGTCTTTTTCAAATCGATATCTCGTTGGATTCGCCGATGATATTGCCCAGGGCATCGACGGCGACGATTTTATAGGTGTAGCTCGTCCCCTGCTCCAGGAAGGTGTCGTTATAATTCCACTGGGCTCCCGAAACGGACGATCCCCCGAGCTGCTGCAGGATCTGGTATCCCTGACCGCCTGCGTTCCTGTAGATGACATACACGTCCACGACGATCGAGGCGGGATTGTCGACCGCCACGGTGAGCTTTCCGTACTCCCTCTGGATGATCCAGGCCTTTTCGACGAGTCTCTGGCCGCTGAGGTCGAGGCTGACGGAGCCGCTCGCCTGGGTGACCGTCACATACTTAGGGCTTCCGGCCGCTCCGGCCGCGCTGACACGGACGATCCCCTGCCGGGGCCAGGCCGTCTGGTTGGAGGTGAAGCCGATCGTGACCGTCCCGCCGTTGGTGCCGCTGGCCCCCGATTGAATGAACAGCCACTCTCCTCCCGCGACGACCGCGGCCGACCAATCCATCGTTCCCGCGCCCGAATTGGCGACATCGAATGTCGTCGTCCCCGCGGCGACACCGACGTCACGATTGTCGGGAGTGACGGACAGGACGGAGCTGGCGCTGACCGTCAGGCTCACCGGCCGTGTGGTCGTCCCGCTGCCGTTGGTCGTGTTCGTGAAGCTGACCGTGTCGTTGTAGGTCCCCGCCGCGAGCGCGTTCGCCCCGGCGTTGATCGACGCCATGACCGTGACGGATGCTCCGGGGTTCAGAGATCCGCTGATAGCGGATAGGGTCGTCCAGGCCTGCGTCTTTGCCGCAGTCCAGATGATGGCCGTTCCGCCCGTGTTCTGCAGGGTATAGGCCAGGTTCGAGGGGCTGAAGGGGCCCCCCACGAGACCCGTTGACATCAGCCCGTCGCCCGGCACCACCGAGAGCGAGCCGGGCGGCTCGTCGATCGTCAGGCTCACCGGCCTGGTGGTCGTCCCGCTGCCGTTGGTCGTGTTCGTGAAACTGACCGTGTCATTGTAGGTCCCCGCCGCGAGCGCGTTCGCCCCGGCGTTGATGGACACCGTCACCGTGGCGGTCGCTCCGGCGCTCAGCGTGCCGGACGTCGAGGACAGCGTCGTCCAGGTCTGCGTCTTCGCCGCGGTCCAGGCGATGGCCGTTCCGCCCGTGTTTTGAAGGGTGTAGACCTTACTGGCCGGGCTGAAGGGACCGCCGACGTTCCCCGTCGACACGAGCCCCTCCACAGGGGTTACCGAAAGCGAGCCGGGCGCCACATTGATCGTCAAGCTCACCTGCCGATTGGTGTTTCCCCTTCCGTTGGTCGTGTTCTTGAAACTGACCGTGTCATTGTAGGTCCCCGCCGCGAGCGCGTTCGCCCCGGCGTTGATGGACACCGTCACCGTGGCGGTCGCTCCGGCGCTCAGCGTGCCGGACGTCGAGGACAGCGTCGTCCAGGTCTGCGTCTTCGCCGCGGTCCAGGCGATGGCCGCGTCGCCTGTGTTCTGCAGGGTATAGGCCTGGCTGGGTGGGCTGAAGGGACCGCCAACGCTCCCCGTCGACGTCAGCCCGCCGTTTGGCTGTACGGATAACCTCCCAGATGTCAACTGAACGCTTTGAAGCCACGCGGACCCGAAGTAAACGTCATAATCGGGATTCGGACCCGACCAGGCGACCGCAGCGGAAACCTCTCCTTGAGGGTCGAGCATCGGCAGAACGGCGACAGGGCCGCCGTCAACAACGGAGATTCTGTCTTGAATGACCTGTTCCGGCGTCCAGGAGCCCGGGCTGGAGGCGTTACAACTCAAGACGATGATTTGTGCGCTATCCTTGACATAGGACGCGAAAATCCTCGGAGAGCCATCGTTTTCCGAGGCCCTCAAGTCCGGCGCGCTCTTGTCCGCCACGGATGATGCGAGGCTGCCGCCCGTGGTCCATTGCTGCCCTCCGCTTGTCGAATAGGCTAGACCGATGTCCCGTCCGAACGCGCCCACGGCATGTTCATAGGCCACGAGGACCGTTCCTCTGGTTGCCGCGACCTTCGGACAGGAATCTGAACTGTCATCCGAGGGCGTCACAAAGACCGGAGTGGACCAGCGGGCGCCGAAGCTCAGGGAGCTCGATACCGCGATGCCCGTGGATGAGCCCTGGGGACACGTGTAGGCGACGTGCAAAGCGCTCTGGTCGGGGTCGTAGGCTAGGGAGGTTTCACCGACCGACCCAGCCGGGCCTGAAAAGGACGCGACCGTCACCGGGCGGCTCCAGGAGGCGCCCAGGTCCCGGCTGACCCGGAACTTGATGGAATGGAAAGCTCCTTCGTGCTCGGCATAGACGATATAGACATAGGGCGCGGAAAAGGCGGGGTGATCGGACGCCACGGTCGGATTGTCCTGCAGGACCCGGCTGCAGGCGACGGGGAATTCGGCGTCCGAGACCAGGTCTTTCGAGAGACGGGCAAAATAGATGTCCTTGTCCTCCCCGTCCCGGTGTTTCACGAAGGCGATGCCGATGGCGTCGTCCGAGATCTGACGGAGCGAAGGCTGGGTCCAGGGGTGATCGTCGCCGATGACGTTCGTGTCCGGCCAGGTCAGGCCGCTGTCGGAGCTCTTGCGGATGCGGATATTTTTGGGCCAGCCGTCCGACCATTGTTCCGCCGCGATGAAAATTTCGGGACTTTCGTCGCCTGAGCGCAGGATGTCGAGCGATGGGACTTTCTCGTGTTCGACCGAAGAAAAGACGAGGATGCCGCCCGCATCCCGGGACATCTCCTTGACGTTCCCGGCGGCGTTATCAACCCTGTTCGAGAGCGGCTCGCCCGCGGTCTTGGCCGCGGCGTCGACGTCGCCGTCCAGGTCGGAGGGGAATAGGCGCGCGAAGAGCCGCCCGGCGTTTTCGAGATCCCCGACCGTCCGGAAAAGCTTCAATCTCAATCCGAGGCGGTCGACCGCTCTGTCCGTTCTCACGGAGTCGAGGAGCCCCGAGGCCGTTTCCGAGGCCATATTTCGAGCGGGATTCGCGGCTCTTTCCTGGGTTTGAACCGGGGCCTGAAAAAGACCTAGCCCGGACAGGAAGAGGACCGGCACGACGGCCGCCCTTAGTGAATGACAAATCCCCTTCATGGCTCCTCCTTCCCTTCTTCAGAGGGAGCTTCCGAAAGCCGGAATTCCGAGAGAAATCCCCGCCATGACACTAGCTCTGATGATTTAGCCCTCTGAAATCATATCCTTTACGAGGAGGAAGTCAAGAGGGAGGCCGGGGCAACCACGCCGCCATCCTCACGCGAAGGACCTTGGATAGGGCTGGAAAAAGCCTATTTCACGACGACCTTTAGAAGGGTATTGCCGGGAACGGCATCATCGAGTTTCATCCCGTTGAGAATCGCCAGGTCTTCCCATTTAGCCTTCGGCCCGCCGAAATTCCCGAGGGCCTGGCGTAAACTCCCCTTGGTCGTGGTTCTTTTTATGTCCAGTCGATCGGCTTTGACGTTGATTTTGCCAGAGTCCGTCAAGTTATTAAATCGACCCATGGTCTGGTCGAAAACGGAGGAATAGCCGTCAAACCGGGCCTGTTCCGTATATCCAAGAAAAACATAAACGGTCTGTCCCTTCTGGATGAAATAAGACATGACGCGAATGACGCCTTGCTCCAATGTGACGTCGGAGATGATTCGATGAGCCTGCATTCCGTTGACTTTGGTACTTTCCGATCTTACGACAGCGGCTTTGCTTTCATTGATGAACGCATTGGCCGCCGCCGAGGGGGTTTTTTCGGGTGCCCTGGAGAAGAGAATGACCGCATTCTGGTCTTGATTGATCATCTGCACTTGAGATGCTGTGTTGTTGACCTTCCAGCCCGCAGGGACCGGAAACTGGAATCTGAGTTCCGGGTGATAAAAAATATTGCCTTCGACATAGCCCTGGCGCGGATCTTCGCCGAAGACGATGCCATCGATCTGCTTGAGATATTGATCACGATTTACCGCGAATCGGGTTTGTTGGATTTTTTCCCGCCAGACCTGAGTGTCTCGTTGGATGGCGGCGATCCTATTTTCCGGGTTGGGGTGAGTGGAGAACCACCCGGGAAGTCCGCCTTGCGCCTCTCCCGGATTGAGCCGCTCCAATGAGACGAATAAATTCGCCATATGATTGGAATCGTATCCGGCCTTGGCGGAATATTCGACTCCTAGGGCATCCGCCTCGCGTTCATCCGATCGACTGAAGCTCAAGAATAACATACCGACCCCAAATTGCGCCACGCCGGCGTATTTACTGAACGTTTTTGAAAGCACGGACCCCAGGCCCAATCCTAATTGGGCAAACTGGGCCTTGCTGTACTGTTGGGCGCTGTGACGCGCGGCAATGTGGCCGATCTCATGGGCCACGACGCCGGCCAATTCGGCTTCGTCGTTGAGGTAGGCCAATATTCCTCGGGTCAGGTAAACATACCCACCGGGCACGGCAAAAGCGTTAACGACCGGGCTGTCCAGCACCTGGATGGAATAGGCCAGGTTCGGCTGGTGGCTTAAAGCGCCCAATTTTTTTCCGAGGGCGGCGACGTAGCGAGCCAGATCGGCATCCTCATACTTGCCGAAGGTTCGTAAAATTTGTGGATCCGCCTGCTGTCCCATCGCGAGTTCGTCGGATGGGGACATGAGCATGAGTTCCCTTTTACCGGTGACCGGATTTAGGGCGCAGGAAACGGCCCAAACGATCAGGGCGACGCTGATGACGCAGACAACGGTTTTTGAAACGATGTGTCGATTCATCCTACGACTCCTTTAATGATTTCCAATCATCGGATTTTTGAGAGTTGACATACATTCTGTTGAGGACTATTTTGAGATCCGCGAAATCACTGTCTTTCCGGCTCAAGAATCGGGGCAACAGGCAATGGGCGAGTTCGATCGTGCTCTTCCCCCGATCCGGGATAACCAGGATAACATAGATCTCCGCGAGCAGCCCCCGGAGCAACTGCAGTTTCTGAAGCTCTTCCCGGCTCGAAGCCGAGAGAACGGCGACAGAATCCGGTTCTACGGGCGTCCGGAGTCTCTTCCTGAAGTCATCCAGTCTTTTGAAGAATTCTATTCGACCTTTCGGGATAACCTTGTGAACGGCCGCCTCAAGTCGCCTGTTATTTTTATCAACCCTGCTTGAATATAAAAGTAACTGCATTGCCATTCCTTTTTATGCCCACTGAATCATATTCAAGAAACATGCCAAATTCATAAAACCAGCCGATCTATTTTTTATGGGGCGAGGAAATTGGATAAGCCGATATCACCCAGAATCGGCAGCAATTTGTTCTCTTAAATAGCACTCATTCCAATAAATGAGCACTCCTTCTCTGTTTTTTTAAGGACAAGAACGGCGTCAGACCGGCGAACGCCAATCGGCCGGCCGGTATTTTTTAAGAAGAGTATAGAATCTGGAGCGGGACAAGCCGGAAATCCGGCAGGCTTTGTTGTTATCTCCGCCCGCAAAAAGGATCAGGTCTCTGAGATACCGTTGCTCGGCTTCAGAAACCGCGGCTTTCCGGATCTCTCTCAATTTGGGCGGCACTCGGTTAACGCTCGTGGATATCTCTGGCTTACCCGGGCTAGCCGGCTTCTGCGGGTAAGAGTCCCGTGCTGCCTGAATACGAATATACGTCGGCAGGTGTTTGGGGAACAGCATGGGTTCGTCTTCTGCCGAAAGCAACGCTTTCTCCAGGGCCTGGATCAGTTCTCGCACATTGCCGGGCCACTGATATTCGTTCACGATTTCCCAGAATTCAGGAGAAGCCCGTTTGGGTGATATTTCAAACCGTTCGCACAAGTCGTTCATATAAAAGACCGTCAATTTTTTGATGTCTTCGGGGATATCTCTCAGCGCGGGGGCTTCAACCGAAAGAGTCCGGAGGCGGAAGAGGAGATCTTCCCGGAATCGTCCCTCCCGAACCATGATTTCCAAACGTCGGTTTGTCGCCGCCACGAGCCTGAAATCGCTAGCGATTTCTCGACGTCCCCCGACCGAACGGAAGCAGTGCTCTTGGATGACCCGGAGGAATTTTTTTTGGATCGATAGCGGCATCTCCCCGACCTCATCTAAAAAAAGAGTCCCTCCGTCGGCCTGCTTGATCAACCCCTCCTCACTCGTTTCCGCCCCGGTATAAGCTCCCCGGGCGTGCCCGAAAAGAACGCTTTCGACGAGCGTCTCAGGAAGCGCCGTGCAATCAACGACTACGAAATTTCTTTTGGCCCTTGAGCCGTTGAAATGGACATACTTTGCAAAAAGCTCTTTTCCGGTGCCGGTTTCGCCGGTGATGAGAACATTAGCGTTGCTGCCCGCGGCCTGGGCTAGAATTTCCAGGCAAGACGTGATCTTTTCCGAATCTCCGATAATGCCGTTTCTTTTCAAAACGGTCGGCGGCTTCCCCGGTCTTCGATCCGCTCGATATTCCAGAGCCCGGAGAAGGGGAAGTTTGATGGCATCGAATGAAGCCGGCTTTTCCAAATAATCCCAGGCGCCGCTTAGGATGGCGCGTTCAGCCTCATCGGGACCGCCCCGCGCGGTGATCACGATGATTTCCGGGGAAGATCGGGAGGATCTGAACTTCGGTATGTTCTCCAAGCCGCTTCCATCGGGCATGTGAACGTCCAGAAAAACGACGTCGAAGGACTCGGTTTGGACTTTCCTGAGCCCGTCCCGGAGAAGGTGCGTCGAAACGGGGTGATGCCCTAATCGGGTGACGACACTCGCGATCCAGTCGCAAATGACCTTGTCATCGTCGATGATCAGAACGGTAGCCATCGGATTTCCACAGATTCTTACGTAGGAGAAATTATACGAAAAAAAATAGCTTGTCAACCCCCTCCGGCGCGCCGGCGGGAGTCAAAAGGCCTTCTTCTCAGGACTTGAGGGAGATCTCCTCCCTGTCATCTACGGAGATCCTGGCGCCCGGCCTCGCCGGTCAGCCGAGAACGGGCTCCGCGAAAACGCCGCTATTTCTTTTTTTGATCCGCAAGGATCAACGCGATACCCGCGACGAGGGCAATTCCGCCCACGATCGGAGGCAGCGGGATGGTCTTCCTCTCTGAAGCCGTGACCTTGAGGGGTCCGATATCGATCAGCTTCTCCCGAGTTGTATAGCGTATACCCTGATAGGCCAGAGCCAAGGCCCCTAGAACGACGAAAATAATCCCTGCCAGCTTCATGGAATTATGCCTCCCTCAAACAGTTTAAGAATGGGCGTCCTCCCCTGTGAGAGGACGCCCTCTTCAGATCAGTCGAGAGGATGACTTCCCGTCAAATCCTCGGCAATAAAAATGCCGTCGGACACGCTTGAGCTACAGGACCAGGATCAGGATGATGACTCCAACCATGATGGCGATGATGATGATGATATCCCTTGTGGCGAGAGCGCCTCCCCCGGCATCGGAAGCCGTGATCACGTCTTGGGCGCCGATGACGAGCTGACCTGTCGTCCCCGCCTGCTGAGCCGCCGGTTTCTGGACGGCAGCGGCGGCGAAAGTGGAGAGCAACACGATCATCAACAGGACACTTCCGATCTTAACCTGTCTTTTCATTCGACTTCTCCTTTTTTTGAATGTTTTCAAGCCGGGCCCTTTCGATGTAGAGGGCCCTGACCTGCAGATAATGCTTCCGGATAAACTCTTCCCTGGGGGCAAGCCGAAGAGCCTGACCGAGGGACTGTAAAGCCTGGACCATCCTCCCTTGATTGGCGTAAGCCAGGCCCAGGACGTCGTGGGCGTAAGCGCTTTTTGCGTCCAGGCCGAGGGCCTCAAGGGCAAACGCCTCAGCCTCCTCGAACTTGCCTTCTCTCAGGCTGACCATGGCTATGCTGTATAAGGGATAGGGATCTTCGCTGAGGGATTCCTTGACTTTTTCCCACTCCTCCCTTGATTTCATGAAATCCGACCTCCGGTAATAGGCCGTGGCCAGATTGATGGAGGTCAGCGGGTCGTTTTGCAGAGCGGGAAATGGGAAAGGCCGTTGACCGGGGACCACGGCCATCATCCATCGGGACTGGTTCCGCCCCTTTCCCATTTCCCAGACCTTCATGAAATTCTTGGACGTCATGGCTTTCCGGCCCCCGAATAAGGGGTCGTGGAAGATGATCTGGTCCTCGTCATCATCAAACCCGATGACCACCCGGTAGTGTCCTTTGGCGATCTGTTTTATGGTTTTGGTCAGGACGATCACCGGGATGTCTTTCCCGACCAATTCCTTCAAGATCCGCAGGTTTCCCTGGAAGGAGTAGCTCTCGAATCCTTTGGTTCGCGGATACAAGACCAGCTCGGAGTTATATGTCGCCTGGCTTCCGGAATCATAGATCTCCTCCGCGATTCTCCCCTGGCTGAAGGACCGCGTTTCACCCCAGGAGTTAAGGACCATCGTCAAACAGGCCGGGCCGCAATAATTTCTTTTCAGCCATTTTTCGAAGGGGACCGTCTGGATCAAATGTCCCCTTTCGGGCTTGATTTTCCGGTATTGAAAAACCTGAGCGGAAAAAAGGCAGGGGGCGACGAGCCCCAAGCCTACGAGGACTCCCCCTATCCGTCTTGCGGCCCGGCCCTTCGGCCAAATCATTTTGACGTTTTCCCCGTTAAAGAACTTTCCGGCCCTGCAACAGTCGTATGACCAGAACGACCAGGGCGATGACGATAAGAACGTGGATCAAGCCGCCGGCGTTGAACGCGAAGAATCCCAGCGCCCACAGGATGACCAGGATGATCAAAATTGCCTCTAACATATCGACCTCCTTTTTTTCTTTTGCCTCTCGCTATCCTGCGCCCGGCCATTATTGGACGGCACGATGGACTCGGGAGAAGCTACCTGTCTAAGTGCAGTTTTCATGCCAGGATCTTCCCGCATTATCAGAATGTCAGGATATCGATTTCCTCTCTGGAAAGAGGGGGATTTCAGATAACCGACGATTCAAGGCCCTGGTTAGGCAGATTGTGCCGTCATCCCGGTAAGGCATTGGCCTACAAAACAGCACTATTCCTATTTAAGGGGATATTTCCTGCCCCACGATCCTGCCCGGAGCTGTCGTTATCTCCTCCTGATCAATCGGTAAACGATGAGGATCAGGATGGCTCCAAGAATCGCTCCGATGAACCCGGCGGGCTGGCCCTCTCGATACCAGCCGAGACGCTGTCCGATGTAGGTCGCTGCGAAGGACCCGCCGATACCGAGCAGAATCGTAATGATGAATCCGCCCGGATCTCTTCCCGGCGTGAGCAACTTTGCGATGGCTCCAACCACCAAACCGATCACGATCATCCACAAAATGTCCATACGACCTCCTTTAAATGATTAAATGATTCAGCCTTTGGCCTTCTCCTGCGCGGCCTTTTTCAGCTTATCGTTGGCGAGAACCGCGATATCCACCCGGCGGTTTTTCTGCCGGCCTTCGGGCGTATCGTTCGTCACGATCGGCTGCGTTTCGCCGTAGCCGGCTATCGAGAACCTCGCCGACTTCACCTCGACAGTCGCCAGGTACGAGGACACGGACTTAGCCCGGTCATTCGAAAGGGCCATGTTGTAATTATCCGTTCCGGTGTCGTCCGTATGACCTTCGATCAGGATGTTGGTATCGGGGTATTTGTTCAGGATCTTGGCCAGCTTGGCTAGGTTCGTTTCGCTGACCGCCCGGAGGCCGGATTTATCGATGTCGAAAAGGATCCCGCTGTCAAAGGTGATCTTAATGCCTTCCCCGATGCGCTGGATTTCGGCCCCTTCAAGATCCCGCTGCATTTCCGCGGCCTGTTTGTCCATATAATTCCCGATGATGGCGCCGGCCACCCCGCCGACCGCCGCCCCGATGATCGCCCCAAGTATAGTGTTTCCAGCGGCACGGCCGATCACCCCGCCGACGACGGCGCCGCCGGCGCCGCCGATCACAGCGCCCCGCGTTTTCTTGTTCCAGGACGCGCAGTTGACAGTTGCCAACAAGAAAACCATCACTACCGATACCGTCAGAATTCTCTTCATGATCATTGTGTCCTCCTCCTGTTTATTATTCTCTCGCTCGCCGGCGACTATTTTTTCTTGCCCTTCCCCTGGCCCTTGCCCTGGGTTTCATCCTTGATCTTACGGACGTGCTCCCGCTCTCTCTCCATCTCTTGTTTTTGCTGTCTTTTTTTGGCCTTGGCCATAGTCTTCATGTGGCCTAAGGAGCCACGGGCGTTGGCCTTCATCTGCTTGAATTCCGGGGAACCGGGCTTGATGCCCATGTTCATGGCCATCACACCCCATCCTTTGCCCTGATTCTGCTTGTACTCTTCGGCGACAACGCCGATCGGCCTCTTGGAGATCCGGGAAAGGGCCGTGGCCATGTAGGTGTCTCCATAGCTGAAGCCGTGCCGTTCCCGCGCCTGCCGGATCTCGTCCTCCGGGATGTTATGCTTCTGGCTTAGCTGGCGGAAAAATCCGTCCGGGTCGGCTTCCGCCCTCTCGTTGATCTTCCCCACGTAGGAATCAAGCTTCCTGTCCCCGGTTGTCGCCCGCTGGGCAAAGGCCGCGCCGTGGACGAGGAGGCCCAGGAAAACCAGGCATGTCGCCGCGGTCAAAATTTTCTTCATTTCATCCTCCTTATTTTCCTTGGCCTCTCATTGTCCCGGGATTTAATTTTGTAAGTACGCCGGGCTTGGGAAACGCCACCAGAACTAATGCCGTTTTCGTGCCAGGATCCTCACGCACTCAACAAGTGGCCGTTACACAGCGCCGAATCTGCGGCAAAACAGGTTTTGACCAGTTGGGGGGGGATCCCATAACCCGGCCCTTGGGCTCGGAGCTGGGGACGCTCATCACCAGAAGATATGGCCGGCCTCGGGTCCAGGTCAGGACCACAAAACACGCAGAATGGGGCCCTTGGTTTTAGATGGTCTGTGCGAGATCGAGATGATGTCGTCCGGCTTAGCTCTCCCGGACCTTG
>CAZGJS010000013.1:0-104879 GCA_964525875.1 uncultured Eubacteriales bacterium
ATCGTCGGAGGGAGCATAAAGCGGTGATTTAGACTTCCCGGGACGGATACGCGGACTCCTCCCATCGAATCCGGCCCGGGAAGGCGTAAAAATCACCGCAGCGAACGGAGACGATGCCCGAGGACCCTCCGCGGCCGACGGCGGGAATACCCCGAGCGTAAGAAGGCGGATCGCGTTCAGACGGGTGGCGTCCCGAGGCCTTACCTGATATTCACCATAAGCCAGAGGAGGAGGATAACGACGCCGACGAGGAGCCAGCAGCCGCCGAAGCCGAGGACGTCGATGAGCTTGGGCTTCATGATCTCCCAGTTCGAGCCCGGCCGGAGTTTGCGCTTCTCGACCTCCTCGTAGTGTTCGACGGCGTGCCGCAGGGCCCGCTCCTCCTCCTCGGGCGTCGGCTGGACCGGCGTGTGGACCCGGGCGAAGAAGCGGTCGAGATCGGCCTTGGGCACCGGCCGGGTGAAGGCGCTCAGGAGGAAGAGCAGGACGAAGGGAAACAGCGCGTCGAAGCCGAAGCGGACCGCGCTCAGCTGGGCCTTGGAGAAGGCGGAAAAATCGACCCCGAACCAGCTCACGACCCAGAGCTCGGCGTGGAAGCGGCCGATCCCGATGCGCGGAGAGGCCGGGTTCGTCGCGTCGCGGCGGGCGACCTTCTCGTAGAAGATACCTTCGGGCGGGCTGGCATGCTCTTTGCGGATGACCTCGCCGACCTTCGCCGCCCGGCCGGCCGCGACGTCCTCGCGCAGGGCCTGCGTCGTGATCATGACCACCCGGGGCCTCGTTTCCCGAAGAAACCCCTGCCGCGTCCGGGCCCACTCGAGCGACTGGAAGACGTTCGGGACGAGCGCGTAGATGGTGAAGCAGACGAAGACCTGGGCGATGACGGCCGTCTTGGTCACCCGTCGCCAGAGGAAGCCCAGCCAAATGGCCGCCCCGAAGATGGCCGGAAGCGAGATGAAATACTTGAAGAGATCGAGCAGGTTGCCGATGAAGAGGGCCACGCCCACCCCGCCGAGGAGGGTCACGCCGATGGCGACGCGCCCGACGTTGATGAGGTGGCGGTCCGACTTGGGCTTGACGAAGGGCTGGTAGAGGTTGCGGATGAAAAGCGCCGAGTAGGCGACGCTCGAACCGGCGAGACTCGACATCTTCGCCGACAGGATCCCGGCCATCATCAGCCCGATGGCCCCCGGGAAGAGGAGGTCCATGGTCATGTGTCCCCAGATGAGGTCCGGGTCGTGGAGCCGGCCGGAGTAGAGGGCGATGGCCAGCAGGCCGGTCAGGGCCCAGAAGATCATGATGAAGCGCTTGAAGAACATGCCCCCGATCATGCCGACGCGGGCGGTCATTTCGTTCTTGGCCGAACCGGCCGTCTGCATGCCCGAAGCGACGGCGATGATGGAGACGAGGTTGGCCAGGGCCATGGCCAGGATGGTGTACCAGGCGTACTCGCTCGTGGCCGACGAGCCGAAGAGCCGGAACATGAAGTCCGGGACCGTGGCGTGGAGGCCGGCGAAGCCGCCGACCCGGGTCAGGGCGATGGGGATGAGCATGAGCGAGAATGCCGTCAGCAGGAAACCCTGGATGACGTCGGTGATGGCAGCGGCGAGGAACCCGCCCATCATCGTGTAGACGGCCACGATCACGGTGTAGACGAGGTAGATCATCACCGAGTCGGTGTAGGAGATGAAAGCTTTGAGCTCGCCCTTCTTCTGCCGCTCGCCGAGCTCGGTCAGGCGCGCCTCGTCCGCGGGGGCGAGTTCCGCCTTCTCCGTTTTAGCCCGGAGCGCCTGGTATTCGTGGAAAAGGTCGACGCTTTGTTTTTCCTGGACCGTGTATTTCTCGACCGGCTTGGGCGTCAGGGCCATCATCGTCTTGGCGGCGACCATGTAGCCGACGCCGTTGCCGAGGAAGGCCATGAACAGGGTGAAGACGGCGAAGGCGCCCCCGAGGAACCGGCTCTTGAAACGTTCGGTGAAGAAATCACCGATGGTCACCAGCCGGACGCGGCGGAAGAAGGCCGTGGTGAACCAGTAAAAGGGCGTCAGGAAGAGGACGAGGTACTGGATCCACATGCCGCCGATGCCCTGGCGGTAGACCTCGCGGGAGACGATGATGGCCTGGTCGGCGTTGGTCGACGTCCCCAGGTTGAGGAAGAACTGGTAGAACTTGCCGAGCCGGCGGCCGGCGATGTAGAAGTCCTCGGTCGTCTTCGTCTTGCGGGAGGCCCGCCAGCCGAGGCCGAGGACGATGAGGATGAAGACGAGGACGATGGCGAAATCGAGGACGTGCAGGCCAATGATCGTCATGCTAATTCAGGGACACAATACCAATTTCCGAATTACCTGTCCGGACGTTCCCCTGAAAGTCGCCTCTATATTCGGTAAATTCGGAAATTGGTATTGTGTCCCCCATTTAAAAGTTCCCGGAGTACTTGAGCCAGAGGTCGTCGCCAAGCTTCCAGTAGGCGGCGACGGTTTGGTTGGCCTGGTCCTGGGAATATTTCGTCAGGAGATCCCGGGCCTTCTTCGGGTCTTTCTTGTAGAGCGCCAAGGCCTCCTCCTCGAACTTGGCCTGGTTGGCGAACCACCTGTCCTCGGCTTCCTTCCAGACATTCTGGATATCCTGAGTCATCTCCTGCCAGCGGAAGTTGGCCAGCCGGCTCACCGTCCGGAAGGCCCACCAGGCGCAATCGCGGCTGAAGGCCCAGCGTCCATCGACCATGTAGGACGCCGGCATCCGGGAAATCCCGATATAAATCGGGACGTGCGGGGTCGTGGCCGGGTTGTCGTAGCCGAGCCAGACGAGGCCGCCGATGGGACCGGGCAGCCAGTCCCTCGACTGGGTGACCTGGAGGTAGGTCGCGGCCGGCGAGCAGATCGTCCGTTCGCGCTTGATCCGGAAGAGCTCGCGGAGATCGTTCGACATGAACGGGCTGGCGACCGGACTCTTGACCGTCTCCCCTTTCCGGTTGACGGCCATGAGGGACCTGGTCATGTCGTACTCGGTCCCGCCGTAGGTGTCGCGGAATAGGGCCAGGACGTCGGCGACGCCGACCTTCTTGTCGGGCTTGACGGAAAAGGGGTAATTCTCGGATTCCGGATGGAGCTTGAGGGACGGGGCGAGCAGGCTCAGGACCCGCCACTCGCGCCGCCGGCAGTAGACGCTCGTTCTCGAATCCGCATTGTAGGCGTAGCAGAATTCGAACGGCTGGCCGCTCGCTTTCGACCAGAAGCCCATCTCTTCGGCCAGGGACATGACGTTGGCCGAGGCCAGGACATAATCCCTGTTGGCGAGGTCGAGCTGCCGGATGCGCCCGGCGTTAGCCGAGACCCCGATCTCGTCGTCGGGGACCCGCTGGGCCGCCCACACGGCGCCTTTTTTGCCCTTGCCCGGGCCGTGGATCTCGAAATGCCAGACCTCCTTCGTATCGGCGAAGGTGAAGCATTCGCCCCAGTCGTTGTAGCCGTAAGCTTTCGTCAGCTCGTCGGCGACGCGGATGGCTTCGCGCGCCGTTTTCGCTCTCTCGAGGACGAGGCGGTAGAGCTCGGGAGCGTCGATGATGCCGTTCTCGCTGACCATCTCGCGGCGGCTGCCGATCGTCGTCTCGCCGATGGCCAGCTGGTGCTCGTTCATGATGGGATAGGCGGCGTTGAGGAAGGCGTATGTCTCCGCGGCCTGCGGGATCTCACCCGTTTCCAGCCGGTCGGGGTCGTTCGGCCCCTTGGTCCGCTTGGGCTCGTAATAGACCTTGGCCATGTCGCCGGGCTTGTGCTTCGCCGCCGGGACGATGGTCATCCAGGTCCGGTCCGTCCCCGAATCGCAGGAGTGGGAGGTCATCGTCGAGCCGTCGACGGAAGCCAGCCGTCCGACCAGGATGCTCGTGCAGGAGTCGAACTCGAGCGGCTCGTCAAGTCGGGCGGACGCGGTTTGCGAGCCTATAAGGAACGATAGAGCAAGGACGGCTATGCCGGTGAAAGCGAAAAGCAGAAACCTCGTTTTTCTCATTGCGCATCTCCTCACGGCCGTTTATAACACGCCGCCGCGCAGTCGGTCAATCGGGCTTCGGGGATCGCCATCCGGGAATCCACCTACTTTCGCTCGGGGTATTCCCGCCGTCGGCCGCGGCCAGGCCCGGCGCGCCTGGCCGCTTCGGGTCCGGGCTTCGCTCTGGTAAAGAGGGACAGCCCCCTTGGGACAGTCCCTCTTTACCAACCGTGCCCGCTCCGCCCTCCCACGGCCTCCTCTGGGAACACCCCTGCGCGCGGTGGATTCCCTACCGACGATCCTATCCTCCCCACAATGTACCGAAGCGAGCAGACAGGGAAAATGGCACGGAGGCGATGCCGGGAGTAGGCCGCGGGATACAGGGGCTGAGGGCGTCGTCAGAGGGAGCATAAAGCGGTGATTTAGTCATCACGGTCCGAATACGTTCCTACGGATAAGGACCGTGATGGCGTAAAGAATCACCGCAGCGGACGGAGACGATGCCCGAGGACCCTCCGCGGCCGACAGAGAGGATCCGAATTGACGCGTACGCCTGTCTCTGCTATACAGGGAGGTCGAATTTCGCGATACTTCCGGATAGGAACGCGTAGACATAAATGACCGCCTGGCTCGAATCGCTCACCGCATCCCCTTCGTTCGGCGAGATTCTCGCCCTGTCTTCCGGGCTCGTCTGGGCCGTGGCCGTCATCCTCTTCCGGGTCAGCGGCCGCCGGATCCACCCTATCGGTCTCAACCTGTTCAAGACCGTCCTCGCCCTCGTCATCATGGCGCCGACCATGCTCGTCCTGAGAGAGCCGCTCTTCCCCGCGGTCCCGGCCTCGACGACAGGCCTCCTACTCGTCAGCGGCGCCCTCGGCGTCGCCCTCTCCGACACGCTCTTCTTCCACAGCCTCAACCGGCTCGGGGCCAGCCTGGTGGCCATCGTCGACTGCTTTTATAGCCCCTTCGTCATCGGCCTGTCCTTTATCCTCCTCGGCGAAAGGATGACGGGTTGGCAGCTCGCCGGCGCGGCGCTCGTCGTCTCCGCGGTCCTGACGATCACCCGGGAAAAGCGCGCGGAAAGGGTGGACGGGAGAAACCTCGCCCTCGGCATCCTGTACGGGATCCTGGCCATGTTCTTCGTCGCCCTCGGGATCGTCATGGTCAAGCCCGTCCTGGGGACGGTGTCGGTCGTCTGGGCGACCCTGGTCAGGCTGGCCGGAGGCGCGGCCGCGCTGGTCCTCCTCGTTCCCTTCCTACGACAGCGGCGGGCCATTCTCGGGCCCCTCGCCGATCGCGCGAACTGGAAGGCCCTGGTCCCCGCTTCGTTCTTCGGCTCCTACCTCTCGCTCATCCTCTGGATGGGCGGGATGAAATTCGCCAAGGTGTCGGTGGCCGCCGTCCTCAACCAGCTCAACACGATCTTCATCGTCATCATCGCCGCGATTTTTTTGAAGGAACGCCTGACGGGATGGAAGATCGCCGCGGTCGTCCTGGCCTTCCTCGGGGCGTATCTCGCCTCAATGCCCTTCTAGATCGGGTGATGCGGGAGCTTCGTTGCCGGGCCGGCCTGGATCATTCACGAGGCGAGGCGGCTGCAGATGCGCGGCGCGGACTTCTCCCCGGACCGGGGAATGAGCAAGGATGATTCAGGCCGGTTGGGTCAGGAACCTTCGCCGGCCAACTTGACAGTAACCCAGAAGGAGTGCTTCCTGGCCATGGGATTTCGCCGCATCCCCTCCGGTCCGCCGGAGCCGGAGTCCACCCTTTCGTCTCCCCCGCTAATCGAGGATTCGATGGACGTCTCCCGGCCGGAGGCCCGCGTGCCGGCTTCGGCCGACTGGGTCATCTGGGCCGCTATAATTTCCTTGGTCATGCCGCCCCATTCGAAACCGAGCATGACGGTCTGGCCGGGTCGGGCTCCGAGGCCGCCGATCTGGGCGACCCGCTCCAGCGGAATGCGGAACTCGAAGAAGCTGACCCTCTGTTGCCGCTGGTTCCGGAAGGTCGGGAGGTCGACCCGGCCGGCCGGAGGGGCCGAGAGGGCCTGTTTCGGCGGGTTGACGAGCTGGCCCTCATAGAAGATGTAGCCCGGCTGCTTGAGTATTTCGGCTTTCCTCTCTTCGGTCAGGACCTCGCCCTTCTTCTCCAGGGAGGCGATGAGGTCCTTGGCGCTAGTATTTTTCTTGACGAAACGCAGGCCGTCCCCCTTCTTCTTCTTTCCGTCGAGGGTGTAGTAAATGGCCATGCCCGAGGCTTCGAGAGTGCTCAGGGATTCCCTCTCCTTGAAGACGAACAAGATGTACAGGTTTTCGCCGTCGTTCTTGAAAGCGTACTCGGCCTTGGACTTCTTGTCCGTCAGAAAGGTGGCGTCCTGCCAATCCTGGCTCAGGCCGTCGATTTTGACCGGGAAGTCCGGCCATTGACTGGAGACCACCTTGTCCTGGGCCAGACACGTCCCGGCGAGGACCGCCGCCCCGGCGAACAGCAATAACGCGAGCCCAACTCTTTTTCTCATGATCGCCTCCTCCGGCTCATCGGAGTCTCGTTGTATTCGTGTATCGCGGCGCATGGAGACTTCCATGCCCACAATCCATTATATATTATAGGACAATTTTTCACGCCGATTCCACTCCTCGAATACGGCGGCCACGTTCTCCGGCCGGGCGCCGATCCCGAACTCGCACTGGGCGATGACGCCGCCGCGGCGGTCGAAGGCCCGGCCCAGGCGGCCGACGGCCGCCCGGATGTCGCCGGGCGTCCCGTACGGAAGGAGATGCTGCCGGTCGATTTCTCCCCAGAACGTGACCTTTCCGGCGAAGCGGCGGCCGAGCTCCTCGATGTCCATGCAGAAGACCTGGCAATTGACGGCGTCGACGCCGATCTCGACGATGTCCGGGAATATCGCGGCGATGTGTCCGTCGGAATGCATAAAGATATACTTTCCGTGCCTGTGGGCGATCTCGGCGTAGGCCCGGTAGAGCGGCTTGAACACCTCGCGCCAGAGGGCGGGCGAGATGAGCAGAGAATTCTGGCTGCCCCAGTCGTCGGCGAAGAAGAGGGCGTCGACGTCGGTCGAAGCCCAAAGCTCGAGCTCGTCCAGGAAGAAGCGATGGACCTTCTCGATGAGCCGGAAGAGCCCGTCGGGCCGCTCGGCCAGGTCCATGTAGAGGTTCTCCGGCCCGCGGAGGAACTGGACGAGCTCGAACGGCCGGACCACCGTCCGGGCGTGGACGAAAGCGCCGGATGCGGCGCAGAAGTCGTCGACCTTCCCGACGTCGACGCTCAGCCGCTCCTCCGGCAGGCGCACCTTGCCGAGGTCGGCCCACGTCTTGAGGAGCGGCTCTTTGACCTCGCCGATGATGCCGCCCTGCATGTTTTCGAACCGGCACCCCCACTCATCGACGTAGACGCCGGCTTCGTACTCGTAACCGATCGTCTTCAGCGGCTTCGTCAGGAACGGCGGGGATTGGACGATGTCGTCGGGATATTTTTCGCGGATGGCCGCGAGCTCGGCCGGCCAGGTCCTTTCGGCCCAGGGCAGGACCCAGAGCTGCCGGGGGGTCCTTTCCGGCGACCGGAATTCGAGAGCGTCGATGACGAGTTGGCGCGAAGTCATGTCAGCGGGCGCGGACGTCGTCCGTCAGGCGGCGATGAGCCGGCCGATCTCCTCGACGGCGGAGGCGGCGTCGGGGGCGAAGCCCCGGGCCCGGATCTGGTTGGCGTAGTCGCGGGTGACGGGCGCCCCGCCGATGACGACGGGGATACCGAGGCCCGCCGCCTCGACGGCGTCGACGACGTTCTTCATCTGGACCATGGTCGTCGTCAGCAGCGCGGAAATGGCGATGGCCCCGGCCCCGTTGGCCTTGGCCGCTTCGAGGTATTTCTCGGGAGCGACGTCGACGCCGAGGTCGACGATCTTATAGCCGTTGCCGCGAAGCATCATGGCCACCAGGTTCTTGCCGATGTCGTGGAGGTCGCCCTTGACCGTCCCGATGACGACGATGCCCCGGGGCTTCACGCCGGCCTTGGCCAGGTGGGGCTCGAGCATTCCCAGCCCCGCGTTCATGGCCCGGGCGGCAACGAGGACCTCAGGGATGAAGACCTCGTTGTTCTTGAACAGGACGCCGAGGCGTTCCATGCCGGGGATGAGTCCTTCGTTCAGGATCCGGGCGGCCGGCAGTCCGGCGGCCAACGCTCGATCGACCAAGGATTCAACGTCCGCTTTTTTCCCTGCGATCAGGGCTTCCTGCATCTCTTTGAGCATCTCGCCTCTCCTAGTAAAAATGGACGGCTGTCATGATTTATCTCAATGAATGAAAGGAAAACTCACGAAAATCTGGACGACCGACGTCCGGATGGCCACGGAGGCGGCGGGGTCCTTGAGGACGTCGGCCAGACCCGCCTGGTAACGGACGTGGAAGACGAGCCCCTCTCCCCTGCGGGGTTTGGTCACGACGACGGAGGCCTCGAAGACCAGCCCGTAATCCAGGCTCCGGTATTCTGCGGTGACATCTTGCTTGAAGGACAGCTCTTCGCCGGTCTCGGACTCCGCCCGGAAACTCTCCGTCGCGGAAGTCAGAAACCCGACGAAAGGACCCGCGGCCAGGTTGATACGGCCGCCCAGGCGGTAATTCAGAAGGATCGGAATGTCGACGTAGTTCAGGGCGAGGGCGCTCTTATCAGGAGGGTCGAAATAAGGGTCGAGCGCCGGGTCGCCGGTCGTTATAAGCGGAATGTTCGTGATGCCCTTCCGGGAGAGAGGATCGACCTCGGGGACGAGCGAGAACTTGTCCGAAAGCCGGATGGTGGCGAAAAGTCCGATGTTGGCCCCGCCCAGACGCTCCCTCTCCTCTTCGACTCCCCTCAGGGTGCCGCAGCTCATACCGAACTTCAGGCTGAAGTAAAGCTTCTCCGTGGCGGCCTTGTCGCCGGCGATCTGGCTGACGAGGGACGACTGGGCCCGGGCCGGGCCGAACGAAAGAAGGACCACCGAAAACAGGGCGGCGGCTCGTTTCATAATGACGGTAGGATATCCCAAGGTTTCTCCTTTTTCAAGACAAGAAAATCTGTTCACGCCGCCTCGAAACCTGCTAAAATGAGGCTGCCGGACGGAGCCATGACGAATCTCAAGGTCGGAGTCGACAGCTACAGCCTGAAGCCCCTCGACCTCTCCCCCTTCGAGCTTCTCGAATGGGCGGTCATGAACGAGGCCGACGGCGTCCAGTTCTCCGAAGTCAACGTCCCGCCGGGACAGGCCCTCGACAAGATCTTTCTGGGGGAGCTCCGCAATTACGCCGAGGAGAACAACCTCTACGTCGAGTGGGGCGGCGGGGAACACATCCCTCTCGACCTCGCCACCGGGAAGGCCAAGGACATCGCCGCCGGGAACCGCAAGGCGGCCGAGCAGGCCTTTCACCTGGGCTCTTCGACGGTCCGGTCCTGCTCGGGCGGCCTGATGCGCTGGAAAAAGGACTCCCCGCCGACCGACGAGTTCCTGCGGCTGATGGCCGCCTCCCTCCGCGAACAAAAGAGCATGCTGCGGGACCACGGCGTCGTCCTGGCCATCGAAACGCACTTCGAGTTCACCTCGTTCGAGCTCGTCCGGCTGTTCGACATGTGCGGCGCCGCGCCGGGCGAATACCTGGGCGTCTGCCTCGACACGATGAACCTCCTGACCATGCTCGAAGACCCGCTTCTCGCCGCGCGCCGCCTTCTCCCCTGGGTCGTGACGACCCACATCAAGGACGGCGGCCTGGCGCTCACCGGGGACGGGTTCGTGTCCTTCACGGCCGAGGCAGGCAAGGGCGTCCTGGACTTCGCCGCCATCTTCGAAACGCTGGCCGCCGCCCACCCGAAGATCAATTTGACCGTCGAGGACCACGGCGGGGACTTTCTCATACCTGTCAACGACCCGGATTTCCTGGCCCGTTTCCCCGACCTCGCCGTGCCCGAGCTCGTCCGCCTGCTCGGCCTCTCCGTCCGGACGCGCGATCTCATGGACGAGGGCAAGCTGGCCGTGCTCCCTCGAGAGCGCTGGCCCGGGGCTTGCGAGCGCCGGGTCAAGCGCGACCTCCTCGCCGTCCGCCGCATCGTCGAAGGGCGGCCGCGGTAAGGCCCGATGGCCGCGCACGCGAAATTCCGGCTCCGGACGGTCGAAGAGCTCCACGACGAAGCCGGCCGCCTCGGCCTCGAGATCCCTTACGTGGAGGAAACCACCGTCCTGCTCGAAAAGGCCCCGGTCGCGGGGCGGAGCGTCCCCAACCGGCTGGCCGTCCTGCCCATGGAAGGGGCCGATGCGGAGGCCGACGGGGCGCCGTCCGAATGGACCTTCAGGAGGTATCAAAGGTATGCCGGCGGCGGCAGCGGCCTTATCTGGTGCGAGGCGACGGCCATCCGGCGCGACGGCCGCTCCAACCCCGGCCAGCTCATGCTCACCGAAAAAACGCTCGGCGGCTTCGGCAAGCTGGCCGACGCGGTCCGGGCCGCCGCGAAGAAGGAGTGGGGGCCCGCCCATCGGCCCCTTCTCGTCCTCCAGCTCACCCACTCCGGCCGTTTCTCCAAGCCCGAAGGGACGCCCAACCCGATGATCGTCCAGCACAACCCGTACCTCGATCCGCTCCACGGCCTGCCTCCCGACTACCCTCTCGTTTCCGACGGAGAGCTCGAGGAGGTCCGGGACGATCTCGTCGCGGCGGCCGAGCTTGCCGCCGCCGCGGGCTTCGACGGCGTCGACGTCAAGGCCTGCCACGGCTACCTCGTCTCGGAGACTCTGGCCGCCTTCAACCGGACGGAAAGCCGCTACGGCGGTCCCTTCGAGAACAGGTCGCGGCTCCTCCTCGAAACCGTCCGTCTCATCCGGCAGGAGGCGCCGGGGCTCCTCGTCACCTGCCGCATATCCGCCTCCGACACCGTCCCCTTCCCTTTCGGGTTCGGGATGGACCCCGACGCGCCGGAAACGATCGACCTGACTGAGACAAAGGCGCTTGTTTCGCACCTCGCCCGGGCCGGCGTCGGCTTCCTCTCGGTTTCGCTGGGCATCCCCTACTGGAAGCCGCACTTCGGCCGTCCGTTCGACGAACCGGTCCCGGGCGGGAAGCTCCCCGGTGAGCACCCGCTCGAAGGGGTCGCCCGCCATCTCCGGGTCGCCTCCGAGCTCCAGCGCTCCTCGCCGGGGACGGCCCTCGTCGGCGCCGGCTACTCCTGGCTCCGCGCTTTCGGTCCGGGAGTCGGGGCGGCCATGATCGCGTCCGGCCGGACGGCCGTCCTCGGCCTGGGCCGCGGCGCCCTGGCCTACCCGGATTTTGCCAAGGACCTGGCCGCGCGGGGACGCCTCGACCCGCGCAAAGTCTGCACGACCTGCTCGCTCTGCTCGCACTCTCTCCGGCAGGGCAGGCGAACGGGCTGCGCCGTCCGCGACGCCGAGGTCTACGGGGTCTCATGAGCGCGCCGTTCGGGGCCGTCTTCGACATGGACGGCGTCATCGTCGACAACAGGAAATACCACGTCCTGGCTTGGAAGGCGTTCGCCCGGAAGCACGGCGTCCCGTTCGACACCCGTCACTTCAAGGACCACCTTTTCGGCCGGGTCAACCGGGAGATCTTCATGGGCCTCTATGGCCACGTCCTGCCCGAGGTCGAGGTCATCGCCTGGGCCGAGGAAAAGGAAGCCTTCTACAGGTCCATCTACAAGGGCCATGTCGAACCGGCCCGCGGCCTTGTCGCGTTCCTGCGCCGGCTCGCCGACCGCGGGGTCCCGGCGGCCGTGGCCACGGCCGCGCCGCGAGTGAACCTCGATTTCGCCCTGGACGAGGCGGGCCTGCGGCCCTACTTCCAGGCTCTCGTCGACGTCGGCCAGGTCCTGCGGGGAAAGCCGGCCCCGGACCTCTATCTCAAAGCGGCCGAGGCCATCGGTATCCCCGCCGCCCGGTGCGTCGCTTTCGAGGACTCCTACCCCGGCCTCGAATCGGCCCTGGCCGCCGGCATGAAGGTTGTCGGCGTTATGACCACGCACACGCGTCGCGAGCTCGGCCGGGTCCACCTCGCCGTTCGCGATTTCGAAGGACTCGACGTCGGCCGCGTCGAATCGCTCCTCGTCGCATAGCCCCGGCAGGGTCTTGGCGTCCCGAGGACGCTCGGCCGGCGGGCGGTTTGACGGCGTACGGCGAGTTGGGATAATTTAGCCCCAGGAAGGAGAGGTCGCCGGGCATGAAGAGATCGGTCATTCGGGTCGGCCGCACGGCCTATCCGGTGTATTCCCTGAACACCCTCGTCGTCGGCAGCGGGGCGGCGGGGCTCAACGCCGCGGTCCGCCTCAACCAGTTCGGGCAGACCGACGTTGCCGTCGTCACCGACCGCTTCGGGGCCGGGACGTCGGCCAACTCCGGCTCGGACAAGCAGACTTACTACAAGCTGTCCCTCGCCGGCGACCGCCCCGACTCCGCGTTCGACATGGCCCGCGACCTCGCCGCCGGCGGCTCCATGCACGGCGACATCGCCCTGGCCGAAGCCCAGGGCTCGCTCGAGGCCTTCTTCCACCTCGTCGGTCTCGGCGTCCCTTTTCCTCACGACCGCTTCGGCGCCTACGTCGGGTACAAGACCGACCACGACCCGGGCCAGCGGGCGACGTCGGCCGGACCGCTGACCTCCCGCCTCATGTTCCGGGCCTTGGCGGCCGAGGTCCGGCGGCGGAAAGTCCGCGTCTTCGACCGCCACGAAGTGATCGCCCTGCTGACGGAGGGCGCGGGCGCGGCGAAACGGGCCATCGGGGCCGTGGCCCTGGATAAGAAGAAGCTGTCCTCGGCGAACTTCGGCTTCGTCCTCTTCAACGCCACGAACGTCGTCATGGCGACGGGCGGCCCCGGAGGGATGTACGAGCATTCCGTCTACCCGGAGAGCCAGACAGGCTCGCACGGGCTCCTCTTCGAGGCCGGCGCCGCGGCCCAGAACCTGACCGAGTCCCAGTACGGGCTGGCCTCCGTGAAATATCGCTGGAACGTCTCCGGCACCTACCAGCAGGTCGTGCCGCGGTACATCTCGACCGTCGCCGGCGGCGGCGGCGAGAGGGAATTCCTCAACGATTTTTTCCCGGACATGGGTTCCCTGGCGACGGCCGTTTTTCTCAAAGGGTACCAGTGGCCCTTCGACCCACGAAAAGCGGCCGACGGCGGGGCATCGCTCATCGACATCCTCGTCTACGAAGAGACCGTCGTCAAAGGGCGGCGGGTTTTCCTGGACTTCAGGCGGAACCCAGACGGCGGCGGCAAGCTCGAGCCGTTCGAACCCCGCCTGCTCGCCCCGGAAGCCAAGGCCTATCTCGAAAGGTCGGGCGCCCTGCAAGCGACGCCCATCGCCCGGCTCCTGAAGATGAACCGGCCCGCCGCCGACCTCTACAGGTCGCACGGCATCGATCTTTTCCGCGAGCCCCTCGAGGTCGCCGTCTGCGCCCAACACAACAACGGTGGGTTCAGGGGATCGATCTGGTGGCAATCCAACGTGCGCGGCCTGTTTCCCATCGGCGAGGTCTGCGGCACCCACGGTGTCACTCGTCCGGGGGGCTCGGCCCTCAACGCCGGCCAGGTCGGAAGCGCCCGGGCAGCCCTCTTCATCGCCCACCGGCGCGTCGGACGGCCGATGCCCGTCACCGCATTCGTCCGCGCGGCCAGGGCCCAGGTCCTGGCGAAAAGCGAACAGGCCCGGGCCATGATCGGCCGAAAGGACGGGCGGGCGCTCTCGCCGGAATCTTGCCTGGCCGAGCTCCGGCGGCGGATGTCGGCCTGCGGCGCCGCGGTCAGAGATCCGGAAGAGGTCCGGACCGCAAAGACGGCGGCCCGGGATTTGTGGCTCAGGGCCCGGCGGGAGGTACGAGTTCCTTCGGGCCGAGACTTGCCGAAAGCGTTCAAGGCCCTGGACCTTGCCTTGACCCACGCCGTCTATCTCGAGGCCGTTAGCGAGTATCTCGACCGGGGCGGGAAGAGCCGGGGCTCCACCCTTGTCCCCGACCCGTCCGGCCGCAAGCCCCACCCGCTCCTCGGAGACCGCTGGGCGTTTTCCCTGGCCGAGCCGCCTGACTTCGTCAGCGGAAACATCCTCGAGGTTTGGCTCGATAAAAAAGGGCGGGTCCGCAAGCGGTGGGTCCCCGTCCGGCCCGTGCCTCCGGCGGAGGGCTGGTTCGAGACGGTCTGGAACGATTTCATGAAGGACGGGATCATCGTCGAGGGACGAGCCTTCGGCTCGCCACTCGCCCGTGATTTATATGCACGGGCGAGTACGGCGAAAACGGACCCCCGGGCAAAGCCCGGGGCCCCCGTCGCTGTCGTCACAGGCGCGGGACAGGGCATCGGCCGGGGCATCGTCCTGGCGCTGGCGCATGAGGGTTTCGACGTCGCCGGGATCGACATCGTCTTCGACCCCCGGAATAGGAAGAAAGGGCTCTTTGAAGTCAAGAGGAAAGTCGAAAAGCTCGGCCGGCGGTTCCTGCCCATCGAGGGCGACATCGCCCGGCTCGAGGACCACGACAGGATGCTCGACGCGGCCTTCGGGGAATTCGGCGCGATCGACGTCCTGGTCAACAACGCCGGCATCGCCCCGGCGAAACGAGTCGACATCCTGGAGACGGCGCCGGAAAGCTACGACCGGCTCCTCGGCGTCAACGCCCGGGGGCCGTTCTTCCTGACCCAGAACGCGGCCAGGAGGATGGCCACGCGGAACGACACGCGTCCGGGCCTTCCCCCGTCCATCATTTTCATCACCTCCATCTCGGCCGTCGTCTCCTCGGCGTCGAGGGCCGAGTACTGCGTCTCCAAGGCGGCTCTGAGCATGACCGCCGCCCTTTTCGCCGACGCGCTTGCGGCCAAGGGCATCAACGTCTACGAGGTCCGGCCGGGGATCATTTCCACCGACATGACCGCCGGCGTCAAGGACAAGTACGACCGCCTCATCGCCGGCGGCCTCGTCCCCCAGGGACGCTGGGGCCGGCCCGAAGACGTCGGCCGAACCGTAGCCGCTTTGGCCCGGGGCGACCTCGGCTTCTCGACCGGGGCCGTCGTCGAAGTCAGCGGCGGCCTGAACATCCGCCGACTCTGACCACGCGCGCGGCGCGTTTGGCAGAGCCACGGGCGGTGTGATATCCTAGACGGGAACGGAGGGAAAGATGAGCGCACAAAAAATCCAAGGCCGTATTTTCTGGGGCCTGTTACTCATCGTCCTGGGCGTCCTCTTCCTGTTCGACCAGATGGGCCGCCTGGATTTCGGCGATCTCGTCGGACGTTACTGGCCGGTCATTTTCATCCTCATCGGCATCTCGATCCTTCTCAGCAACAATTTCAAGAACGTCGGCTCCGGCGTCTTCTTCATCCTCTTCGGGGCGTTCTTCCTGCTCGTCCGGCTACGGATCTTCCATCAGACGATCTGGCACTACATCTGGCCGCTGGCCATCATCGGGGTCGGTCTGTGGATCCTCATCCGGCCGGCCTGGCGCCCGGATAAAAAAAAAATCAATGAAATGACCGCCGACGACCTGGCCATCAGCCAGGTCCTCTCGGGAACCTCGCGCAAGGTCGAGTCCCAGAACTTCAAGGGCGGCAAGGCCGACGTCGTCCTCGGCTCGGCCGAAGTCGACTTCCGCGGGGCGCGCCTCTCCGGCGGCCAGGCGACGCTTCTTCTGTCCGTCGTCCTGGGGAGCATCGAGCTCACCGTGCCGCACGAATGGCAGGTCGTCCTCGAGGGGACGCCCGTCCTCGGTTCGATGGACAGTCACAAGAAGACGATCCCCGACGCCGAAAAAACGGGGACTCTCTTCATCAAAGGGTCGGCCGTCCTCGGCTCGATCGAAGTCAAGGAGTAGGTCCATCATGAAGAAATTCGTGTTCTGGTTTCTAGCCGTCGCCATCACCCTCGGTTCCGCCGTCTATCAGCGGATGACGGGCCCAACCCACGACCTGCGGGGGAAGGTCGTCGTGGAGGGGACCGAGATCAAATACAGACTGCCGCGGAGCGCCGAAACCGTCCGGCCCGCCGAGGTCGCCGTCCCCGCGCCGGCGCCGCTTGAAGGCTACCTCGATTTCAAGCGGTATAAGACCGAGGACTCCTGGACGCGTGTGCCCCTCGTCCGGGAGGGCGAAAATCTCGTCGGGCTTCTGCCCAAACAGCCGGCGGCCGGGAAGCTCGCTTATAAGGTCTTCCTGACCGGCGGACACGTAGCGACGCCCGTCACGGGCGACGACCCGGTCATCTTCCGGTTCAAGGACCCCGTCCCGGCCTGGATCATCTACCTTCACGTGCTGGTCATGTTCGCAGGGATGCTCCTGTCGACGGCGGCCGGCCTGGCGGCGATCGATAAGAAGCGGAATCCCCGGCGCTTCGTCCTCTGGACGGTCGCCCTTCTCTTCGTCGGGGGGTTCATCCTCGGCCCGCTCGTCCAGAAGTTCGCCTTCGGCGTCGCCTGGAGCGGTATTCCTTTCGGCACGGACCTGACGGATAACAAGACCCTCATCGCCTTCCTGTTCTGGATCGCCGCCCTCATCGCCGGGCGCAAAGGGAAACCAGCCCGGCCCTTCGTGCTGGCGGCGTCTCTCGTGACACTGTTGATCTTCCTCATCCCCCACAGCTTGAGGGGGTCCGAGCTCGATTACTCGAAAATGCAATAAGACTTGGACCGGAGCGAAAGACAGCGCCCGGCCGTCAAGGAAAAAACAATGAAACGATTGTCCGCGCTGGTCACGGTATTGATTCTGGCCCTGGCGGGCGGAGCCTGGGCCACAATGGAAATCCCCGACGGTGTCAAGGAACTGCTCCAGAAAAGATGCGCCGGCTGTCATAAAGGGAATCATCCCCCCAAGGGGCTGAACCTCGAGCCGGCCAACATCGCCGCCATCCTCGACGCATCGAGCAAAGAGGTCCCCACCCTGAAGATCATCGACACGAATTCGCCCGGTTCGAGCTACCTCCTCAAGAAGGTCCGGAGAGGCAAAGATATCGCCGGGAGCGGAATGCCCCCCCGAAAGGCCCTGGCCGCTGCGGAACTCCAGATCATCGAAACCTGGCTCGCCGGGCTCAAGCAGTCGTCCGTCCCCGGCGGAGATCTGCGCCTCGGATTCAATATCTTCAGTCCGCTTCACTTGAGCTGGAAGCGGACGGTGACGGTGAAGACGACCGGGACGGCTTTTCCGTCGACGACCAGCGGTTCGTAGACCCACTGCCGAACGGCGTCGATGGCCGCCTGGTCGAGTAGCGGGATGGAGCGCAGGACGATGACGTCCTTGACCTTGCCTTCCTCGTCGGTCTTGACGCCGAGGATGACCACGCCTTGCACTTCGGCCAGCCTGGCGATCACGGGGTAGACCGGCGGAACTTCCTTGACGAGCTTCGGCGGCTTGATGTCGTTTTCGGCCCGGACCGCGCCCTGGGCGAATTTTTCGAGGGTCTTCACCTTGTCGCCTTCTTTAAGCATGAAACGGACGGTCACCGTGAAGAGGACCTTGCGGGCGATGCCGCCGACTATGAGAGGTTCGTACTTCCACTGCCGGACCGCGTCGATGGCCGCCTGGTCGAGGAGAGGGATGGACCTCAGGACCTTGCTATCGATGACATTGCCCTGCTCGTCGGTCTTGGCCTCGAGGATGACCGTCCCCTCGACCCGGGCTTGGCGGGCAACCTGCGGATAGATGGGAGGGACCTGCTTGATGAGCTTCGGGGGCTTGATGTCGCCCACGGCCCGGACGGCGTCCCCTTCGAACTTCTGAAGCTCCTGGGGGCTCATGACCCCGCCCTGGCCCCCCCCGGAAACGCCTCCCTCGACGCCCTTGGAAACACCGCCCTGAACTCCGCCGGTGACGCCGCCGATTCCGCTCACGACTCCGCCGTGGACACCGCCGATCTCGCCGGCTTTCGGCTTCTTCTCGTCGTCGAGAGTGAACTGGAGTGTCACCGTGAACGTGACCGGCCGGGGTGTACCATTGATGACCATGGGCTCGTAGACCCATTGTTTAAGGGCGTCGACGGCCGCCTGGTCGAGCAACGGAATCGACCTCAAGACCTTCACCTCGATGACCTGCCCGTAGACATCTGTCGTCGCCTCGGCGATGACGACGCCTTCCACCCGGGCTTGGCGGGCGATTTCAGGATAGACCGGTTCGACTTCTTTGATGAGTTTGGGCGGCATGATCTTTCCGCCGCCGGGGAAGTGTTCGATGGGAACCCCGCTCCAACTCACGAGTCTCAGGGAGATGAAATAGGGCTTGAGCTGGGTATCCTCGAAGCCGAACACGGCAGCGCTCTTGTCGGGAAGCGTGAACTCGGTATCGAGCAGGTTGGTTTTCTTGTCACGACTCTGCTCGTAGACCTCGATCCGAAACTGGTTGCGCTCGGGAAGACGGCCAGGAGTGACTATGACCAGGTATTCCTGTCCGTTCAGCCGGAACATGTGGAAGGCCTTCTCGGATTTCCCTTTTTCCCAGACGAGGCTTGCCTCGGTCAGAAGGCCCACATCCTTCAGGTTGTAGACTTTCTTGATCTGTTGCTCGGCGGCCAGGTCCTCCTCGAGGTCGAAATTGGCAAAGAACAGGAACTTGAGAAACGAGGACGTGACCGGCTTGGCCAGCTCCGCCGATTTCTCCCGAACGCCCTCGAGGATACGCATCTTCAGCTCGAACCCGGAGGCGGATCCTTTTAAGCTCTGAACGGCGTCGTCCGCCCCGCGGATGGCCGGGGCCGCCGCGGCGCAGAGGACGATAAAGGCCAGCGCTACCAGAAGACAATGAACTTTTCTCATATCACCCCTCCTATCAAGGATTTTTTGTCGCCCAGACGAAGACGGTGTCCGTCCCCTGGGGCTGGTAGACGAAGGTTTGGGCGGGCGCGCCGCCGACGTTGATATAGTCAATCTGGAACCGGGCGGCCACCCGGATGGATTCCGGGTCGAAGCCTTGCCGGTTGATTTCCCGGAGAAGCCAGAAGCCGGTCACCGCGACGACAGCCGCAGTTGCTGCGGCAGTGGCCCATCGCCAGCCCGCAGCCGCCGAATCCGTCCGCCGCTCGAGTCTGACCGTCTCGCACGCGGCTTGAGAGGATACCCGCTCCCACAGGGCTTCGGCATCTCCGACCTGGTCGGAGGCCACGAACAGGCTCCTCGCCTCCACCCGGCTGAGGATCCGCGCCTGGCAGCGCGGGCATCTTTCCATGTGGCTCCGGATGAGAAAAGCCCGGAGCGGACGGAGGGGCAAGGCGGCGTAGACGATATCAACCATTCTGCAAAAGGCCATGGTCGTTCTCCAGCAAAGCTTTGATTTTCCGGCGGGCGTTGAAAAGATAGACACGAGCCGTAGAAGCGGAGCATTCGAGGACCTCGGAGATGTCCCGGGCCGAATAGCCCTCGTTGGCCCAGAGGCAGAGGGCCGTCCGTTCGCGCGGCGAGAGCCTGGTCAAGAGGGCCGAAGGCAATGGTTTAGGGTCGGCGGGGTGGGGATTTCCCCCCCGTTCGGCGACGGCCGGCTCGAACCGGGCCCGGGCCGAAAACTCGGAAAAGCGCCGTTTCTTCTTGATCATGTCGAGCGACCTCCTGTAGACGATGGTCAGAAGCCAGATCCTGAAATTCCTCATCGGGTCGTAGCGATCGAGATGACGGAAGACCTGGAGGAAGGTCTCCTGGCAGACGTCCTCGGCGTCCTGCCTGTTGCCGACGACGTTGAGGGCCACGGACATGACCAGGTTCCCGTAAGCCTCGACCATCGCCCGGCTGGAAACGGGGCTCCCCCGCAAACAGCCTTCGATGATCTCTTTCTCTTCCACGGCGGGTCTCTTCTGTTCGTCCATGCGAGAATACGCCGTCCCCCCGCGGGGCGTTTAGGGGGAAACGGCCCTCCTTACTATTCCTACAACTTTCCGCCGCGGGTGTCACCTATGCGGGCCGGAAAGAGGGACAGCCCTCATTCGGGGGGAAGCAAAAATGGCCCCGAATGAGGACAGTCCCTCTTTTCCGATTTTGACAATCTGCGGCATCTTTGTTAAATTCATTCCCACATGGCCGAGAGACAGCGCAAAAGACCGAAACGGACGCCGCCGGACGCATCTGCCACGCCCGCCTTCGTGGTCGGCGAAGACCGCTACAAGGCGCTCGTCGAACAGCTCCCCGTCGGCGTCTACCGGACGACCCTCGACGGCATGATCATCGAGGCCAACGCCGCCCTGGTCCGGATGCTGGGCCACAAGAGGCCTCAGACCCTCTTCAACTGCAACGTCAAGGATTTCTACGTCAGGGGCGAGGACCGCTCCCGGCTCATCGAGAAATTGTCTTCGCAGCCCATATCGTTCCAGGAGTTCGAGATCCGGCGCGCCGACGGCCGGAGATTCTGGGTTCGCGACTATTGCCGCGGCGTCAAGGGGCCCGATGGGTCGATCCACCATCTCGACGGCATCCTCGTCGACATCACCGAGAGGAAAACGACGGATAGGAAGCTCAAGCTCACCCTACGCAAGCTCCGATTGACCAACGAAAAGTACGAAAACCTGTCCCTGACCGACCATCTCACCGACCTCCATAACCGCCGGGGCTTCTTCACATTCGGCCTCCAGCAGATGAAGATCGCCAAGCGCCTCAAGGAAGACAATTACCTGCTCTTTCTCGATATCGACAACCTCAAAGAGGTCAACGACGCGCACGGCCACGCGGTCGGGGACCAGCTCCTGCAGGGCGTCGCGACCATCCTCAAGAACACGCTCCGGGAATCCGATGTCATCGGCCGGATCGGCGGGGACGAGTTCGCCGTCCTGGCCATGCGCTCTAAGGGCCTAGGCGAGCGGGCCCTCCTCGCCCGGATCGAGGATGGCGTCCAGAGGTTCCGCTTGAAAAAGTTCGGGCACCTGCGCCTGTCCGTGAGCATGGGCTTGGTCCGCGTCGACCCCCAGAAATACCAGCAGCTCGACGATTTCCTGGCCCATGCCGATTTCCTGATGTATCAACAGAAAAGAAGCAAGGAAAGACTAGCGAACCAGCCATAATAAGGCCGGCCGAGAAAGCCGAGAATAAGTAAATTTTGAAGGGACGGGGGAGGCTCCGGGCCGCTGACACGGAGTTGAGCCCCGCCGCGTTTCCGCGGTTTCCTGGAAAGCGGCGCCTGAAACCGGACTCTTTTGGGGTTTAAAAGAAGGCTGGCTGGCGAGGCGCCAAGGTTTCAAAGGAAAAGGAAGCGGGGCTAAGGAGGATCCCTCTCCAGCCAGCGGTTTTATTATAGGTGAGGCCTTTCTCGCTTGTCAATCTCAAATTGTGTTGTTTACGAAATATTTGTTCGCCGGCGGAAGCCGGGCGCAAGGGAAGCTCCTTGATTTTATGGCGGTTCAATGTATACTATTTATATAGGGTTTATACAAAACAGGAAACACCTAAATGCGCACCAGCGTCAAGATAGCCATCCTCGCCTTGGCGACCTTCCTGAGCCTGACCGGGTGGAGGGGCATCAACGCCCTGCTCGGCCGGGACGCGCCGAGGACGGCAGCCTTCGCTTCGGGAGGACAAGACATGCCTAACAAGGTCAAAAAGACGGATAAGGAATGGAAGGCCGCGCTCACGCCGGAGCAGTACGACGTCATGCGCAAGTGCAGCACGGAGGAGCCCTTCACCGGAAAGTACAACGACTTCTGGGAGAAGGGCGTCTACATCTGCGCCGGATGTGGAACGCCTCTTTTCCTTTCCGACGCGAAATACGAGCACCGCACGGGCTGGCCGAGCTTCGCGGCTCCCGTGGAAGAGAAGAGCTTCGAATACCGCGACGACTATTCCCTGCTGACAAAGCGCATCGAGGTCCGCTGCGCGGGCTGCGGCGCCCACCTGGGCCATATCTTCGACGACGGTCCGGCGCCGACGTTCCTCCACTACTGCATCAACTCCGCGGCCCTGGATTTCAAGCCCGAAGCGCAAGCAAATGCCGCGGGCCGGGAGACGGCGGCCGCGGCGACGGAAACGGCGACCTTCGCGGCCGGCTGTTTCTGGGGCGTGGAACACAAGCTGGGAAAGGTTCCCGGGGTCGTCTCCACTGTCGTCGGCTACACCGGGGGGAAGACCGTCAACCCGACCTACGAGGAGATCTGCACGGATAGGACGGGTCATGCCGAGTCCGTCCAGGTGACTTTCGATACGAACCGTATCAGCTACGCCGAGCTCGTCCGCCAATTCTTCGGGATCCACGACCCGACGCAGGTCGATCGCCAGGGGCCCGATCACGGCACCCAATACCGGTCGGCCATCTTCTTCCACGGCGAAGCCCAGAGGGAGACGGCCCGTCGCGTGATGGATGAGGTCGAAAAATCGGGTCAATACAAAAAACGACTGGCCACGGAGCTCGTCCCGGCGTCGGCCTTCTACAAGGCAGAAGAATACCACCAAAAATACTTCGAAAAGCACGGCGTCGTCTGTTATTGAAGCTCATTGGGTTAGCCATAAAACGGTGTCCTCTTTACAAGACAGTCCGCACTCCACCCTGAACGGCCTCATCGAGGCCCCCCTGGCGGAAACTTCTGGCACGAATCTTGAAGTGGGAACGAATGACCAGGAGGATAGGATGAACAGGGCAGAAATCAAGGCCGCTATCAGGGGCGAAAGGCCTGAACGGGCCGGTATTGGCCTGGAAAAGGGCGGAAATGTAAAGTTTTTTATTGACAAGGCCAGCCGGATATTGTATTCTGCACACTTCATTTTCGACGGTCCCGCCCTCAGGGGGTGAAACGATTCCGGCCTCGGCTCCGTTGGAAGAACTGGAGTCAAGGGCTAGAAAAAATGAAAAAAAGGCTTTACTTTTGGAACGAAAAGCTTATTATTATAGTAATCCTATCATAATAGTAATTTACAGGAGATGACCATGGCTTCTCAATTCAAATACAAGAGCGAAGAGATCCTTCAGCTGATCCCAAGGACGCCCGGGGGCAAGCTCTTTTCGGACGAAGAGGAGACGTTCCCGGCAGCCGACGCCGGCGTCCTCGGGGCGCGGCTGGTGGAGCCGAAAAACGGCAACGGCGGGAACGGCAAGGGCCTGAACTCCCCGGAGGACATCGAGCAGACCGCCGACCTGGTCAAGATCTATCTCCGGGAAATGGGCAGCATCCTGCTCCTCTCCAGGGACCAGGAGATCCAGCTCGCCCGGAGGATGGAGCGCGGCGAAAAGGCCATCCGCAAGGCTTTGGTCAGGACCCCGTTCACGCTCGAGGAGATCTTGTCGCTCGAAACAATGCTGAAGAAGAACCCAGAATCCTTCGCCAAGCACTTCAACACCCCGGAAGAGGAATACTCCGAGGAAGGTCTTGAGGCCAGGAGACTCGATGTCCTGGACAGGATTCATAGGATACGGACGCTAAGCAGCCGGCTCCGGTCGATCCGGCCTCTCGTCCGCAACCGTTTCTCCCGGGGCCGTCTCGTCGTCCGGATCATCCGTTTGGCCCGGGAGCTCGAGATCAAACCGGAGTATCAGGATAGGATCGTCCAGTCCGTCCAGGTCCGCCTGAAGGAGGACATCAAGCGGGCGTCCAAGCAGGCCCGCAAGGACGACAGGGCTATCCTCCAGGCCATCCAGTCCGGGCGACGGGCCCGGGAGAGGGCCAAGGGCGACCTCGTTTCGGCCAACCTGCGGCTCGTCGTTTCGATCGCCAAGAAATATCAGGGCCGGGGCCTCCAGCTCCTCGACCTCATCCAGGAAGGGAACATCGGACTGATGCGGGCCGCCGAAAAGTTCGATTACCGGAGGGGTCACAAGTTCTCGACCTACGCGACGTGGTGGATCCGCCAGTCCATCACCCGGGCCATCGCCGACCAGGGCCGGACGATCCGCATCCCGGTCCACTTAACGGAAACCATCCACCGGCTCAAGAAGATATCCCAGACGTCCGTCCAGGAGGATGGGAAGATGCCCAACCCCGACGAGCTCGCCCGCAGGATGAACCTCCCCGTCAACAAGGTCCTGGAGATGCTCTACTCCTCCCAGGATCCCGTCTCCATCGAGACGCCTCTCGGGGAGAACGGCGAGGGCTCGCTCGGCGACCTCCTGGAGGACAAGTCCTTCCCCTCCCCTCCCGACACCGTCATCCACATCAACCTCCGCGAGCAGATCGAAGCTGCGCTGCGCACTCTGCCCGAGCGGGAGACTTTGGTCCTGAGGATGAGATACGGCCTCGGGGACGGCCGCGAGTACACGCTCGAAGAGGTCGGCCAGCATTTCAAGCTGACCCGGGAGAGGATCCGCCAGATCGAGCTGAAGGCCCTCAAGGCCCTTCAGCTCTCGCCCCCCGGCCAGAAGTTAAAGTCCTTCTGACCGGCCGCCTGAGCCCCCCCGTTCGCGAAGCGCTACGCTCTCAGATGGATGAGGGCCTGCATGGCGGCCACGCATCCTTCGCCGGCGGCGGCGACGACTTGGAGCCCGCCGCAGGTGACGTCCCCCGCGGCGAAGACGCCGGGGATGTTGGTCCGCTGGAACCGGTCCACGGCGACGCACTGCTTGTGGTCGAGGACGAGCCCGGCCCGCTCAAAGAGCGGTCCGGCCGGGATCTCGCGGAATAAGAAGACGGCCGAAACCGGGACGGTTTCCGCCCCGGTCGCGCTCTCCACGAGGACGGCTTCCACCCGTTCGACGCCGCGGATCTCCTTGATCTTCCCGTCCCTGCGGATGGAGACCCCTTTTTCCTCGAGGGCCCGGACGGCCGGCGAGTCCAGCCCGCCGGGTTTCCCCGGCACCCAGAGGACCCGGCAGCCCATCGCCTGGAGGGCGCCGACCTCCTCCAGGGCCGCTTCGGAATGCCCGACCGCGGCGACCGTCGCGCCCCGGAAAAGCGGCCCGTCGCATGTGGCGCAGTAGCTGACGCCCTGCCCGAGGAGCCGGTCCTCTCCGCCGATCAGGCGCTCCTTGGGCATGGGTTTCCCCATGGCCAGAATGACCGCGCCGGACTCGATCACGGCGTCCTTGGTCGTGACGTACTTCCGGTCGCCGTCGAGGGCGAAGGCGATGGCGTCGCCGGAGACGACCTCGGCCCCGAAGGACAAGGCCTGGCCTCGGAAGATGTCCAGGAGCTCCCGGCTGTCGATCGAGGGGAAGCCGGGATAATTCTCGAGCTTATAGTTGATCCCCAATCGGGAAGGTCCGCTCCCCTCGAGGATGAGGGCCTTCTTCCCGGCCCGGGCGGCGTAAATCCCCGCGGTCAGCCCGGCCGGCCCGGCCCCGACGATGAGGATATCCGTCTTGAGCGACTTGATGCTCATGGCTTATCGGACATTCCCGGCGCCGTCAGTCGACGAGCCGGCCGCTGTCGGCGACCTTCCATACGTTCTCGTGCAGGATGTAAAGGACGGTCCGCCGGATCTCCCGGTTGTCCTCCCCCTTGATCCAGATGTCCACGACGGCCCAATCCTCGAGGCCCTTGAACGTCATTTCCAGGACGGGGACGCCGGCCCCGACGAGCTTCGAGCCGCGGAATTTTTTGAGGACCGCGGCGTTCCGGCCGTAGTTGCGGAACTGGAAGGGCAGAAGGCCTTTCTCTTCGTAATCGGTCTTGATGGACTGCTCGAGCTCGGTCGCGGGCTGGTAATAGGCGTCCAGCGTCGTCCAAGCGAAGTCCTTGGTCGGGTCCGCGCCGGACCCCGATCCCGACCCCTTGACCAGGAAATAGACGCCCGCGGCGACGGCGTCGATGAGCAGGAAGATGAGCAGCAGGCGCAGCGGTTTACTCATCGGACCTTCCTTTCGCCGGCGGCGCCGGCGCGTGGTCGCCCCTGGACTTCTCGAGTGCGGCGGCCTCGGCGAGGAGCAACCGGTAGCGGTCGGAAGGTATGGCCCGGGATTTCCGGAAGAGCGTTCGCGCCCGGCGCTCCTCCTGACCGGAGAGGCCGCCGAATACCTCCTGCTCCCGGTCCTCCGGATTGCGTTTGAAGAACTCCTCAAACTTCGCCTCCGGGAGATGGCCTCGGCCGCGAAGGGTCCGCAGCATGGCCCGCGTGCTCACGCCGAAGTACCTCTTGAGGAACAGCACGTCGTCGAACCCCAGGCTCTTCGAGCGGATGTCTTTTTCGATGAGCTCCCGGAGCTTGGCCGGCGGGACCAGGAAACGGGAGGCGAAGATCTGGGCGAACTGCTCCCGCGGCGGATAGAGGGAAACGTACTCGTCGACGACGACGTCGGAGTTGTCGATGATCGGGCTGTCGTCCCTGTCCATGAGGTAATGGCCGTAGAGGTGGGCGGCGATGAAGGTCTGGAGCCCGGGCGGCTCGCTGGCGTTGACCAGGGCGAAGGCGGCCTTTTTCTCGGCGTCGAACACGAAGACCCCGGCGATCCGGGCTTCCTCGGGAAGCGTCTGGCGGACGATCCGGCAGCCGTTGACCTCGCAGAGGGCCAGGACGTCGCGGATCGGTTCGTTGCCGAGACCCAGTCGGCGTCTTTCCTCCTCGGCCAGGCGTTCCGGGGAGATCCGGGAGTACTGGGGGGCGAGGTCGAGCCGGCGGCCCGTCTGTTCCTCGAGCAGGAGGTATTTTTCACAGGTCGTCCGGAACTTCTGGAGGTCCTTCCTGACCCGCTCGTCCGCGAACCCGGGGGCGAACAGGCTTTCGAACGCCGACCTCTTCTCTTCGAAGAAATAGGCGACGTTCTTGTTCAGGAACCCGGCGATCTTGAGGAGGGTCTCGAAGCTCGGCGTCCTCTTGCCGGACTCGAGGAGCGAGATGTATTCCGAAGACAGGCCCAGGGCCTTGGCGAACGAGCCTTGGCTGAGGTTGACCTCTTCGCGGGCCCGCTTGAGTCTTGTCCCGAGAAGCTTGTCCATGACGGCGCACCCCTGGGCAGCGCCGGTAGGATAACACGCGGTTAGCGGTGTGTCAAACCCTCATGCTCCCCGCATAAATGCCGGGGCTCGTTCGGGTTTAACCCTGAGCCTCGCTTCGCGCATAACGTCCCCGCTTTGAAAGACCGCGCTCAGCGCCGGCGAACGGGTCAACCGGCCGGAATGCCAAAAAAAGGATTGACAAATCCCGGGGGGGATTTAGAATGAGAAAGCAAATAAGGAAAAACCATGTCCGAAAAGAATATCCTCGAAATCTTCCGGGGAGCCACTAAGAATCTCTGCAACAGCGTCCTCAACCAGGTGCAGGACGCTGTCGTCTGGCTGGACAAGGACAGGAAGGTCGTCTACTGGAACAAGGCGGCCGAGCAGATGTCGGGGATCGAAGGCGCTCATATCCTGGGGAGGGCCTGCTTCGAGGAGCCGGCCCTGTTCGTGGATTTCGGCGGCGTCAACGTCTGCCGGGACAAGTGTCCCGTCGCCATGACCCTCAAGGACGGCGCGCCGCGAGCGCTCGACATCTATCTCCAGCACAAAAAAGGGTTCCGCATGCCGGCGTCCCTTAGGATCATCCCTGTGCTCAAGGAGGACGGCGAGATCATCGGGGCCGTCGAAATGTTCACCAGCACCTCGCCGAAGGTCACCCTGCCCCTCAACCTGGCGGAGCTCGAGAAAATGGGCCTCGTCGAGACCGAGACGGGCATCCCCTCCAAGCCGTACCTGGACATGACGCTGAACACCCGCTTGGAGGAATTTCAAAAGTACGGCCTGCCGTTCGGGCTGATCTACGTCGACCTCGACAATTACGGCAAGATCCTCGAGAAGTACGGCCGTTTCAACGCCAGCAAGATCGTCCGGACCGTCGCCCGGACCCTGCACAAGAACATCCGCTTTTTCGACATCGTCGGCCGCTGGGACACCGAGGAATTCCTGGTCGTCCTCCTCAACATCGACGACAGCCGGCTGGACATCGTCGCCAACAAGCTCCGCCTCCTCATCGCCGAATCCTACATCACGACCGAGACGGGGATGCTCAACGCCACGGTGTCCATGGGCGCCAGCATCGTCCTCCGCTACGACACGGTCGAATCCCTCATCAAGCGCGGCGAACAGCTCATGATGCACAGCAAGTGGCTGGGCAAGAACCGCGTCAGCATGAGCTTCATCCAGAAAGAGATGAACTGAACAGAGGCCCCCTTCTCCGGGGGGGTGCGGAAAAGGGGGCGAAGACAGAAAGGAGGGTTAGAAAGAGGCCGGATTTTTGGCCTTGATATCGTTCGCTTCGGCGGCGAAAAGGATCTCGTTGTTCTCACCGGTCAGGCTGAGCCGCAGGCCGGTGCCCTGGAAAACCCACTCCGCGGTCAGACGCAGACATCCCGTCGAAAGGGCCGTCCCCCAGCCCTCATTCCGTTCGGCGTAAGCCCTATCCTCCCGCCAGACGACGTTGTTGGTGCGCGGCTCGCCGACTTTCTCGATGAGGAAATCCCTGATCTTGTTGTAATCGGCGACATAGCGGTCCTTATCCGCGTACTTTTCGAGGAGATGGAGGCGGACGGCGACGAGCTTCTCGTCGTTGAGGACGTAGGCGAGAAGGCACTTCTTTCCCAGGAGGTCGCGGTGATAGCTCAGGAACTCGAGGCCCCCGGAAACTTCGCGGGCGAGCGGACGGCCTTCTGCTCGAAGGATGCCCGCCTTTGTCCTCCCCCACTCCACCATGGGCATGGACTCGCCCGTCAGGTCGATCTCCTTCGGGTCGACGATCTCTTCCTGCCCGGGGGTCAAGTTGACGACCCTGAGAGTGGAGTTGAGCTTGCGGACGAACCCATCCAGGACGTAGCCGCAGAGCGTCCGGCCCGAACGCGACGAGACGAAGAGGATGTAGAACCAGTTGGTCCGGAACTTGATCGCGCTCGACAGCCTCACGACCGCGCCCCGGGACAGGGTCTCGACGACCGGACTGCGGCCGTCTGGCTCGAGATGGACGGCGGCCTTCTCGGCCGTGACCTCGAGCCGGACGATGGTCTCGGCGCGGGCCGGCCCGGGGGGGAACGAGACGCCGAAAAGGAGCAAGAAGGCGACGGCCGCGGACCGGGCCGCGAGGCCGGCACGGCCGCTTTCCCCGTGGTTCCTGGGCATTCTCATGGCAATCCCATCTTTCCGCACGCATACTATCGGATGGGACGATGGGGCTCACAATCCCCGCCGGAGATGATTCCGAGGGGGATATTCCTCACCCCGGGAGGGGGCTCATTTCAGCTGGAACCTGACCGTCACCGTGAAAACGACGGGTCGGGGCCGCCCGTTGATGACCATGGGCTCATAGACCCACTGCCGGACGGCGTCGATGGCCGCCTGGTCTAGAAGCGGGATCGACCGCAGGACCTTCACGCCGATGACCCGCCCGTAGACGTCGGTCGTCGCTTCGACGATGACGATGCCCTCCACCCGGGCCTGGCGGGCGATCTCCGGGTAGAGCGGGTCGACCGACCTGACCAGCTTGGGCGGCTTGACGTCGCCGATGGCCCTCACGGGCGCTTCCACTTCGCCGACGACACCGCCCAGGACGCCGCCCACGACACCACCCAAGACGCCACCGACCACCCCGCCCTCGACGCCGCCCTCGACGCCGCCTTCGACGCCGATGTCCGAGAGCGTTTCCTCGGCGATCTGCTCGGGGATCTCGATGGGCGCGACGAGTTTCCCCGCATCGACAGGCGCCGCGGCCTGGACACGCTTGATCCGCGCGCTCGCCGCCGGGCTCTTCCTCTTGGCCGGTGGCGGGGGGGGAGGCGGCGGGGGCGGAGGCGGAGCAAGAAAGGCGCTGTAGACCTCGACCGTCGGCAGCTCCCCCGTTCTCATCAGGGGAAGGACGATGAGCAGCAGGAGGATGGCCGCATGGGCCACCAGGGACAGCGGGAAGACAGCCGCCCGCACGCGCGTCACGCTTTCCGGGCGATAGAAGGAGTCCTTGAACATCTCGACCTCCGCAACACGGGATGCGGGGGCTCCGGCCTGCCGCCGGTCGATCCCGGCCCGGACGCGACCGGAAAAAGAGGCCCAGTATTCCGCTTCGCGGGGAACGGAGGGAGGCGTTTTGGGAAGTTGGTCGAGGTCCCGGATGAATTCGAGGTCCCTCCGGCACGAGGAACAGGCCTTGAGATGCTTCTCGACCCGCGAGCGGTCGGCCGCCCGGAGTTCGCCGTCGGCATAGGCCCCGATGAGTTCCTGGAATTTTCGGTGTCTCATCTCAAGCTCCCCTCGCCAGGGAATCCGTCAGGAGGCCTTTCAGCTTCTGTCGGGCCCGATTGAGCCGGGACATGACGGTGCCGATCGGCAGGTCGAGGGTCCGGGAGATCTCCTCGTAGCTCATGCTCTCTTGGAACCTCAGGACGAAGACGCTTCTCTGGTCGGCCGCGAGCGACGCCACCGCCCGTTCGAATCGGACCTCGAATTCGGCGCGCTCCAGCCGCTCCTCGGGACCGTCGGCCGGCGCGGAGAAAGGCGTCCTCCGCGCTCCCAGGGTCCCTTCGAGGAGCGGCCGCTCCCGCTTCCGGGCCTTGAGGTAATTGAGCCCTGAGTTGAGGGCGATCCGCCGGAGCCAGGGGTAAATGGGCCATTGCACGTCGAACCGGTCCAGGGCGTAATAGGCCTTGATGAAGGTCTCCTGGGCCAGGTCGTCGGCCGACTGGTGGGCGCCGGTCAGGCGCCGGCAGAGGGCGTAGACCCTCTGCTGGTACTTCCGGACCAGGCTCTCGAAGGCGTCCATGTCTCCCTGCTGGGCTTTCCGGACGAGGACGGCATCCTCCGGATGCTCGGGCGGCCTCGTCGGAGCTCCCATAGGTCATACACCTCGCGGCGGAAGTTATTCCTCATTTCCATGATACGCCTTTTTGAGCCGCGAATGAACTCGACCGTGGAGGGACTTGACAGCAGGGCCTGATTCTTGTATTTCTACTGTTCCTATAGTACCTATAGTACCTATAGTATCTATATGCTCAGTTCTCTTCATTCATGCGACTGTAGATTGGGGAATTTGGAAAGGAGGATTACATGAAAGGTCATCGCAAGACCACGCCCCCTGCTCTCGCTGTCCTCATGACTTTCCTGGCTCTGATCGGCCTGGTCCTTCTGGTTATGCCCGAGAAGGTCGCGGCCCGTCAGGACGGGCAATATGCGGGCATCGAGCAGTGCGCGGCGTGCCACGAGGAAACTGTCGCCCAGTTCCGCGAATCGATCCACGGGAAAAAGGGGTTCGAGATGCGCTCGAGCCACTCCTGTGAAACCTGCCACGGGGCCGGCAAGGCCCACGTGGACGCGGGCGGAGGCAAGGGCTCCATGACGACGATCAAGGGGCTCTCCAAGGAAAAACAAACGGAGATGTGCCTGCAGTGCCATGACCGCGGGAACAAGACCGACTGGCAAGGGAGTCTCCACGAGACCCGTGGGCTTTCCTGCCAGGATTGTCACTCGGTCCACAGCCCCGGCACCGACAAGGCTCAGCTCAAGGCGTCCGAAACGGATCTGTGCTTCACCTGCCATAAGCAGAAGCAGGCGCAGTTCTTCCGGGCATCCCACCACCCGGTCCGGGAAGGTAAGATGGCATGCTCCGACTGCCACAATCCCCACGCCGTCCAGGAAGGCAAGCTCGTCGACCAAGCGGCCGTGGCAGAGACCTGTTATCAGTGCCACGCCGAAAAGCGCGGGCCCTTCCTCTGGGAGCACATCCCCGTTCGGGAGGATTGCATGACCTGCCACGAAGCCCACGGGTCCAACCACATGAAGATGCTCAAGGTGAAGGAGCCCTTCCTTTGCCAGCGCTGCCATTCCGACACTCGGCACCCCGGCACGCTCTACGACCAGACCCAGCGGAACAACGACAGCAATCGCCTGTACGGCCGCTCCTGCACCAACTGCCATTCGACGGTCCACGGTTCGAACCATCCTTCGGGCAGGACCTACCTGAGGTGACGAGGAGTTCCCAATGAAAAAAACAATCCTATCCATTGCACTTGTGGGTCTCGTCCTCGACCTGTTCTCGGGTTCCGCCTGGGCCCAGGACAAGAAGGGCGAGGAACTCGTCTTCAAGGGGGCCGCTACGGCCGGCGTCCAGGCCGTCAAGGAGATCGAAAGGTCCTCCAAGTTCACCGAATACCGCGACGTCCCTCGGGGCTTTTTTCTGCAGTCACTGACTCTGGACCTGACGAAGGGAAGCCGTTATTTCTATCTCTCCGTGATGAATGTTCAGCAGGCCGACGAGCGGATCACGGCCAGCGTCGGTGACTACGGCAAATTCGCGCTCGATCTGGGCTACGATAGCATCCCCCACCGGTTCAGCTTCGACGGCGCCACATCGTACGTCGAAAAAACCCCGGGCGTCTTCACCCTGAACGACGTCATCCGGTCCGCCGCAGAGGCCCTCGTCCCCACGGGGACAAGCACCAATATCGCCGCCGCACGGGCCCTCGTCTCGAGCTTCCTGACAAGCGCCGCCCCTATCGACCTGGGACTTCTGCGGAAAAAGGCGACCCTCGATTTCGCCTACACGCCGTCCGTTCCCTTCAGCTTCAACGTCGCGGGAAGCTACGAAACACGGAGTGGGAACCGGCCCTACGGCACCCCCCTCGGATTCAGCAACGCGATCGAACTCCCCGAACCGATCCATTACAAGACGACCAACATGGACACGAGCCTCGAGTACCACAAGGGTTGGGGAACAGTCCGGGCGGGTTTCGCTGCGTCCCTGTTCGACAACGACGTCCAGACCCTGACCTGGGACAATCCCTATCGGATCACCGACTCGACCTATGCCACGGCCTACAGCGCGGGCAACGGGACCGCTCACGGCCAGATGGCCCTCTGGCCCTCCAACGACGCCGTAAGGTTTTATCTCAGCGGGTCCTTCAAACCGCTGAAGACCACGCGGATTTCGGCGGCCGCGTCCTACGGCACCTTCAGCCAGAACCAGAAACTCCTGCCCTTCACGGTCAACACCGCCATCCCGGGCTCCGACCCGACGGCCGTCAACGCCCTCTCCGCGCCCCGTGAATCGGCCAAGGCCAAGGCGAACATCACCTCGCTCGACCTCACCTTGAACTCCCGGCTCATGAAGTCCGTTTATCTCGCGGCCGGATTCCGGTACTACGACTTCGCCAACAAGATCGAAGAGCTCGATATTCCCAACGGGTATGCCCGGCTGGATCAGGTCTGGGAAAACATCCCCATCGCCGTCGAACCCTATTCCTTCGCCCGTTCGCGGCTGTTCGGCGACCTGACCTTCAACGTCCTCAAGAACACGTCCCTCAAGGTCGGTTACTCCCTCTATAGCGTCCGCCGGCACGAGGGCACCCACGAGACGGAAAAGAACAAGTCGGACGAGGGCACCTTCAAGGTCTCCGTCGATAGCAATCCGTTGGACTGGTTGATGCTCCGCGTCACCTACCTCAACTCCAAGCGGGACTGGTCCCTCGACGACACCTGGTACGCCTACATCCCGAGCTTCAACTTCAAGCGTTATTTCGAGGCCAGCCGGGACCGGCAGTCCATCAACGCGCTCGTCGGCCTGACCCCGATCGACAACCTGGATATCCAGCTGACCTACTCGATCGGGCGTGACGATTACCCGAAGTCCGAATACGGGCTGACGCGGGACGACTTCGACATGTACGGCATCGACCTCAGCTACGCCTTCGCCAAGAACCAGACGCTCTACGGTTTTTACACCCGCGAGATCTATGACGCCGACCAGGCCTCGCGTCAGAGCGGCGCGACCTTTTCGGTGAACCCGTTGGACGATTGGACGGCGAACCTGAAGGACACCGTCGACACCTTCGGGGCCGGACAGACGATCGAGCTCCTCGCGGACAAGCTCAACTTCGACCTCTCAGCCTCGTATTCCAAGGCTGCCGGCTCTTCGTTCCTCTTCTCCCCGGCCGGCGGGACCCCGAACACCGCCCTCAACTTCACCGACCCCCTCGACTCGACCACCTGGTGGACGATCCAGTCCTCCTTCAAGTGGAAGATGATGAAGAACCTCCTCGTCGTCCTTGGCTACTGGTACGAGCAGTATAACCTCAAGGACATCGTCCGGAACGAAATCGCCGTGGATTACGCGGCCGCCGGCGCCATCTTTCTCGGCGCCCGGGAGCCCGGCTACAAGTATCACGTCGGCTCCGTGAAGTTCATCTACAGCTGGTAAAACGCCCGGGCCGGGAGGGGGACGCTCTCCCCTTCCCGGCCCGGATTCTCTTTACGTCTCTCCCCCCTCCCTCAGGACCTCTCGATGCCCTGGTCGATTGAGGGGCATTTCTCCCCGGGGAGACGGTTCAAAGGGAGTGTCAGGGCGCCGGGACGGCTTGGCGAGCAGGCTCTGTCCCCCCGGCTTCGAGGGCCTTTTGCCTCTCGGCCAGGATCTTCCGGTATTCCAGGGCGTGAAGAGTCTTCAGCTCGTGCCCGCTGATCTTGCCGTTGATCCATATCTTGCTCATCGGGAAGACTTCGGGGTTGAGGTGGACGTTGTACATGTGCCAGATGATGATCGCCAGGAAGGCCAGCATGGCCTCGTAGCCGTGGGCGATGACGAAAATATCGTGGACCCAGAGAGGGAAGATGCTGAGCGACAGATCCACGTTCCACATGAAGAAGCCGGAGATGATCATGATGAACGACCCCCAGGCCACGGAGAGATATTCGAGCTTCTCGACAAAATTATAGCGACCGTACTCCGGCGGATTCTCGAACCTCCAGAAGGGATGGCGGTCGAAAAACTTCCGAAGGATCCCCTTCCGGTAGAGCCAGCGCGATAAGCCGACGTTGTACCCGAAAAGGGCCACGGCGTCGAGGCCGTCCTTCGGATGCGGGATCATCTCCTTGAAGTTGTCCCGGCCCCTCCGGGTCAGGATGGTGTAGCCGGAGTGCCAGACCATATCGACGATCAGGACGATCGCCGCGACGCGGTGCAAGACCCCGCGATAGGTGAACGCCTTCTCGATGCTGAAGATGGACTTGAAGATGCGCAGCTCGTAGAACATCAGGGGCAGCCCCGTCACGACGAGGAGCGAGAAAGAAACGATGAGGAGGACGTGCTGGACCCTCTCGGCCGGGTTCATCCGGAGAAAAACTTCGTCGTCGCGGATGAGCGTCTTTCCGGTCATCTTTTCCATCGGATCCTCATGCGGCGATAAAGGTCGGCGGCGATGAAGGCCAGGAACACGAAGATCAATCCGCCGATGACGACCATGTAGACGATCTTGACGGTATAGGCCCAGCGGTTCTCGGTTTTCTCCGAGATGACGTGGATGCGGCCCTTGGAGAAGTTGTCGCCGGCGCCCGGATGGCAGGTCCCGCATGTTGCGGCCATGTTGGCCGGGTTGATGGACGAGAGGGGGTCGGAGGACGGCCGGATGCCGTGGTGCCCGTGGCAGCTCGAGCAGTTGGCGACCTTGACTTCGCCGAACTTCGAAGCCGTGCCGTGGTAGGACGCGGAGAAGGTCTTAAGCCGGGACGTCAGAAGGCCATACTGTCTGGCCAGGGTCTCGTCGTCGTGGCAGCGGGTGCAGACGGCGGCCACCTTCGTGGCGTAAACGCCCGAGCCGAGGTCCTCGGGGGAGCGGATGTCGTGCTCGCTGTGGCAGTCCGTGCAGACGGGGACGCCCTGGACGCCCTTGACATAGTCTTTGCCGTGAACGCCCTCGAGATAATCCCGCTCAATGCCGGTATGGCACGTCCCGCAAGTTCGAATGATGTTCTGGCGCGAGACTTTGGACCGAGGGTCGTCGACCGTACGGACCGAGTGGCCGCCGTGGCAGCTGAGGCAGGTCGCGGAAAGACTCAGGCCCGCCTTGGACAGGGCCCGGAAATGAGCGCTGTCCTTATAGCCGCCGACGAATCCCGCCACCCGCTTGGCCTTGACGCGCTCGAGATGGCAGGTCAGGCAGGTGTCGGGGATGTTCATCGGGGAGGTGTGCGACTGGGCGTCTTTGGCGGGACGGATATCGTGAGTGCCGTGGCAATCCTTGCATTGGACGGTGATGGGCGAGTCCCCGTCATGCTGACGGCCATGGATGCTGTCGCGGATCGCGGTGGCTGCCTCCTCGTGGCAGGACGCGCAATCGACCGGCTTGAGCTTCGCGGCGTGAGGGAAATCCGTGAACTTTTTGAGGTCGGCGTGACAGTCGACGCAGGCGATCCCGGCCGAGCCGTGGATCGAAGCGGTGAAACTAGCGCCGTCCACGAAAAGGGAGCGGCCCTGCTCCGTTTTCAACCCGGAGTCCCCATGGCAGGTCAGACAGTCGTCGTCGGATTGTCCGGCGAGGGCCGGCGCGGCGGTCCAGAGAACGACCAGCGCCGCCGGGAGGGCAAGCCGCAGGAACGCGCCGCGGAGCTTCATCGGGTCTTGAATCCTCGCCTCCGGCGGCGGAAGCGGACTTACTTCCCCGGGACGGGGTGCTTGATCTTTTCCCAGAAGGAGGCGAAGTCGAAGCTGATGCCGTGGGGATTCTCGTGACACTTCAGGCACTGGGCTTTGATGGCGTCGGGGCTGCCGTAGAGGATCAGTCCGTTCTTCACGGACTCAGCCTTGTCCTTCATCACGCTGAGCTTCTTGTACTCGCTGCCGGGGCCGTGGCAGACCTCGCAAGATACGCCATCGGACTTGAGGTCGGGGGCTTTGGCGGCGAGCGGAGAGTGGCACTTCAGACAGCGCGGGTCGTCCGCCGGCTTGTCCACGCCCATGGCCTGACAAGCCTCGGCCGCCTTGGACGAGGTCAGGGCTTCCAAGGACTTGGAATGCTTGGAGCTTTCCCAGATCACATACTGCCGTCCCTGGTTCTCCGACTTATGGCAAATCTGGCATTTCTGGGCGCCGACGTAGGCGAATTCCTGGCCGATGGCCGGGACGGCCAGAATGAGCAGACCCAAGGCTGACAGCGCAAGCTTGTTTTTCATGGTCACTTCCTATAACTCATATAAGGTCTATCGGATAAATATTGTATTAAACCGGCGGTGAATTGTCAACGCGAATGGACAGAATTGCTTGCCGGGCTCTTACGGCCGGGAACCGCCGCGGCCTTCTCCCTCTCGCCGGGCACGCGCCATGCGCCTGATTTTCAGGGCAAGGGCGGCCGCGAAGACGGCCAGGAGAACGGTGGTCACGGCCAAGCCCCGCCGCCGGAAGCGGGCCTCGTCCAGAGCCTTCTCGCCGGCGGTGCGGACCCCGGCGAGCGCCGCTTCTCCTTCGGCGACGGTCTTGGCGATCTCGGCCGTATCGAGACCGTGGGTCAAGTTCTTGGCGGTGACGAGGACGGTCGTCACGTCCAAGAGCTTGAATTCCGCATCGCTGACTTCGACGCCCTTCTGCTTGGCCCGCGCCAAGAGGCCCTCGGCGGCCTGGAAACCGGACTCGAAGCGGTCGAGCGTCCGGCGGAGCTCGGCCGCCGCCTCGAACCCCCGCGACCCTTTTTCGTGGCACTGGACGCACACGGCACGATCGTCGGTCCCGATCATCGCCGTGGAGGGGGTAAGGATCTTGTGGTTTCCGTGGCAGGCTTCGCACTCGCTCGCCCCGAGCTCGTCGAAGGCCTTTTTATGGGGGCTCTTGGTGAAGAGCTCGCCCGTCGAGGGATGGCACTGGCGGCAGACCGAGGCCACCGACGTGACGGATGGCGGATAGGCGCCGTGGTTTCCGTGGCAGTCATTGCAGACGGGAGCGGAAAGGTCCTTCTTGTCATAGAGGGCCTTGGCGTGGACGCTGGCTTTGTAGTCGTCCAACTGGTCCGTCGGGATCCTATAGCCCTCCATGAAGGCCTTGTCGGCGTGGCAGCGGCCGCAAGTCTGGGGGATATTCCACGGAAAAGTCGGGGATTTGGGGAACCTGGCCGATTGGATGCCATGGACACCGTGGCAGTCGGTGCAGACGGCCGCTTTCGTATCCCCGGATTTCAGGAGCTGCCCGTGGCGGCTGGTTCCATATTGACTGAGCTGGTCCGTGCGCAGGGCGGGATTGTAGGCCCGCATGGCCGCGGCGTCGGAGTGGCACCCTCCACAGAACTGGGGGATTTGGCTCCGTTTGGGCGATCCCTTGAACGATTTGTCCTTGGCCAGGTCGACGTCGTCCTTGTCCGGATTCCCTCCGTGACAGTCCTTGCAGCTCAGCCCGTACTCGGCGTGGACATCGGCAGCGAAAGAGGCGGCCGGGACCTTGAGCTCGTCGTCGAGCTGGTTATGACACTCGATACAGCTGTTTTTCTGCCCGAAGGCTAGGAGCGGCGCAAAAAGCGCCGCCACGGTAAGAAAGCGGATCGCACGGATTTTCATATTATCGTCTCGTCAGAGTTTCGGCAACGCATAGGTCAGGACCGTCATGACCGCGATGTAGGCGGCCAGGACCAGACCGATCCAGGTGAAAGGGGGGCTTCGCTTCTCGCGGCCGGCGCGCCGGTCCAGGAAGGGTATCAGCATCCAGAGCAGGCCCCCGGCCATGAAGCCCAATATGGCCAGCCTCTCCCCTTCGATGGACAGGATGTGCGCGGGGACGATCTTGAGGGTCGTGAACATGAAGGTAAAATACCACTCCGGTTTGATGCCGAGCGGGGTCGCGGCCAGCGGGTCGGCTTTCGTTCCGATCTCCCATGGTAAAAATACGCACAGGACGCCGATGAGGACGAGCATCAGGGTCCAGCCGAGTGCATCCTTGTACAGGAAGTCGGGAAAGAAGGGGATTTCCTTCGTCCCGCGCTCGCCGACGGGCTTGCTCATGCCCAGGGTTTGGACGAGGAGGATGTGGATGCCGATGAGGATCAGCGCGGCCAGGGGCAGCAGGGCGACGTGGAACCAGAAGAAACGGGAAAGGGTCGCCTGGGAGACCTCGGGCCCTCCCAAGATGAACGTTTTGAGCCAATTGCCTATGAACGGGAGGCTCCCGGCGATGTCTGTCCCGACGCGGGTCGCGAAATAGGACAGCTCGTTCCAGGGGAGGAGGTAGCCGCTGAACCCGAAGGCCATGAAGAGGACTAACAGGAGGAAGCCGGTCACCCACGTCAGTTCCCGGGGTTTACGGTAGGCCTTGAGGAAGAATGTCGAGAACATGTGGACGAAGAGGAGGCCGATGAGGATGTTGGCCGTCCAGCTGTGGACGGAGCGGATGAGCCAGCCGAACTTGACCCCGCTCATGATGAACTGGATGCTTTCGTGGGCGGCGTCGATGTGGGGAGTATAGTAAAGAAGGAGCATGGCGCCCGTCGCGACCTGGATCCCGGTCAGGAACAGGCAGATCCCGCCGAAGAAATACCAGAATGAATGGCGGTGTTCGGGAACGGTCTTTTTCTTTCCAAAGGCGATGAGCCCTGAAAGCAGGAAGCGTTCGTCCAGGAATTTCCAGACGCTCTGCCCGATTTTCTTGGCCATGTCAGCTTTTCCTGGAGACGATGATGTCGGGGCCGGAAACCTCGACGGCGTAGGTTTCGAGCGGTCTCGGCGGCGGCCCGGACAGGACGTTCCCGCTGAGGTCGAAACGGCCGTTGTGACAGGGGCAGAAGAGGGTCCCTGTTTCGCCGTCATAGCGGACCGTGCATGTCAAGTGGGTACAGATAGCCGAGAGGGCGACCAGGGTCCCCTCCGCCGTGTTGATCAAGACGGCCGGCGCCGAACCGAACTTGAAGATCTTGGCCGCGTTGGGGGGAAGCTCGCCGGCCTTGGCCGCCGCGACGCTGTTCTGGACGGCGCCGGTCCTCTTGGACGGGAGGACGTAGCGAACGACCGGATAGACGAAGGCGGCGATCGTGGCCAGAAGGCTTCCGCCGAAGAAGATGTCGAGGAAACTGCGGCGTTTCACTTTTTCTCTTCTTTTCCGCTGCCCAACGATTTTATTGTTCCCAATATTTTTGTCAAGTAGTCGTCGATAAAAAGATAGTTGTGGATGCCCGAACTCCCGTCGAGGTCGATCGTCCGCAACGCCTCCTCGATCTTCTGGACCACGGCTTTTTCGGGGTCCGTCAAAGGGCTTTTATAGAGGGCGTGGAGGGCGGACCGGGCTTCGTCGGCGCGGCTCCGGACGCCGTCCCGCCACTCGGTGAACGTCGCCCGGTATTTCTCGTCGTGGCAGGCGACGCAGGCGCCGCCGTCGGGCCGGACGACCTTCTTGGCTTTATCCACGTGGCAATCCGGGCAGGACGCCCCGGCCTCGGCCATCATGTCCTTCGGGACCTTGACCTCCCCGAGCGCCCCTCCCTCGTAAAACGTTTTCTGGAGGGCATGGCACTCGCCGCAGCTTTTCTTGGCCTCCTGATGATGGCAGGTTGCGCAGGACGCCTTGGTGGCCGTCAGCTCGCCATGGCGGCGGACGTTCGAATGGCACGTCGCACACTCCAGCTTCTGCCCGACAGCATGTTTGCGGTGGGAAAACTGGAGGCCGAACACGGGGCGGCTGATCTCCTCGATCCCGGCGTGGCAGGTCAGGCAGGCGTTCGGCGTTTCGCGGTTCAAGAGGGTCGTCGCCTCCGGCCGGTAGGTGGAGCCCGCGGCGGCCAGGGCTTCGCGGATTTTTTCAAGCGACGCGGTCAAGAGCTCCTGGGAATAGGCCATGTTATGGACGCTCTTGCCCTTTTCCACGATGTCGATATTGAACCGGGCTTCATCGAGGAGGGCCGTGGGCTCTTTCTTTTTCGGCCCGGCCGCCGATCGGACGGCCACGGCCGCCCGCGCCGAAATCGCCTTGATCTCCGCCAGCCTCTTCTCGGTCGCGCTCTCCCAATTCTTTAAGATCCGGTCGAAGCCGCGGCCATGGCACGACTCGCAGGCCGCGCCGCTCGCCGTGAGCGTATCGCCCTTGTCCAGCCGGCCGCTCGCCTCATGGAACATGTGGCAGCCCTGGCAGCTAAGCCCTTTCTCCAGCATGACGTTGGGCATGGCGTGCGGGATCCCTTTTCCGCCCTGACCCGTGTAAAGGATTTTCTGGGCGCTGTGGGTCCCTTGGTGGCAGGCCTGGCAGTCGGCGATCGTCTCGATGTCCTTGACGATCTTGTGTTCGATTTCGCGGTGGCACTGCTCGCACTCGATCTTGTTGGCCGTGATGTGGGTCCGGTGCATAAGTTCCGTATCGTTGTACTTCTCCAGCCGGTCCCTCTCGAAATGGCACTTGTCGCAGTTTTCCTTCGGCACCTCGCCGTCGCCGGACACGATACGGCTGTGGCACTTGTCGCAGCTGTAGCCGTTGTCGAAGACGGGCATGTGGTCGAAACGCTCCTTGACGGCGAGAAGCTCGTCCTTGCGGTGGCAGACGGCGCATTCCCCTGTCCGGACCTCGGGCGCCTTGTCCTTGAAATGGCAGAGGAAACAGGACGCCGGCGTGACGGTGATGTGTTCGCCTTGCACGATCTGGGAGTGGCAGCTCGTGCAGCGCAGGGTCTTGCCCCGTTTGAGGTCGTCGAAGTGGGCCTTGTGGTCGAAGGCGACCTTGCCGAACTCGACCTTGCCCTCGAGAAGCCTCCGGTCGTGACAGCCGGGACGGAGGCAGCTCTCGTCCTGGATTTCCGCCCAGGGCTTGGATTTCACGTAGAGGCGCGTCCAGTAGCGGCCGACCATGACCAGGCCCTCGATTTTCGTCCGGAAGAACGATTTCATGCCCGGCGGATAATGGCAGACCTTGCACTGGACGTCTTTGTGGGAGGAGGTCTTCCAGCTCTCGAAAAAGGGCTTCATGTAATGGCAGGACGAACAGAAACGTGACGTCGAGGTCACCTCGATGGAAACGACGAACAGCAGGATGACGGCCGCCGGCAGGCCGAAGAGGAGGAGACGGCGTTTCCTGCGTTTCGGCTTCTGCGGCAGGGCTTCCGAGCCCAGCACCGCGGCCGGGTCCCGAGGGCCGTCCTCAGGCATAAGAGTGCAGCCCCGAGAGGAGGTAATTGACTCCGAAATAGGTAAACAGCGCGGCCAGGAAACCGAGGATGGCAATGAGCGCCGAGCGTTTCCCTTTCCACCCCATGACGATCCGCGTATGGAGATAGAGGGCGAAGACGAACCAGGTGATAAGGCTCCAGACCTCCTTGGGGTCCCAGCTCCAATACCTCCCCCAGGCCTTGTAAGCCCAGACCATGCCGAAGACGAGCCCCCCGAGGGTGAAGAGAGGGAAGCCCACGGCGACGGCCCGGTAGCTCAGGGAGTCCATTTTCTGTTTTTTCTCCTCCGTGTCGGCCCTGAGATAGAGCAAGCTGGCGATGAAAGCCACGGCGAAAAACGCCTCGCCGAGGAGGGTGACGGACACGTGGAGCCAAAGCCAATAGCTCTGGAGGGCAGGGACGAGGGGCGCCGTGTCCTTGGGCATGAGCGGGGACGACGCCAGGGCGACAAGGCCGACGGCGATCAGCATGACATAGGGCGCAACCCGGGGAATGCGGAATTTCCTGTCGAAAACGATCAAGGCCAGGACCGTTGCCCAGGCCAGGAAAGATAGGGATTCATACATATTGGTGAAGGGCGCGTGCCGGCTGACGACGGTCCTGAGGATGAGGGCCCCGGTGTGGACCGCGAAGCCGGCTGCGGCCAGCACAAGGCCCGCCCCGGCCCATTTCTCCTTCCCAACAAAAAGAGAAGCGAGGTAGACGAGCGCCGACAGGATGTAAAGAATGAAAGTGATGGTGAAGAGCGTGGCTTCGGTCATGTTGTCCTCCTGAGGGATTCGACGAGGGTATCGAATTCGGTCTGGAAAGCTTCGCGACTTTTCGAGGCGAAGCCGCCGAGGACCGCTTCGGTCCTCCCCTGGACCTCCTCGAGGACGACCCGGATCTCGCGGGGAGGCCAGTAGAAGGCGAGGAAAAAGCCCGCCGTTACGAAAATGCAGCCGAGCCAGATGAAGGTCACGCCCGGGTCCTTGGCCGCTTCGAGGACGGAGTATTGGGGGGCCTCATAGTTCTTCAGGATAAAGGAAAGAGAGGCTTGGCCCACCTTGTGCCCCTCCCCGAAATCGGGAAACTTGGCGAAGGTCCAGCCCGAGTAGACCCGCTCCTCCCCTTTCCAGACCTCGACCAGGGCGGCGGGGTTGTTGGGTTCCATGGAACGGGTTTGGACCTCGTTTCCCTCACCGATGACGAAATCGGGAACGAACCGGCGGACGGCGAGATGGGTAAAATCCGGGTCCTCTACAGCCAGACGTTCGCCGACCTTCAGGGACAAGGATTTGAGATAAGCGGGGTCGGCAGGCTTCTTGACCACGATCTCGAGGCGCGGGTTTTCCCAGTCCCAGCCGTAGCTTGTCTGGTAAAAGGAGAAACGTTTATAGGTCAACGGGTGGTTGACCTCGACGACACGCGTCAGGACGGGCGCGCTGTTCTCGAGGACGCTGACGGTGCTCTTCCAGTCCTTGACCCCGCCCTGCGGATAATATTCCGTTTCGAACCGGTCCAGGCGCACCTGGAACGCGGCATGAGGAACATCGGCCGTCTGGCCGACGCGGAGTTCCAGGTCCGCCCGGCGGCTGGTCAATCCGCTGATGACGCCCCCGGCCAGGATGATCAGCAGGCCGACGTGGACGGTATCCGACCCGAACCAGCCGAGCCTGCGCTTTTGAGCAACGACGGCGATGCGGGTTCCTGCGCCCGATGTCCTTAGGCGGTAGTGGCGGGAAGCAAGGGCTTCCCGGACCTTCTCGACGGCCGCGGGAAGAGGACCGGGAATCCGAGCCCGGCCCTTGATTTTCATGGCCTGGAGGCTTTTGTCATCGACCTCTGGGGAGGCCCGGAAGGCCCGTCTCCACTTGGGTCCGAGCCGGGCAAGAGTGCAGACGATCGTATTGAGCGCGAACAGGAAGAGTAGCGCGAGATACCAGGCCGAGTGATAAAGGCCCGTCAGCTGGAGCTTGACGAAAAGACCCGAGAGGCTGCCATAACGGGCGGCGTATTCCGCCGCGCTCCTTCCCTGGGGGATGAGCGTCCCCAGGACGGATGCGAGGGTCAGGATAATGAACAGGACGATGGCCAGCTTGACCGATTCGAAGAATTTCCAAATTGATTTCATGACGGCTCCAATCGGCCGGCTGCCGTTTCCCGGCCTAAACTCTATCGATATTATCGGATTTATTATTTTTTCGCAACTTGAACCTTACCTGCGTATAATCGTAAAATGACGTAGGGAAAACCTAATAATGCCGTCTTCCCGAGGGGAGGTCGCTATGAATATTCTATTCATGGAACCGCTTGGCCGCGCCTGGAACCGGATGAAAATCGCGCTGTTCAGGCCGTTCGACATCCACAAGTGGTTCGTCGTCGGCTTCAACGCCTTCCTGGCCGGCCTCATGGACGCCGCCAATGGCTCGGGCGGAGGGCGCGGAGGGAAAGGCGGGAGCTTCGGCGAGTTCATCCACTTCCCCCGGACGGCCTGGGCCTGGCTGATGGACAATCCCGGCTGGGCCATCGCCATCCTCTTCCTCGCTGTCGTCGCTATCGTCATCGGGGTCGTCCTCACCTGGGCCAGCTCGCGGGGCGTTTTCATGTTCCTCGACAGCGTCGTCCATGGCCGCGTCGAGATCGCCCGGCCGTGGCGGGAATACCGGAAGGAAGGCAATTCGCTTTTCGTCTGGCGGCTCCTATTCGGCCTCGTCTGTATCGCCCTGTTCGCGGGGCTCGCCGCCTGGTTTTTCATACAGGGGGCCGCCCTCTATGACGCCGGTTACAGCCGAGCTTTTCCCATCGCCCTCATCGTCAGCCTGGGCTTGCTGGCCTTGGTGATTCTGCTCGTATGTGGTTACATCACGCTCTTCCTCAAGGACTTCGTCGCCGCCCTGATGTACAAGAACAGGATTTCGGCCGTCGCGGCCTGGAAGATCTTCATGGGGCTATTCGGGAAGTATGCCTTCCACTTCCTCGGCTACGGGGTCCTCCTCTTCTTGCTGATGCTGATGTTCGTCTTCGTCGTCATCATCGCCGGGTTGATTACTTGCTGCATCGGCTGGCTGCTCCTGGTCATCCCCTACATCGGGACGGTCGTGACGCTTCCGTTCTGGTACACGCTCCGGGTCTTCAGCCTGGAGTTCCTGGCCCAGTTCGGTCCGGAATACAATGTGTTCCCGGTCCCGGTCGCTCCTGTGACCGCAGCCCCGGCCGTGCCCGCCGTCTGACCGGAACGAGAGGCGGGACTCTCGTCGTCGGTGAGTTCAGAGGGGCTGTCCCTCTTTTAATTCGGAAAGACGGGGGTGGAGCCAGCGAGAGGGATCGAACCTCCGATCTGCAGATCAGTTGCCCGTCAGCCCGGCCAGTCACAGCCGGGCGTCCCCTTAAAAATTCCATCGTTCAATCCTTTGTTCGACAAAACTCATTTTCGGAAGAATAAAATGAAGATGAGCTTGACGAGAGCCAGCCTTGTCCTCTTCGGAGTCGCTGTTGCCTGGTTCTCCGGATGTCAAGCGGGCCTCCGAGTCATCCCTCCCTCCGCTCCTCCTATAACCCCCGCTCCCGCTGCGCCCAGCGCCGCCGTGACGCGGACGGGCTGCACCGTGCAGGTGGGCGCCTTCTCCATCCTGGACAATGCTCGACGGCTGGCCCAGGCCCTGAACGACATTGGCCTGGATGCTTATTATTTTTCACAGGGGTCGGGGCTCTTTAGAGTTCGTTTCGGGGACTTCCCTTCCAGGGACGCCGCCGTCCGCGAGGCCGAGCGACTTCTCGAGCAAGAGCTCGTCGAGGACTACTTCATCGTCGGCCCCGAGGATCACCCCGTTTACGGGCGGAGCTTGTCGGGAGAGGACCTCCGGGAAAATCTGGTGGCCACAGCGGAGAGTTTCATCGGTGTGGAGTACACGTGGGGCGGAACATCGAGCCCCGAAGGCGTCGATTGCAGCGGACTGGTCCGGGCGGTCTACCAGCTGAACGGCATCAGCGTGCCTCGGACGATGATGGATCAATACCAAGCGGGAACGACGGTCGCCCGGGACCGGCTGCAAAAGGGCGACCTCGTCTTCTTCTCCGTCTCTCCGGGCCGGCCGATATCCCATGTGGGGATCTACGTCGGGGAGAACTTCTTTATTCATGCCCCGGGGAAAGGCCAAAAGGTCCGCGAGGAATCACTCGACGGCCTTTATTTCAAGGAGCGTTTCTCCGGAGCCAGAGCTTACTTGAACTAGCCCCCTCCCCGTTACTTGGCTTGAAGATATCGTCGAGGCCTTAAGGGAAGAGCTTCTTCGTCAAGGCGGCCAGGTTCTTGGCGTGGGATTCGCAACAGTCGAGCGACCTCTTATCGGGCCGGCCGATCGAGACCGGGCCGTAGTGGTCGAACCGGTGGTCCCCCTGGACGACCATGCCGTGAATGAGGAGCGCCTGGAGGATATCGAGGACCGTCGTCTCGTTGCCGCCTCCGATGTTGGCCGAGGAGGTGAAAGCCCCGCCGACCTTCCCCCGGAGCTTCCCGTGGAACTTGACGCTCTCGTCGAGGAGCTTCTTCAGCTCCCAGGCCATGGTGCCGTAGTAGGTCGGGGACCCGAGGACGATGCAGTCGTAGCCGAGGAGGCCGGCCGGGGACGTGTCCTCGACCGTCATCAGGTCTACCTCGAGGCCTTGCGACTCGAGGACCTCGGCGATCCGGGCCGCCATCTTCTTGGTATTTCCCGTCCGGGAATAATAGGAAACCAGGGCTTTGGGCATCGGACTCCTCCTGCGACGCTGCCGATTATGGCTTAGGAAGGAAGTCAAGTCAAACCGACAGGTGCCAGCTTGGTGTCGACTTTTTGTCGTGTTGAACACTAAAAAGGGCTTAAAACGGCTTAAAAGGACATAAAGCCCGATTATCACCAGATCTCCCGTAAGTGATTGAATCATCTGTTCTATATGGGGAGAATCAATGGAGCCAGCGAGAGGGATCGAACCTCCGACCTGCTGATTACGAAGGGACTGCTCTAGCGTTTCAAATTACTGATAATAAATGTATTAGGTGGGGCGCCCAATCAATTGTGCTCATCTAAGGCGCCGGAAGAGGGCGGATTGAATGTCGTGCCCGAGAGGATATGAATCTCCGACCTTTGGATGTGGAGTCTATTGCCTTTCCTCGCTTTTTTGTGCTCTCGCTCTTTCCACCCGCATAATTGCTGCGTAGATACCACAACGATATAGCCCGGATGGCATCATCAGTGAATTCTTCGATAGCAAGCCAGCATAAATCTATGAGATTCGCATCATCGACAACCGTAGGCGCGAGCACCTGACCCGCAAAATACCGCAACTCATCAAAAGAAGGAAACAGACCTGGCCAGAGCGGACGGTAAGCTGCTAAAGCCTGATACCGGCAAAAATGCCGATGCGGGCGCCTCCCAGCTTGAACTTGACGTCCCCGATTGTCTCCGTTGCGGAGATATACCCAACCTTGACTTCCGCAAAAACGATCTTCCCGGCCACGAGCAGACCCGCCTTGGCTTGATAACCGAGTTTCGATCCAAAGAAGCTGGACTCCAGAGCATCTTCGGTGTACATCACATCGGCCAGGCCCGCCTCGAGCTTAAACATCAGTATCTTTCCTATCCTATCGACGAATCCGAACCCGGCCGAAAGGAAACTCTGCGTCGACCGGGCATCGAAGCCGAAGTCCGGGATTTTGCCGCTCCTGCTGACGGCCCCGTACCCTCCCATCACATAGAGGCTCCGGTAGATCCTGAAGCCGATCTCAAATTCAGGCTGGACGGCGCCGCTGCCGTAGATTGCGCGGTAATTGGCATCCGCATGCTTCAAATAACTCGCCCCGACCGAGAGCAACAAGCGGTCGGCAGCTCGACCCGATCCGGACACGCACAGGAAGACAAGAATGAGAGCAACCTTTTTCATGGCCTTCTACCTCTTCACGATTCTACGCAGGGGATCCTTCTCCTGCTTCTGCCGCTGAGGAGAAGGCGCAAGGTCAAGCCCCTGCGAGGTATAGATCACGAAGCCCCGGCAGTCCAACGCATCGATCCTATAGGCATAACTCACCTTGCTCTCGAGGTACATGTCGGTGTACGTCCACTGACCTGCCACAGTATCGTCCCACGTGAAAAGTTTAATGCCCCGGTAGGAAGCGCTACCCGCCTTCCGCATCAAGCGAAAGGTGACCGCGCTCTGAGGCGCCGACAGAGTGACCTCCGCGTTGATCCGGGCATAATCCATCCGCGCGATCCAGGCCCTGACGAATCCGCGCTCGACTTGGAGCTGCGCCGAAACGGATAGAGAGATGCCGTGGCCGGTGGCCGTGAAGGGGGCGCTGCCGTTCACGGGATCGTTCGAAAGGATAGAAAAGACGGCGGACACCGGGCCTGTCCCCCCGGAGGGCAGAAACCCGATCCCAATCTCGGCAGATCCTCCCGGCGCGATGGAGAACGGCGTGGGCGGGCCCAGGTAGCCGAAATCCGAGGACCCGGAGGCCCATATAACGCGGTTCACGACCAGGGGAGCGTCACCGTCGTTGTAAAGGAACGTCGTTTCGTAGACGCCCGTACACACGTTCACGTAACCGAAGCTGAGGTCCCAGATCGGCAGCCTTAGGACGGACTTGTAAGCCGGAGTCGTCAGCGGAACCTCGTCGGAGTACCCGGAGTTCCCGGCTCCGTTATAAGCGCAGACCCTGTAGAAGTAAGTCGTATTCTCCAGAGCGCTCCTGTCCACGAAAGCATACGAGCCGATCAATGTGCTGCCGATTTGGCTCCAGGCGCCGGCGGCGCCCGTTTTCCGATCGATCTTGAAACCCGCCGCGTTGAAGGCGTTGTTGAGCCATGTCAAGGTGACCTGGGTGGCCAACGGGGCCGTCGCTTGAAGGCCCGACGGCGCGATCGGGAGCGACAAGGGAGGTGTTGTCACCGAGGCTTCATTGGATGGGAAAGACTCCGTATGGTCGTGAACCAAGGCCAGGACCCTGTAGAAGTACGTTGTGTCTTCCGCCACGTAGTTGGTGTCGACATACGATGTCGCGTCATAGGACCGGCGGGCAAGAATCGTCCACGAACCGTTGGCATGGACCTTGCGTTCGACGAGATGCTCGATCGCGTGATTCGAATTGTTGACCCAGGAAAGTTCGATCCGCCGTTCGTTGACGGCCGTCGCCGTGAGGTTCGTCGCGGCTGCCGGCCGCGTGAAGAACAGGCAGGGGATCGAATACTCCGAGTCGCCGAAATCATTGTAGGCCCGGATACGGTAGATATAGGGCCACCCTTCCGTGAGGCCTGTGTCTTCGTAGGTTATGACATTGGCGTCGACCGTGGCTATCTGGACCCATTCTTGAGGTGGATTATTCTGCCGTTCGATCTTGAAACCGGTTTCGTTTGTCGACTCGTCGGTCCAGGTTATTTCGATTTCGGCAGTCGTGACATTCCCCTTCCGCAAAAGATAGGGTCCGCAGGGGGGCAAGTCTTCGGAGATCCTGGCGATGAACGCGTCGTCGGAGAGCCCTGAAGGTACCGCGCCGGAGGCGGGAATCGCGCCCAGGGAAATGGGGAAGTCGGCCGAGCGCGTGTAACCGGCGACAAACACGTTCCCGGACCCGTCCGTGGCGACCCCCGCGGCCTCATCGTCTTGCGAGCCGCCGAGATAGCTGCAATAGAGCAAACTCTCGCCGGTGGAGCCGACCGTGGCCGCAAACGCGTCCGTTAATCCCGCATGAACAAGGAACGGGCCGCCGGTGACCGGGAAATCCGCGGCGGAGGACGTCGAACCGGCGACATAGGCCCGCCCGGCGAAATCGACCGCGATGGCTTTTCCCTGGTCGTCGCCCGAACCGCCGATGAATCCACAGTAGTAAAGGTTGCCGCCGAGTTCGAAGACTTTGGCCACGAAGGCGTCGTTGCCGCCGTGATGAACCAGGTCCGGCCCTTCCTTGACGGGAAACAGCGATCCGGAATTGGTCGTCCCCGTGACATAGGCGCTGCCGTGTGAGTCGACAGCGATCGCGGCTCCGGAGTCGACGCCTGCGCCCCCGATATAGCCGCAGTACTCAATCATGGCCCACGGGTTCACTTTGGCCACGAAGGCGTCCTGGTTTCCGTTATAGGTGTATGACGGCCCTACCCAGACGCGGAAATTTTCAGTCGGGGAGGAACTCGTGCTGCCTGTGATGTAGGCATATCCCGAGGAGTCGACGGCGATGCCCGACCCGACGTCTGCCTGCGAGCCGCCGATGTATCCGGAATAGACGAGCGATGTACCTGCGGCATTCACCTCAGTCACGAAAGCGTCACGGCCCCCTTTGGGCGACGTTTCGGGTCCTGACTTGACCGGGAAATCGCCCGATTCCGTCCAGCCCGTGAGGTAGGCGCGTCCTGAACTATCGACCGCGATCGCGTTGGCCTGGTCGGACCGGCTCCCGCCGACGAAGCCGGAATAGATGAGTGACGTGCCCTCGGCGTTTACTTTAGTTACGAACGCGTCGCTGTATTGCGAGATCTCAGGGCGATGCGTTAAGTATGGGCCGACGAGGACCGGAAAGTCCGAGGAAAACGTCCTTCCCGAAACGTAAGCGTTGCCGGCGGAATCGACCGCCACGCCGGTGCCGACATCCTCCGCGATTCCTCCGATGAACCCACAATAGACCAGGGCCGTGCCGTCGGCGGTCACCTTGGCCACGAACGCGTCGCTTTTCCCCGAGGCGTCGTTGAACGTCAGGTCGGGGCCCGCCGTCACGGGGAAATCGAGGGAGGCGGTCCAACCCGTCAAGTAAGCATTGCCGGAACCGTCGACGGCCACCGCCGTTGCGCGGTCGTCCGCGGCGCCTCCAATAAATCCGCAATAAATGACTGTGGCCGGATCGATCACAAGCGGCAGGCTCCGGTCATACGCGCCGACCGCAAAGCCAAAGGCAGCGGATGGGTCCGCCGATCCCTCGATCTGGAAAGCGACAGGGACGGGCACTCTGTCTCCGTGACGATCCTGATATGCGAGGGGCGCTTGATCATGGAAACCGCCCAGGGGTGTGTCCACCTCGAGCTGCCTTCCGGCATTGACCGCGACTCGTGAGGCCCCACGATAGGCCAGCCGGATCGTCGAGGGGTCGACCCCCGGCTGGACGACAAACTCATACTTGAGACAATCGGTGCTGCCCGAATACGCGAGGTCGACTCCCGGCCAGAGATTCCTATAAACGATCCGGGAATAAGACGGGAGGCCCGATTTCCATTCATCCGGACGGCCCCTAAAATAGGAGATGACCGATCCGGTCTTCTCGTCTCCACAGGGCATCACACCGGCGGCAACCCCGAGGAAGTCCAGTTTGACGGTCCAGCGGCTCTTCTGATCGTGCTTGTTCATTAAGAAGGGGCCAGCCATAGGGAAGATTGGCGCGGCCTTCTCGGGCGTGGCGAAACGCATGAGAGATATCGAGACTCCCGTGGGCCCAAAATAGATACATGTGTCCCGGCCCGCGACGTAATAGATCACGCTGTTGTCGAGTTGGCCCTCGTTTGGGATAAAAGAAAGGGACATCCGTCCGAATTTGGCGTCTGTTCGTGGGGCGCCGGCATTGAGATTCCACCCCGCTGTGTCTGCCGGCTGCGGACGTTCGGCTATCGAGCCTGAGGATGCTCCGAAAATAAGGCAACCCAAAACCGACGTGATAATGGTCTTCATGGTCGCTTCCCTATTTCCATTCGAACCACGCTCACTTTTAAAGACTGGCAGCAATCCCCCTCTTAGCTAACAGTATCTCCGGTCTCGATCCCATGTCAAGAGCCTGAGCCCGGGTCCGAATACGGTCTGCATATCGAGGAGCCAACGAGCGGCTGGGCCGACGAGACTCGAACTCGCGACCTCCGGCGTGACAGGCCTTGCGAGGAGTCGCTTAATATCGGCCTATTTCTTCTTTTCCGCTATCGGCCTCAGCTCCATGCCGAGCTGCTGATAAAAATCCAGATAATTTTCGACTGCCCAGAATTCCTTGACTTTCCCGTCGGCGATAACGAATAGGCATTGGGCCGGCACTGTCACTTCTTTGCCCGTCGGGGGGATCCCCTCATATTCGGCTTTGTGAGTCCCATTTTGATTGAGCCTAACCGCTACATTGTCGCCCTCTGCAACAAGAGTCTCGATTTTGTGTCTCCAATCCGGGAAGGCGGCATAATGAGTTTTTGCTACTTGAGATAGCACGTCGATCCTCAACGGCTCGGGCAGCCCGGGAGACTGAAACGAAAAATCGTCTGCGGAAAGTTCCTTCATGCGCGAGTAGTCTTGAGCGTCAATGGCTTCGAAAAACTGACGCACGATGGCTTTGTTCTGGTCCTCTATTTGAGCCAGGTTTTTTGCTTTCTCAAGCTCGGCCATTGCCGCCTTGTCCTGGCAAGCGATGGTGAAACAAAACAGAAGGACCAAGGGACCGGCACAGAGATACTTTTTCATTATTTCCCTCCAATTAAGCTGTCCTGAGTATCGACCTTTGGTCGCTGGTTGTCAAGAACGTGGGTTTACCTGGCTGTCCATCCGACAAGACCCTAGCTCTTAGCCGCCTAGGAATGTGGCCAGAAAAAAATTTCCCGGGTACTCGGAGCATAGGTTGGATGCTCCCGGCTCGAACCCAGCACCTTTTTCGTTATCACGCCCCTTGAAAATCCACTCTGGGACCCGCCCTTGCTGGCCTTCGTCCGGCGTCCTGGTGGGGATGCAGACTCCGCCCCGTGTAACGCCGGTGTAACAGATTTTTCTAAATCCCCGTAGTTGACTCCGCCTCCCAGCCGGCAGTATAGTTTCATCATAGGTAAGGGGTTATTTCGGGAGAAAACTATGCAAGAAAACAAGACCATGCCAGTAATCCGTCTTGCGGCCTGCCTGATACTATGCCTAAGCCTGCCGGCCCCAGCTCAAACTCCGGAGACGCCTCCACCCCCATCGATGAAGGCAAGGACCCTGGCCCGTCCTGACCTGGTTCTCCACTACAAGGACTACGGCCAGGGGGAGCCCGTGCTGGTGCTCATGGGCGGCCCGGGGTTTTCTGGCGAAGGCATGGAACCCGTGGCCCGGATAATAGCCAAACGGGGCCGGGCTATCGTTCCGGACCAACGTGGTTCGGGGGGTTCCATGCCTAAAGACCCCAAGGCTATCACCTTGGACGCCACCATCGCTGACCTGGAGGCCCTTCGAAAGGAGCTGGGCCTGGAAAAATGGACCGTGTGGGGTTGCTCCTGGGGCGGCATGATGGCTTTGGACTATGCATCAAAATCCCCGTCGAGCATCAAGGGCCTCGTCCTAGTGGGCTCCGGCGGGGCCTCTTGGGCCTTTGCCAAAGCCTTTTCCGACAATATGAAAGCACGTATGAGCGCCGATGACCTGAGCGCTCAGAGATATTGGTCACAACCCGACGTGGTATCGAAAGACCCCACGCGAGCTACCATTGAAGGAATGCGTGCCATCCTGCCCTCCCAGTTCTACGACCGCACAAAGGCGCACGAAGCTATTGCCATCCTGAAGGCCGGGAAGGAGCACTACAATACTGAGGCCGGCGACCACCTGAGCCCCGCCTATGAGGAGGGAGCACTTTCCCGCATTGAGGCCCTGAGGAAGCTGAACATTCCTGCCCTAATCCTCCATGGCCGCCAGGACCCCATGCCCGAATGTGTGGCGCTCGAAAACCAAAAACTTCTCAAGGGCAGCCGTCTTGTGTGGCTCGATAGATGTGGCCACTGGCCATGGATAGAGCAGCCCGCTGCAGTCGAAAAGGCGCTGTTCGAGTTCCTGTTCAGGTGAGGCGAACCCAGCTTACGGTTTCTTGAGGCCGACTATTTTCCATCGGAGCCATCCCTCTTGTCGAGGGAATAGGCGTTCCATTCGAATTGCCAAGTCTTCTTTTCAGACAGTTTCAAGATGCACATGCCTTTGCCGGTCTGTTCGATCTTCTCTCCGCCAGCCAACGGCGTCATCTGTTGCACGAAGCTGTAGCTTGCAGCAACGCGGTCCCCGATGAATCTGATGTCGATGAACTTGAAATCCTCGTGGAAGTCATATGTTTTGTATAGATCAGCCATAGTAGTCCGAATCCATTCTTTGCCATAAAGAATGGGCTCGTCAGGAGGGATGGTGATCATATCGGATGTGTAATACTGCAAGATGCCTTCGATGTCCTTGGCGTTAATGGCAGCACGGTGCCCGGTTTCCATGGCTCGAAGTTGTTCTTCCACGGCAACAGCGTCCAGGGCGGGATTTTCGGCGGGTTTCGAGCAACCTGAGGCAAAGATAACCAATCCAATAGCAAATGCATAACCAACGCTTCTCATTTTTGAATCCCCTCCTTGATTACTGATGAGGTCATTGAACTTCGGTTGATTGCCCTTGTCAAGCCGAGTATGTGTCAGACCAGTTAGGGCCCTCCCAAAAAAATCCTCTCTGGACGATTTCTATGCGAAAAGCAGATGCCATGTTCGAAGGGCCCCTTTAGTGAAAAAATATGATAAATTTCCGCAGAGAATTACAATCACGGGTCAGCGCACGAGCGGCCAGGCCGCCCCATACCCCCCTCCCGGGAGCGCCAGAGCTCGCTGAGACTAACGGAGCCACCCACTCAGGTGGATCTCCAACTCCGGCCTTCCAGGTTGCCGCCGGCTGTCGGTGCCGCCACGAGCCAGCCAGCGGTCCGTCGGAAGGGCTGCGCCATCGGGCGCCGATGACCGGCCAAGGCCTGAAGCCAATTGAGGGGCTGCGAGGGGACTGTCGACTTTTTGTCGTGTTGAACGCTAATAATGGCTTAAAACAGCTTAAAGGGACTGAAAGCCCGAACGTGCGTATTCCGACGATTCCGGCCACCCATTCCGAACGAAGGCGGCCACATGTCGGAGCGGAGCGACGCTGGGCAACTTCTATGTACCTGAGTGGCCGGAATAGGCCCGGCGTTGTGGACGAGCCGGTCGAGGATGGCGTCGGCCAGGGTCGGGTCGCCGATCATCTCGTGCCAGCCTGAGACCGGCAGCTGACCGGTGACGATCGTGGAGCGGACGTCGTGGCGGTCCTCAAGGATCTCCAGGATATCGCGCCGGCCGTGGTCGTCCAAGGGGGCCAGGCCCCAGTCGTCGATAAGCAAGAGGTCCATCCGCGCCAAGCCGGCCAGGACCTTGCCGTAACGGCCGTCGCCCCGGGCGATGTGGAGCTCCTGGAGGAGCCGGGGCAGCCGCACGTAGAGCGTTCGATAGCCCTCCCGGCAGGCCTTGTTGCCCAGGGCGCAGGCGAGATAGCTCTTGCCCACGCCTGTCGGCCCGGTGATGAGGATGTTCTGTCGCTCCTTGATCCAGCGACAAGAGACAAGCTCCAGCAGAAGTCCCTTGTCGAGGCCGCGGGGCTGGCGGTAGTCGATGTCCTCGACGCAGGCTGTAAGGCGAAGCCGGGCCATCTTCAGCCGGACGCGAAGTCTCAGGTCGCGCCGCTCCGTCATCTCCCGGTCGACCAAGAGGCCGAAGCGCTCCTCGAAGCTAAGCTCCCTGAGGTCCGTCATCCGCATCTGCTCTTCCCAGCCCCTGGCCATACCCCAGAGCCTCAGACTATAGAGCTTCTCCAGAGTCGGATGGGCTAACATGAGGGCTTCTCCTCGAAGTAGGCGGCGCCGCGGATATTGGGATGAGCGATCGTCCTGGGCTCGGCCGCGATGTCGGCGGCGCGGTCAAGCCCGCACTTCAGGATCGAGGCCAGGCTCCGGTAGCTCAGGGCCCCGAAGCGAAGGGCCCTCTCCGCCGCGGCCTCGAGCCGCTCCGGCCCGTAGATCTTGCCCAGCCGCATGATCCCCAAGGCTGAACGGAAGCCCTGCTGGGGATGAGGCTTGGAGGCGATGATCCTCTCGACGAGCTCCCGTGTCGCCGGGCCGGCCGCGCGAGACCGACATCGTCTTCGCCGCCGCGCTCGGCCGCCTGACGGGGCCGATCGAGCGGAACCGGATTCCAGGGTTTTCCTTGTAGGCGAACAAAGCCCCTTCGCGGGACGTCGAATCGTCAATGGGAAAGGCGGGATATTGTTGCGGGACTTCTAATGTCGGGAGCGGGGTGGCGGCTCAGGGAGTGCGGCTCGACGACCCGAGCCTCGTCAAGGCAGGATCCCCCGGCCGAAATGGGCCGTCGGCCGACGCGGGATAGGGCCGGAGCGCCACGGAGATGTCTCCGCCGTTCGCGAACGGACTCGCCTGGAAAAACGACGAAATGGACAGGGTTTCGTGGCCCTTCCCCATGCAGGACAGGACTCCCTCGAATGGTTCATATGGCCCCGACGTGGGGATTTCCACGAGCGTGTAGTGGTTTTTCTTGGTGAACCGGGGCTCTGCCACGGCGGGCTCCAGGAAGTTTCTCTGGCCCCCACCCCCCGTAATGATCATGAGGACGCCGTTGTGGACCATGGACGCGTGAACGTGTCTGTGGCCGAAGGCGGCCAGGACGACGTTGTGGCGGGCGAGAATGTCAAGGAATTCCCCCTCGTTTTCGAGCCGCGGGGTAAAGAGGGAGGACAGGCCCGGATTGATCCTCTTGAACGGAGCCTTCGGCGGAACGTGGGCGAAAAAGAATTTTCTCGACGGGTAGGGCGCCTTCAGCTTGTCTTCGAGCCAGCCCAGCTGCTCCCGGCTGAAACCGAAATCCCCATCCCCGCGGACGTTGCTCATGAACACGAAGCGCATGTCGTCCCTGTCGAAGAAGAAATCCTTATCGCCGAAGAAGGCCCTCGAAATCCGCTCGCCTTCCTCCCTGACGTCATGGTTCCCGTCGACATGGAGGATGGGGCAGGGAGGATCGCTGATGGTCTCGAGGTACGTGCCGTAGTAATCGACGACGGGCGAGACGACCCGGTCTCCCAGATGGACGATGAACGACGGACGCGGATCGAGAGTGGCGATCTCGTCGAGAAAGGTCCGGAAGGTCTCGTTGTTGTCGGAAATCGTGTCCCCGATGATGACGAACCTCAAATCTCCTCCATCGTTTTGGGCTGAGATCGCCCGCGCGGCTTCGCCGTTGGTCGGGACGATGCCCCGGAGCTCGTCGGGGACGGAGCTCAGCTCAGCGTTTTCCCGGAACCGGGACAGGTCATATCCCCCGTCTCCGAGGGAGTACTTGCATCGGCCCGTGAGAAGGGCTATAAAAAAAAGCATATATATTATTCTCTTTCGGAACATTTATCTTTTCCATCTCTCTGCTACTATTATAGCCGACGCCAAAAACCGGCTGAAAGAATCCCATTTTTCCTCTTGGCCGGGCATAGGGTTAATGTGAAGCGGATTTCAGGCCGGGTCAATCGCCCATGAGAGTGAATCGGGGGGTTAGGGATATGGTGGAGCCAGCGAGAGGGATCGAACCTCCGACCTGCTGATTACGAACGAACTGCGCTAGTCGGTTAACTGACTGATAACAAAGATATTTCGATGGGCTGCGCGGGAGATTGTGCACAACTTGTGCTCACCTGCAGCGCTGCCATGAATTGGTGATCAGCCGCCTGTTAGCCCGGCCAGCCGCCTCCAAGCATTATAGACTTCGGGATGGCCGGGGTCGGCGCCCTCACTTCTTTCCGCTGGGGACAAGCCGCTTGAGTTCCTCGAACCAGTTCAGCACGAGGATCATTTCGGTGACAGGCGTGGGTTTTCTTTGCTCTTGCTTGGCCATGAGAAATCTCTGCGAATCAAGGGACAAGTCATAGGCGGGTAGGGGGAACGAGTGCTGGTAACCCGGTTTCTCAAAAAGCAGGCGCGGCTTGCCGGGCGAGAACACGCCGTCCGTCCGGACATCCACGACCCACATTTGACCCGACGGGAACTTTCGGTAGAAAAGCTGTTTGCCGTTTCTGGCCCACAGCGGCTCGCGGCCGCCTTCGCTCGAGACAAGGTATTTCGGGCCCGGTCCCGGGAACGGCCTGACGTAGACCTCTTCGCGATTCGACTCATTGGATGTGTACACTATCCAACGACCGTCTGGCGAGAATTCCGGATATTGCTCATCGAATGGAGAATTTAGGAAAGGGGTCACGCGTCCGGAACCGACGTCAAGCATAACGATGTCGGCGCCGGTATCCGGGGGGTGATCAATTATAGCGATTGTCTTCCCATCCGGAGACCAGGATGCCGGCTGTTGACCGTATTCGCTTTTTATCAGGCGCTCCATCGGTGAGCTGCCATCGGAAGGTAGCCAATACAGGTTCATCGGCGGGAATTTAGACCAGCAGAAAAGAAGCCGTTTTCCGTCGGGGCTCCAGATCACATTATAAGCCCTTCCCTCGCTGGTCAGCCGGTCGTTCGTGCCTCTGCCCAAGTCATACACCCAGACCCGTTCAAAAGCCATATAGGCGATTCTCTGGCCATCAGGCGAGAGACGCGGACCGCCAACGCTAAGAGAGAGCTCAGAGGCCGTGGCCAGCCGCTCTTCGCCTCTCTGATCTACCCACACGAGCGATTTCTTTGGATCCGGGACGATGCCGCCTGCGGCATAGATGAGCGTCCCTGTGTCAGAGATGCCGAACTGACCGGCCCCAGTGTGTCCATAATACCTGGCGCCGGTAAACGCTTGCATGACGTTTTCCACAAGCTCGACCGGTTGTCCGATACGCTCCAGCTTGGCCGGATCGAATCGGACGGCCATGAGCGTTCCCTGCCTCAGAAAGACAAGGTGTCCCGTGGGAACGTACCTGGCATCTGCCGCGTCCTCGAGCAGAACACGCCAGTCGCCCTTATCCGGTCTGAGGAGAGCAAGGCAGGGTTGCCTGTCCCAGTCGTTTCTCGTTATGGTGAACAGCACAGCTTTCCCGTTGGGAAGCCAGAACGGCAGACGGTGACCATACTCCTCACGCTTCGGGTCAGGCTTGGTTAGGGTCTCGAGTTTCCCGCCCTCAGCTGAAATCCTCGAGAGCCCGGCTGTCCATCCGTCCGCAAACACGATGCTGTTATTGTGACCCCAAGTCGCACCCAAGAACCAAGCTGAAAGGTCGCACAACGTGCCGGGGACACCACCTTCGACAGGCACCTTCTTCAGCTTCCCGTCCGCCGAGAACCCCACCCACCGGTTGTCGGGCGAGAGGAAGGGATTTTCCCCGCCCTCCGTTCCGGCGATGGGTTCGGCTTCCGATCGGTCCAATCTCCGCAGGTACAACCGAGGCTTCGCCTGAGGGCCTGGATTCTCCTCGATCGCGCTGTAGACGACGAACCTGCCATCGCTCGAAATGGCTATGGCCGTGCAGGTCGGGCGGTCCATTTCTTCATAGGTGCGCCTGCCTTGGAGCCTGTGACCTGGTTCGATCTTGATGGTTGATGTGATAACTGAAGCGGGAGGGCCGGGTTGGGGACGCCCGCTCACCAATCGGTCGATCAGGAAGCCGGCAAGAAGCATGACAACCGCACTTGCGGCCAGCGACAGAAGTGAGAATCTCCGGTGAGCAGGCGCTGCTTCGGAGGGATAAGCCTCCGGGGACGCGATTTCGAGCCGGGCATCGGCGATGTCATGAAGGCGTTCTCTCGGGCTTTTCTCAAGGCAGCGGCGGAGGAGGACCTTAATGCGCGTCGGCGTTTCTGCAGGCAACCTGCTCAAATCCGGCTCGCCCTTCAGGATGTGCGCGAGGGTGTCCGACACCGTTTCCCCATGAAACGCCCGGCTCCCCGTCAGGCACTCATAGAGCACGCAACCGAAAGCCCAGATGTCGGACCGCCTGTCTGCTGCCCGTCCTCGCGCCTGCTCGGGACTCATGTAGGCCGCCGTCCCCAGGATGACACCCGGCTCGGTCATCTGGGCAGTGATCGTAGGAGACTTCTCGATATCGACCCCGGTTGTCTCTCCCCCGTATGCCTTGGCCAGCCCGAAATCCAGGACCTTCACCTTGCCCTCGGGGGTGACCATGATGTTTCCGGGCTTCAGGTCACGGTGGATGATTCCTTTCTCGTGGGCCGCCTCAAGCCCCTCGGCTATCAATCGACACGTCTCGAGGGCCTCATCGACGGGGAGGGCCCCGCGATTCAACCGCGCCTGGAGCGTCTCCCCCTCCGCAAGCTCGAGAACAAGGAAGCGCCGTCCCTCAAATTCCTCGAGCCCGTGTATCGCGGCGATATTGGGATGGTTCAAGACGGCAAGAAGTTTTGCCTCCCGCTCGAACCGGGCCATTCGCTCCTTGTCCTGGGCGAAGGCAGCCGGGAGGATCTTGATGGCGATGTGGCGCCCAAGGTTCTTATCAATGGCCCGATAGACCTCGCCCATCCCGCCAGCGCCGATGTGTTCGAGAATTTCATAGCGGCCAGCGAAAACGGTCCCCGGGGTAACTGCACGGACAGGCGATTCGAGGGTTTCGGTGAGGGAAGGAGGAGCGGCTTTAGCCGAAGTCAGCGAGGTTGCGCAGTTGCTGCAGAATCGGGATGTGTCGGGATTATCGGTGTTACATTTCGGGCATTTCATTTCCCTATGACCCCTATCCGTTCGTGACCCAAGGATATAGAACCAGGGCCGGTCAGGTCAAGAGGTCCCGTGCGCCGGCAACACGGACCACGAGCCCTCCGAAACGCCGCTCATAGGCTTTCCGGATCCCCGGGCAGACAACGTAATTCCGGCCGCCGGGATAGGACGCGCGGAAAACGGCCAGGGAGGCCGGGTCGAAGCGGTCGGGATTGACCTTGCATTCGACCGCATCGACTTCTTTGCCGCGCCGGACGACGAAGTCCACCTCCCGGCCGGATTTATCGCGCCAGTGGAACAACCCTTCTCCGCCGGTCGCGGTCCGTAAGGTGTCCAGGACCAGATGCTCCCAAAGCAGTCCGCGGTCGTCGTCGCGGATGTCTTTCCATCCCCGCGCGTAGGTCACAAAGCCCGTGTCGAATCCGTAAACCTTGGGCCGCTTCAGGAGCTCCCGCCGTCCGCCGCCGTGGAAGGGAGGTACGATCGAAAGAGCGCAGGCGATGCTCATCGCTTCTAAGTAAGCTTTGACCGTCTGACGGCTGATGTCGCATTCCCTGGAGAGCGCGGTATAATCGGCCCGCCCGCCACTCGTCCTGAGCATGAGGCGGAAAAGGTTGAGAAAGCCCGTGCGCTCCCGGACAGCGAAGAGCTCTTGGATGTCCCGGGCATAAAAGCTGTCCATCCATTCTGAAAACAGCGTCTCGTCCTTTTCGGGGCTGAGCAGAAACTCGGGGAGGCCGCCGTGATGAAGCCGGCGATCGAGATCGGCGATGCCGAAATGGTCCTCGCATTCGGTCCAGAGAACGGGTGTCAATTGGAGGACCTGCTTCCGGCCGGTCAGAGTGTCCCTGAACTTGCGCGTCGCGGCCAGCGTGGACGAGCCGGTAGCGAGGATGCGAAGCCTAGGAAAGGCGTCGGCGGCGATCTTCAGGATGCGGCTGGGGTCGGCCAGCCTGTGGACCTCGTCGAGGACGATGACGGCGGCTTCGGGCTGGGCCCGGAAAAAAAGCTCGGGATCCTCGAGGCGCCGCGCGTCGGAGGGCAGGTCGCAATTGATGTAGATGGTATCGGGCAGCATCCTCGCCAGGGTCGTCTTCCCGACGCGGCGGACTCCGGCCAGCCAGACGATCGGACGCTTTTCCCAAGCGTCCTGGATGCGCTTCAGCCAATAGGGACGATCAATCATGATTTCATAATTAACATATAGACGTCTATTTGTCAACCATTATTTCATTCGAACGGACCTCTCCCCTTCTTATCAGGGAAGTCAAACGGCGGATTGCTGATGCCTTGGGGGGGGGAATTGCTGGAGCCAGCGAGAGTTCCGGCCTACTCATTGCGAAGGGACTGCCTTAGCGTTTCAACTTACTGATAATAAAGGCTTGTTGATAATAACTATTTGTTCTTATACGTAAAAAAGCTATAATAGCATATATAATAATACAAAAAATATAAAATACAGGCTTGACAATTTAACAACTAATAGACTACGATCTAGCTGCTTAAGCAAGAAGGAGGAACATGTTCAAGAGGGAGATCCTGCGGCGACTTGGCGACTGGAAGAACAAACCGGACCGCAAGCCCCTCATTCTCCGCGGCGCGCGCCAGGTCGGGAAAACCACGGCCGTGGAGCTTTTCTCGGCAGCCTACGACCAGTTCATTTCCCTCAACCTCGAGAAGCCCGAGGAGGCGAAGCTCTTTGCCCGGTCTTTGCCGGCCGCTGACCTCCTGCAGGCCATTCGGTTTTCCAAAGGGCTCCCGAGCGTCCAAGGCCGGACGCTTCTGTTCCTCGACGAGGTCCAGAACTCCCCCGAAGCTGTCTCTTCGTTGCGGTATTTCTATGAAGACCTCCCCGAGCTCCACGTGATCGCGGCCGGCTCGCTCCTCGAGATCGCCCTGACCCAGAAGCAGATCGGTGTTCCCGTGGGACGAGTTGAATACGCCCTGATGTCCCCACTTTCCTTTCGGGAGTTCCTCGAAGCCACGGGCGAAACACAGGCCCTCGAGGCCCTGGACGTCATTCCCGCCCCTGTCTTTGCCCTTCCCCGGCTGATGGATTTGTTTCACCGATTTACCCTTGTCGGCGGCATGCCCGAGATCGTAGCGCATTATGCCGGGAATCGCGACGCCGTGGCTCTCGCGCCGCTCTACCGCTCTTTATGGACGTCCTTCCTGGACGACATCCCCAAGTACGCGCGGAACGAGACGATGAAACGCGTTATCCGGCATTGTCTCGAGGCGGCCCCGCTGGAGGCCGGCGAACGGATCAAGTTCGCCGGCTTCGGCAAATCGAACTACCGTTCGCGGGAGGCCGGCGAGTCCCTGAGGACTCTCGAGCAGGCCATGCTCCTTCACCTCCTCGCCCCCACGACTTCCACGGAAATCCCCCTCATCCCCGACCGCCGGAAGTCCCCCAAGCTCCTGTTCCTGGATATCGGCTTGATCAACTTCACGGCCGGCATCCAGGGCCACTATTTCGAGTATCCCGATCTTTATTCCTTCTATCGCGGCCGGATCGCGGAAATGATCGTCGGGCAGGAGCTGATCGCCGCGGATCCCGGACATCACAAGCCTGTCTTCTGGGTCAGGGAAAAACGCCAGGCCCCCGCGGAAGTGGATTATGTGCTCCAGCATGGAAGCCTCGCCGTCCCCATCGAGGTCAAGGCCGGCGCGAAGGGCACACTGAAATCGCTCCACCAGTATATCAACAGGTGCCCCCACGGATTCGCCGTCCGGCTTTATGCGGGCCCCCTCGAGATCGTCCGGACGAAAACGCCGGAAGGCAAACCTTTTTCCCTCCTCAATCTCCCCTATTGCCTTGCTGGAAAGCTGGGGGCTTACATGGGCTGGATGATCGAAGGCGCCTGAAGTGCCCAACCAGGTCTCGAATTGGTGAATCGATGGAGCCAGCGAGAGGGATCGAACCTCCGACCTGCTGATTGCGAACGAACTGCCCAAGCGTTTCAACTTACTGTTAATAAAGGTAATTAGGTGGGGCGCCCAATCGATTGTGCGCAGATTGTGCTCACCTGCGGCCCTGCCCCGAATTGGTGATCAGCTGCACTTCAGCCCGGTCAGCCGCAACCGGGCATCCACAACTTCTTGAAGGCCTGAAGCCTCGACTGCTAATATTAGTCGCCATAGCCGAGATAGCTCTGCCAGGCCTCTCGCCGACCCGGACTACTTCTTGTCCGCGCCACGCTCAATCATGAACTCCCATTTGTAGATCAGATCCTTGGCCTCCCGGGCGTTCGGGGCGCCTGGGGAGAGCTCAAGATAGGCGTTCATGTGCATGATAGCCTGGCTGAACTTGCCGAGTTCCGCGGCAAGCAGCGCGGCGTCATAACGGAGAGTGGGACAGAACGGGGCAGCGCGGAGGGCGGAGGTGTATTCGCCGAGGGCCCCTTCGAGGTCCTTTTCCTTGACCAGGACTTCGCCCCGCAGAGAGTATTTCCGGGCCTCCTCTGGAAGCGCGGCAAGCTCGGGATGGGCCGTGAGCAGGGCCGCCGCCCGGGACATGATCGCTTTCGATCCAGCTTGGTCGGCGATTTGCAGGGCCAAAGTGTTTTCCCCGAGGGCACCACGGGGATCGCCCCCAGCTTCCAGGGAATTGGCCTTCTCCAAGTGTCCCTGAACGGTGGGCTTTAGAAGATCAGCAAGGATCCCGGCGTTCTTGACGAAGAGAAAATTTGTGGAGGAAAGCATGAGTCCCCCGATCGGAGCGAAGATTCTTTCGGCCTCCGTCACATCCCCTCTTTTGGAGTAAGCGATGGCCGCGAGGACGCGAGCCAAAGTGAAGTCGTTGTCCCTGATCGAGGAAAGTTGCTTGACGGCCTCGTCATAACTCCCCCGGTCGAGCGCGACGACCCCCGAGGAGAACAGTGACCAGTCATGTCCAGGTTCGATCGACCCGGCCTTCTCGGCGCTGCTCGCCGCCTCGTCGGCCCGGCCGTTTTCCCGGCAAAGGAAGCTTCGAAGCCCGAGCACCTCGACACTGTCTTTGGGTTCCATCTTTCCGAGGAGCCTATCGGCCGCAGCGATAGCTTTATCCAGTTCCCCCATTCGAGCCCAGGTGTTCATCAGGGACCGGATCGGGTCGGATTCGTCGGGGGCAAGCTCGGCGGCCGCTTGGTAATTTACGACGGCCGCGGGGTAATTGCCGAGGCTGTAGAAGGCATTGCCGAGCCGGTTGTAGGTCCAAGGATTCTTGGGGTTCAGCCCGATGCCCTTCTTCAGCGGCTCAACCGCCTTGGCGAAATCTCCCATGCCCATGAGCGAGTCGGCGAGTCCCACATGGGCGTCGGAGTTGTCCGGGGCCAGCTTGATGGCACTCTCGGCCGCGGCCTTAGCTTCGTCATATTTCTTCAACGCGATTTTGGAGAAGGCCAACCCGATGAAGTTCTTGGGATCCTGAGGGTTCACCCGAGCCCTCGCCTGAAAGACCGAGGCGGCCTTTTCGTACTCGCCGGATGAATAAAAGGCCATGCCCGCCCGGCTCTGGATCAAACCCATGCCTTGGACGATCTTCGCCGCGGCCTTGGCAGAGGCGCTGCCGGCCCATTCCGCCATGATCTTCATGCCCGCAATGGCCTGGTCGATATCGGCGCCCTTGCTGATCAGGAGGTCGATCATGTCGCCGTAGCCTTCCGCGGCGGCGCAACCGAGCGCCGTCCAGCCGTTCTTGCCCAGAGAGTTCACGTCGGCGCCCCTGTCAATCAGGAGCTTGGCGATCTCCAGCCTGTTCTCGCTAGCCGCCCATATGAGCGCGGTGCCGAAATTCCATTCGTTGATATCGGCCCCTTTATCCAGGAGATCCTGGACCTTTTTGATATCCCCCTTGTGGACGGCCTTCTGCAGAGCCGTCATGCCGGAAGCGGTGCCGACGGTGATAAAGCCGATGGCGAGAAAAGCCGCTAACGCTCCGATATGCCTAAAGAGTCTCATGTCATCCTCCCAGTAAAATCTGCTCTGGCCGGGGCGAAAATATCCGCCTCTCCACACGCGTCGGACCGCTTCAGATCGAGCGGACACTATCGAGATTTTAGTTTCCGTCGATTCCCAGTCTAATGGACCTACAAAGCGAGTCCATCATCCACTCAGGTGGAATGAGGGGTGATTTTTACCATGCAGCCATCATCGTCCCCATGAGCGGCCCCTTCGGCTCCGGAACGAAAGCTGTCACTCTAACTCAGAAGAGTCGGGAATCGACCAGGCTTTGGCTTCCCGAAGAGTTGGCAGACGAGGCCTAAGATGTCTCAGTTGTGTGAACTGATGCTAACAATAAGAAACAGGATAAAGGGTGGAGCCAGCGAGAGGGATCGAACCTCCGACCTTTGGGCTTTGCCGTGCGCGCCGTCTGAAAAGAACCGTCAATCATCGCTCTTTTGGGCCCTCTGGGCCGAGGACGTCTCCCTCTATTTGTCCCAGGCGGGCAATATCATCGTTTCATATGCCAACGTCCCGGCGCCTATTCCCAGACGATCCGGTAGCGCGTCAGGACGCGCACGCCCGTGTCCGGGTCCTCCTTGTACCGGTACATCCTTCCGGCGGCGAATTTCGCGGGATTGAAATCGAGCCAGCCCCTGGCATCATAGCGCCCCTCGGCGTCGAAGACGTCGTAGGCTGTGAGCTTGCGCCCGCCCTCGTCTTTCGTCTCGTTTGTCGCCACCCATAAGAATCCCCGGTCGTCGCAGAGCATCCGCTCCGTCACCGTCTTGACCTTCGGCCAGGGCATGTCTCGATAGATCTCTGCAAGCTCCTTGGGGCCGCTCGTTCTGGCCGTGTACTCCTCCCTGTCCGCGTCGGTGAACGAGACCCGCTCGTAGGGCCTGTCGATCTTCCGGAAGATCCGGCCGGCGGCATCGAAGACCTCGATGAGATACGCGTCGTTCATGCAGTGATAGACCCGCCGGAGCACGGGGTCACCCGTCAGGACCGAACGCGGACTGTAAGGGATGCTCACGGTGATGGCGACTTCGCCCCTGGTAACGAATTTTGTCCCGGGAAGGACGAATTCGCCCCAGTTCTTGATCTCGGCACCTTCGAAATCGTAGGTCTTTACGAAAAGCTTCGATGCGCCGGCGTCATAGAAGGACTCGTGGACGACGTAGGCGTTTTCGAGGACGAGGAGAGGGATCGAGATGTTCTTCGTCCATTGATAGCTGGCCAGGAAGTCGCCTTCGGGACCGAAAAACGACGTCCGCTTGTTCTGGAAGTCCGTGACGAGGAGCCGTCCGTCGGGGCAGAACCCGAGAAAAAAGGCCTGGGCGAACTCGCCCGGACCCTGTCCCTTCCGGCCGACCGTCTGCAGGAACCGCCCGTCTTCACCGAAGACCTTGATCGTGCCTTCCCCGGATTCGTAGATATAGACCTGGTTCCGGCCGTCGACCGCAAATTGGCCGGGCTTGTAGACCGCCCCGGGCCCCGATTCCTCGGCGCCGAAGGATACCTCCTCCTCGAATCGCACGGCCTTGCGGGGATTGAGCGGCTCCGGAGGATTGTGGACAAGGGTCACGCCGTCCACGGTCTCCGTTCGGACCTTCGCACCTCGGGACCCAACCGGCCCCTTCCGGCAGCCGGACAGAAGAAGGGCCGGAACGAGAACGAGAAGCCAGAGAGATCGATGCGCCGTCATGATAGCCTCCTTTGGCAACCCCCTACGGAATGGGATCATTATGTCCCAAGAGGCGGCGCAGATTCAAGCCCGGGCGCGGAACGGTTCGGACCCGCGGGAAGGCCGCCCCAGAAGGAAATAGAAGGCGGAAACGAGGCGTGCCGGAGAGGATTCGACCCTCCGACCTTAGGATCCATTTGCCAGAAAACTCACATTGTGTCTACACCATTTTTCAGGGATGAGGTCCCCCCAGCAATTCATTCCAACCGAGGAATCCTATACTCCACCCTTCGACTGGGAGGCTGGAGAACGATATCCTCGTACCCACTCGCTCTCCTGAACCACAACCGGACTTGCTCCATGAAACCCGTGAATACCAGGAAGATCCCCTTCAGGATCACCCCCGGGCCGGCTTTGCCAAGAACCTTTGCGTACAATCTCATCGCCTTCCGGGCCTTCATCCTGGCAGCCCTGTTGGGTGCGAACAAGAGGGCGGGAAGCAGGATGGGGCGCAGGTTCAAGGCGATCTTCTGGAGACGTCTGATCCTCTGGCGCATGAACACGTCGTCAGCAGCATGGTCGCTCTTCTCGTATCGCAGACTCTCGGGGTTCCAGACAAGCGATTCCGCCTCCCTCCATGTTCTATCGGCCTCGGCCTTCGCATAGCCTCGGACGGCGGTGATCGCCATGTTGAGGATACCAGGTCCGCTGGCCTCGTATTTCCTCCTGAATGCTTTTTTCAGCAGGTTAGCCTGTTCCTTTGGATCAACGATGTGCGGGTGGTTCCAGTTCAGTTCTCCCGCGCCGTGGTGGAAGCGCCAGTGGATGTCCTTGAGCCTTCCCTCGCCGGCAAGTCTTGCGTACAAGCCGGTGCATGGGCAGGGTGTGTAGTTCATGAACTGGGTCATGTCGGAACCGAGACCGATGATCCACTCGATGTCTTCCCTGATGGTCACCTGGTCATGGTGGTCAAGGAAAAGGATGCCAGACGTTATCACCGAGATGCCCTTGTCCTGGAGCTGAGCTATCAGTTTGCCGATGTCTATGTCCTTAAGCTTCGCATGGGTGTTGGCCCTTGACTCGACACCGATCCAAATCATGTGTATGCCGAGTCGCACGAGGAAATCGATGCCCACATCGGTGGTCACCTCAGCAGAGGAGAATATGTCGAAGACGTAGGCCTTTCCCTGTGCCTCCAACTGGGTAAGAAGTTCCCTGGCTCGTTGGGGTTTCTTGAGGAAATTCTCATCGATAATGGTAAATCCCCTTGAACCCAGTTCCTTTTCGGACTTCAGACAGGCATCGAACACCTGGGCCCCGGTCGACATAAAGGGCACATACTCCTTGCCGAACTTGAAGGAAGTGGCGCAGAACTCACAGGCATTGTTGCACCCCACCCCGGTGAGCAGGATCGACCCCTTCGTGGGAGTTCTTGCCCCATAGATGTACTCGTAAGCTGGGCCCAAGAGGGCAGGATGCACGATAGGTGCCGATGGGTCTTCCCCGAAGTACCGCCTCAGCCACTCCACACCCTCGCCCTCGCATACACCGTCGTGGGGTACGATGGTCTCCAGGGCAGGGACCATGGTGCCGAAGCCGCCCAGTATTATCTTCATCTCAGGGTGCTTAGATCTGATGTGCTCGGCCATCCTTCGAGCCTTTAGGATGTTGGGGACGATGAAGGTGATGCCCACGTGAGTGTAACCCTTTTCCAGTTCCCTCGTGAATTCTTCCCAGGTGGGAAAATCGAGAACAGTTGCAGGCACCGAGACCTTCTCCGCGAGCAGGTACAGCGGGAAGCTCCAGTAGGACTGCCGGGGCGAGTGGACTCCCTGCTGCCTCGTGATCTGATTGTTTAAGAGCTCCATCTGCATTCCAGTTCCCTCCGCGTAATCGTCTCTCACCCCGAAGGGACCGAAGACAGAAACCAGAAGAAGTCTTATCGGATTCATGTGAATCCAACCTCCTCATCGACGGATAACTTCGAAATAGCAATTGACCTATTAATAGAATGCCAAGGTAGGAATGTCAAATCACCTAAAAGGACTTATAGCGCAATTCTGCCCGGATCCTTGGTAACTAACTGAATTATGTGCTCCATATGCAAGGAATCGATGGAGCCAGCGAGAGGGATCGAACCTCCGACCTGCTGATTACGAATCAGCTGCTCTACCGACTGAGCTACGCTGGCCTGGAGGGGCTCGGATAAATTAAACGAAACGTGCCTTCCTGTCAACTCAGAGGGACAGTCCCCAACGGGACGGATAGCTGTCCGCGTTGGGGGCAGTCCCTCCCTGAGAAAGCGGGGACACGCACCGCTTCTCTCAAAGCGGTGCATGTCCCCTATCGCGGCGGGAACGGAAAAGAGGGACAGCCCCCTTCCAGGGGGACAGTCCCTCTTTTCATTTCAATACAAAGCGGACGGTGACGGTGAAGGTCACGGGGCGCGGCCGGCCGTTTATGACCATCGGCTCGTAGACCCATTGCCTGACGGCGTCGACGGCGGCCGCGTCGAGGAGCGGGAGCGACCGCAGTACGCGGACACCGGTGACACGGCCGTAAACATCGGTCGTCGCCTCGAGGATGACGACGCCCTCGACCCGGGCCTGCCGGGCGATTTCCGGATAGTCCGGTTCGACCCTCCGGGCGAGCCGGGGGGCTTTGATGTCGCCGACCGCCCGGACGACGGGCTCCGGCTCGCCGACGATCGCGAAGAGCGCCCTGCCGATAAGGTTCCCGGCGAAGCCGCCGGCGTCTCCGTAGTCGACGCCGCCGGGGATGCCGCCTTCTTCGCCTCCCATCCCGAAGCCCTCCTCGACGATGCCGTCGGGGATGTCGACGGGAGCGACCCTCCAGCTGCCAACGGCGGCGGCCGCGGGCTTCTTCACGAGGCGCGAGCCGGGATTCCCGGACCGTGCTTTCGGCGGCGGAAGCGGCGTTGCCGGCGGCGCGGGGACCAAAACGACGCTGGTAAAACCGACCTCCGGCACGTCGCCCACCCGAAGCAGAGGGACCGTCACCAGTAGGGCCAGCGCCACCGCATGAACGAGGGCAGCGGCCGGAAGAGCCGCGGCTTTCGCCCGGAAATTCCTGTCCGGGACAAACAACGCGTCTTGGAACATATTCGCCTCCTTGCGGCGGATTCCCGGAAGCTTTCGCTTCCAACATTGATACATTCGACCGGACTGGATATTCCGCTTCCAAGAGGGACAGTCCCCTCCGAGGACAGTCCCTCTTCAGTCCCCCCTTTCAAAATCCGGGCGAATCGCATACAATACCCCTCTTGTTCGACCCCGCGGTTGGACCTATTCGACCGAAAGCGCCGCGACAACCATGAACATGATCATCAAGAAGCTCGAGTTGCAGGGATTCAAGTCCTTCGCCGACAGGACGAAGATCGTCTTCCACCCCGGCATCACGGCCATCGTTGGCCCCAACGGCACGGGCAAGAGCAACCTCGTCGACGCCATGCTCTGGGTCCTCGGCGGGCACCGCCAGAAAGTCGTGCGCGGCGACCGGACCGAGGACGTCATCTTCAACGGCAACGCCAAGAAGCCCGCCCTGAGCATGGTCGACGCGGTCCTGACCCTGGCCAGCGAGGAGGAAGAGCTCGTCGTATCGCACCGGGCCTTCCGCTCCGGGGAGAGCGAATACCGGATGAACGGCAAATCCGTCCGCCTCAAGGACATCCAGGACGAGCTCTGGCGGCACGCCATCGGCGAGAAGGAATACTTCGTCATCGAGCAGGGCTCTATTGGTAACTTCGTCACCGCCAAGCCGACCGAGAAGAGAGCGTTCATCGAGGAGGCCGCCGGCACGGCCTACTACAAGGACAAGAGGCGCCAGGCCCAGGCGAAGCTCGACAGCACCGGGCAGAACCTCATCCGCCTCGAAGACATCATCATCGAAGTCGATAAGGCGAAAAACTCCCTTCAGCGCCAGGCCCAGGCGGCCAACCGCTACCGGCGCCTGCGCGAGCGCATCCGGGAGCTGACGTCCCACCACTACCAGAGAAAACTCGTCCTGCTCGAGAATTCCCAGGGCGAGGCCTCCGCCCTCTACGAGAAAGGTCTCCTCCGCGAACGGGACATCACGGCCCGCCTGCGGAGCGAGGAGAAGGACGCGGCGGCCCGGCGGAAGGAGCTCTGGGATCTGGAGAGGGGCCTCAAGGAGAGCCAGGAAAAGCTCTTCGGGCTGAAGTCCCTCGTCGCCAGGGTCGAGAGCGACATCGAGCGCGAATCGAAAAGGGTCGAGTTTTTCGAGGAGAAGAAAAAGCGCGCCGAAAGCGACCGCGACGAACTCCTCGAAGACGTCCTCATGCTGACCCAGGAATTCGAAGACCTCCGGGCAAGGCTCGGCGGTTTCGAGGAAACGCTCGGGACGAACCGGTCCGACGTCGTCCGCGCCGAGGCGGATCTCGAGGCGGCGCGCGAAGTCCGGCTTGCCGAGGAGAAGGACATCGAGCGCCTGCGGGGCGACTACCTCCAGGCGCTGCAGGGGCTGACGGAGGCCAAGAACGAAAGCGTCAGGACCGACAAGGAGATCGAGCTCCTCAGCCGCCAGGAGGAGAAGCTCGCGGCCCAGTTCGGCGAGCAGGCCGGACTCATTGTCGAGACCACGGACCGGACGGGTGTCCTCGAACGGGATATCGCCGAGCACCGCGACCTCCGGCAAGCCCTGGTCAGCGGGGCGGAGGACGTCAAGACGGCGCTCGGCTCCCTGCGTTCTTCCCTGGAAGAAACCCGGCGCCGGCTCGAGGCGCTGAAAACGCGGCGGGACGAATCCGCCTACCATCTCCAGGCCCTCCGCAAGATCGACGAGAAAGAGCGCGGCGAGTTCCCGGCCGACGATGTCCCCGGCGGGCTGGGCATCCTGGCCGACCTCATCCGGACGAATCCGGAGAACGCCCTCCTCTTCGACACGTTCTGGCGGGAGGGGGCCAGGTCCCGCGTCGTCCCGGTCGAAGAATTCCTGAGGGGCCTTCCGGAGGGCCTGCGCGGAAACTACCTGCTCATCCCGGCCGCGGCCAGGCCGGCCATCCCCGAGGAGGTCCTTAGCCGCCCCGGAGTCATCGGACTGCTCAAGAGCCTCATCGAACCCGACGACCGTCTCAAGGACCGACTTCCCGGCCTCGAGGACGCCGTCATCGTCAGGGACGCCGGCGAAGCGGTTCGGGCCTGGGTCGAACATCCCGGGCTGAACTTCCTGACGCCTTCGGGCGACCTGCTCTTGTCCTCCGGGCTCCTCCGGCTCGGCGAGAAGGCCGAAGGCGCGATCGCCCTGACCTCGGAGATGCGCCGGCTCGATGCGGAAATCGCCCGCCTCGAGTCCGAATCCGCCCCCGTCACCGCCGACCTCGAAGAAAAACAGAAGGGCATCGGAGCCCTCGAGGCGGAGCTTGCGGGCGTCCGCGAAAACCTCGAGCGGGCGGAGCGCGTCCTCCAGGATAGGGAGCGCGAACATCGCTACGGGCTCGGCGAGAGCGAAAGGATCCGGACGACGCAGACGATCCTCGGCCGCGAGCTCGGCCTCCTGCGCGACGAGAAAGGGCGGCTCGGCGAGACCCTCCGCAGCGCGGGCCAAGGCCTGTCGCTCCGCGAGTCCGAAACCCGGGAGCTCAAAGAAAGGATCGAAGCGAAGGAGACGGCCTTGGCCGCCCTCACGGCCGAAGCCGCCGGTCTCGAGCGCCGCTTCTTCGAAACGAAGGCCGGTCTCGACCTCGTCCAGGAAAAGATGAACGGCATCGGCGACCAGATGCGGGCGACCGCGAAACGGAAGGAAGCCGCGACGGCCAAGATCCATCAGCTCGAGACCGACGCCCGGGGCAGCGAGGAGGACAAGGCCCGCCTCCGGGACGAGATCCTGGCCCTCCGGGAAAGCGCCAAGACCCGCGGCGAAGAGCGCCTCCGGGCCGAGGCCGGATTGGAGGCGACAGAAGAAGAACTCGAGGAGGTCCGCAAGGCCCTCGAAGGGTCCGAGACGGTCGTCCAGAAAAGCCGGGAAGAGGAAGAGGCGGCCAAGAACGAGCGGGTCAGACACGAGATCCGCAAGGCCGAGGTCGAGCGCGACCTGGTCAACCTCGACGAAATGTGCTGGCAGGAGCTCAAGAAGACCCTGGCCGAGCTCCGGGCGGAGGCCAAGTCCGCCGGCGAGGCCGCTCCCGCGGCCGTCCCCGCCGACGACCAGGAGACCGAAGAGCCGGCCGAAGAAGAAGCCGAGGACGCCGACACCGAGGCTTCCGGGCCGGCGGACAAGGCCGTCCTTCCGGGCGAGGCCGTGAAGCCCAGGCGGACCGCGAAGAAATGGCGGCCCCTCGCCGAGATGGCCGACGACGAGGTCGAAAAAGAGCTCGAGGATGCCCGCGAAACGCTCTCCCGCTTCAAGGCGGTCAACCTCATGGCCGAGGAGGAATACCTCGAGCAGAAGAAACGCTTCGACTTCCTCTTCGAGCAGCGCCGCGACCTCCGGGATTCCATCTCCTCCACCGAAGAGGCCATCCGCAAGATCGACGAAGAGAGCAAGACCCAATTCCTCAAGGCCCTGGAGGAGGTCAACAAGAACTTCCAGGAGATCTTCGCGGCCCTCTTCAAGGGCGGCAACGCCGAGGTCAAGCTCCTCGAGCCGGACAACCCCCTGGAGAGCGGCGTCGAGATCGTCGCCCAACCGCCGGGCAAGCGTGTCCAGAACCTCAACCTGCTCTCCGGCGGCGAGAAATCCCTGACCAGCCTGTCGTTCCTGTTCGCCCTCTTCCGCTACCGGCCCTCGCCCTTCTGTTTCCTGGACGAAGTGGACGCCGCCCTCGACGACGTCAACCTGGCCCGCTTCCTCGACCTCCTGAAGACGATCAAGCACCAGACCCAGTTCATCCTCATCACCCACAACTATAAGACGATGGAAGTGGCCGACTACATCTACGGCACGACCATGTCCGAACCCAACATGACCAAGCTCCTATCGGTGAAGTTCGAGAAAAAAAAGGGCGAAGAACCGAACAATTTGTTATGATAGCGCCGGTCGAACCGGACGTTTAGGAGGGCGGCATGTCGAGTTATCTCATCATCATCCTCGTCTATCTCCTCGCCTTGACGGTCCTGAACTTCGTCCGCTCCCGGCGGATCAAGAGCCAGGAGGAGTTCATGGTCGCCGGCCGGAGCCTGAAGTGGCAGGTCATGGTCTTCACCCTGATCTGCACCTGGATCGGCTCCGGGACGTTCATCAGCGGCGCCGAATTCGCCTCCAAGGCCGGCTTCTCGGCCCTCTGGCTGGCCGCCGGGGCCTGGGTGGGGATCATCCTCATCTATTTCCTCGCCGCCAAGATCCACACTTTCGGGCAGTACACGGTCGGCGACGTCCTCGAAGTCCGCTACGGACCGGCCGCTCGCCTCTTCGGGGCCGTCGCCCTGATCCTGTCGTTCGTTTCCATCGTCTCCTACCAGTTCGTCGCCGGCGGGTTCATCCTCAACGTCATCACCGACGGCAAGATCTCCGAAGCGACGGGCACGTTCATCGCCGCCGCCTTCGTCATCCTCTTCACCGCCCTGGGCGGCATGGTCGCCATCGCTTACACGGACCTGCCGAACGGCATCATCATTGTCCTGGCCTGCCTTCTGGCCGTGCCCTTCGTCGTCGCCGGCGCGGGCGGCCTGCCGGCGGCCAAGGCGGCCCTGGAGCCGGGCTATTTCGCCGTCGTCAACACCCAGTTCGGCGTCCACCCCTGGCTCAAAGCCATCGGCTACTTCCTGTCGACGATGTTCCTCCTCCTGGGCGTGCAGAGCATGTACCAGAAATTCTACAGCGCCAAGTCGGGCAAGGACGCCAAAAAGGCCGTCGCCTGGTGGACCGTCGGGACGATCTTCGTCGAGACCATCGTCGTCGTCATCGCCGTCTTCGCCTTCAGCATGCTCAAAGGCCAGATCGACCTGAGCGTGCCCAAGGCCGGAGGCAAGGTCGTCCTGATGGCGGCCAAACAGCTCGTGCCCTTCCCCGTCGGCGTTCTGCTCCTCGCCGCGGCCTGCGCCGTGGTCATCTCCACGGGCATGAACTACCTCCTCTCCCCCTCGACGACGGTCATGCGCGACATCTACCAGCGTTTCATAAAGAAAAACGCCGACCCGAAGAAGATGGTCGCCTTGCAGAAGGTCTTCATCGTCGCCATCGGCGTGCTGGCTTTCCTGCTGGCCACCCAGCTCAAGTCCGTCCTGGAGATGAGCTTCTTCGCCTACACGATCTACGGCGTGGCCATCACCCCGGCCCTCATCGCCGCGCTGGCCTGGAAACGGGTGACCAGGGCGGGCGGCCTGGCCTCGATCATCTCGGGCACCGTCGTCTGCCTCGTCTTCTTCGCTCTGTCCAAGATCCCCGGCATACCGGCCCCCGACGGCGACCCCTGGGGCATCCCGATCATCTACCCGTCGCTCATCGCCTCGCTCGGCGCGCTCGTCGTCGTCAGCCTGCTGACCCCCAAGCCGAAACCGGAAGAATTGGAAAAATTCTTCCCCAAACCGCAGCCGAAATAATGGCAACCGGCGTCGTCAAAGATCGGCGCTTCATGGACCATGACATGGGCGCATACCATGTCGAGTCGCCGCGTCGGATCGAGGTCCTCAACCGGATGCTCGACGAGGACCCGCCCATCCCCTATCTCGCCGTCGAGCCCCGACCCGCGACCGAGGCTGAGCTGGCCTGGGTCCACGAAAAGGGATATATCGACTATGTCCGGTCCACGGTCGGCAAGGTCGTTCCCCTGGACATGGACACGACGGCGGGGCCGAAGACTTTCGATACGGCCCTCCTCGCGGCTGGGGGGTTCCTCAAGTCGCTCGACCTGATCATGTCCGGGACCGTGCGTAACGCCTTGGCCCTTGTCAGGCCGCCCGGCCACCACGCCGAAGCGTCCCAAGCCCAGGGTTTTTGCTTCTTCAACAACGTCGCCGTCGGCGCCGAGCACCTCCTCCGGAACCACGGCTTGCGCCGGATCCTCGTCGTCGACTGGGACCTCCATCACGGCAACGGCACCGAGCATGCCTTCTACACCCGCCGCGACGTGATGTATTTTTCGACCCACCAAGTCCCCCTCTACCCGGGCACGGGGGCCGTCCGGTTCTTCGGCCAGGGCGACGGCGCCGGCTATAACCTCAACGTCCCCCTGCTCGCGGGCAAGGGCGACGTCGACTATCTCCATATCTTCGAGAGGATCCTGGCTCCGGTCGCGGCCCAATTCGAGCCCGAGTTCATCCTCGTCAGCGCCGGCTTCGACATCGCCGCCGGAGACCCTCTCGGAGGGATGGATGTGACGCCGGCCGGGTTTGGGCTCCTGACGGCGTCCCTCCTGACCATGGCCGAACGGACCGCCGCGGGCCGGCTGGCCTTAGTCCTCGAGGGCGGCTACGACCTCGGGGCACTCCGGGACGGCGTCCGCGAGGTCCTGAAGACGCTCGCCAAGAGGGACAGTCCCCGCCCCACCTTGGCTAAGAGGGACAGTCCCGCTCCTTCACTTTGTTCAGGAGGGGACAGTCCCTCTCCGGAGGGCAGTCCACTCCCGGCCTCGGGTTCGGGAGGGGGCAGTCCCTCTCCGGAGGGCAGTCCCCCGGCCACATCGTGGACGCATGATAAGAGGGACAGTCCCCCTGCGGGGGACAGTCCCGAGGCGCTTCGGGTCGAACTTGAAGAGCCCCTGCGCATATTCCGCGGGAAGTGGGACATCCCGGCCTCTTGAGTGTCCTCCCCCTGGAAAACCGTCACCTGCATAGGACAAACCTGGCCAGCGTCCTGCCCTTTTTCAGGGGGGCCTTTGGCATAGTTCTTGCATAAAGAAAATGTCGGATAGGAGAATGACCATGAAAACGACAACGGTTGTCATAATCGCGCTTTTCTTGATCGCGGCCGGGGCTTGGGCCCAGGATACCAAGGCGGCCCCTCCCCAGGATACGAAGGATGCGAAGTACACGAACGAATCCATTGCCCGCCTGAGCTTCGTCGAAGGGAAGGCGTTCGTCCAGAGGGCGTCCGACCTCGGCTACGAGGAAGGGGCCCTCAACATGCCTATCAGCGAGGGCGACCGGATCGGCACGGCGGACGGCCGGGCCGAGATCCACTTCGGCAAGGGGAACTACATCCGGCTCGACAACGACACCAAGCTCGACGTCCTGAACCTGCCCAAGAAGGAAGACGACGTCACCCGTCTCCGCATCTGGTCGGGGAATATCTACCTCGTCGTGGGCACGCTGAAGAAGGAAAAGGGAATCGAGCTGCACACCGCCGATTCCTCTTTCTTCGTCCTCGACCGCGGCATCTACCGGGTGGATGTCCGGGAGAACCGGGACACGGAGATCCAGGTCTATCAGGGACTCATCGAGGCCGCCGGCGAGGAGGGCTCGACCCTGCTCAAGGCCTCGCAGCGGCTCGAGGTCTCCGAGGGCCGCTTCGCCTCGAAGCCGACATCGTTCATCGCGGTGGCCAACGACCGCTTCGACAAGTTCAACGAGTCACGGAATTCCGTGACCGGCCGTCAGTATGCCAAGAGCTACATGCCCGAGGAGTTGTCCGATTTCGAAGCCGAGCTCGACGAGTACGGCGAGTGGACGTACCTCGCCCCCTACGGCAACGTCTGGGTGCCGGGCGGTGTCGGCGAAGATTGGCGCCCCTACAACAACGGACGCTGGTCCTGGCTCCCCCTGTCCGGGTGGACCTGGTGGCCCTATGAACCGTGGGGTTGGTCGACGTTCCACTACGGACGCTGGCACTGGGGACTCGATTTCGGCTGGTACTGGATCCCCATGAACATGTGGGGCCCGGCCTGGGTCAACTGGTGGGGGGATGATTTTTACTTCGGCTGGGCGCCGCTCAGCTACTGGGGCTACCCCGGCGTCATCATGGGCGGCCAATACTACGGTCACTATTACGGATCTTACTATCCTTACGAGTCGCGGGCCCTGACCGTCGTCCGTCGCGACCAGCTCAAGGACCCCGGTATTTCCCGAAACGCCCTCAGGGGGGATTCTCTCAAGGGCCTGACCAGGATGAGCCTGACGAGCCGGAGCATAAGCCTCAGGCCGGCGGGGACGAAGATCTCCGTCCAGCCGCTCGACGGGAACCGGGTCCTGCTCCGGAAAGACGACCGTTCGACCGGGCTGACCCAGGACAAGCGGATCGGCCGCGATGCGCTCGGCACGTCTCCGGCGAGCCCCCGGACGATCCGGAAACCGGAAGCGACGGACAAATCCCAAGGCCAGGCGGCCGGGACGTCGGCGAAACCGCAGACGGTCAAGAGCCCGGATAAGGGCTCGACCAAGTCGTCCGGCCCGGCCAAGGGCTCGGGCACCGCGGAGCGCAATATCCGGAAGAAGGACGGGAGCGCCGGAACGGCCCCGAGTGCCGGGGATGGATACATAAGCTCGCCGGCCGTTTCCAGGACAACAGCCGGAGTGGGCAGCCCGAGGACGGCCAACGGCTATCCCTCATCCCCTACCATCACGCGACCCAAGTCCTACGGGGACGGCGGCTCGGCCAGGGCCAGGACCTTTACAGGTCCCTATTCCCGGCCGTCCTCGGTCCGGGGAACGTCGGGAAGCCCGTCCATCGGCTCGGGAAGTTCATCGTCGGGGCGCAGTTCGGCCCGGGTCGGCTCCTCGTCTTCGGGCTCCAAGAGCTCCTCGCGCGGCTCCGTCTCCCGCGGCGGGAGCTCGTCGTCCCGGGGTTCGTCCTCGGGCTCACGGAGCGCTTCGGGCGGCAGCGTTAAAAAGAAGTAGCAACCCCTTTCCACTGGTGGGGGCGCCCCTCCTCCCATGGTCGGTTGGGGAGGGACGCCTCCTTTTTTTTGTCAGCGGTCTTCGCCGGCTTTGCCGGCGGGGTAATAGTCCAGGACCCGCATGTGGTCGGCGAGCGTGCAGAACCGGGTCGGCTCCGTGCCGGGGAAGAAGACCTCCAGGAACGGGTAGAGGCAGAAGTCCATCACCCGGAGCCCGGTCTTCTTGTCGATCTCGACGAAGACGAGGTTCGGCGGGACCTCGAAGTCCGGGGGCTGGAAATTCACGACGCCGTCCGTTTTGGCCTTTTTCCTTTCGTCGTCGATGATCCGGGTGAAAAAATCCTTCCAGATAGGCAGGGCGGCCGCAGCCCCGGTCTGCCGTTCTCCGAGGGGCACCTGCTTGTCGTGGCCGACCCATACGCCCGCACAGAGGGTCGGCGAGAAGCCGATGAACCAGGCATCCGAGTACTTGTCGGTCGTACCGGTCTTGCCGGCCAGCGGCCGGCCGAGGACACCGGCGGCCGCCCCCGTTCCTCCCTCCGACTCCACAACGCCGCGCATCAGGTAGGTCATCATGTAGGCGGTTTGGGGGGAAATGACCTCGTTCGATTCCACCCGCGCTTCCTCGAGGACGTTGCCGTCCTGATCTTCGATCCGGGTGATGAAGTAGGGCTGGAACCGGACGCCCTTGTTGGGGAAGGTCGAGAACGCGGAGACCATTTCGAGCAGCGTGACTTCGAACGTCCCCAGGCTGAGTGAGAGGAACGGGTAAAGAGGCGACGTTATGCCGAAGCGGCGGCAGTATTCGACGCCGACCTGGGGCGAGATATTGTCGAGCAGGGTGGCCGTGACGACGTTGCGCGACTGCTCGAGGCCGGTCCTGAAGGTGACCGCGCCCCTGTACCTCCGGTCGTAGTTCTTAGGCGACCAGGGTTCCCCGCTCCAGCGATCGATGAAGGTCACCGGTTCGTCGACAATGACGCTGGCCGGAGTGAACCCGTGCTCCAAGGCGGCGGTGTAGAGGAGGGGCTTGATGACCGAGCCGGTCTGCCGCGGCGCCTGGACGGCCCGGTTGAATTGGCTGTCGTGGAAGGAATAGCCGCCGACCAGGGCTTTGACCTGTCCCGTCTGGGGGTCGACGGCGACGAAGCCGCCGTTGCGGACGGGCTTTTGGTCGAGGGACACCAACGCCTCCTTCGTCGCTTCGTCGAAAGATCGGACCTTGACTTGGACGACGTCGCCGCGCTTGACGAGCGCGTCGAGGGACTTGGCCTTCGTCCAGGCGATGTCCTTGTTCGTCATCTTCCCGGTGAAATTCTTGACGCGGACCGTGGCTTCGGTCCGCGAAACGGAGAGGACGACGGCATCATAGGCCTCATCGGCTTCGACGGACTGGCTTTCCCAGCTCAAGAGCCACTGGTCTTCGGGTTCGGCCTGAGCGCCGGCGACAAGGCCTTTCAGGACTTCCGGACCGTCCGTGAGCAGGTTCGGCTTGTCCGCCCGCCAGCCGTTTTTCTGGTTCTCGGTATCGCGGAGCCCCGTGTGCAGGGCCCGTTCCGCGTACCGTTGAAGCGTCGGGTCGAGCGTCGTATAGACCTTGAGGCCGGCCCGGTAAAGGCCTTCGTAGCCGTAATTTTTCTCGAGATACCGGCGGACCTCCTCAAAGAAATAAGCGCCGAACTCCGCGCTCGTCCGCCTCAACGGGAGGACGCTCATCGGCCTCTGCTTGGCCTCTTCTCCCTCCGCTTTGCTCAGGTAGCCTGCGGCCACCATGCGGTTGAGGACATGGTTGCGGCGGCCGAGCGTCCCTCGCTTGTTCGTATAGGGGGAGTAGAGGGACGGGCCGCGGAAAATGCCGGCGATGAGGGCCGCTTCCTCGAGGCTTAGGGCGCCGATCTCCTTGCCGAAAAAGAGGTTGGCGGCCGATTGGACGCCGTGGGCGCCGTGCCCGAGGAAGAAATGGTTGCAGTAGAGCTCGAGGATCTTGTCCTTGGAATAAAGCTTCTCGATCTCGCGCGCCAGAAAGAGCTCCTTGAGCTTGCGCCGGAGGCTCACTTCCCGGTGGAGGAAGAGCGAGCGGGCCAGCTGTTGGGTGATCGTGCTGCCGCCCTCGGGCCGCCGGCCGGTGAAGACCTTGAACACGTCCGCCTTGACCGCCCTCAGGATACCGCGGAGGTCCACGCCCCCGTGGCGGAAGAAGCTCGGGTCTTCCGTGGCCACGATAGAGTTGACAAGCACCTTGGGAATCTGCGCGAAGGGAACCTCGACGCGCCGCTCCTCGGCGAACTCCTTGACCGGCCGGCCATCGGCCGCATAGACCGTGGTGATGAGCTTGGACCGGAAGGTCTCGATATCGGCGACGTCGGGCAGATCATCTTTGATGGCGTAGAACGAACCAAAGATACCTCCCAAGCCGATGGCCAGTCCGGCGAGAGTGGCGATGAGGAAGGTGCGGAGGACCGCGCCCCTCTTGAATTTGCGGATCTTGATCTTGAGCGCTGGGATCTTCATGGCGGCGGAAATCCATCATAGCAAAAGCGTCCCCAAAAGACAAAAGAGGGACTGTCCCCTCATGAGGGGACAGTCCCTCTTTCCCATCCGTGCCGGCCTCGCCCTCCCACGGCCTCCTTTGGGCATCACTCTGACGCCGGCGGGGAGTAAATGAGGGGCTGTCCCTCTTGGTTATATCAAGCGCGGAAGGAGCGGTTCGACGCGGGCCCAGATGGCCCGGCCGACGGCCCGGCGGTCGCCCCGGCCGTCGAGGTGGACGAACTCCGGGCCTTTGAAGCCGCGGAAGATGCGGGCGACCCGGACGAGGTAGTCCTCGCGCTCGAAGAGCTCGTCACGGGTCTTCCGGCCGCGGATGCGGGCCAGGCCGGCCCTCGCGTCGACGTCGAGGACGACGACCAGGTCGGGCCGCACGGCGAAGGCCTCGTTCATCCGGCGGATCTTGCCCGTGTCGATGCCCTTGGCCCCCTGGTAGGCGATGGTCGAGAAGTAATACCGGTCGAGAACGACGACCTTGCCGGCCTTGAGGGTGGGGACGAGGTTTTTGGCCACGTTTTCCTGCCGGTCCCTGACGAAGAGGTCGAGCTCCTCCTCGGGCGTCAGGGAATCGGCCCGGGCGGCCATCCTTTTTACCGCTCGCCCCCACCTCCCCCGGGTCGGCTCGCGGAAAAAAACGGCCTTGTAACCGCGGTACCTGAGCCGCCTGAGGAGGGAGCGCGCTTGGGTCGTTTTCCCGGAGCCGTCGATCCCTTCGAGGACGACAAGGACGCCTCTATTGAGCTTGCGGGGCATGAGAAGGTCATAGTAAACCCGTTCGCGGCCGAAAGCAACCGGCCGCCGGACGTTCGGTCCCGGGATGCAACGAATACCGGAGGGCGGGCGTTTGTAGCAGGTTGGGCGAATTGAAATTTCGGACCTGATATGGTATTTTGGAACTCTACTTACGGAGGCACGGCATGAAAAAATACGCTTGGATCGCTATCTCGAGCTTTACCCTGGGCTTGCTCCTCGCAGGCTACCTTTTTCTCTATCTCCCCGAGAAAAACGCAGCTCCTGCAGACGTTTTCGCCACGGGGACCGCACCGGCTCCGTCGGCGAACCTGTTCGCCTCTCCCTCACCCCAGGAGAAGGCAAACCTGGATTTCGTGACCATCGCCGAAAAGATCGGCCCGGCCGTCGTCCGGATCGAAGCTGAACGCCGGGAACCGTCAAGGTCCTCCGGCTTCGGCGGCGAATCGCCCTTCGGCGACGACTTCTTCAACAGGTTTTTCGGCCAGCCGCGGCAGAACCAGCGCGAACCCAGCACCGTCCAGGTCGGCGGAACGGGCTTTTTCATCACCGCCGACGGCTACATCCTGACCAATAACCACCTCGTCGAGAAGGACAAGACGACAAGCGTCACCGTCACCACCCTCGGCGGGAAAGAATATAACGCCAAGATCGTTGGCACGGACCCGGGCACGGACCTAGCCCTGATCAAGATCCAGGCCAAGGACCAGCCGTTCGCCGAGCTCGGCGACTCCGGCCAGGTCAAGGTTGGCGAATGGGTCCTGGCCATCGGCAACCCCCTGGGCATGGAGCACACGGTCACGGCCGGTATCGTCAGCTACAAAGGGCGCCAGATCGACACCCAGAGCTACCAGGACTTCATCCAGACCGACGCGGCCATCAACCGCGGCAACAGCGGCGGCCCGCTCATCAACATGAAGGGCGAGGTCATCGGCATCAACTCCACCATTTTGACCTCGGGTTTCGCCGGGAACATCGGCATCGGCTTCGCCATCCCCTCGAGCATCGCCAAGAAGGTCGTCGTCCAGCTCAAGGAGAAGGGCCGGGTCATCCGCGGCCGCCTCGGCGTCCAGATCCGGGACCTCACGGAGGGCATGGTCAAGCAGTGGAAACTCCTGTCCAAGGCGGGCGCCTTGGTCATCTCCGTCGAGCCCGACTCCCCGGCAGAACTGGCCAAGATCAAGCAGTACGACGTCATCACCCAGGTCAACGGCGAGCCGGTCAAGAACGGCGACGACCTGCGCTTCCGCATCGCCGACATCCTGCCCGGCGGCAAGGTCAACCTGACCGTCGTCCGCGACGGCAAGGAGACGAAGGTTACGGCGGTCGTCGACGAGCTCGAGCCAGAGAGCGAAAAAGGCCAGGTCGCGAGCCTCGATAAGGACATCGGCGTCTCCGTCGTGGCCCTGTCGCCCAACACGGCCCGCCGCTACGGGCTGAGGACGACCGAAGGCCTCCTGATCACGGAAGTCCGGAACGGGAGCGAAGCGGCCCGCCAGAACCTGGCCGCGGGCATGATCATCCTCGAGGTCAACCGGAGGAAGGTGACCACGGTCCGCGATTTTGAGAACATCCTGAAGACGACCGCGAGCGGCGACGAGGTCATCCTCCTTGTCCGCCAGGAGCTCGAAGGCCGGCCCCAGGACTTCATCGCCACGGTCAAAGTCCGCTGATGCGGTTCACCAAACTCCACGGGCTCGGCAACGACTTCCTGGTCGCGAGCCCGGGCGGGATGACGGATCCCGCGGCGGCCGGGGACCTGGCCCGCCGGATCTGCGACCGGCACACGGGCGTCGGGGCCGACGGCCTCATCTTTCTCACCGCTGAAAAAGGCGAACCGGCACGGGCCGGTTTCCGGATATTCAACACCGACGGCAGCGAAGCGGAGATCTCGGGCAACGGATTGCGCTGCGCCGCAGCCTTTCTGGCCTCGAGCGGGTTCGTCACATCGCCGAGGGTCCTCTTCAGGACGGCGGCGGGAGAGCGTCCGAGCGAGGTCCTCTTCTCACAGGGCCCCCTTTTCGAGGTCAGGATCGGCCTCGGCGCGCCGCGCCTGGCCTCGAAGGATATCCCGTTCGACGACGGCCGAGTCCATGACCGGATCGTCGACTACCCTCTGTCCGTGATCCAAAGGACCATTCCGGTGACCTGCGTTTCCATGGGCAACCCTCACTGCAGCCTTTTTTTCGACCATTTTCCGTCCCGGAGCGAATGGCACGGCCTGGGCGCCGAGATCGAATCGCACCCGTTCTTCCCCAACCGGACCAACGTCGAATTCATCCGGGTCGTGGGCCGGGACGAGATCGAAGTTCTCTTTTGGGAGCGCGGCGTCGGGGAAACGCTGGCCTCGGGCACAGGCTCCGCGGCGGCGGCGGTCGCCTCCATGATCAAGGGCCTCGTCGACCGCGCGGTCAAGGTCCGGACGGCCATAGGCAGCCTGAAGGTGGAGTGGTTAGAGGGCGGGGAAGTTCTTCAAACAGGTCCGGCCGAGGTCGTCTTCTCGGGCGATTATCCGACGGCCTGAGGCTCTCGGCCGCCGCCCGAATTCATCAAAGAAAATGTTCGAAGCCCCCGGCGCGCAGGGGTTTTTTCTTTTTATCCGGGGTGATCAGGAAAATCTTTTTGCCGGAAGTGACGCGGCCGATTCGCGTCAGCCGGAACTTCGACGCGAGCCCTTCGACCGCGGCGATATTCGCCGGTCTGACCGTGAACAGGAGCTCGAAGTCCTCTCCCCCATTGAGAGCCAAGGCCTGCGGGTCCTTTGCAAAACGCTTCAGCGCCGCGGAAATCGGAACTCGAGATGTCTCGATCTCCGCCCCGACTCCGCTCTCTTCGCAAATGTGAGCGAGGTCCACGCTCAGGCCGTCCGAGATATCGATCATGGCCGAGGCGAGCTTTCTCCGGGCCAACAGCGCGCCCAGATCCAGGCGCGGGACCGGGTCGAGGAAAGCCCTGATGAGCGGCCGTACTCCCCTGCCCTTTCCCTGAAGGCCGCCTTCCTCGAGCAGCCGAAATCCCTGGGCGGCGTCGCCGAGTGTTCCCGAGACGAAAATCCAATCGCCCGCCCTTGCGCCGCTTCTCGTCACCGGGGACTTGGCCTCCCCCGTGACCGTGACCGAGATCATGATCTTTTCGGACTTAGAGAGGTCTCCACCGACCAACGCCACTCTTGCCTCGCGGGCTGCGCTCCGGAACCCGGCCATGAACTTCCGGAGCCAGCTCTCTTCGAGGTCTCCGGGAATGGCCATCCCGACAAGCGCGTGCAGGGGACGTCCGCCCATGGCGGCGATATCGCTGAGGTTGACGTTGAGGGCCTTGCGGCCGAGGAGCCGCGGCGGATGGACGGCCCGCCGAAAATCCTCGTCCTCGACGAGGATGTCCGTCGTCAGCAATAGGGATTTCGGCGCCTTGACGAGGGCCGCGTCGTCGCCGATACCGATGAGGATATCCTTCCGTGGTTCGCTGAAGGCACGCCGGATCCGCGATATCACCCGCCGCTCGCCCAGCTCTTTCAGCCGCATCTCGTCCCTCCTGTAGGGACTGTCGCCCGCTGAGTCCTCGAAGCGAGGGGACTGTCCCTCTTGTCACGGCTTCGGGGAATATTGCCGTGATTCCCCGAAAACGGGAGAAGAACCTTTTATTTGCGTCGCGCACCACCGGGTTTCGGCGGCTTGCCGAAGGGCCTGACCATAGCGTTGCTGAACACTTCCTTGACGTCCTCGACGTAAATGAACTCCATGTCGCGGATGACCTTCTTGGGGATCTCGTACAGGTCTTTTTTGTTCGCGGCCGGCATGATCATCTTCCTGATGCCGGCCCGCTGGGCGGCCAGGACCTTCTCCTTGACCCCACCGACGGGCAGGACGTTGCCGCGCAAGGTGATCTCGCCGGTCATGGCCACGTCCCACTTGACCTTGTTGTTCGTGCAGACAGAAATGAAGGACGTGGCGATGGTCACGCCGGCCGACGGCCCGTCCTTGGGGATGGCCCCCTCGGGGATGTGGACGTGGAAGTCGTTCCGGGAGAACATCTTGCTGTCGATGCCGAACTCCGAGGCGTGGGCCCGGGCGTAGCTCAGGGCGGCCTGGGCGGATTCCTTCATGACGTCGCCGAGGGATCCGGTGAGGGACAGCGCGCCCTTGCCCGGCATCTTCGTCGCTTCGACGAAGAGGATCTCGCCGCCCGTGGCCGTCCAGGCGACACCGGTAGCGAGGCCGACCTGGTCCTTCTTGAGGAGCTGGTCCTTGAAGATCTTCGGCGGGCCGAGGTGGCGCTCGATCGACTGGGCCGTGACGACGGTCAGCCCCTTCTTGCCCTCGGCGACCTTGCGGACGACCTTGCGGCAGACCGAGGCCATCTCGCGCTCGAGGTTGCGGACGCCGGCTTCCCTCGTATACAGGGAGATGATCCTCTTGACCGCGCCGCTCGTGAAGCTGATGAGCTTCGGGGTCAGGGCGTTCTCGGCGACCTGCTTCGGGATGAGGTGGCGGACGGCGATCTGGAGCTTTTCCTCCTCCGTGTAGCCCGGAAGCTCGAGCACCTCCATGCGGTCGCGGAAAGCCGGCTGGATGGGGTCGAGGAGGTTGGCCGTGGTGATGAACATGACCTTGGACAGGTCGTAGGGCACGCTCAGATAATGATCGCGGAATTGGTTGTTCTGCTCGGGGTCGAGGACCTCGAGGAGGGCCGATGACGGGTCGCCGCGGAAGTCGGCCCCGATCTTATCCACCTCGTCCATCATGAAGACGGGATTCTCCGAGCCGGCCCGGCGGATGCCCTGGATGATGCGGCCGGGCATGGCCCCGACGTAGGTCCGCCGGTGGCCGCGGATCTCGGCCTCGTCGTGTATGCCGCCGAGGGAGATGCGGACGAACTTCCGGCCGAGGGCCCGGGCGATCGACTTGCCGAGCGAGGTCTTCCCCACCCCGGGCGGGCCGACGAAGCAGAGGATGGGCCCCTTGGCCGTCTTAGACAGCTTGCGGACGCCGAGATACTCGAGGATGCGCTCCTTGACCTTCTGCAGGCCGTAGTGGTCGTCGTCGAGGATCGCCTTGGCCTTGACCAGGTCCAGCGTATCGACCGTGGCCTTGTTCCAGGGCAGCATGAACATCCAGTCGAGATAGTTGCGGACGACCGACGTCTCGGCCGACTCCGGATGCATCTGGGCCAGGCGGCTGATCTGTTTCTCGAGCTCCTCCTTGACCTCGTCGGACACCCGGATCTTGCGCAGCTTGTCCTGATAGATCTTGAGCTCTTCCTGGATCTCCGTGCCCTCGCCGAGTTCCTTCTGGATGGCCTTCATCTGCTGGCGCAGGAAGTACTGCTTCTGGAGCTTGTCCATCTCGCCCTTGGCCTCGATCGAGATCTTGGACTGGACGTCAAGGATCTCGAGTTCCCGGGTCAGGAGCTCGAAGACCTTCTTCAGCCGCTGGGCGGCGTCGGCGATCTCGAGGATGGCCTGGGCTTCCTCGACCTTGAGGTCGAGGTTGCTGGCCGTCAAGTCGGCCAGGCGCCCGGCCTCGTCCACATTCGAGGCGATGATGAGGACCTCGGGCGCGAGGTTCTTGCCGAGCGATGCCGCACGCTCGAGCCCGGAGCGGACGTTGCGGATGAGGGCCTCGCTCTCGAGGCTCTTCTCGGGCTTGTCGGGCTCCTGGACGACCAAGACCTCGGCGATGATGTGGGCCCCCTCCTCCTCGAAGGACTGGACCCGGGCCCGGACGAGGCCCTGGGCCAGGATGCGCACCCGGCCGTCGGGCAGCTTCAGCATGCGCATGATCAGGGCGACCGTGCCGACGTCGTAGACGTCCTCGCGCTTGGGGTTCTCGACCTCCATGTCCTTCTGGGTCAGGAGGAGGATCATCCGGTTGGTCGAGAGCGCGACGTCGATCGCGTTCTTCGATTTTTCCCGGCCGACGAAGAGCGGGGCGATCATGTAGGGGAAGATGACGACGTCCCTCAACAGCAGCACGGGCAGCTTGGCCGGGACCTGGAGCTTCTGGTTCTGCTCCTCCATGATGCCCTCGAGCTCGTCGCCGTTCTTATTGTCGATGCTGGCCATGTCAAAGCTCCATTCTCATCCGCCGTTACGGCGGTTCTTGATCTCCACGTCCCTCCGCTTGCGGGGCGGCTTCTTCAGGACGATCCTCAGGACGCCGTTCTCGAGGGCCGCGCAGGCCCGGTCGGGGTCGATCGACCCGGGCACGACGACGTCCCGGCGGAAGGCCCCGAACTCCCGCTCGAGCCGCATGTAACGGGACCCGTGATGGGTCCCGAGCTCCCGCTTGAAGCCGCTCACTTCGAGCCGGCTGGCGAAGAGGAGGACCTTGACGTCTTTCGCCGAAACGCCGGGAAGCTCCATCTCCAGAATGAATTCGCCCTCGGTCTCATAAATATCGACCGCGGGAATGGTGACCTCCCCGGGCAGCGGCAGCCTCGGCTCGGGCGGCCGGACGGTCCGCTCCGAGGTCCTGACCCGGGCTTCGGCCCTAAGGGTCCGTGAAACGGGCTTGATGCGGCGGACCATGGCGGAAGGCGGGGGCTATTTTTCCTTCATGAGGTCCTCGAGCTCCTGCCGGAATTCGGCGACGTCCGCGAACTCCCGGTAAACGGAGGCGAACCTCACGTAGGCGACCTTGTCCAGCTCCTTGAGCCTGTCCATGACGAGCTGCCCGATCTCGGCGACGCCGATCTCCTTGTCCGGCCGCTCCTGGAGGAGGGACTCGATCTCCTCGACGATCTCCTCGAGCTGGTTGATCTGGATCGGCCGTTTCTCGCAGGACTTCATCATCCCCCGGAGGAGCTTCTGGCTGTCGAAGGGCTGGCGCGTGCCGTCCTTCTTGACGACCATATAGGGGATCTCCTCGATCTTCTCGTAGGTCGTGAACCGGCGCTTGCAGGACAGGCATTCCCGCCGCCGGCGGATGGAAATCCCCTTCTTGCTCTCCCGGGAATCGATGACCTTGCTTTCGAGAAAGCCGCAGAACGGACACCTCATCGTCTCTCGCTCTCGCCCATCTTTTTGAGCTGGAACAGGGTCAAACCCTCACGGGCTAATATAGCATATCCCAGGGCGCATGTCACGGCGATCTGGACGGCGTGGGCGACCAGGGTCAAGCCCACGGCCCGGCCGGGGTCCAGGTGGAAGATGAGGACCATGCCCAGCTTGCTGAAGTAGTGGAAGCCGCCGACCATGCCCGGCGTGGGAATGGAGGCGCCGATGGCGGTCAGAAAGACATAGGGGAAGACGAGGACGTACGGCACGCGGACGTGGTAGGCGAAAAAGAGGACCCAGTAAAAGAAGGTGATACCCAGCCAGACGGCCACCGAGAGCCCGGCGTAAAGGCCTAGCTGGCCGGGGGACCGGAAGAGCTCGAGCCCGGCGATGAACTCGCGAAGGAACCCGAGGACGGCCCCGCGGGCCTTTTCGGGAAGGGGTTTCAAGAGGAAGGCGACGACGCGGAGGGTCCGCTCCCGGAAGAAATAGAGGAGGAGGGTCAGGATCAGGAGAGCTGCGGCGATGGCGACGCCGACGTTCCCCCAGAACACCAGCCGCTTTCCGGCCTCGACGTCGAGAGGCCAGGCCCCGGATAAGAGGGGCCGGGCGAGGAGGAAAAGGCCCAGCAACAGGCAGTTCGTCATCAGGTCGAAGATTCGTTCGACGACGACCGTGCCCACGGCGAACCCCCGCCGCAGGCCCTCCTTGCGGGCCAGGTACAAAGGTTTGGCCAGCTCGCCGAGGCGGCCGGGAAAGACGGCGCTGACCGTGAAGCCGACAATGTTGGCGGCGACGAGGTTCCGGAAGCGGACATTAATCTTCTCGCGGGCGACGAGGATGTGCCAGCGGATGGAGCGGGTGACGAAGTGGAGGGCCGCCAACGGAATGAGCAACAGGAAAAGGGGGACGTTGACGTCGGTGATGAGGGCGGGGACCTTCTTCCACTCGACGCTGCGGCCGAAAAAAAAGAGAAAAACAACCATCAGGACGATACCGGCAACGATTATCGGGAGGTTCCTCTTCATCGGCGGGGCCCATGGTATCACGAAGCTTCCCGTGGCTCAACCGCGTCACACTTGAAATCGGCGCCGAATTTCTTTAAGATAGTGTTCCCTGCTGGGAAGTCGTCCAACGGCAGGACTCATGACTCTGGATCATGCAATCAAGGTTCGAATCCTTGCTTCCCAGCCACTCCCCTTCTCCCTATTGATCCCGAGATTTCAAAGACTTGCGATAAGGCCTGACCCACTCATCGCCTTCAGTCCGAAACCGTAATTTTACGGCGCTTTCAGCCTATTGCGACACGCCATAGACACATGGCGGGCAAACAGGGAGGGGTCTAGAAGACCATGGGAGCGTCTGACTCCGGATCCAAAGGTTTGCGGTTCGAATCCTCTCAGGCACCCCATCTGATTTTCCCGTTTTTTAATGATTTATCAGCACGTTAGCGCTCATCTGTATAGAAGCACAATCAAGACGAACTTAATAGTCCTTGGCACTTTCAGTTTCTTCGATGCTGCTTCAAATTCAGTATTATGATATATTCTATCTGTTTAATAGGATTTGATCAGTAAAGGAGAATTTCATGGAATTCGGGAGAAGGTCCTCGGTTCTGCTTATGGGGCTTGCCCTGGCCATGCCTCTTTTCGGCCAGGGCGCCTTGGAGAGAGGGAAAGAACTCTATGAGCTCAAGTGTGGACGGTGCCACTTCGCTTATGCCCCGCAAAAATACTCCACGGAAGAATGGAAAACAATCATGGCCGACATGGGCTACCAGTCCGGCCTGACCGAAGATAGTGAAAAGCTGATCATGGAATACCTGGCGACGGAGGCCGGTAAAGGCATGACCGGCGGACTGCCCACCAGCCCTGTCGTAGCAGGTTACCTGTATACGGAGTTCTTCTCAGGGCCGGCCATGACCGACACCTTTGACATTCATTACCTTAACCTGGCGATTTCCGGGCGGATACACGATCGCGTTTCCTACCGAGCCGAGTTTGAGTTCGAGCATGGTGGCGGAGAGGAAGAGCCTCCGTTCATCGAATGGGCCTACATTGACGTGCGACTTCTGAGGAATACAGGAGTGCGGGTGGGAGCCATCCTCGCACCGTTCAACCGATTCGATGATTTCCACGCCCCCCTCGAAAATTTTTTCGTCACCAGGCCTCAAATGTCAACAGAGATTGGGGTCAGCGCGTGGAAAGAAGTCGGGATCGACTTCCATGGGAATATATCTCTGAGCCGGAATCTCTACCTCAATTACGATGTCTACCTCATCAATGGCCTAGGCGCGGGCAGCCGTTTGAGAAACTCCCGACAGTACAGAGACAACAACGATGCCAAGAGTCTTGGGTTCCGGCTGAGCGGAGTCTACGCGGACAGGTGGGAATTCGGGGGCTCTTACTATAGGGGAATGTGGGATGACGGAGGTCAGAACGCCCTGCGGATGTACGGTTTTCATTTCCTCGGTAAACTCAGCGGCTTCGATCTTTACACCGAATATTCTAACGCCGTTTCTGAAAATCCTTCCCCCTTGGCATCCGGCAAGATGGACGGCTACTTCGTCCAGCTTTCCTATTTGTTCGAAGGGAAGATCCGGCCGACAGTCCGCTACGGCACTCTTGACTACCTTGACCCTGGAAATCTGCTCGGCCGGGACCCTGCCGACTTCGATAGTAAGTCGGTCGCCTTTGGCCTCAATTATTATTTGACCAACGCAATCGTATTCAAGCTCGAATATGACCTCATCATGGAGGGAGACCGAATAGAGTCTGCAAAAAACAACATCCTCGCTCTTCAGGCAGCATTGAGATTTTAGCGGTCCCGGGCATTCAGCCGAGGCCGACATTTCCGGAAGGGGTCAGATCAGGCTCCTCAGAGAGAGATAATCTGTTTAAGGGCGCGCAGTTCGGAAGATATCGAATTATGTCTTAGATATTCAACGAAGAGCGGATTTGATCAGAAATTGGGTTCCCACGGTGGATACTCGTCCACCCCACGTGTCGTTTTTTATAGCGAGTCGGCTCATAGTAAAGAGCGTTGCGAACGGCTCGTGTCATGTCACGACTAATTTCCCCTCCCGGAGCACCGCCCCCTTGAGCATAAGGCTCATGACTTCGGATCATGAAATCAAGGTTCGAATCCTTGCTTCCCAGCCAATCCCCTTCTCCCATTTGTCCCGAGATTTCAGAGATTTACGATAGGACCTGAATATCTCATCGTCTTCCGTCTGAAATCGTAATTTTCCGGCGTTTTCAGTCTATTCTGGCACGCCACAGTCACATGGCGGGCGCTGGCCTCCCCTCGCGCGTCGCTTCATGTTTGACATCTGCTTAAGGCGAGGGGTATAGTCATCGAAAGGGAGTCAGATGAAAAAAACAGTAGGGATTCTCTGGTTTGTCTTTGCACTGTGCCTTCCCGTGCTTTCTCAACAGCACATAAACACTCAGTTGGCAACTTGGGAGGCCAAGTTCGAGTTCGATAACGAACTATACCCATCCGTTGTGCTAGCCTTGACCGGCCTTCGAGATAATTCAGAACTTTCACCGGATTGCATCGGCGACCCAGTTGGACTCGCAGAGATCTGGATCGTCTCATCGACCCCGAACGCAAAAGTCCATGTCGGAATTGATGTGGAGGGATGGGCGAGTCCGAGTCAACTCGACGCAACGCTTGAGAAGGCTGGAAAACGATATAGACTTTCACCTTTCATCAGTTATGATTTCATTCGATTGGCCGAAACGAATCAATCATATCCGGCGATAATCAGATACTGGGTGAGTGTAAACGGTGTTAACCTTGGCTGGGAGTCGCTACAGATTCGCATTCGTTCCGTGAATGATGTGCCGTTTTATGTGGAATCTAGCCTAGACGGCGGGCCGCAAGACCTCAGCCCTCTTTTCGCGGGTTTTGTTAATGAGAGCCATCCATCGATTCAAATAATACTCCAAGAGGCGCTACAGAGGAAAGTGGTCGATCAGTTCGCCGGCTATCAGGTTGACGCCGTCGGCGTGAGTAGGCAGGTTTTTGCAATCTGGAATGTTCTTCAGAAAAGGCGTGTCCGTTATTCAAATGTCGCGACGCCTTCGGCTTTATCGCCCTCGGGAAAGGTTTATAGTCAAGCGGTCCGGTTCATCGATGAGAGCATAGATTTTCAGCAAGCGAATTGCGTCGACGGGTCAGTGCTGTTTGCATCCGTTCTCTATAAAATCGGCATCCATCCGATTCTTGTCGTGATGCCTGGGCATATGTTCGTAGGCTATTGGCTTGATGAAAACCATAGCCAGTATGAGTTCCTCGAAACGACGGGAATCGGAGCGGGCCGTCAACCACGCTCATTGAGCGAATCCGCGACCCAGTTTCTCGAGGCTGTCCAGTATGCGGTTAATGTATTCAATCAAGAGGTCCAACCGGCAATAAATCAATCAAAGGCGGGATATTTCGCAATCGATATTGCCGAAGCTAGGAAGGCGGGGATAAACGCTATCCCAAGGCCTGGGCGATAGATTTAAGCCCTCATGACTCTGGATCATGCAATCAAGGTTCGAATCCTTGCTTCCCAGCCAACTCTTATTCCCTCGTTTCCCCCTGAATAATATTTGTTTTCAGTTTTTCTTGTTTTAAGTTCCAATCATCCAAGTTAGGCGAGATTAGGCACAATCTGTGACGCCACCGTGACACGGCGGGGTAGTCTACCTTGGCTCCAATGGCCGCGCCCAGTGCAGAAAAACGCCCCTCCCCTGCCCCCGACCCACTGTCCCCCCAGCGCTCGCACGGATGTACCAATCTGCTCTCTGGTGCGCGATACGATTTCAAGCATATGGAGCAGCTGATTCGTAAAGACTCGGCCCCGAAGAACTTCCGCGCAGCCGTAGATGATGCGGAGCCGAAGAACATGACGCTCTATACGCTGAAGCACCCGGCTGCGAGCCGCATGATCCGAGCAGGGGGTAGATATCGTCACAGTCTGCGAGCTGCTCGGTCACGCCGACATCAAGACGACGATGATATATTGTCACAGCTCAGCCGACACGAAGCGTGAAGCAGTCGCGAGAGTAAGCCGCATATACTCGCGACGCCCGAAGACGAAGGCTGTTAGCGCCGTCGTTCCTGCTGTACCGAAGCCGTCTGTCCCCGTCAATTTTTATAATTAGTAGGCGGCCAAGTAATACTCAAACGTTCCCCAGATGCAATAATATTTACCCTTCCCTTGGTTGTTTGACGAATATATAATATTAAAAAGAGCGAGTTTTTAGGTGGACCAATATTTTGAGTCATTGGGCCTGAAGCCAGGCGCTTCACAAAAAGAGATTAGAGAAGCATATCTGGACCTGGTAAAGGTCTGGCACCCGGACCGCTTCCCGAATGACGCCAAACTCCGACAAAAGGCTCAAGAGAAATTAAAGGAAATCAACATCGCATATGAACCCTAGACTGCCGATAGGATTTTAGTTTACGGCGTAAACCTTCCTGGTGTAAGGTTTTAGTGGAACAACAACCCTCACCCGATGGGTGAAGGACCTTAACCAGGAGGGCGAACGCATGATACAACAAGCGATCCTGCCGTTCAAGATGGAACGGACCGATGAGTTGATCACTCCGAGAAGCGGATTGGGGCTGTTCGCGGAAGTCGTGCGAACGCTCTGGGTGCCGGGGAAGATCAGGGCGGCGTTTCCGCGGCCGGGGTCCAATCGCGGCTATGAGGCCTGGAGGTATATCGAGCCGTTGGTGTTGATGCTGGCGGGAGGCGGGCGTCATATCGAAGACCTGCGGGAGATCCGGGATGACGAGGCGCTGCGGGCCCTGGTGGGACTGCGGCGGATGCCGTCGGTCTCGACCTTCGGGGATTGGCTGGTCCGGACGGGAGCGTCAGGTGGACTCCGGGCGATGAGAGCCGTGGATGAGGAGGTCGCCGGAGCGATCTGGAAGCGGACCGGGACGGTGGACTATACCCTGGATGTCGACGCGACGGTGATCGAGGCGGAGAAGAAGGAAGCGGCGATGACCTACAAAGGGCTTCGCGGCTACCAGCCGCAGTTGGGCTACCTGGCGGAGAACGGGATCTGTCTGACGCACGAGTTTCGAGCGAGCAATGTCCCGGCCCAGAGTGGAGCGCTGCGGTTCTTGAGGCGCTGTCGACGCCTCTGTCCCAAGATCAAGCGGCTTCGCTCCGACAGCGCGTTCTACCAAGTGAAGGTCGTCAACTGGTGTGAGAAGGACGCCGTCGGGTTCACCATCACCGCCGACCAAGATGTTAGTATTAAAGAGGTTATCCGGACGGTCCGGGACTGGGAGCCGCTTCGGGCGGAGGACGGCCAGCCGACCGACCGGGAGGTGGGCACGGCCGTCCATCTGATGGGCGGAGCAAAACATCCGTTCCGGTTGGTCATCCAGCGCTGGCGGGAGGCCCAGCTCAACCTCTTCGAACCCAACGGCTATCGTCACTATGTGGTCGCCACCAACCGGGATGAGCTTTCGGCCTCGGAAGTTGTTTGGTTCCACAACAAGAGAGGCCAGGTCGAGAACTCCATCAAGGAGCTGAAGCTCGGGTTCGGGATGGAGCAGATGACGAGCAGGGATTTTCGGGCCAACGCCCTGTGGTTCGCACTCGGGGTGCTGGCCTCGAACCTGGTCCAGGGGATGAAGCTTCTTTTCCTGGACCCGGAGTGGAAGTCGAAGACGGTTGCCACGCTGCGCTGGCAGTTGATCCAAGTGGCCGGGCGGCTTATCCGGCATGGACGAGGCTTGATCCTCCGGCTGGCGGCGAGCTTGGAAAAGTTTTCAGTCTTGGTCGAGCTCCGCCGGCGGGTCGTAGCATTCCGCTAACTCACGGCTCGGCCCTTCCCCTTAAGATCTTGAGCGACGAGACCCGCCAACGGGGAAGCCTGCGCTCAAAACCGGCCTGAAGATGAACTCGCGGAAAACGTCCGGATCGCGGCTACCTTTTCGGAGGGCGGCCGGTCACTGTCTGCCACCGAGGCTCTAAAACCGCTAAACCCCGGGCTAAAAAATCTCTAATGGCAATTTTGGGATGAACGGCTAAAAGACTATCGACAGGGTGCTCAGTATTCTGAGCGAACTCGCTCATATGAGCCGCCGCCAAGACCGCGACCCTCATCTGGTCCATCGAGCAGCCAGTCAAGAGAAGCGCCACCAAGGCAGGAGGCCGAGAGCAGCAAAGGGCCATCGCGGTCTTGGAACCCAGAGCGTGACAGGATAAAAAAGTATTGGGGGTGGATCGCTGCGGCGACTGCCGTCATCGCCTTATATGTTTGGGTCGGTGATAACAATAATCGCGAGAGCCAGACAATAGGGAGGGGGTCGCTCACGTGGCAGCCGAAGGTCCCAAGCGCTGTTGATACTTTGAGGGCTACACCCCCACAAGTGACCTTTAGGAGCGCTTATACAGTTCAAGAGGGCGATACGCTGACTCTTATAGCAAACGCTTTTAAGACTACTGTAGATGCAATAAAAACTTCGAATGGCCTGAGTTCAGATATTGTTCGTGTAGGGCAAGAACTCATAATCGACGCAGCCGAACCAGCCCGAATTTCCGGGCCTTTACGCCGCAAAACGACCACATCTAAGGCATCAGATCCGACGGTTGATAAAGGGACTAACAAACGCACTGAAACTGGGGAGGATATTACGCCTCCTACGGCGAAGCCAACCAATGGGTATTTCACGGTCGGCTCGACAAAAGACGAAGTACAGGCGGTCCAGGGAACGCCCAGCAGAATAGAGGGAAATATCTGGCATTATGGTCTTTCTTGGATTTCCTTCGTCGGCGACAGGGTTACATACTATTCGAACCGGGCCCTAAACTTAAAAATAAGTATGATGTCGAAGTCAGGCGTAGATTCTGTTCAAACAGCCGGACATTTCACGATAGGCTCGACAAAAGACGAAGTCTTGGCAGTTCAGGGAACACCCACAAGTGTCAACGGGAGTATTTGGAACTATGGTCTATCTTGGATTGAATTTGATGGCGACACAGTCGCAAACTATGCGAACCCTTCCATGAATCTGAGAATAAAGATTAAATAAACGAATTTGGACACGACAAAAACTCGACAATGCAATCCAATGCCTCTCATATAGACTGCTGATTCGTAATCAGCAGGTCGGGGGTTCGAATCCCCTCAGGCACGCCCTCCGTTTCCCCGAAAAATAAACAAATTAGCCCATGCCCAAGCGCACGTCGAGCGGTCACAATTTTCCACCGAATTAGGCCGTTTTACGCTTCCGGCGAGCACAATTTGAGCACAATGGTCTCAGAGAGGGAGGGCGATCACACGACGCGCCCGGGCCATCCGGCTTTTCCGGTTGCTGGACCCGCAGGTCGTTTTGGCTATAATTGAACCCTGACCGAGGTTGAGGTGAGCAATGTCCAAGTCGTTGAGCGATGAAGAACTCCTTGCCTATTCAGGAGAGCATGTTTTTTACGAGGTCAAGATGTTCTTCTGGCTAGCGATTATGCTTGCCAGACGCACTATGACCGTCACCACGCCGACCCCCGAAGATGCCTTGTGGCTCAGAAACACCTTAATCGAAGGATTTGTCCTCCACCTTCGAAACCTCCTCGAATTCATCTTCCTGGACGTGCCTAAGGATGAGCATGTCATCGCGGCCCAGTTCTGCCAACCGGAAACCTGGAAGGCGACTCGGCCAGCCAAGAGCGAAGCCCTCAAGAGGGCCTGGGGAAGGGCAAGTAGGGAAATGGTCCATCTCACTACAGAACGGATTGCCGGTCGGCCGCCCGAAAAGAATTGGGGTTTCATCGGCATCGCAGACGAGATCGTGCCCATCCTTCGCCAACTCGTGAGCGTCGCCGAGCCAAGTAGGTTGTCTCCGGCTGTGGCTAGGGCGCTAGAGGAATACGAAGGCATTCAACGGCACGAGGGACAATGCAGATGAAAAAAAGAAGGGTGACACGAGAGGCATAGTATTCCGCTAGGTCAGTCCGATGGCAAAGATAGAAAAGCAGCGTGCCGATCAGATTTTAGAAATGATTCTTCGAATTGCCGAGAAAGGCTATGGCCCTCAGATTCCTGACTTCAGAATCCGCGGAGTCAAGTTCGAGCCGGGAATCGAGATTCCGCAGATACGTATTGAGGGAAAAGATGTCATTGTGCTGATCGACGAAAAGAATAGGACGGAGTGCGATCGTCTCTGCTATCAATTGGCTCACGAGGCCATTCATTTGCTCTCCCCGGTTTCTAGAGCAGAGGTGAGTGTTCTCGAAGAGGGATTGGCCACGCACTTTGCGGCTCTTTTTATGCGGACCAGTTTTAGAGTCGTTTCGGGCTGCCCGAATTCGAAGAGATGTTGGGACGAATCAGGAGAGGAAAAGTTTGAGCGGGCCCACGCACTCTACCGGGAACTGGACGGATTCGACAGTCAGGCGGTTATGAAGCTCAGGGAGATACAGCCGATTATTTCCCAATTGACGCCCACGTCGATCCTTTCTCTATTTGCAAAATTATCACAGCATACAGTTGGCGAGCTATGCAAAAGCTTTGAGCACTGGGTTCATGCTCAGCAAGGATAGTGCGGTAACTCAATTCTACTTGGCGCGACGAGAACAGCCGTGATCATCGTCCGTGACACTTCTTGAACTTACGCCCGCTTCCACACGGGCACAGCCGGTTTCTACCCACTCTAGGGATACGAAGAGCAGGGGTCCTGCCCGGCCCCTCTAGTGCCTTCAGCTCGAAACCGGCGGTACAGAAGGTGCCGTCTTTTCCGCCAAGCGCGTTAACGTACGCAGGTCCGTAGGTGTCGGGAGTTGGGTGCCCTGAATGGTACTGGGCTTCCGCGCCCTTTTTACGGTCACTCGGGATAACAATCGAAGAACACTGTGTGCCCACAACCCCATGCGAGGCAGGAGCTGCGGCGGTCTCTCGAATTACGGCCACTGCCTTGCCGACAAGGCCGACAGAGGGCTTACAAGCCCGAACAAGAGAGCGCAGGTCTTGAATTGACTCTGGAGGGATTCCAGCGACGGTCCCAGATGACAGGACAAAATCAGCCGGAGCGTTTCCTAACAATCGAGCATCACGCCAAACGTGAACTACGAATTCATCCTGAGCTTCGGGCAGCTCGGTGCCATCTAATCCATCCTCGAAATTACTAATCCGCCAAACATAGGCGCGCGGTGTCCCGTCCGCATAGGAGTACCCAGCCAGGATCACGGTCAATCGTTTGTCCCGGGCACTTAAACCCCTCAAGCTAGCGAACTTCTCACTGGCGTGCTGCCGAAATCGTCCAATAAGTGGCTCCATAAGGCCATCATGTTCAGCCGATTTTGTTAGGGTTTCTGGCAGCCAGAACTTCGTCTGAAAACCTTCACACTCTGCGAGGCCTGTAAAAGCAAAACCAAGTCGCGCATCACGGCATACAAGATAACCCGCCTTGTTTGATTCATCCTCCTGGAGCCCGTTAGGCCCTACGAGTCGTCGATCCGAGGCGATGATGGCATTCTCGGAATTGACCAGCGCAAGGATGAGTGTCATGGCTAAGGGGCCGAGCGAGAAGTGATGGACCTGATTCTACAACCGTCCGTCAAGCAGAGCAAGAGACCGATGCGATTGCACGCCCTGCCATCATATTCCGCAGAAAACAGCGCCTCCCCCTGTGGGGGAAGTAGGGAGATCAGTCAATCACCCTCTATAGCTTTGAAATAAGAGGTGTCCATTGAAAAGCAGCCTCAATCCTTCGGCGGTATGCGGTATCTATTTGGCAGGGCGTATGTCGAATGTAGCGTTCTGCTAAATCACGTCTTGCACCGGTCAAAGTACTGAGGTAACGGAGAATTTGATCACTGGTTGGCGTCTCATTCTTACCATCAAACTTTGGCGGCAGAGCGGTCCAAACAACATGTTGTATTCCGTTGCTCTCTACCCATTTGGCAAGCTCAAGAATTGGCACCGGAGCTGAAGCACCCAAAGACCAATCTCCAATCGATTTTGAGTCATCCCTCGAAATACCCTCTCGCTGGCGCAGCGCTTCTCTTGCCGATGCTAAGTCAGGGGTATCCATAACTGCCCACAGAGAGCGGACGGGCGAAGCAGACCCCTCTAATGCCAGAGTTATCCGTCCATCAATCGACTGACGTACAAACTCTACCCGCACAAAAGGGCCGTCCTCAAACCAGCAACGTTGGATCGGGAGTTCCCGCGGGTCCCATATTAACGATCCCCAGCCCAAGCAAGCGATTATCGCCATGATTTATTCCCTTGGAGATGAAACGTTGCCTTGTGCTTGCATTATTAGATGTCAGTCCCTATCTATACATCGCCCACAAAACGAAATTCTCTTATTCAGAACCTTGCACAATATCCAGAAGAAACCTCGATTCATGTTGAGAGTGCCATACGGTCGAGATGCTCGATCATATTTAGCTCAGGGCTTTCTACCCTCAAGTCTGCCGACCGCATGAGGACTCGTGCGAAATATCGCTCCAAGTCCTCGGCGAACTGGTCGATGCTTACAGGACGCGTGCTTGTAGAGAGGGGAACGCTCTTGCCGGGATCTTTGCCGTGGACGATCTTGCTTCTGAGGTTATACCCCGCTTTGATCTCGGAGAATATCTTTTGTCGATCGTCCCTGTTCAGGCCGAGAAGATTGGCCGTCCGTAGACTCAGCTTATAGCCGAGCTCCCTATCATCTTCGATCAATAGAGCTTCGAGGCCGATAAAACAATCAATGATTTTGTCGTGAGGTAATTCTCGACCGCTGCTGCTGCAAAAGCGACTGACGGCCAACCGCTCGCGCTGTTCCTGGCTATCGAAGAGTGCGGCGTACTTGCTCCAGTGCTCCGCGAGGGCATCAGCCTCCGCCTGGGACAATCGATATTGGCGCGGTAAGACAAAAACCCGCGTCAGTCTCTGTCTGGGTTCATAGACTGGCGCCCAGGTAAGATGTCTGATCGAAACGTCCTTCAGCTGGACCTTGCCTCTCTTCAGCAGCCGTAAGACGAAAAGCGCTTGCTTCAACTTTTCGCGGATAGTGAAATGTTCTTTGCCATGATTTGAAATGTTTGCCGACATCGTGGTTTGGAGCAGATACTCGGCGGGCGACAAAGAATTCCCATCACGGGCGCGCTGCCCGTCTTCTTCCCAAAAGTTGATGGCACTTTCGAGATCAAGTTTCCTGATCCAGCAAGAATCGCTCAACTGTATGCGGGCAGATTCGCTAGAGAATCCGTCGAGAACAGCTAATGCTTCTACAATGAATGTCCCCCTCTGGATGCAATTCACTACCTCTCGTACCTTCTCCTCCAAAACCAATATGGGGGCATCGAAACCTTTGACCGAGCGGGCCAGATCGATAAGAGGGTCCAAGAAATAGCGCTGGTCGATGCCAGCGTACTTATCGACTTCGACGAAGTTGCGGAGGACCTCCATGCCTTTTCCTAACTCAGGCAAGCTCTTGATCTTCTCAGAGCTATTTAGGACGAATCTTGTCAGATCTGGAATGACCTTGACCGCATAAGTCTGTGAGATTCCGAACGATGTTTCAGTATCACGGATGTCCGTAAATGTAGGCACGAGAACGCTCTTGCCTTCGACCTTCCCAGATGTTGCGTGGTCGGCCCGAAGTAGCGCTAGCGCCGAACTGAAGAAGTTACGGTATGCTTGTGTCAGGATGGGATCAGTGTCCAGAGCCATCACGATTATCCAACCCCGTTCACTGTATCACCCCTGAAGTGAGATATTCAAGCCTTCTACGCTTTGGGGCCAGCGGCCGATATCTTCAAGAGCCGAAAAGCCTGGGGTATCCGCGACCCACCCAAAACATGTCCGTTCTTGCCGCTCAAGTGGGCGCTGCAGCCGTATCCGCCAGAAAACCGCCCCCCCCCCTATGGGGGAGTAAGGGGTAACAGCGATTGCTGGGAAAAGGGCCCCTGGCGTGTGTTGTTTAGCCAAAGGAGGTAAATGTCCGGCTCACACAGTTTCAGTCCAAAACTGGTTAGTCTCGGTCTCCGGGCACTACCTTTTCCGTCGGGCACTCTTTGGGATGTTTCGGGCACTGCCAAACTTCGCCACGGCCTCGGCGTACCCGGCGGTATCTAGTTCGACCATCTCTTTGACACAGGGGCGGCGTCGTGCATGGAGGTCGCTCATCGAGATCCCGCAAGTATTTACAGCCGGTCTCTTGGTACCGTACGCAGCCTATCTTCAGTGGCTGTCGAAAATCAAAGCGGGGCTGAATTCGCTGGTTGACAACGTGCGTTGGCCCGCCGCAGTCAGGGCATTTTCGCGGTTTTCCGTCACTAAGTACCGTGGCGTTTCGGATATGCTTCGCCTGTACGAAATCTACTACTAACTTCGCGACTGCTGAGTCCTCGGTCCTGTGCATGATCTCAGCCCGTCCTCTATGGCTCGCCCAGTTGAGGCTCCCGGTGTAAAGGACATGTTCATCAATGACGATGTCTTTTCCATGCAGTCCGGAAGATGCGATCACTACCGCTCCGATGTCGCGGAGTGTCTGGATGGCCTGCTCTACGTATGATGGGTTTTCAGCTTCAACGATTGGGGGCGTTACAAGGGTTACTTCTACCCCTCTTTCCAGAGCCGCTCTAAAGTAAGGTTCTATCCTAGGCCACCGGTATTCTCCGAAGAAGGGGACGAGGCCAAAAATGCTTCTTCGTGCCGACTGGAGATCCTGGATAAAGCGACCAAAGAATGAGCTTTCGTCCAGTATTTCGTGCACTGGCTGCCCGCTCTTAGGGCTCTCCGGCACATTCCAAGAAGTGTCACCGCGGACTCCCAGGACTCGCTGTGCAAAGCCCTGCCCTACGAACTCGACTGCCGATATCAATTCAGCCTTGTCCTTGAGGAAGGCCCAGAGGCGTCCCAACGCACTCGCGGGACGCGCATGCTGATTTAGCCACTCAGAGGAACCTATAAATATCAATTTATGCTTGGCCCTGGTGACAGCAACGTTTAGGTCTCTCAAAACGTCATTGAGGCTACCAGGATTTGTCATCCGGGAGGACCAGTGCGGCTCGTCAAGCACGGAATCAAAGATGATAAGATCCGCTTCCGCGCCCTGGAAGGTATGCACAGTCCCTGCAGTTACCCATTTGTTGAGCGCCAGGGCCTGGACTTGTCGCATCAGCAGTCTGCGCTGAGCAGCATAGGGAGTTACAATTCCAATGGGCATTTCATCTTCCTGAGGCGCCGGAAGCCCGGCGGCGGCCATCCCAGCCAACTCGATGGCAAGATTTGCCGAGTAGAAGTTGAATCGGCTAAGAGTTCCAGGTTGTTTACCACTCCAGCAATGGAGGTCAGAGGTATCAACGATAACCAAAGGATTCGCCGGCAAGAAATCCAGCCAGCTGAGAATCGGCCGGTCCCGAAGACAAGGGTGGTCCCGAAGGTGGAGTCCCGCGCCCTCATATGCTAAGTGGCGCGCCGCCTCGGCGATGGGTTGCGCCATCCGGCGTTGTGTCGTCAGGCTTGTCAGGATCTGGCTATCTTTAACCGGCCTTTGTCCGATGACAATGCCCGATAGATGAAATGCGTCCTCTCGGAGCCTTTCGTTGCTGATCGCCGCGTCGCTACGGATAATGGGTGGCAATTGCAAGAAATCGCCTGCTAGAACCACTCTTGATTTGGCGCGTCTAGCAGCAAGGAAAAGCAGGGGAGGCAAAGCCATCGAAATCTCATCGGCTATAACCGCGTCAAATTCTTGACCGTCTAGATCCTTCCCCATGTAGTTTTTGGTGAGTGTGCAAAAGATTACTCTAGCGTCGGATATAATTTCGTGCTGAAGCTGAGCTATTTTATCGTTGAGGTTGGATATTTCGTCCAAGATCGGCTGGATTTGAGCCTCAAGGGATGCTTGCTCCGCATTTAAGTCCTGCAACTCGGGCACTCCACTTAGCGCCGCGCCGGCTTCAACCAATGCGTCCTCAAGCGCATTCACCCTGATTTGTCCGGCCGCCCTATTGGTTTCAGCATTTCGAAGTCGAAGTTCAGCTGCCTTGGCATCTGCCTCGGCGGCCCGCAACGCCCCCCTAGCACGCTGCACCTTGGATTCTCGGAAGAACCACGCTCTTTGCGCACGATCTAAATCCTCGTGGCGTTGAAGGATCGTTCTGGAAGATTCATCTATGACCGACTGTGCCCGTCTATGCACGATTTCTGCGTCCATTACAGCCGCTCTGCTTTCTTCGAGTTTGCTTGCTATAAGGACGATCTGCTCCCAAAGCGCAACGCGCTCCTGGCATGCGGTTAGTCGACCGGAGAGCGGTTCGACCTGCTCCTCAAGCTCCAGAATCCTGGCTTGCATATCCTGCGCTTTGGCCTCTAAAACTTTGACCAAGCGGATGCTATCAGGAACACGTCTGTCAAGCGTCTGGCCTATCCGAATAATCTTCCCCTCGGATACCAGGGGGCTCACGGCAAGCGGGCCTGTCTCTTTGACGCTGGCGTAGATGACCTGATCAACAGCGGCATGAGTGTGGCTTGATACCAAGATGCGCTCACCGCGTTTTAAGAGCTCAGCAATCAATTCGGCTATAAGGTGCGTCTTTCCGGTGCCGGGAGGTCCCCAAATGTATGTCAGGGACGACCCGCAAGCCTGACTGATGACGCGAAGCTTCTCCTGATCGTCTTTCATGTATCGAAGAGTCAAGTCGGGGCTTACAGTGGCATTCCCGGAATTAGCAAGGTGTGGATGAAAAATCGTGACCGCAAGTGGGCTGACTCCCGCCGGATTGACTGCAATCCATTCGAGCGTTTCCGCCAGCCTGCGTAACAAAGCGGTATCGTCAACAAGGAGCATTCCACGCGGGACAAAATCAGGAAGCTGTCCTATCCCCTCCAACTGCAAATCGATGCGATCCCCGACTTGACGGAGGACAGACACCGCGTAATCGGCATCGTTTGTTTTTAAGTGCCCGCTGGCGTCTTCAGGGATTCGAGTGCCGTCCGCGATAATGAATTGGAAGATAGCCGTGGCAGTGCCTATCGTCTGAAGGAGGCTGCCAGAAAGAACCTCGTAAGATTGGACACCTCCACCATGCTCAATTTCGGCTAGCTCTTTGCGAACTGCCTCAGCAAACCATGTTGCTAAGGAGCCTGTTGCACGAATCCCCTCCCCGCGGCAATCGGAATATGCGATACTGAGAG
>CAZGJS010000014.1:0-71812 GCA_964525875.1 uncultured Eubacteriales bacterium
CAGCATGGGGATAACGAGACGAAAAGGTTCTGTAAGAGACATCCTTTGATCCCCATGCAGTCCTAATCCTCGTCTCTTAATGACTGGTTCATCTCCCGATTGCGGGGAAGTCCATCGTGAGGCGGTGATGGATGTCGCCCCGAAGACCCCCGTAGCGGAGGGGGACCCGCCGAAGGCGGGGGGACCGTCGGGACAGGTCCCCTGGGGGGCCGGGGGGCTAGGGGCGATATCCGTCGCCTAGCCGAATAGCGGAGTTACACGATATCGGGAGATGAACCTCTTTATTTCGTCTCGTCCTCGGGCTTCGGGTCTTCTTTTTTCTTGAGGGCGGTCTTGAGCAGGTCACCGAAGATGCCGAACTTGGGCTGCTCTTTCGGGGCCGGCTTGAACTCCTCTTTCTTTTCTTTGGCCCGCTGCTCGAGGCCCTCTTCCGCTTTTTCCTTGACGGCGGCCAGGGCTTCCTGGACCGATTCTTCCTCGACGAGCTTCTCTTCGATGACCCGGCGTTCGCTTTTCTTCGGGCCCTGGCCCTTCTCGCCCTCGGACATAAGCTTCTTCTTCTTGAAGACCTTTTCCTTCTTCTGGGGGGCGTCGGGGTCGGGCGGGGGAGTGGGCCCCCTCAGGCGTTCCTTGGGGACCTCTTTCGCGGCGGCCGCGGCTCCCCGCAGCTCTTCGGCTACGGCATCGAGGGCCGCTTCCTCGGGCGTGATGGCTTCGGCCTCGGGTTCGGCGTAGGTTTCGGGGAAGGCGGCCTCGAACGGCGCCTCCTCTTTCGGGACGTAGGGCTCGTGATACGTAAAGACGCCCTTTTTCTTATCGGACTTGGAGAATTCCGGCGAGTTCAGGAGGGTGAATTCCACATCCTCCTGGTTCGTTTGGCGGATGACGTCGACGAGGTGGTAGACCCGCAGGAAATGGAGGGAATGCGCGGATGTGGCCAGGGCGGGGTCCTTGAAGATGGGGACGACGAGTTCCTTGAGATCGAGGCCCTCGCGTGTCGCGGTGAGCGGCAGGATCCGGGCCAGCGTCTCGCGTTCGATGTAGATGATCTTGTTGGGCTCGGCGTAGGTGTAGACCTCCTCGCCCGCGTTGCGGAACTCGTCCTTTTCGGCGTCGTAGGCCAGGCGGGCGACGGACATCTTCTTCTTCGATTTCTTGATCCAGAACTTGAAGGCGTTGGGGCCGGTTTTTTCGAGGGTCAAGCTCGTCCCCTGGGGGACGTTGTACTGGGCGTAGAAATCCTGGAGCCCCAGGAAGAAGTTCTGATTCGGGTAGTAATAGAGCGTGTAGGACTTCCCTTCCTCGGGGTCCGTGAACGTGTACTCCCGGGCGTGGGAGAGCTCCTTGTTCAAGCTGCGGGGGACCTTGACGCCGCCCGAAAGGATCTCGCGCCAGGTGAGGTAGATCTTGATCGGGAAGGCCTGGACGATGCTCATCTCGGGCTTCTCGACCTCCTCGAGCTCGGGGACCTTGGCCATCGGGGCGGCCAGGGGGAGGTTTTCGGGCAGGGCGTTGAGGATCGACTTGAGGTGCCACTTGCCCCAGCCGGATTCGGCCAGGAGGATGAAGTCCTTCTTGAATTTCTTCTCGAGGAGTGCGGAGAGGCTCAGGCAGGTGAGGTCGAAGAGGTCGCTCGACGCTTCCAGGCCGAAATATTTTTTGACAAGATCTTCCGTCGCGGCCGAGCGCCGGGTTTCGACGAACTCGTTTTCGATCTCCTGGACCTTCTCGGCAAGAATATCCACGCGCTTCGCCGAAAGCTGCCAGAGGTCGTTCCAGCTGAAGACTTTGGGGTTCTTGGCCAGGGCCGCGCGGAGGTTCTTCTCGAGCGTCTTGAGGTCGCGCTCGGTCATGGGCAGCTCGGTCAGCCGCGGGTCGTCTCCCTTGGCCATGATCTCGGCGGCCTGGTTCCGGCCTTCGAGGCTCGCGGGGAGCAGAACCTGGGTCCTGGTCTTTTTCATGTAATCGACGTATTTCCGGAAGACGCCGCCGCCGGGGTAGTCGAGATCGAGCATCTCGCAGTTGAAATGCTTGGAATACGTCTTGGCGACGACCTTCAGGATGACCCGGCCCTCGAAGTGCTCGACGGCCTTGCTGCCCACGGTCAGGGGCTCGTTGTAGTCCTTTTCGATGAAGTCGCCCACCTCGTAGTGGGAGTAGGGGTCGTACTTCTTGACGTCCTGCGTCCGCTCCGTGGCCGTCTTCTCGAAGGCCAGCTTTCCGGCGAGCGAGTGCGTCGACTGGGGCTGGGGCGTCCGTTCGAGCTCCCGCTCGACGAGGGCGATGTCCTCTGCGGACACCGTGGTGAGGGTGATCATTTCGCTGTTCATGTTCAGTCTTTTTTCCCCATCAGCGCGAGGAGGATGGCCTTTTGGGCGTGGAGCCGGTTCTCGGCCTGATCGTAGACGACGGAGGTCGGCGCGTCGATGACCTCGTCGGTGACCTCGTCGCCGCGGTGGGCCGGCAGGCAGTGCATGAAGACGGCACCGTTCTTGGCGTGGGACATGAGGCGGGCGTTGACCTGGTACGGGGCGAAGAGGCAGGCCCGTTTCTCCTTTTCCGCCTCCTGGCCCATGGACGCCCAGACGTCGGTGTAGACGGCGTCGGCCCCGCCGGCGGCCTCCTCGGCCGAGTTCGTCAGGGTCAGAGCGAAGCCGGTGTCCTTGCCGTCCTCCCGGGCCGCCTGGACCATTTCGGGCTTCGGCTCGTAACCGGCGGGCGTCCCCACGGCCATCTTCGTCCCGGCCCGGGCGGCGGCCAACATCAGGCTGTGGCAGACGTTGTTGCCGTCGCCGATATAGGCCAGCTTGAGGTTGGCTAGGGAGCCCTTGTGCTCTCGCAGGGTCAGGAAATCGGCCATCGCCTGGCAGGGGTGGGAGAGATCGGTCAAGGCGTTGATGACCGGGATCTTCGTGCTGGCGGCGAGATCGACGGCGATCTGGTGCCCGAACGTCCGGAGCATGATCCCGTCGACCCAGCGCTCGAGGTTCTTGCCGATGTCGTAGGCGCCTTCGCGGCTGCCCATCTGGATGTCCGATGGGGCGAGGTAGATGGCCTCGCCGCCGAGCTGGAGCATGCCCGCTTCGAAGGTCATGCGGGTCCTCAAGGAGGGCTTCTGGAAGATCATGGCCAAGATCCGGTGTTCGAGCGCCCGGCGGTACTTGTGCGGGTGCTTCTTCACCTCCGCCGCGCGGTCGAGCAGCTGGCTGAATTCGTAGATGCTCAGGTCGCGTATCGACAGGAAATCTTTCTTCATTGCGGCTCCTCCTAGCGTGAAGCGATGATCCGGGTCCCCGAGCGGTTGAGCATGGCGGCCTTGAGATGGGAGTCCTTGGTGATGAGGACCTCCCGGCCGCCGGCCTCGATGTACTCGACGGCGGCCCGGATCTTGGGCCCCATCGATCCTGGGGGGAACTGGCCGTCCGCCAGGTGCTTCTTGGCCTCGTCCACGGTCAGCACCGGGGCCTCCGCCTGGTCGGGCTTGCCGAAATTGATGAAGACGCGCTCGATGGCGGTCAGGATGACGAACAGGTCGACCTTGACCTCGCGGGCGAGCAGGCTCGCGGCGTAGTCCTTGTCGATGACGGCCTCGACGCCCTCGAAGAGGCCGTTGCCGTTGATGATGACCGGGATGCCGCCGCCGCCGGCCGCGATGACGACCCGGCCGGCTTCGACGAGCTCGCGGATGATCCCGTTGGGGACGACGTCGATGGGTTTGGGCGAGGCGACGACCTTGCGGTAGCCGCGGCCGGAATCCTCGACCATCGTCCACTTCTTCTCCCGGGTGAGCATCTGGGCCCGGTATTTCGAGTAGAAAGGCCCGACGGGTTTGGTCGGCTTCCCGAAGGCGGGGTCGTCCTTGTCGACGACGACCTGGGTGATGAGGGAGGCGACCTCCTTGTCGATCGAGTGCCGGCGGAGTTCGTTGATGATCGCCCTTTCGAGCATGTAGCCCATGCTGCCCTCGGTCATGGCGTCGCAGACGTCGAGCGAATAGGGAGGGATCTTGTTGGCCGCCTCTTCCATCTGGATGAGCAGGTTGCCGACCTGGGGCCCGTTGCCGTGGACGATGATGAGCTCGTAGCCCTTGCGGACGATGTGGACCATGAGCTCGGCCGCCTTCTGAGCGTTCCGCATCTGCTCGGCTTGCAGACCTCTCTGGTCGTCGGGGAGCATGGCGTTGCCGCCGAAAGCGACGAGGGCGATTTTTGGTCTCATCGATCCTCAGAACTTCTTGAGCAGGTCCTTGAGCGTGGGCTTGCCGATCTCCTCGAGCTCGTAGCCGACGCGGAGGATGGGCTTCCCGACCTTGATGACGCGGGTGATGTCGATCGGCGTCGCGCTGACGACGAGGTCGCAGTCGATGGCCTCGATCGTCTTGGCCAGCTCGCGGGTCTGCTTCTCGCCGTAGCCCATGGCCGGCAGGACGTTGTCGAGGTGGTTGTACTTCTCGAAGGTCTTCTTGATCGTGCCGACGGCGAAGGGACGGGGGTCGATGATCTCGGCCGCGCCATACTTCCTGGCGGCGACGATACCGGCCCCGTACTTCATCCCGCCGTGGGTCAAGGTCGGGCCGTCCTCGATGACGAGGACGCGCTTGCCCGTGATCCGGCCGCCGTCCTCGACGATGGTCGGCGAGTTGGCCCGGACGACGGTCGCCTTGGGGTTGATCCTTTTGATATTGGCCAGGACGAGGTCGATGTCCTCCTGCTTGGCCGTGTCCATCTTGTTGATGACGATGACCTGGGCCCGGCGGAAATTCGTTTCGCCGGGATGGTAGCGGAGCTCGTGGCCGGCCCGGTGGGGGTCGGCGACGACGATTTCGAGGTCGGACCTATAGAAGGAGAAATCGTTGTTGCCGCCGTCCCAGAGGATGACGTCGGCCTCGTTCTCGGCCTGACGGAGAATAGCCCCGTAGTCGACGCCGGCGTAGACGATGATGCCCTTGTCGATGTGGGGCTCGTACTCCTCGCGCTCTTCGATCGTACACTCGTGCTTGTCGAGGTCGGCGTAATCGGCGAAGCGCTGGACCTTCTGCTTGACCAGGTCGCCGTAGGGCATGGGATGGCGGATGGCGGCGACTTTGCGGCCCTTCTTCTGGAGGATCTCGGCCACCTTGCGGCTCGTCTGGCTCTTGCCCGAGCCCGTCCGCACGGCGCAGACGGAAATGACGGGCTTGCGGCTCTTGATCATCGTGTCGTTCGGGCCCAGGAGGACGAAGTTGGCCCCGGCGGCCATGACCTGGGAGGCCTTCTGCATGACGTATTCGTGGGAGACGTCGCTGTAGGCGAAGTGGACGTCGTCGACCTTGTGGGCGGCGATGAGGTCGTTGAGCTCCGCCTCGGCGTGGATCGGGATACCCTTGGGATAGAGCTTCCCGGCCAGCGCCGCGGGGTACTTGCGCCCCTCGATATCGGGGATCTGCGTCGCCGTGAAGGCGACCACCCGGTAGTCCTTGTTGTCCCGGAAATAGGTGTTGAAGTTGTGGAAGTCGCGACCGGCTGCGCCCATGATGATGACCTTTTTCATGATACGTTCTCCTATCTTTTTGGAAAAACTTCTCCGTTCTCAATTATCCGATCTTCAATTGTCCGAAAAGAAGGATAAGTATAGCCCACTAAGGGATTTAAATCAATAAGGAGGGCCGAGGTTACCGGCTGGCAGGAATCCTCGCCATATCGCCCGGGGGGCTCTCGCCGTCGGCCGTCTGGGGGCCTCGGGCATCGTCTCCGTTCGCTGCGGTGATTCTTAACGCCTTCCCGGTCCGGATCCGATGGGAGGAGCGGCAGGGAGCGGACTCTTGGGAGCGACCGATAGAAGTGCGGCAGAGTGACTCGGAGCCACACTTCTAGGAAATATCTTGAGCAAGTCCAGGAAAGAAATTTCTTTTCAGATATTTACCAGAATTGTAGCTCCGGGTACTCAGCTACAATTCTGCTGGTCGCTTCGAAGACTTCGCTCCCCGCCGCTCTCTCTGACGACACCCTCAGCCCCTGTGTTCGACGGCCTTTTAGGGGAACGTCCTTGGGTGACGTGGATCCTGGCCGACCAACTCCTCGGCCCCAGATTTAGGAAGGCGCCGGCGGGAAAGGGGACATGTACCGCTTCGAGAGAAGCGGTACATGTCCCCTTTCTTTGATTAGGGACTGTCCCCTGGTTGAGGGGACTGTCCCTCTTCTCTTATTTCCCTCTGGAGGAGGGGAGATCTTGCGGCCGGGGGCGCGCTTCAGGAAGCCGCCCTGACGGGGTGGGGTCGGGGGCCGGCGGACCTTCTGCCAGGCGGGTTTCTGGCGGCGGTTGACGGGGTGGGTCATGGCGAACCTCTAGAGGGTGATGATTTCGACGGTCAGGGCGGCCGGGTCGAGGAGGGCGACCGTGCTCTTGCCCCTGAGCCAGCCGCCCGCTTCTCCGGGGTTGACGAGAAGGACCCCGTCCCGGCGCTCGGCCAGCGGCTTGTGGGTGTGCCCGAAGACGACGACGTCGTATGCCTTGGAAGCGCGATGCCGGTCGACGGGCGTGTCGAGATGGCAGACGAGGAAACGGAGGCCGGTGTGGGAGAATTTCAATGGCGCCTCCCGGAGCTCACCCAGCCCCTCGAAGGCCTTGGCCAGGCCGGCCCTCTCGCCGTCGCAGTTGCCGAAGACCCCTTTGACCGGGGCCCGGAGGTTTCGGAGCTCATCGACCGTGAAGGGGGCGACGAAATCGCCGGCGTGGATGACCAGGTCGCAGCCGGCGTCGTTGAAAAGGCGGACAGCCTCACGAACTCGGGTCAGGTTGTCGTGGGAATCGGAGAGGATGCCGATCATGGCGACTTTCCGGGTTGATTATAACAGAAAGAAGAGGTTGCGGGGAACGCCCAGGAAAAAACCGTGGGACACAATCCCTTTTCAAGAGAAAAGGGTTATGTCCCGGGTTTTTCCGCGTCCCTTAAGGGACGCGGCGTATTGACAGTTTCCCCCGATTTCCATAATATATAACAGCCTTAAAAAGCGAAAGTTAGGCGCGTAGCTCAGTGGGAGAGCGCTTCCCTGACACGGAAGAGGCCGTGGGTTCAATCCCCTCCGCGCCTACCACGAGAATCAAGCGGTCAGAATTCAAGGGGCCGTCGGACCGGCGGGAATTGAATCGCCCGCCCTTGTGAACCACTATGGTCATAGAGAATGAGTGAAGAAATCGGTTTGACAATCGACGTTCTGAGGCACAGCGCCGCGCACCTCCTGGCGCATGCCGTCCTGGATCTCTACCCCGAGACCAAGACCGGCATCGGCCCGGCCGTCGAAACCGGCTACTATTACGACTTCCTCCGGGAGAAGGCCTTCACGCCCGAGGACCTGGAAGCCATCGAAAAGCGGATGAAGGAGATCGCCCGGGAGAACGTCCCCGTCGAGCGGCTCGTCCTGGCCAAGGAAGAAGCCGTCCGGATGTTCGAGGAAAAGAAGCAGGAGCTCAAGGTCGAGCTCATCCGGGAGAAAGGCGAGGCGACCGTGACCGTCTACCGGCAGGGGCCGTTCGCCGATTTCTGCCTCGGCCCTCACGTGCCCGCGACCGGCGCCCTCCAGCACGTCAAGCTGCTCTCGTTGTCGGGGGCCTACTGGAAGGGCGACGAACGGGGACCGCAGATGCAGCGGATCTACGGAACGGTCGCTTTCTCCAAGAAAGAGCTCGAAGATCACCTGCGCCGGCTCGAAGAGGCCAAGAAGCGCGATCACCGCCGGCTCGGCGCGGAGCTCGACCTCTTCAGCACAAACGACGAACTTGGCGGCGGCCTCATCCTCTGGCATCCCAAGGGCGCGCGCGTCCGGGCCGTCATCGAGCAGCACTGGCGGGAACGCCATTGGGCCGGCGGTTACGACATCCTGTTCACCCCCCACATCGGGCGGGCGGCCCTCTGGCAGACCTCGGGCCACCTCGGCTTCTACAAGGACAGCATGTATTCGCCGATGGACATCGACGACCAGGCCTACTACCTGAAACCGATGAACTGCCCTTTCCACATCCAGATCTACAAGTCCCGGATGCGTTCGTACCGGGACCTGCCCCTCCGCTGGGCGGAGCTCGGGACCGTCTACCGCTACGAGCGCAGCGGCACTCTCCACGGCCTGCTCCGCGTCCGCGGCTTCACCCAGGATGACGCCCACATCATCTGCACCCCCGGGCAGATCGAAGAAGAGATCCTCCGGGTCCTCGATTTCTCGGTCTCCATCCTGGCCGATTTCGGCTTCACCGACAACACGATCGAGCTGTCGGTGCGCGACCCGAAGAACACGGCCAAGTACTGCGGTACGGACGACCTCTGGTGCCGGGCCGAGGCGTCGCTCGTCAAGGCCCTCGAGACCCGGGGCCTCGCCTACGAGCGGATGGAGGGCGAAGCGGTCTTCTACGGCCCCAAGATCGACATCAAGATCAAGGACGCCATCGGCCGGCTCTGGCAGTGCACGACCATCCAGTTCGACTTCAACATGTCGGAACGCTTCGACATGACCTTCGTCGGCGAGGACGGCAAGGAGCACCGGCCCTACATGGTCCACCGGGCCCTGCTCGGCTCGCTCGAGCGGTTCTTCGGCGTCCTTATCGAGCACTACAACGGGAGCTTTCCCCTCTGGCTCGCTCCCGTCCAGGCCGTCGTCCTGCCGATCGCCGAGCGTCACGAAGACTACGCCCGGTCCCTCGACCGGATGCTCCAGGCGAGCGGCCTGCGGTCGGCGGTCGACCTCAGCCGGGAGAAGGTCGGCAAGAAGATCCGCGAGGCGGAGGTCCAGAAGATCCCGCTCATCCTGGTCGTCGGCGACAAGGAGGTCGAGCGCCGGAGCGCCTCCCTCCGCGTCCACGGCCAGGGGGACAAGGGCGAAGTGGACGTCGCCCTTTTCCTTGAAAAAGCCAAGGAATTCCATCAGAATAAAATCTTGACGATGAATTTCTAGAGGAGGACCGACATTTTCAAGAGACACTCTTATTATCCTGCAGTCGCCAAGGCCAAGCCCCACCGGACGAACGAGATGATCGGAGCGAAGGAGGTCCGGGTCATCGACGAGGAGAAAAACGCCCTCGGCGTCCTGCCCACGAGCCAGGCCATTCAGATGGCCCGCGAGCGGGGCCTCGATCTCGTCGAGATAGCGCCAACGGCCCAGCCCCCCGTCTGCAAGATCACGGACTACGGCAAGTTCCTGTACGAACAGCATAAGAAGGACCACGAGGCCAAAAGGCACCAGAAGCAGATCCAGATCAAGGAGATCAAGTTCCGCCCCAAGATCAGCGTCCACGACTACGACTTCAAGATGAATCACGTCAAGCGCTTCCTCGGGGAAGGCAACAAGGTCAAGATCACCGTCATGCTGCGTGGCCGCGAAAAGCAGAAGCCGGAGCTCGGATATCAGGTCCTCGACAGGGTCCTCGCCGACGTGAAGGAGATGGCGACTCAGGATGGTTCGGCCCGGAAGCAGGATTGGGCCGTTTCCGCTCTGCTGGTCCCTACGAAATCAGGAGGAAAAGATGCCAAAGTTAAAAACCCACAAGGGAGCCCAAAAGAGGTTCAAGGTCACGGCGAAGAAAAAGTTTCTCCACGCCCAGGCGAATAAAAGCCACATCCTGACCAAGAAGGCCTCCAAGCGCAAGCGGCACCTGGGCAAGAAGGCCGTCGCCAGCCCGGCTGACCGCAAAGCCCTCAAGACCATGCTCCCGTACGAGATGTAACAGCGCCCCGCGCCCAAGGAGACGACCATGCCACGCGTAAAACGCAGCACCAAGAGACGAGACCGGCGGAGGAAAGTCCTCGGCCTGGCCAAGGGATACTTCGGCGCCAAGAGCCGCAACTACAGGACGGCCAAGGAGGCGGTCGAGAAGTCCCTGCTTTACGCCTACCGCGATCGGCGGGCAAAAAAGCGGGATTTCCGCAGCCTCTGGATCGTCCGGATCAAGGCGGCGGCCATCATCAACGGGACCTCCTACAGCCGATTCATCCGGGGCCTGAAGACCCTCGGCATCGCCCTGGACCGCAAGATCCTGGCCGAACTGGCCGTCAACGCCCCCGAAACGTTCGCCCACCTGGCCCGCAAGGCGAAAGAACCAGCGGCCTAGCTGCCGGAGATGGCGGATCTAAAGGACCGGATCGAAGGTCTCCGGAAAACGTTCGAGGCGGAGGCCCTCAAGGTCGGCGACGCGAAATCCCTCGAAGAGCTCCGGACCGCCTTCCTGGGCCGGAAGAAGGGCCGGGTCACCCTGCTGTTCGAAGACCTCAAGACCGTGCCCGCGGAGGACAAGCGCGAAGCGGGCCGGCAGGTCAACGCGTTCAAGACCTTCGTCCAGGAGGGGCTTCAAGCCCTGGAGGGCAAGGTCCGGTCGGACGGCCGCACGGTCCGGGCCTTGGACTTGACGCTCCCCGGCCGGAAAAAATACGTCGGGGCTCCCCACCCACTCGTCCTCTTCCAGCAGGAGATCGAAAACATCTTCCTCGGGATGGGCTTCGCCATCGAGGAGGGGCCGGAGATCGAGACAGATTACTACAATTTCGAGGCCCTCAATTTCCCGCCCCATCACCCGGCCCGGGACAGCTGGGACACGCTCTACATCAAGGACGACCTCCTTCTGCGAACCCATACATCGCCCGTTCAGATCCGGGTCATGGAGAAGAAAAAGCCGCCCATCCGGATCATCATCCCCGGCCGCGTCTTCCGCCGGGAGACGGCCGACCCGACGCACCTGCCGATGTTCATGCAGGTCGAGGGCCTGGTCGTCGACGAGGGCGCCACCTTCGCCCACCTCAAGGGGACGCTCGAATACTTCATCCGGGCCCTGTTCGGGGAGAAGATAAAGGTCCGCTTCCGGCCGAGCTTTTTCCCCTTCACCGAGCCCTCGGCCGAGGTCGACATCGAGTGCGTCGTCTGCGGCGGTAAAAACTCATCCTGCCGGGTCTGCGGCGGGACGGGCTGGAAAGAGATCCTCGGTTCGGGCATGGTCAACCCCCAGGTCCTCAAGAACGTCAACATCGACCCGGAAAAATATTCCGGCTGGGCCTTCGGGCTGGGCATAGACCGGACGGCCATGTTCGCCTACGGCATCACCGAGATGCGCCACTTCTACGAGAACGACCTGAGGTTCCTCAGGCAATTCGGGACGAAATGAAGATCAGCCTGGATTGGATCCGCGAGTTCGTCCCGGTGGACCTCCCCCGCCGGGAGCTCCTCGACAAGCTGACCATGATCGGCCTCGTCGCTGATACGGTCGAAGAGCGGGACGGGGACGCGGTCCTCGACCTCGAGACCTACGCCAACCGGCCGGACACGCTCGGCCACCTCGGCGTTGCCCGGGAGATCGGGGCCATGCTCGGCATATCTCTCAACGAGAAGAGCTGGCCGCTCGACGAGCTGCCCCAGGCCACGACGGAGATCGCCGACGTCCAGATCTTGAACGAAAGCCTTTGCCCCCGTTACTGCGGCCTCGTCGTCCGGGGCGTTCCGGTCGGCCCGTCTCCCGATGGACTGAAGCGCCGGATCGAGGCCATGGGCCTCCGGCCGATCAACAATGTCGTCGACGTCTCGAATTACGTACTCTTCGCCACGGCCCAGCCCATCCACACCTTCGATTTCGGAAAGATCTGCGGCGGCCGGATCGTCGTCCGTAAGGCGAAACGGGGCGAGACACTGAAAGACCTCGACGGCCGGACGCTCGAGCTTACGACCGACATGCTCGTCATCGCCGACGAGTCCCGGCCGGTGGCCCTGGCCGGCGTCATCGGCGGCGAGGCCTCCGGCATCACCGGCGCGACCCGGGACGTCTTCATCGAAAGCGCCAATTTCGACCCGGTCGGGATCCGCAAGACGGCCAAGAAACTGGGCCTCTCGACCGACGCCTCCTACCGTTTCGAGCGGGGGGCGGATGTCGGCTTTGCGCCTCAGGCCGCGCTCATGGCGGCGTCACTGCTGACGCAAATGGGCGGCAAGGCCTCAAGAGGCCTCATCGACGTCTACCCGAAGCCGCACAAGCCCAAGTCCGTGCGGCTCCGCCTGCGGCGGATCGCCGAACTTCTGGGCGTCGATGTCCCCGAGAGCTTCGTCGTCGAAGTCCTGGGGCGCCTGGGCTTCCGCCTCGAGGGCACCCACAAGGGCGTCTGGCGGGTGGCGGCCCCCACCTTCCGGGTGGACGTCGGGCGGGAAGCGGACCTCATCGAGGAGGTCGCCCGCTTCTACGGCTACGACCGGATCCCCTCGGAATTCTCGCCGGTCCGTTCGTTCGACCTGGGCGTCAACAGGAAGAGGGAGCGTCTCAGGAAGATCCGACAGACCCTGCTCGGCCAGGGCTTCGACGAGGTCATCAACTGGAGCTTCGCCGACCCGGAAAAGGAGGCGGCGGCGGGGAGCGGCCTCCGGCCCGTGGACATCCAGAACCCCATCTCGGGCCGGGCGTCCGTGTTGCGTACGACGCTTCTCCCGGGACTTCTCGAGAACGCGGCCTGGAACCTCAACCGGGGGCTCGAGGGGGTCCATGTCTTCGAGTTGGGTAACGTCTTTTATTGGGAGGGGGACAAACACCGCGAGGAGCTCCGCCTCGGCCTGCTCACGACCGGGCTCCTGCCCGGAGCGGGCTGGACTTCGTCCCCGGCGGAGACCGATTTCTACGTCCTCAAGGGCGCCCTCGAAGCGCTGATGGAGGCGCTCCGCTTCGAGCCCGTCGCGTTCGAGGACCGGGACCACCCCCATTTCGAACCCGGCCAGGCCCTGGCGCTCCTGTACAAGGGCCAGGCGGTCGGCTGTCTCGGCGCCCTCCGGAAGTCGCTCGCGACCGCATCGGCGGGCGACCGGACCGTTTTCGCCGCCGAGGTGGACCTCGCCGGCCTGTTCGAAAAAACGCCCCGGACCTTCCAGTACGCGCCGGTCCCGAAATTCCCGGGCGTCAGCCGCGACCTGTCGTTCCTCCTGGACAGGGGCGTCGCCTATCAGGAGGTCGGCCAGGCCCTGGCCAAGCTCAACCCCTCTCTTCTCGAGGGGTTCGAGCTCCGCGACCGGTTCAGCGGCCCGTCCATCCCCGCGGACAAGGTCAGCCTGACCGTCCGCTTCCGCTTCCGGCATCCCCAGAGGACGCTCGTGGCCGAGGAAGTGGACCGCGTCGAACAGGACATCGTCGGCCACCTGAGATCCACCTTGAACATCCAACTGAGGGAGGGGAAAATTGACAACCGAACTTGAGCGAATTAAAATACTGGAAGGGAAGATCGGACAGGTCGTCGATCACGTCCATAAGCTATCGACCGAGAACGAGAAGCTGAAGCAGCAGCTCAAGGAGTTCCGGACGGAAAAGAAGGAATTTGAGGAAAACGCCCGCAAGCTCACCCGCATGGACGATGAGATGAAGAAGTTCGAGGGCGAACGGGACATCATCAAGGGGAAGATCGAAGCCATCATCGGGCAGATCGATCAGCTCGGCTTATGACCGAAAGAATCCTCGAGATCGAAATCTTCGGACAACGATACAAGATCCGCGTCAAAGGAGAAGAGGATGAGAAATATATCGGCCACCTGACTTCGCTCGTTGATCAGAAGATGCACGAAGTGGCTGTGAAATCCAAGTCCGCGGATACGACCAAGATCGCCGTCCTGGCGGCCTTGAACATCGCGGACGAGTTGTTCCTGAGCCAGAAGAAGCTCGATCAACTGAACGAGGCCCTTGGCCACATGGAGACGGAGATAGAAAGCTTGGAGGTTCATCTCTTTGCGGATGAAAATACATACACCGACGCCGATAAATCACCCTCGTGACGGGCAGGTCGCGTGCGGCCGGCTCGCCGGACGGGCGGACCCCGGGTCCGGCCCCGGCACCTGACGCCTCCTTATCTTTCCTCGCGTCTCCTCATTCAAATAGATGAGGAGGTCATCCTATGAATCCGGTCAATTACGCCGGCATCGCCGTTATCGCCATTCTCTTGGGGACGGTCGTCGTCCTCCTGCTCAAGCGCAAGGAGGGTTCCCGCCGGGCCGTCGAAGCTCAGGAGGAAGCCCGGGTGGTCATCGACAAGGCCCGGGATGAAGGGGAAAAGATCAAGCGGGAAGCGGCCCTCGAGGCCCGCGAGAAAGACCTGGCCCGGCAGAACGAATTAGAGACCCAAAACCGGGATAAGCAGCGCAAGATCAACGAGACCGAGCGCCGGCTCCTCAGCAAGGAGGAGAACCTGGAACGGCGGTTCCAGTCGATGGAGCGGAAAGAGAAGGATTTTTCCCAGAAGGAACGCCGCCTCACCCAGAAGGAAAAGGACCTCGAAGTCGAGGAGGCGAAGATCGCCGCGGCAATCCAGAAGGCCATGGAAGAGCTCGAGCGGGTGTCCGGGATGACCCAGGAAGAGGCCAAGGCCATGCTGATCAAGAGAATCGAGGACGAGGCCAAGCTCGAGGCCATCGCCACCGTCCGGCGGATCGAGGAGGAAGCCCGGGAGAAAGCCACCCAATCGGCCCGGGAGATCATGTCCAACGCCATCCAGCGCTCGGCCGCCGAGCACGTCGTCGAGACCACGGTTTCGGTCGTCGACCTCCCCTCGGACGATATGAAGGGCCGGATCATCGGCCGCGAGGGCCGGAACATCCGGGCCCTGGAGATGGCCACGGGCGTCGACATCATCGTCGACGACACGCCGGAGGCGGTCATTTTATCGAGCTTCGACCCCATCCGCCGGGAGCTCGCCCGCCTGTCCATCCAGAAGCTCGTCACCGACGGCCGGATCCACCCGGCCCGGATCGAGGACATCGTCGAGTCGGTCAAGGCCGACCTCGAGCTGAAGATCAAGCAGGAGGGCGAGTCGGCCGTCCTCGAGCTCAAGGTCCGGGACATCCATCCCGAGCTCATCAAGCTTCTGGGCAAGCTCAGGTACCGGACGAGCTACGGCCAGAACGTCCTCCAGCATACGAAGGAGGTGGCCATGCTCGCGGCCATGATGGCCCGGGAGATCGGCCTCGACACGAACGTCGCCCTGCGAGCGGGCCTCCTCCACGACATCGGCAAGGCCGTCGACAGGGATACGGAGGGGACGCACACCGAGCTCGGCGTCGAGCTGGCCAAGAAATACGGGGAGTCGGAGAAGGTCTGCCAGGCCATCGCCTCGCACCACCGGGACGTCGATTTTCCGTCGATCGAGGCCGTCCTCGTCCAGGCCGCCGACACGCTCTCGGCCGCGAGGCCGGGCGCCCGGCGGGAGCTCCTCGAAACCTACATCCAGCGGTTGGAGAAGCTCGAGGAGATCGCCGCGGCGTTCGAGGGCGTCTCCAAGGCCTTCGCCCTGCAGGCTGGACGCGAGATCCGGATCATCGTCGAGAGCCAGAAGATCTCGGACGACAGGGCTGCCCTCCTGGCCAAGGAGATCGCCGCGAAGATCAAGAGCGAGCTCGACTACCCCGGTCAGATCAAGGTCACGGTCATTCGGGAGATGAGAGCGGTCGAATATGCCCGCTAGGTTCGGCATTCTCTTCCTCGGCGACATCGTCGGCCGGCCGGGCCGGCGGGCCATGGACAAGTTCCTGCCGGGCCTCGTCAAGAAATACGCGCCGGCGATGGTCGTCGCCAACGGCGAGAACGCGGCCGGCGGGAGCGGCATCACCGAGGAGATCGGCAAAGACCTCTTCCTCCACGTCGACGTCCTGACGTCGGGCAACCACATCTGGGACAAGAAAGACTCCCTGCCCTACCTCGAGCGGGAACCCCGCCTCCTGCGCCCGGCTAACTATCCTTCCGTCAACCCGGGCCGTTTCTCCTACATTTTTCAGGTGGCTGACGGGGTCAAGGCGGCCGTGCTCAACCTCCAGGGCCGGGTGTTCATGGAACCTCTGGATTGTCCGTTCAAGCGTGCCGACGAAGAGGTCGCCGCCCTGGCCGCCGAAACGCCCATCATCCTCGTCGATTTCCACGCCGAGGCGACCTCCGAAAAGCAGGCCCTGGGCTGGTATCTCGACGGCCGGGTCTCGGCCGTCATCGGAACGCACACCCACGTCCCGACCGCCGACGAGAGGGTCCTGCCCAAGGGCACGGCCTACATCACCGACGCCGGCATGGCCGGCGGCCGGAACGCCGTCATCGGCATGGCCCGCGAACAGGCCCTCCAAAGGTTCCTGACCTCGCGGCCCCAGCGGTTCGAGCCGTCGCGGGACGGCCTGTTCCTGTCCTGTGTCTTCGTCGAGGTCGACGTCAAGACGGGGAAGGCCCTGTCGATCAAGAGAGAAGTTCTGTCGGAGGATGGCCACGAAGAATGAAGGTCTGGTGATGTGCGACCTGGTCTATACGGTCTCGCAGGTCACCGAGATCGTCAAGACGGCCCTCGAGGTCGCCTTTCCCCAGGTCTGGGTCGAGGGCGAAGTCTCGGGCTACAAGAAGGCCGCCTCAGGACATGTCTTCTTCAGCCTCAAGGACGAGAAGAGCGTCATCAAGGCCGTCATGTGGCAGAGCATGGCCCGGAAGGTCGCCTTCGAATTGAAGGACGGCCTCAAGGTCATCTGCCGGGGGAAGATCAGCGTCTACGAGCCCCGCGGCGACTACCAGCTCTACGTCGACCTCGTCGAACCCAAGGGCAAGGGCGCCCTGCAGCTGGCCTTCGAACAGCTCAAGGAGAAGCTCAAGGCTGAGGGCCTGTTCGACGAAAAGCGCAAGAGAAAGCTCCCGCTCCGGCCGCGGACGATCGGGGTCGTCACCTCGCCCACGGGGGCGGCCATCCGCGACATCCTTCGCGTTCTCGAGCGCCGCTACGCCAAGCTGCACATCGTCATCTACCCGGCCAAGGTCCAGGGCGAGGGCGCGGCCGGCGAGATCGTCGAGGGCATCGACGCGCTCGGGGCGTGGCCGGGGATCGACGTCCTCATCGTCGGCCGCGGCGGCGGCTCGATCGAAGACCTCTGGGCGTTCAACGAGGAGCCCGTGGCCCGGGCCATCGCCCGCTCGCCCGTCCCGGTCATCTCCGCCGTCGGCCACGAGGTCGACGTGACCATCGCCGATTTCGTCGCCGACGTCCGGGCCTCGACGCCTTCGGCGGCCGCGGAAATGGTCATCGAGACGGAAGAGGCCTTCGCCGAGCGCATCTCGTCCCAGGCCCGCCGGCTGGGCGAGCTCCTGCGCTATTCCTTCCAGGACATGAGGGCCGATGTGGCCGACCTCGCCCAGCACCGCATCTTCCAGAATTTCCAGGTCAAGCTGGCCAACCTCGGCCGGCGGGTGGACGAGCTCGAAACGCGGGGGAAGAACGTCCTCCGGGCCGAGCGGCAGGCGATTGCCGAGCACACGGGCGCCGCCCTGCTCGCGTCCGAACGGCTGGGCAACATCGCCCGCAAGACGCTCCGCGGCCACCGGGCGGCCTGGGAGCGCCTCACGGCGACGCTCGACGCCCTGAGCCCGCTCGCCGTGCTCAAGAAGGGCTACGCGGCCGTCTGGAAGAGCGGCGGGCTGTGCCTGGCCCGCCGGATCGAGGACATCGTCGAGGACGAGACCGTCGTCGTCTCGTTCTTCAAGGGAGAATTCAGCGCCCGGGTGGAGAGCGTCGACAAGAAAAAACTCTTGGAATCACGTTTCCTGAAGGAGGGCTCATGACCAACCTGACTTTCGAGAAAGCCCTGGCCGACCTCGAGCAGATCGTGGCCAAGCTCGAGAAAGGCGGCATTTCTCTCAACGAATCGCTGGCCCTTTTCGAGAAAGGCGTCAAGATGGCCCGGTTCCTGCGCGGCGAGCTGGACAAGGCCGAGCGCAAGGTCGAGATCCTGCTCAAGGACGACAAAGGGAACCTGAAGGCGGAAGATTTCGACGCCGCCGACGCGGGCGGGACAGGGGAGGACGGCGGCACCGGCTGAGCCGATCGGCCATGGCCAAGATCCTCGAGTCGATAGAGCGGCCCTCCGATATCCGGAAACTGTCCCCGGAGGAGCTCTCCACCCTGGCCCTCGAGATACGCGCCCTCATCCTGGAGACGGTCGCCAAGAACGGCGGCCACCTCGGCTCGAATTTGGGCGTCGTCGAGCTGACCCTGGCCCTTCACACCGTCTTCGACTCGCCCCGCGACAAGATCGTCTGGGACGTCGGCCACCAATGCTACACCCACAAGATCCTGACCGGCCGGAAGGACGGCTTCGCCGGGCTCCGGCGCTGCGGCGGCATCCTCGGCTTTCCCTGCCGGGACGAAAGCGAGCACGACGTCTACAACACGGGCCACGCCTCGACGGCCCTGTCGGCCGCTTTGGGCATGGCCGTCGCCCGGGACAAGGCGGGGGAGAAGCACCACGTCATCGCCGTCGTCGGCGACGGCAGCCTGACCGGAGGCGTCGCCCTGGAAGCGCTCAACCAGATCGGCCACCTCCGCGAGCGGCTGATCATCGTCCTCAACTACAACGAGATGTCCATTTCAACCAACGTCGGAGCCTGGTCTAAATATCTCTCGTATCTCGTATCGGGTCAGCATTATATCCGGATAAAGGACCAGGCCAAGTCCTTCCTCAGGTCCATCCCCAAGATCGGCTGGCCTCTCATCAAGGCCGGGCGGGCCTTCGAGGAGCTGGTCAAGAAGACGATCTTCCCGGGCCTCGTCTTTACGGAGCTCGGCATCCGCTACGTCGGCCCGGTCGAGGGCCACAACATCCAGTCCCTCGTCGAAGCCTTTGAGCTGGCCAAGACGTACGACGGACCGATCCTCATCCAGTGCGTGACGCAAAAAGGCAAGGGCTACCAGCCGGCCCGGACGCACCCCGAAAAATTCCACGGCGCCGGCCCGTTCCAGATCTCGACGGGCGAGCCGCACAACCGCGAATGGGGGCCCTCCTTTTCCAGCGTCTTTGGCGATGCTCTGATCAAGATAGCCAGGAAAGACGAGAAGGTCCTGGCCATCACCGCGGCCATGGGCGAGGGGACCGGCCTCAAGGAGTTCTCCGAGAAGCTTCCCGAGCGCTTCTTCGATGTCGGCATCGCCGAGCAGCATGCCGTGACTTTCGCCTCCGGCCTGGCGGTCTCGGGGTTCAAGCCCGTCGTGGCCATCTACTCGACCTTCCTCCAGCGGGCCTACGACCAGGTCTATCACGACGTCTGCCTGATGGACCTGCCCGTCGTCTTCGTCCTCGACCGGGCGGGGATCGTCCCCGACGACGGCCCCACTCACCAGGGCGTCAACGACATCGCCTATCTCCGTCACATGCCCCACATGATCGTCATGGCTCCCAAGGACGAGAACGAGCTCCAGCACATGCTCTTGTCGGCGCTCACCTACGGCCATCCGGCCTCGGTGCGCTTCCCCAAGGCCAAGGGGTTGGGCGTTCCCATCGATGAGCGTCTCCATGTTATCCCCTTGGGACGGAGCGAACTGGTCAAGGACGGCCGGGACCTCCTCTTCGCTTTCGGCAACATGGTCGCCCCGGCGCTCGAAGCGGCCAAAGCCCTGGAGAAGGAGGGGATCTCCCTGGCCGTCGTCAACGCCCGTTTCGTCAAGCCCCTCGACGAGGAGATGATCCTGCGTTTCGCCCGGCCGGGCGCGACGGTCGTCACGGTCGAGGAAGGAGTCATCGCCGGCGGCGCCGGGAGCGCGGTCCGCGAGCTCCTCGACAAGAAAGGCCTCTTCGACATCCGGTTTAGGGCGATCGGTCTTCCCCTCGAAGCGTATCCCCTGGGCAAGGCCGACGAGATCCGGGCCATGGTCGGCCTGGACGTCCCCGGCCTCACCAGGCAGATCAAGGACCTCTACCGGGTCCCCTTATGCGCCGGCGGCGATGAAAGAACGAGCGGATAAACTCCTGGTCGGGCGGGCCCTCGCGCCGAGCTGCAAGGAGGCGCAGGCCCTGATCATGGCCGGGCTGGTCACGAGCGCGGGCCGGCCTCTCCTCAAGCCCGGCGAACTCGTCGACGACGGAGCCGAACTCAAGGTCGCCCGCCCGCTGCCCTTCGTCAGCCGCGGCGGGCTCAAGCTCGAAGAGGCCCTCGAGCGCTTCGGTATCGACGTCGGCGGAATGGTCGGGCTCGACATCGGCGCGTCGACCGGGGGATTTGTGGATTGCCTGTTAAAACGTGGAGCAACAAGGGTTTACGCCGTGGACGTGGACACGAAACAGCTCGACTGGGGGCTCAGCCGGGATTCCCGCGTGGTGGCCGTCGAAAAGAACGCCCGCTACCTCGCCGCGCAGGACCTCCCCGGGCCCCCGGATATCGTCACCATGGACGTCTCGTTCATCTCCGTCCTCAAGGTCCTGCCCGCCCTCGCCGCGATCCCCGGCGCGTGGATCCTGGTGTCCCTTATCAAGCCGCAGTTCGAGGCCGGCCCGAAGGATGTCGGAAAAAAGGGCGTCGTCCGGGACGAGAACGTCCACGCCGAGGTCCTGGCCCGGGTCGTCGGCGGGGCCCGGGAGCTCGGGTTCGGGCTCGCCGGCCTCATCCGCTGCTCCACGCGGGGGCAGAAAGGCAACGTCGAGTTCTTCGCCCGGTGGGTCAAGGGAGAGCCGGACCTCAACGCGGACTCTGTTCCATCCATGATCAAGGAGGCGGTCAGCCATGAATAACGTTCGTAAAGCCGGTATCGTCATCAAGCCCCACGCGCCGTCCGTCGAGGGCATCCTGAAGATCGTCGTCGAGTATTTCGAGGGCCGCGGCATCGAGTGCGTCCTCGAGGACGTCGCTGCGCGCAAGCTCGGCCGTTTGGACGGCCTGTCACGCCCGGATGTCGCTGCCGCTTCGGACCTCGTGGTCGTCCTCGGCGGCGACGGCACGCTTCTCAGCATCGCCCACCACGCCGCTCAGGCGGGCGTTCCCGTCATGGGCGTCAACCTGGGCCGGCTGGGCTTCCTGACGGAAATTCCGGTTAGCGAAGCGACGCTCACGCTCGACGGCCTCCTCGCGGGGGACGCGAGCCTCATCAGTCCGCGCTGGCTCCTCGAAGCCCGGACCGCGAAAGCCGTTTCCTACTGCCTCAACGACGTCGTCGTCACCAAGGGCGCGATGGCCCGGATGATCGAGCTCACCATCGGCATCGACGGCAAGGAGGTGGCGACGCTCAAGGCCGACGGCCTCATCGTCTCGACGCCGACCGGCTCGACCGCCTATTCGCTCTCGGCCGGCGGGCCGATCCTCCACCCGCAGGTCCCGGCCATCGTCCTGACGCCCATCTGCCCGCACACGCTCTCCTTCAGGCCCCTAGCCGTGCCGTCGACCTCGTCGGTCGGCGTCCGGCTCCTGACGGGAGGGGAGGAGGTCTACCTGACGCTCGACGGCCAGCGCGGCGGCGTCCTCGTCCGCAACGACGTCGTCGACATCCGCAAGTCGCCGGTCGAGCTCCAGCTCGTGACCTCGCCGCGCCGGAATTATTACGACCTGGTCAAGGAGAAGCTCGGCTGGGCCGGATAGCGGCGTGATTGAGGGACTGTCCTAAGAGGGGCGATCTCTGGGGCCCCTCTTAGGGCTGTCCCTCTTGGTTTGACAATCAAGCATGACGCCGCTATGATGGAGCCCGCCTTTCCGGTATCGAACCACAATCACAGGAGATGAACATGTCCGACGCTATTATCACCGGCACCGACGCCGCTTTCGACGCCGAAGTCCTCAAGTCCGACCTCCCCGTCCTGGTGGATTTCTGGGCCCCCTGGTGCGGGCCCTGCCTGATGATCGCCCCTGTTGTCGAGGAGATCGCCGAGTCCCACAAGGGCAAGCTCAAAGTGGTTAAAATGAACGTCGACGAGAACGGTCAGACGCCCCAGACCTACGGCGTCATGGCCATCCCGACCCTGATCCTGTTCAAGGGCGGCCAGGCCAAGGAAAAGGTCGTCGGGGCCCTGGCCAAGAACAAGCTCATCGACCTCATCGTCAAACACATCTAAAGCCGAGTCCCCCTTATTTCGCCGCGGGCGCCGGCTGCGTCGTCGGCGCCACCGCGGCGTCGTACTCCTCGTTGAGCACCGCCGCCAACTCCGCCCCCCAGAGCAGGATGAGCATCGAGGCGGAGATCCAGAGAAGGAAGAAGATGATCGAGGTCAGCGTGCCCTGGAGGAGCTTGTTCAGGACGATGCCGACCGCCGAGAAGTGGACGACGTAGAAGGCGAACATCCGCTTGAAGAATTCGAAGAGCAGGGCGGCGACCGCGGCCGGAATGAGCGCCGCCCGGGTGTGGACCTTGACCTCAGGGATGAACTTGTAAAGGATGAAAAACATCAGGAAGGTCAGGACGTAGGGGATGACGTATTTAAGGAAGACATTGTTGATGACGGCGAAGGCCTCGGGGTTGAGGCCGGTCCGGACGAGTTCACTCTCCTGGATGGTCCGGCCGATGGCGGTCCAGACGGCGGTCATGGCCAGCGAAAAGAGCATGAAGATGCCGACGACGAACATGAGCAGGAATTCCATGAGCCGGTTGTAAAAGAAGGACTTGTGGTACTTCGTCCGGAAGATCTGGTTGATCGCCGCGATGAGGTTCGAGAAGAGGAAACTGGCCGAGACGAGCGAGCCGACGACGCCGAAGAGGCCGAGCTCTCCGACGGCGCCGGACAGGTCCCCGAGACTCTTGAAAAAGCCCGGGTCGAGCCGGGCGAAGAACTCGTCGGTGAAGATGTTGAGGCTGCGCAGGGCCAGCTCCGTGTCGCCCAGGAACCGCGCCGCCGCGGCGAAGAACAGGGCGATCAGGGGGACGCTGCAGAGGAGCGAGAAATAAGAGACGACGATGGCCGAGGTCCAACACTTGTCCCCGTTGAACCGCTTGAAGGACGCGGTCAGTATCTGAAGCGTCGGACGGGTCATCCGATCCGGGGTCCGGCCCCTCCCTTCGGTCGGGACTGCCCTCAATTTTTCAGCTTCCGGGTCGGCCCCTGCCTCCGGTCGGGACTGCCCGCGGCTTGTTAGCATCCGGGTCGGCCGGGCCTGGGCCGTCAGGCCAACTTGTAATTCCCCCACTGGACCATCAGGATGATGATGGTGATGAGCAGGGCGTAAATGACCAGGGTCTCGATGAGGACGAGCCCGAAGACGAGCAGGAAGCGGATGTGCGGCGCCCCGCCCGGATTTCGGGAGATCCCCTCGCAGGCGCTGCTGATGGCCTTGGCCTGGCAGAACGCCCCGGCGGCGACGGACAGGGTGATGATGGCTGCGCCGACGATGAGCGACAGCTTGAACAGGCCGGCGCGGGCCTCCGCGGCCGCGGCGGCGTCCTGGGCCAGCAGAGGCGCGGTCATCAGGGCGACCCCGAAAAACATCAGGCTCAGGGCTTTGAGTTTCTTGGACATGACGGAACTCCTTTTCGTTTAGTGCTCTTCTTCATGGGCGACGGCGCCCGCGATGTAAATGCAGGACAAGAGGACGAAGACGAACGACTGGATGATCGAGGTGAAAATGGCCACGGCCATGAACGGCAGGGGCAGGAGGAAGGGGATGATCGAGGCCATGATGACGATGAGCAGCTCCTCGGCGAAGATGTTGCCGAAAAGCCGCATGGACAGGGACACCGGCCGCGAGAAGTGGCTGATGATCTCGATTGGGATCATCAGCGGGGCCAGGGCCGGGATGGGGCCCATGAAGTGCTTGAAGTACTTGAGCCCCTGGGCCTTGACGCCCTGGGCGTGGTAGTAGAAAAAAACGACCAGGGCGCAGCCGAGGGTGGCGTTGAGCTTGCTCGTCGGCGACATGAAGCCGGGGAAGAGGCCGATCATGTTGCAGCCGAAGACGAAGAGGCCCACGGTGCCGATGACCGGCAGGTATTTCCGCCCCTCCGGGCCGACGGTATCGACGACCAGGCCCTCGAAGAGCTGGACGATCATCTCGACGATGTTCTGGCGTCCGCGAGGGATCATGGTCAACCGCCGCGAGGCCAGGCCGAGGACGACGATCAGGGTGACGGCCACGATCAGGACCATGACCAGATAGTCGGGGACGACGTGGAGCGGATCGGGGACCTTGACCCCGACCAAGCCGAGGACCGCGGCGAGCGGCGGGCCGAAGACGCGGTTGAAGGCCTCGACGACCCAGAGGCTGTGTTCTAGTCCTTCCATGTTCTCAGGAGAAGAAGAGCCCTGACGCCTTCGATGAGGGACACCAGGACGAGCATGGAAAAGCCCGCGCCGAAGGCCAGGATCTTCTTCGGATAGACGAGGATTATAAGGAAAAAGACGCCGCAAATCAACACCAGGCGCAGCGCGTAGAGGATGATCCCGGAGCGCAGGGCGCCCTTCTTCTCGCGGGCGAGGAAACGGGCCAGGGAGTGCTTGAGTCCGGCGAAGCCCAGGGCCGAAAACGCCCCGCCGGCGAGGAAGACGAGCCCGGTCGGAAGGTCGAATAGGAGCATCGCCGGCAGGGCCAGGACGGCCGAGGCGGCCAGGATCTCGACGGGGATCCGGCGGAGGATGCGTTCTTCGAGAGCGTCCGTTTTTTCGGGCTCCATAGCGGGGTTAGTATAGCACCTTCCCCTCTGTCGCCGAAAGAGCCTCGCCCGCTTCCTTGACATCCCGCCGCGCTTCTCTGAGAATAGGGCCCGGAACGAGCGAAATCCCGGGGAGGCAAAACGCCATGTCCACGGCATTCCTGGTCAAGTTTTTCGGCCTTCTTCTGGGCGTCCTGGCCCGGACCCTTCTGCCCTGGCTGAGGAAGGTAAGGGAGGGAAAGGTCCGGGGCTTCGGCCGCCGCTACTTCTATTCGGCGTTGGCCTCCGCGGCCATCGGCCTCTTCCTGACATTGATCGTCTTCCCCCAGTTCGAAGCCGCCGCCGCCGGCCGGACTTTCGAGGAGCTGTTCAAGCTCTTCACCCTGGCCTTCGGGTTCGGCTTCGGCTGTAACGCCCTGGTCAACGAGGGCCAAGCCTGGGCGGGCAAGTCCGGGAGTTTCGAGCCGGCGACGGGCGGCGAGGGACCGACACCGACCCGATGAATGACAAGCCGCGGCGGCCGGACTTGAGGAGGCTCTCCGAACTGGCCTCGCTCGGCCTCGTCCTGCCGTCGTCCATCGCCGTCGGCCTCTTTTTCGGCTACTTCCTCGACCGCTGGCTCGGCACGGATCCGTGGCTCCTCCTCTCTTTCACCGTGCTCGGCATCGTCTCCGGGCTGCTCAGTCTTTTCCGGGCCCTGAAGAAGCAGTTGAAGGATGAGCCGCCCGAGGCCTGACGGGCCGAATTTGTAGATAGATTTCTTTTTACCAGAATAGTTCGTTCTTCAGAATCCTTGGGAGAATTCCTGGGACACGATCGGGAAAATTCATGGGACACAATCCCTTTTCAAGAGAAAAGGGTTATGTCCCGAATTTTCCGGCCTGTCCCGGAATTCCCCCTACGGCAAATTCGGCCCGTCAGACCTCGGTTGCTTCTCCCCGGTCGGTGTGCTAAATATCAGGCGATGGAGTATCGTCCTTCCCCGCGGCCTCGGCCGCGCCTCCTCGCTTGGCTCTGCCTGGCCGGACTCGCGCTGCCGGCGGCGCTCGTCTCACAAACCTCCGCCCCGCAAACCGCGGCCGCTCAAGCCGGCCCCGGCGGCCCGGCCGAGGTCAGGATCCTGGCCCGGAACCAGGAAAAAACGAAAGACCGGATCTTCGCTTCGGGCGACGTCGAAGTCCATTACCGCGAGTTCCGTCTTTTTGCCGACCGGGTCGAGTACAACATCGAAACGAAAGACGTCCTGGCCGAGGGCAACGTCGTCGCCCAGTCGGGCGGCGAGGTCATCCGGGCCGAACGGGTCCTCTTCAACCTCGAAACCGGGCGGGGGACGGTCGAGAAGGCCTCGGGGATCATCCAGCCATCCATCCTTTTCGAGGCCGAGACCCTCGAGCGGAAACGCGAGGATCTCTACAGCATGAAAAACGCCCGGGTCACGGCCTGCACCCAGCCGAACCCGCGCTGGAGCTTCGGCCTGTCCAAGGCCAACCTGAAAAAAGACGACTACCTGGAGATGTGGGACGCCGTCGTCCGGGTGAAAAGCGTTCCTATCCTCTATCTGCCGTACCTGCGTTACCCCCTTCGGGAGCGGGCCACGGGCTTCCTTCTGCCCCGGGTCGGTTTCGGCGGCCAGAATGGATTGGCCGTTTCACAGAGCTTCTACTGGGCCGTCGCCCCGAATATGGACGCCACGGTCGGCGTCGATTTCTACCTCTCGCGCGGCACCGGCGCGGGCCTCGAGTACAGGTACCTTTTCCCGGGCGGGACGAAGGGCGACCTCAACCTCTATTATTTCTTCTACAAGAGGGACGCCCAGGGGGAGAAACCCGGCAACTCGTCCATCGTCCGCCTCAACCACACCCAGGCCCTGCCCCTCGGCTTCAGCCTCGTCGGCAACGTCGACTACCAGTCCTCCTACAGCTTCCTCCGGGAATTCGACAACAATTTCCAGCGGGCCCTGGTCTACAACCGCACCACCCAGGCCTATCTCACCCGGTCGTGGCGCCGGTTCAACCTGAGCGCCCGCGTGTCGCGCTTCGAGACCTATTTCTCGCAGCTCGACGATGCCAACGTCACGACGTCCCTTCCCCAGATAAACTTCAACGTCTTCAAGGCGAAGCTCTTCTCGCCGCTCTATTTCTCGCTGAGCACGTCCTTCAACCGATGGCAGTACGGCTGGAAGTCGCAGTACGAGACCGGGACCGAGCGCCGATCGACCCGTCTCGCCGTCAGCCCGACGCTGAGCCTGCCGTTTTCCTCGATCCCATGGCTCACCGCGACGACCTCGGTCATGGCGAACCTCTTTTATTACGGCCAGAGCCTCGACCCGGAGACCGGCGGGGTCGTCGACGAGCCGCTGTTCACCCGGAACCTGGTCGCCGGGATCGAGGTCGTCGGGCCCGTTTTTTACCGGATCTTCTACGGTCGGGACGGCCAGGCCCGGCTCAAGAACATCGTCGAGCCCTACGTCAATTATTCCTACGACAGCCCGACACGCCTGGCCGACCGGGTCGTGACGTCCTACGGATTTTTCCGCTACCACCAGATGAGCTACGGCGTCACCAGCCGGTTTCTCTTCAAGGCCGGCGACCGGGCGGTCGAGGTCTTTTCCCTCGGGCTGGGCCAGACCTTCTATTTCTCGCCGGAGGACGGCCCCCTGTCCCGCTTCCCCGTCGACGGCAAGGCGCCCCGGTTCTCGGAGATCGCCGGGACGCTCCGGTTCTACCCGCAGGCCAAGTTCAGCTTCGACGCCTCGGCCGCCTACAATCCGTATTACAAGAACCTGTCCAGCCTGCGGCTCAGCGCCACGGCCGGCTCCAAGGCGGACGGAGATTTCCTGACCGTGAGCTGGTTCTCCAGCCGGAATTCCTGGGTCACGGGGATCGACCCCGCGCTCATATCGCTCTACAACCGCGACCAGGTCGGCGCTTTCGGCGGGCTGAGGCTGCCCCGCCTTTCTCTCGACCTCCAGCTCCAGGCGGACTACAACATCAAGGAACGGCGGCTCCTCTATACGGGCGCCCAGGCGACCTACCATTACCAGTGCATCGATATCCTGGTCGACGTCCGGGTCTTCTATTTCCGCGACCGGCCGGACACCCAGGTCAGGGTGTCGCTGGGCCTCGGCACGATCGGTAAAACACTCGACTTCCTGGGGGGGTTCGGATTCTAGGGACGGGAGGACGACCATGAGTTCGGAGCGGACCCTCGACGGCAAGACGATCCTCGTGACGGGCGGGGCGGGCTTCATCGGCAGCCATTTTATCCGGATGGTCCTCCGCCGCCATCCGTCGACGCCGGTCGTCAATCTGGACAAGCTGACCTACGCCGGGAACCTCGACAACCTGAGCGACGTCCAGGACGACCCGGGCTACGAGTTCATCCTCGGCGACATCCGCGACAAGGCCCTCGTCCGGCGCGCCTTCGCCCGCGTCCATGGCGTCGTCCATTTCGCCGCCGAGACCCACGTCGACCGGTCGATCTACGATGCCGGCGAGTTCGTCCTGTCCAACGTCCACGGCACGTACACGCTCCTCGACGCCCTCCGGGCCTTCCCGGCCGTCGAGTTCTTCATCCACGTCTCGACCGACGAGGTCTACGGCAGCCGGACGGGACGCGCCGCCCGGGAGTCCGACCCCCTCCAGCCGTCCTCTCCCTACGCGGCGACCAAGGCCGCCGGGGACCATCTCGCCCGGGCCTACCACGTGACCTACGGCCTGCCGACGATCGTCCTCCGCCCGAGTAACACCTTCGGCCCCGGCCAGTTCCCCGAGAAGCTCATCCCGCTTTTCCTAACCAACGCCCTCGAAGGCAAGACGATTCCCGTATTCGGCGACGGGCTGAACGTCAGGGACTGGCTCTACGTCGAGGACCATTGCCTGGCCGTCGAAGCGGCCGTCCTGAAGGGTCGGCCCGGGAGTGTCTACAACGTCGGGGGCGGCGTCGAGCTGACCAACATCGAGGTCGCCCGGCGCATCCTGGCCGCCCTCGACGCGTCCCGGGAGCTCATCCAGTTCGTCCCCGACCGGCCCGGCCACGACCGCCGCTACGCCATGGACTCGGGCCTCATCCGGGCCCTGGGCTGGGAGCCGGAGACGCCGTTCGCGGAGGGGCTCAAGCGGACGGTGCGCTGGTACGCTTCTAACAGGAGTTGGTGGCGGAAGGTCCGGACGCGGTCGCTCTGAGCGGGCCGCTTCAGATCGGCAGCTCGAGCTGGCTGTCCTGGTGGAGCTTGCGGTCGGCCTCGATGTCCTCGAGCAGGTCCGGCGTGATGTCCCCGGTCGGGTAGATGCCGTCGAAACAGGCCGCGCAGAAATTCGTGATCTTCGGGTTCTCGGTCCGGACCGCCTTCTTCAGGGCGTCGAGCGACTGGTAGATGACCTTGTCGGCGCCGATTTTCCGGGCCACGTCGGCCTCGTCGGCGTCCTGGGCGACGAACTCCGTCTTCGTCTGCATGTCGATGCCGTAGACGCAGGGGTGGCGGAGGGGCGGCGAGTAAGATGCGAAATAGACCTTCTTCGCCCCGCACTCGCGGACCATCTCGATGATGGCTTTGGAGGTGTTGCCCCGAACGATGCTGTCGTCGACGAGGAGGACCCTTTTTCCCCGGATCTCCGAGGCGATGGGGTTGAGCTTCTGGCGGACGGACTCCTTCCGCTTGTCGGCCGCGGGCATGATGAAGGTCCGGCCGATGTAGCGGTTCTTGACCAGGGCCTCGCTGTACTTCAGGTTGAGCTTACGGGCGATCTCGATGGCGGCGTCGCGGGCCGAGTCGGGGACGGGGACGACGACGTCGATGGCCAGCTTGCGCCGGCGGATCTCCTGGGCCAGTGACCGGCCCAGGTTGACCCGGCACTTGTAGACGTTGACCTTGTCGATGAACGAGTCGGGGCGGGCGAAATAGACCCATTCGAAGAGGCAGGGCGAGGCGCAAGCCCGGCGGATCCTCTTCTTGTGGAGGGTCCGGCCCTTGTCGATGAAAAGGACCTCTCCCGCCTCGACGTCCTTGATCTCGCCGAAGTTCATGATGTTCAGGCTGACCGTCTCCGAGGCCACGGCGTAGGAGGGGAGGAGACCGTCGCGGCGGACGCCGTAAGCGAGCGGCTTGATACCGTAGGGATCGCGGAAGGCCACCAGGCCCTGCTCGGCGATGTAGGCGACGACCGAATAGCTGCCCCGGACCTTGTCGAAGACGGCCTCGACGGCCCGGAAGATGTGCTCCGGCGCCAGGTTCTTCGTCCGTTCGTGGGCCAGTGATTCGGCGAAGATGTTGAGTAGGATCTCCAGGTCGCAGTCGGAGTTGAGCAGCCGGTGGTGCTTTTCGAAAAGCTCGTCGCGGAGCTCCTTGTAGTTGGCCACGTTGCCGTTGTGGGCCATGATGATGCCGAAAGGCGAGTTGAGCTGGAAGGGCTGGGCGTCCTCGCCGCCGCCGCCGCCGATCGTGGGGTAGCGGGTATGACCGACGCCGATCGAGCCGCGCAGGTGCTGGACGGCCTCGGGGGTGAAGATGTCGTGCACGAGCCCATTGCCCTTTTTCGTGTGGAAGCGCCCGTCGAAGGTGATGACGCCGGCCGAATCCTGGCCCCGGTGCTGGATGGCCAGGAGGCCCTGGTAGAGGTCCCGTATCACGGGGCCGTTGCCCCAGATGCCGATGACGCCGCACATGGTCAGGCTTTGACGGCCCGGCCGGGTTCGACCGAGGCCTCGTCGATGATCATGACCGGGATGTTGTCCTTGATCGGGTAGACGCGGTGGCAGGAGACGCACTTCAGGCCTTTTTCGTCGGCCGTGAGCTTGACGTCGGCCTTGCAAAGAGGACAGGCTAGAACGGCCAGGAGGGAAGCGCTGATCGGCATGCTGATCTCCTTCATCAGCATACCCGGGGCCATGCCGTTCGTCAAGTTTTCCCACGCCGCAATCCGGCTGTTGCCACAGGGCGGGCCGAGGTTTATAATCAGGACCGAGGGAAAGACCCGCTCATCGAGGAGGTGGGCCGTGCTCTATTTCGCCTATGCTTCGAACATGAACTTCATCCAGATGAAGAGATGGTGCCCGGGGAGCCGGTTCCTGAAGACGGTCTGCCTCGAAAGGCAGCGCTTCGTCTACGACGGATATTCCGAGACTTGGGACGGCGCGGTCGGGAACCTGGTCGGGGCCGATAGGGAACGCGTCTGGGGCGCCCTCTTCGAGATCACCGAGAAAGACCGGCTGTCCCTGGACGCGTTCGAAGGGTATCCGAGGACCTACGACAGGAAAGAGGTCGACGTCAAGGACACGGAGGGGAACGTCTACCGGGCCATGACCTATGCCCGGGCCGGACGGGCCGCGGGGAAGCCTCACCCCGACTACGAGAAGGTCGTCCTCGACGGCGCCAAGGACTCTTGTCTCCCGGAAGAGTACGTGGACCGGTACTTGCGGGTTGTCAGGATATGACATGGGTCGAAGACGACCCGGCTTAGAACCGGTAGCGGAATCCCGCCCGGGCGGCCATGCCCGATAGGTTGATGCCGGCCCGGCGGGGGTCGACGACCCCCTCTTGGGCCAGCTTGCTGTCCCCGATGAAAAGTTGGGGATAGATGCGGGAGTCGGCGCCCTCTTTCCGGAAATAGTAGAGCGTCCCCTCCTCGATCAGCGTGTCGCCGTCCGAGTTCCGGTAGACGTCCCGGCCCGAGAGCCCGCTGAAGCTGGCCATGCGGAACCCCGCTTCGACGAAGAAAAACGTGTTCGCGCCGACCTTCCAGTCCCCGCCGAACGCCGCTTCCGCGCCGAAGCGATGCGCCGTGGCGGCGCCTTTCCATTCCTGCCAGGTGTCCCCCCGTTCCAGGCGGTAGAGATAGCCGGCCTTGACGAAATAGAGGCCGAGGCTGCCCCGGATGTAAAAGCCTTTTCCCGGATAGAACCGGACGCCGAACTTGACCGGGACGGCGCTGACCGAGGGTCTTGTGTCGAGAGTCTCCGAGAAGACCCCGTCCGTGAATCCGACCCGGCCCCCGTTCGCGCCCCAGAAATAGTCGATGCCAAGTCCCAGGGAGAGCCAGGGCGAAACCCTGTAGGAAAGTTCGAGGCCGACGAGTGTTGCCAGGTGCAGGGCATCGACAGGCCCTGAAGCCGGAAGCCCGAGGAATGCGCCGTTGGTGTCGGCAAAGCCCTGGGCGCCGTCGTTGAGGTCCCGGGGAGCGGTCCAGCCGGCCCCCCCGGACAGGGAAAACTCAAAGAACGAGGTGGGGGCGCTCCGTCCGGACGGCTTCATCGTCCCCGTCGCCTCGGCGCGCTGCCTCGGAGAGGTCTCCCTCTCCGGCGTTCTCCTCGCGGGCTCGGGCGCCGCCGCCTGCTCGACGACAACGACCAGGCTTTCATGAATGTAGCCGCCGATGACTCCGCCGTCCTCCAGGGTGTAGCGGACGAAGAACCACTCGCCTTCCTTCTTATCGGCTTCGAGGACCATGCCCTCGGGGATCTGCTGGACCATGGCGCTGCCGATGTCCGGTTTTTCCCTGAGGTTGGCCTGTTCGGCCGTGACCTTGACCTTCATCGGCCGGGCCGGTGTTTCCTGGGCCGGGCCGAGGAGCGCCAAAGCCAGGATGATGAAAGGGAGAGATAGAACGGCTTGTTTTTTCATCGCTTCACCCATGGGCAATTATAGCCCAGCGGGCGTGCGGCGACAAGGCGCGGATGTCAAAACCGCCGGGCCCGGTCACGATCACTCTATTCGTACTCGGCCCAGTGCTTGACCTTGAGGTCGGCGGGTTTCTTGGCGGCCAGGGCCTGGACGAAGAGGTCGGCGGCCTGGAGGTTGGTCAGGATGGGGATCGAGAAATCGACGGCCAGGCGCCTCAGCTTGTAAGCCGAGTTGAACTCGACCCTTTTCCCCGGGTTGGGAACGGAGATGACGAGATCGATCTTGCGGCCGGCGATGTAGTCGCGGATGTTCGGCCCTCTCCGCTCGTGGACCTTGAACAGGCGCGTGTTGGGGACGCCATTCTCCTTGAAGTAGGCCGACGTGCGCTCGGTCGCGAAGATCCTGTAGCCCAGGCCGGCCAGGGTTTGGGCGGGGCCGAGGAAACGGTGCTTGGATTCCTCGCCGCCGATCGTCAGCAGGATGTTCTTCTTCGGCAGGGTGAACCCGGTCGAGAGGATGGCCTTGAGATAGGCCTCGTGGACGTCCTCCCCTAGGCAGGCGACCTCTCCGGTCGAGGCCATCTCGACGCCCAGAACGGGGTCGGCGCCCTTGAGCCGGGAGAACGAGAACTGGGGGGCCTTGACGCCGACGTAGTTCAGGTCGAGCGTCGTCTTCCGGTTGCGGACGGGCTGGCCCATGATGGCGGCCACGGCCAGCTCGACGAAGTTCGTCCGGGCCACTTTACTGACGAAGGGGAAGGAGCGCGAGGCCCGGAGGTTGCACTCGATGACCTTGATGGCGTTGTCCTTGGCGATGAACTGGATGTTGAAAGGGCCGGTGATCTCCAGGGCCCGGGCGATCTCGCAGCCGATGTCGCGGATGCGGCGGATCGTCTCGATGTAGAGCTTCTGGGGCGGCAGGACCATGGTCGCGTCGCCGGAGTGGACGCCGGCATTCTCGACGTGTTCGACGATGGCCGAAGCGACGACCTCGCCGCGGTCGGCCACGGCGTCGAGCTCGATCTCCTTGGCGTTCATGATGAACTTGGAGATGACGACGGGATACTCGGGCGACACACGGGAGGCCTTCTGGAGGTAGCGGTCAAGGTAGTCCTCGCTGAAGACGATGCTCATGGCCGCCCCGCTCAGGACGTAGGACGGCCGGATGAGGACGGGGTAGCCGATCGTCCGGGCGAAGGCCTTGGCCTCCCGGACGCTCCGCAGCTCGCGCCACTCGGGCTGGTCGACGCCGAGCTCGTCGAGGAGTTTCGAGAATTTGAAGCGGTTCTCGGCCCGGTCGATGCTGGCCGGCGGCGTCCCCAGGACGCGCACCCCGGCTTGGTGGCACCTCAGGGCGATGTTGTTCGGGATCTGCCCGCCCATCGACAGGAGGACGCCGAGGGGCCGCTCTTTCTCGTAGATGTCGAGGACTCGCTCGAAGCTGAGCTCGTCGAAATAAAGCCGGTCGCAGATGTCGTAGTCGGTTGACACCGTTTCCGGGTTGTAGTTGACCATGATCGTCGCGTAGCCGAGTTTCTTGAGGGCCAGGGCGGCGTTGACGCAGCACCAGTCGAACTCGACCGAGGAGCCGATGCTGTAGGACCCCGAGCCGAGGACCATGACCTTGCCCGGTTTGCCCCTGCCGTTGCGGAAAGAGACGTCGTCCTCGCGGCCGTTGTAGGTCACGTAGAGGTAATTCGTTTGGGCCGGGTACTCGGCGGCGAGGGTGTCGATCTGCTTCACGGCCGGGACGAGGCCCGTCTCCTTCCGCCTCTTTCTCACCCGGAGCTCCGTCGACCCGGTGAGGAGGGCGATCTGCTTATCGGAGAAACCCTTCTGCTTGGCCTCGAGGAGAAGGTCCGGCGGCACGGCGCCGAGACGGCGGCCGACGAGCCGGGCTTCGCAGTCGACGACGGACTTGATCTTGTGGAGGAACCAGCGGTCGATCCGGGTGAGCTCGTGGATGCGGTCGACGGTGAAACCCTTTTTGAGGGCCTCGGCGATGCCGAAGAGACGTTCGTCGGTCGGCTGGCGGAGCTCCTTCTCCAGGCTCCGGAAAGAGTAGTTCTCGTTGGCGACGAGGCCGTACACGCCGACCTGGAGCATCCGGGCCGCCTTCTGGATGGCCTCCTCGAAGGACCGGCCGACGGCCATGACCTCGCCGACGGACTTCATCTCTGAGCCGATCTTCTTCGAGACGCGGCCGAATTTCTTGAGGTCCCAGCGCGGGATCTTGACGACGAGGTAGTCGAGGGCCGGCTCGAAGCAGGCCGAGGTGACCTTGGTGATCGAGTTCGGCAGGTCGGGCAGGAGATGGCCGAGGGCGAGCTTGGCGGCGACGAAGGCCAGCGGGTAGCCCGTGGCTTTGCTGGCCAGGGCCGAGCTTCGCGACAGTCGGGCGTTGACCTCGATGATGCGGTAGTCGCCGTCTCGGGGGTTGAGGGCGTATTGGATGTTGCATTCGCCGACGATGCCCAGGTGGCGGATGGCCTTGATGGCGATGGCCCGCAGGCGGTGGTACTCCTCGTTCGTCAGCGTCTGGGACGGGGCGATGACGATGCTCTCCCCCGTGTGGATGCCCATCGGATCGAAGTTCTCCATATTGCAGACGGTGACGCAGTTGTCGGCGCGGTCGCGGACGACCTCGTACTCGATCTCCTTCCAGCCGTCGAGATATTCCTCGACGAGGACCTGGGGGGCGGTGGTGAAGGCCTTTTCCAGCGACTCGCGGAGCTCGCGCGGCGCGTAGGCGATGCCGCTGCCCTTGCCGCCGAGGGCGTAGGCGACGCGGGCCATGACCGGATAGCCGACGGCCTCGGCCGCCCGGAGCCCCGCCTCGACTGTCTTGACGGCGATGCCTCGCGGCGTCTTGAGGCCGACCGCGGCCAGGGCCTGGTTGAAAAGTTTGCGGTCCTCCGTCTTTTCGACGGCTTCCATCGGCGTCCCGAGAACGGGCAGTCCCGCTCTCTTGAGGACTCCGCTTTTCCAGAGGGAGACGCCGCAGTTGAGGGCCGTCTGGCCGCCGAAGGCGAGGAGGACGCCCTGGGGCTTTTCCCGGGCGATGACCTTCTCGACGAAATAGGGCGTGACGGGCAGGAAATAAACCCGGTCGGCCATCCCTTCGGAGGTCTGGATGGTGGCGATGTTCGGGTTGATGAGGACGACCTCACAGCCCTCTTCTTTGAGGGCCTTGATGGCCTGGCTTCCGGAATAGTCGAACTCGCCGGCCTCGCCGATCTTGAGGGCGCCGCTCCCCAGGATGAGGACCTTCCTCGGCTTTTTCATCCGGCGGCCTCGAGGAACGTGTCGAAAAGGAATTCGGTGTCCGTCGGCCCGGGACAGGCCTCGGGGTGGAACTGGACGCCGAAGACGGGCAGGCGGCGGTGGCGGATGCCCTCGTTGGTCCCGTCGTTGGCGTTCCGGAACCAGGGCGCCCAGCCGCGGGGCAAGGTCGCGGTGTCGACGGCGAAGCCGTGATTCTGGCTGGTGATGTAACAGCGCTTTGTGCCCTCCTCGAGGCACGGCTGGTTCTGGCTCCGGTGGCCGAACTTGAGCTTGAACGTGTCCCCGCCCGCGGCCAGGGCCAGGAGCTGGTTCCCCAGGCAGATGCCGAAAAGGGGAATATCCTCGCGCAGGAGCCTGCGGACGGCGGCGATCGTCGCCACGGCCCGTTTCGGGTCGCCCGGGCCGTTGGAGATGACGACGCCCCGCGGCGAAAAGGCCAGGATGCGGCCGGCGTCCGTGTCGGCCGGGACGCGGACGACCGAGACGCCTCGCCGGACGAGGGCGCGGATGATCCCCTGCTTGACGCCGCAGTCGACGAGGACGACCGTCTTCCGGGCCCGGGGATTGTAGATGCGGATCTCCGGTGTCGTGACCTCGGCCACAAGGTCGCGGGTGTTGGGGTCGGGCGCGACGCGGGCTTCGCGGCGCAGCCGGGCGAGGTTCAGCGGGCCGTCGGCGACGGCCAGGAGGCCAGGCATGACGCCGTGGACCCGGAGCTTCTTCGTCAGGGCCCGGGTGTCGACCCCCGAGATTCCCGGGATGCCGTTCTCCCGGAGCCACTCGTCGAGGGTTTTCACGGAAGTCGCATGGGATGGGCGACCGCAGAGCTCCGCAACGACGTAGCCGGCGATCTGCGGCTTTTCCGACTCGAAGCAGGCCGGGTCGACGCCGTAGTTGCCGATGAGCGGATAGGTCTGGCAGAGGATCTGGCCGTGGTAGGACGGGTCGGTGATGGATTCCGGGTAGCCGACGATCCCGGTATTAAAAACGACTTCCCCCCCGATCTTGGCGCTCGCGCCGAAGCCTACGCCCTCGAGGACGGTCCCGTCCGCGAGGGCCAGAACTGCTCTGCGAATGAGGTCAGCCTCCGTTCCATTTTCGGGCAGTATAGCACAAGCTCCCGAGCGGCTCAATGAGAAGGAAAAGGGGAGGCGATATCACCCCTTGAATCATCCATCGGGAGCATGGTATTTTCATCAGGGAAGAGGAGAATGGTCCCCTGTTCCAATCGATGAGGTGAACCTATGCCGGGTGACGGCGGCGAAGCGACGCTCCTGAAGCCGGACGGGTCCGTCCCTGCGGCGCCGGACTATTCCGGGCCGTCGGATAAAGACGAGCTCATCCGCTCGATGACGAGGGCCCTGCGCGTCGCCTTCAAGATGGCCTCGATGTACAACCCCGACCATCCGGCTTTCAAGAGCAGCGTCAACGAGCTCATGACCAAGCTCGAGGCCGTCTTCGTCCACATCAGCCCCCTGTCCATCGGCTTCTCGCCCCATGCCCTCCTCATCGACAACCGGTTCTGGGAGGGCGAGCGGACCTACATGGACCTGGCCCAGCTCTTCCACTTCCGCAAGATCAAGCGGCTCGAGATCCGGCCGGGCATCCCCCACGCCGAGTTCATGCGCTTCGCCTCGAAGATCATGCTGCCCGTCAAGTCCTTCATCAGGGAGGGCGGCGCCCAGGCCATCATCAAGAAAGAAAACATCCTCCACATCTCCCTCGACGTGTTGGACTATTCCCAGGTCCTGCTCGGCGAGGGCGAGGAGATCAAGGACATCTGGCCCTATCTCCTCATGGAGGCCGTGGAGGAGCACGACGACGGCAAGCTCGACCAGCTAGCCGGGAGTTTCGAGAAGGTCGTCGGCAAGTTCAACACCGAGGACCTCATCCAGAACGAGGAGCTGCACAAGAACTTCGCCAAGTTCTTCCACTACCTCAAGACGACCTCCGAGGAGAAACACCGCACCTGCGCGAAACAGCTCCTGCGGACGGTCGTGGCCGCCCGGAAGACGCCGACGGAGTCGAAATTCGAGAACCTCAAACTCCTCATCTCCGACCTGAGCGAGGAGGACCTGGCCTCGACGCTCTGGGAGGAGATCATCGGCAACGACAAGTTCGACTCGCTGAGCTTCAGCATCTTCTCCCGGATCATCGACAAGGAACGGCACAAGAAGATCTCGACGTCTCTCCACGGCCTCTTCCACAACGACAACCCCCAGAACCGGAGGCCCGAGGTCGAGTCGAAGATCCGCATCCTCCTTTCGGGGGCCTCGTCCCAGCTCCACTCCGAGATCTACCGCCAGACCCTGTCCAACCTCCTCAACGAAATATCCTTCGACAAGAAGCTCACCCTCGACCGCCAGCTCCTCCAGAGGAACTACCGCTTCCTCCTCCTCGTCCAGCTCTCCCAGGAGACCAATAAGGAGACGTCCGTTGCCCAGCTGGGGCGGGTCGCAGAGGAATGGGAGAGGGTCATCCAGGAGGGCGATTTCGAGTTCCTGCTCGGCCTCTTCGACATCCTGGAGAGCCGGGCCGGGGACCTTCTCGGCGAACCGGTCTTCGATCAGGCCAAGAAGTCCATCGCGGAACACGTCGAGGGCTGTATCCTGCGCGGCGAGACGAGGCCGGAGCTCGACCTCTTCATCGGGAAACTCGGGGAGAGCGTCCACGAGTGGGAGGCCTACTTCGCCACGATTTTCAAGGACAGGATCGTGACCGCCTCTCTCTTGCGGGCCTGTTTCCGGTTCTTCCCCTCCCGCCTCGAGGCGTTCCATGCGAGGATCAAAAAAAAGGCCTCCGACAGCGAGCTCCTGGGCAAGATCGCCGACGGCCTGAAGTCGATCGACACGCCCGTGTCCTTCGATACGCTGAAGAAGGTCTACGAGGCCGGCGATCCGGCGGTAAAAGTCCGGTGCCTCCAGGCCATGCAGAGCCTCAAGGAATTCGACGAGGCCTTCCTCTTCCCCATCCTGGGCAAGAAGAACGAGTTCATCCAGGCCGAAGCGCTGATCCTCCTCATGAGGAACGAGCGGACCAAACACGTCGCTTTCACCAAGCTCTTCAGCCTGCCGTCCCCCTACGGCATCCGCAACAAGTCGCTCCTCCGGAACCTCCGGATCGTCGAGCGCTACGACCTTCGCGACGCTCTGCCCTACATCGAGCCCCTGTCCGAGCGGAAGGATATCTGGAACCGCAAGGTCCGGCAGGAAGCCGGGCGCGTTTTGGAGAAATGGCGTGAGGGATAAGATCAAGATCTGCTTCATCTACCTGATGAACGCCATCCAGGCCGGAAAGATCTACACCGGCGACCACCCCAAGTTCAAGGAGTACCTCGACCGGCTCCACGGCGCCGTCCAGGAGCTCCTCGAAGACCGCAAGGAACTCGTCCTCGGCATCGTCGGCGGCGAGGCGGCCTGGGAGGACGAGATCTTTTTCAACCTGCGCGGCAAGCTCGGCCTGCTCATCGATTTTCTGGAGAAGAACGGCATCGAGAGGATCATCTTCCAGCAGGGCCTGCGCTTCGAGGAGCTCCGCGAGTTCATCATCTTCCTGACCCGCGTCAAACGGCAGGAAAAGATCAGCGAGCAGGAGTACTTCAGCTTGCACGGGATCCAGAACATCCGGGCCGGCAAGCTGCGGACCATGGTCAAGGGGGATGAGGCGGCGACGCCGGCCGACGAGACGCGCGCTCAGTACGAGGGCTCCGTGCAGACCGTGTCCCACGCCCTCAACCTCGTCCTCGATAAGGAGGAGGTCGACTACCTCGACCTCCGCTTCAACATCCTGGGCATTATGGAGGACTTTGTCGGCCGCCACCAGGAGCTCCTCAACCTGGTCTCGGTCAAGAGGCGCGACATGGTGACCTTCGTTCACCTCCTCAACGTCACCCTGCTCTCGATGTTCTTCGCCTCGAAGCTCCAGTTCTCCAAGGACGACGTCCTCGACCTGGGCATCGCCGCGCTCTACCATGACGTCGGCAAACTCTACATCTCGCTCAAGGTCATCCAGAAAAAGGACAAGCTGTCCGAAGGGGAGTTCGTCCAGGTCCGCAACCACCCGCTCCTCGGCGCCAAGATCCTCGACAGCTACAAGGACGCCCTGGGCGTCCTGCCCATCGTCGTGTCCTACGAGCACCATCTCCGCTACGACATGGCCGGCTATCCGAAGTCGCCCTACGCCCGTAAGCCCCACGCCGCTTCGCTGATGGTCTCGATCTGCGACGTCTACGACGCCCTGGCCCTCAAGCGGTCCTACAAGAAGGACTATCCGCCCGAGAAGATCCATGAGCTGATGATGCTCGAGAAGGGCAAGATCTTCGACCCCCAACTCTTGGACAAGTTCTTCCAGTTCATGGGCGCCTGGCCGGTGGGGACGCTCGTCTCCATGAGCGACGGGCGGGTCGGCGTCGTCCGGGCCGTGAACGGGCAGGACATCTTCCGGCCGTCCGTCCAGGTGCTGGCCCCGGAAAATGGCGGCGAGGTCGTCGACCTCGCCAACCAGGAGGATGTCCGCATTCTGGGATCTCTGAACCCCCAGGGCGAGGGGGCCAAGTATTTGCCGCTCATCGGCTGTCCGCCGCCGCAGCTTTTTGACGAGGACGAGGAATTGGCGGAAGCCCTCGACGACGACTGAAGGAGAAAAACCATGTGCGGTATCATCGGCTGCGCCGGGCTCAGGGACATCGTTCCGGACCTGGTCGAGGGGCTCCGGCGGCTCGAATACCGGGGCTACGACTCGGCCGGGGTCGCCGTCCTCAGCGGCGACGGCATCGGCCGCCGGCGGGTCAAGGGGAAGATCCGGGACCTCGACGAGGACCTCCGCCTCCATCCGCTCGCGGGCGGCTGCGGCATCGCCCACACCCGCTGGGCCACCCATGGGCGCCCGAGCGAGGACAACGCCCACCCGCACGTCGACTGCAGCGGGACGATCGCTCTCGTCCACAACGGGATCGTCGAGAATTACTGGTCTCTCAAGGAGCGGCTCCGCGGCGAGGGCCACGTCTTCCGGACGGAGACGGACACCGAAGTCATCGTCCACCTCCTCGAGAAGTATTTCCAGGGGTCGCTCGAGGGAGCCGTCCGCGCGGCCGTCGCCGAGCTCGAGGGAGCTTTCGCCGTGGCCTGCATCTCGTCGCGCGACCCGGGTAAGATCGTCGTCGCCAAGAACGGGCCGCCCGCCGTCGTCGGCCTCGGCTCCGGCGAAACCTTCATCTCCTCGGACATCACCCCGCTCCTCCACCATACCCGGCGCGTTTCCTATATGAACGACGGCGAGATCGCCGTGCTCACACCGGCGGGCGTCCGCTTCTCGACCTTCGCCGGGGCGCCGGTCGAGAAGGCGGTGGAGACCCTGACCTGGGAGCCGGCCATGATCGAGAAGAGGGGTTACGAGCATTTTATGGCCAAGGAGATCTTCGAGCAGGCCGACGTCGTCCGGGACACGCTGAAAAGCCGGGTGTCCCTCGAATCGGGGCGGGTCTTCCTCGACGACACCGGCATCGCCCCGGCCGTCTTCCGGGAGGTCGATCGGGTCGTCCTCATCGCCTGCGGGACCTCCTACCACGCCGGACTCGTCGGGAAATACCTGCTCGAGACGCTGGCCCATGTCCCCGTCGACGTCGAATACGCCTCCGAGCTCCGCTCCCGGGATTTCGCCATGGACCGCCGGACGCTCGTCCTCGGCATCTCCCAATCGGGCGAGACGGCCGACACGCTGGCCGCCCTCCGCGCGGCCGGGGAAAAGGCCCGGGCCATCCTGGCCGTGACGAACAACCTCAATTCCTCGATGGCCCGCGCGGCCGACGGCATCCTCGACCTCCACGCCGGCCCGGAGATCGGGGTCGCCGCGACCAAGACCTTCGTCGGCCAGATGGCCGCCCTGGCCCTCTTTGCCCTGGGTTTCGCCCAGGCCCGGGAGAGAATCGGCGCCGGCGAGAGCCTGGCCCTCGTCCAGGAGCTCCAGCGCGTGCCGCATAAGATGGACCGGGTCCTCGGCCGGGCCGGCGACATCGAACGGGCCGCCCGCCGCTACCTCGCCTGCGAGGACTATCTCTTCCTCGGCCGCTGGATCAACTTCCCCATCGCCCTCGAAGGGGCCCTGAAGCTCAAGGAGATCTCCTACACCCACGCCGAGGGCTACGCCGGAGGCGAGATGAAGCACGGCCCCATCGCCCTCATCGACGAGAAGATGACGACCCTGGCCATCGTCCCCCGCGACCGTGTCTACGAGAAGATGCTCTCCAATATCGCCGAGGTCCAGGCCAGGAGCGGCCGGATCCTAGCCGTGGCTTTCGAAGACGACGCCAAGGCCCGGGCCGTGGCCGAAGAGGTTTTCCCCATCCCCGAAGTGCACCAGCTCTTTTCTCCGTTCCTGACGGTCCTGCCGCTGCAGCTCTTCGCCTATTATTCCGCCGCCGCCAAGGGCCTGGACGTCGACCAGCCGCGCAACCTGGCCAAGAGCGTCACGGTCGAGTGACCTTGCGGAAAAGTGAGAATATCCTGTATACATAGCGTATCATTCTATGAGGAGACACCGATGAGCAACCGTGCCGCTCGGCGCTTGGGCGCCGTCATCGTTCCGGCCGTGGCCCTTCTCTTCGCCTCCGGCGCCTTGGCCCAGGCGAAGAAGCCCCGGGCCGTCTTCAAGGAAACAGCCCATAATTTCGGCAAGGTCAAGCAGGGAGACGTCGTCAACCACGAATTCGTCTTCAAGAACGCGGGGGACGTCCCCCTCGTCATCGACAGGGTCGAGACGACCTGCGGCTGCACGGCGGCGCTCGTTTCCGACCAGAAGATCCTTCCGGGCAAGGAGGGCAAGATCAAGACGACCTTCGACACCCGGGGGTATTCGGGGAAGATGACCCGCTATGTCTATCTCGTTTCCAACAACGCCGAGAACGAGCGGACCGAACTCAGCTTGACCATCGACATCGAGGTCCCGCCCTCGGCCAGGATCGACGTCGACAAGTACAACGTCGACATGGGCCTCTCGCTCGAGGGCGAGACGCCGTTGACGAAGATCGTCATCAAGAGCATGGGCGAGCGCGAGCTCAGGGTCGAAATGGCCCACGAGAACGTCAAGTTCTTCTCCGGCGGCCGGCCGCTCGCTTCTCCTTTCTTCCTGCCCTCGGGCGAGTCCCGCGAGGTCGAGCTCCGCTTCCCGCCGCAGTCCCGGCCGGGCGCCCAGCGCGACTACGTCCTCATCAAGTCGAACGACCCGGTCCGCTCGACGCTGTCCGTCTATGTCAGTCGCTACGTCATCACCCGGAAGGAGCTCCAGGAGCTCTTCGACAAATACCGCTCGTTCCTCAAGGACCGGAACTAGGGAGGGACGAAGTCCCGGACGTCCGGGGCGCGGCCTCGTCCCGCAAGGTCTTCCGGATAGAACCCTGAAGGTGTCCAAGAGGGACAGTCCCCATACGGGGACAGTCCCAAAGCGGACGTTTCCGTGGGACGATTCGCCGTCTCCGAGCGTCTTTCTCTCAAGGAGACTGCGCCATGGACGACCGAAACCTCTGCTGGCTGGCCCTCCACCTCGTCTTTCACGGGCCGAGCGCAGCGACCCGGAGGGTCCTCGGGCGCTTCCCTTCGGTTCTTGACGTCTTCCGGGCCAAAGCGGCCGACTTCGAGGGGCTGCGCCTGGAAAACGGGACGATCGAAGCGATTGTATCCGGCCGGGCCATCGGCCTGGCCGGCGAGGAAGTAGAAAAAATCGGGCGGAAGGCGTATACTCTTTTGACCTTTGAGGACCCCGGGTACCCGGATTACCTGAGAGAGATCTACGATCCTCCGTTCGTCCTCTATTGCGAGGGCGACGCGGAGACGCTTCGGCAGGCCGCGGTGGCCGTCGTCGGGACGAGAAGACCCACTCCTTACGGGCGGGCCGTGGCCGAGAAACTGGCCGCCGACCTGGCCAGCCGCGGCTTGGTCGTCACGAGCGGCCTGGCGCTCGGTATCGACGCCTGTGCCCACCGGGGGGCCCTCAAAAAGGGAAGGACGGTGGCCGTGTTAGGTTCCGGTTTGGATGTCCCGTATCCGCGGGAGAACTGCGGCCTCGCCCGGGAGATCGCCAGGCGGGGCGCCGTCGTCTCCGAGTTCGCCCTGGGAACGCCGCCGCTCGCCGAGCACTTCCCCGTCCGCAACCGGGTCATCAGCGGGCTGGCGCTCGGGCTCGTCGTCGTCGAGGCCGCCCGGCGCAGCGGGTCGCTCATTTCGGCCCGGCTGGCCCTGTCGCAGGACCGGGAGGTCATGGCCGTGCCCGGCAACGTGACTTCTGTAGAGAGCTGGGGCTCGAACGGCCTCATCCGGGACGGGGCCAAGCTCGTCGAGTCCTGGGAGGACGTGGCCGAGGCCCTGCCGTCGCCGTGGCGGGAAAATCTCCTTGCGCAGAAAAGCGAGAAAGAGGAGAATAGTCCGGATTCTCTGAGCCGGGAAGAGCGCCGGCTCGTGAGCGAACTGCCCGTCGACGCGGCGCTTCCCATCGACGAGCTGGCCGAAAAGACGGGCCTGTCCATCTCCGGCCTGCTGGCGCTCCTGCTCGGCCTCGAGCTGAAGGGGGTCGTCATCCAGCATCCCGGGAAACAGTTTCAGAGGAGAATGTAATTGGCGAAATCACTGGTCATCGTCGAATCGCCGGCCAAGGCGAAGACGGTCAATCATTATCTGGGTGACGATTACATCGTCAAGGCCTCGATGGGACACGTCCGAGACCTGCCGAAAAAGCAGCTCGGAGTCGACACTCAGGCCGATTTCCAGCCGACCTACCAGATTATCCCCGAGAAAAAAAAGATCGTCGCCGAGCTCAAGAAGGCGGCCCGCGACAGCGAGCGGGTCATTCTGGCGGCCGACCCCGACCGCGAAGGGGAGGCCATCGCTTGGCATCTCGCCCAAATCCTCGAAGAAGACAATCCCCGCATCTTACGGGCCGTCTTCCACGAGATCACCGAGGAGGGCGTCCAGACCGCATTCCGCAGCCTCGGCCGGATCGACATGGCCAAGCTCGAGGCCCAGCAGACGCGGCGCATCCTCGACCGCCTCGTCGGCTACCGCATCAGCCCCCTCCTCTGGAAAAAGATCGCCCGGGGCCTCTCCGCCGGCCGGGTCCAGTCCGTGGCCCTGCGGCTCATCTGCGACAGGGAGAAGGAGATCAAGGCCTTCGTCACCGAGGAGTACTGGACGATCGCCGCCCGGCTCGAAGCCCAGGTCCCGCCCGCCTTTAAGGCCGCGCTGGCCAAGATCGACGGGAAAAAGGCCAAGGTCAAGAACGCCGAGCAAGCCGGGGCGATCGTCGCCGCGTGCGAGCGGGCGCCGTTCGTCCTCGACAAGGTCGAGGTCAAGGAAAAACACAAGCACCCCGCCCCGCCCTACATCACCAGCACCCTCCAGCAGGACGGTTTCCGGCTTCTCCGTTTTCCGGTGAAGAAGACGATGTTCGTCGCCCAGAAGCTCTACGAAGGCATGGCCATCGGGGATCTCGGCCAGACCGGGCTCATCACCTACATGCGCACGGATTCTTTGCGCGTCTCCGAATCGGCCCAGGCGGCGGCCCGGGCGTACATCGAGCAGAAATACTCGCCCGCCTATGTCCCAACCAAGCCGAATCATTACAAGAGCAAGAAAAAGACCCAGGACGCCCACGAAGCGATCCGTCCCGCCCACCTCGACCTGCCCCCGGAGAAGGTCAAGCCCTTCCTCAAGAAAGAGGAGTACGACGTCTACAAGCTCGTCTGGAACAGGTTTCTCGCCTCGCAGATGGCCCCGGCCGTCATCGAGGAGACCGCGTTCGATATCCGGGCCGACCGCTACCTCTTCCAGGTCAAGGGCGAAGTCGTCAAGTTCGACGGCTTCCTGGCCCTCTGGCCGAACGGGAACGGCGAAAAGGAGCTCCTGCCCAAGGCCGCCGCGGGCGAGACGCTCAAGCTGCTGGAGCTTGAATCCAAACAGAAATTCACCGAGCCGCCGCCCCGCTACACAGAAGGGACGCTGGTCAAGGAGCTCGAGGCCCGCGGCATCGGCCGGCCGAGCACCTACGCGCCGATCCTGGCCACGATCCAAAGCCGCACCTACGTCGTCAAAGATAAGGGGAAGTTCGTCCCGACCGAGCTGGGGATGTATGTTATAGACTTCCTCGTCAAATACTTCGCCACCCTCATGGAGTACAAGTTCACCGCCCATATGGAGGAAGAACTCGACCAGATCTCCGAGGGGGCGCGGAAGGGCGTCGACAGCCTCAGGGAATACTACACGCTCCTCGAGGGGTACCTCAAGCTGGCCGGGGACAGCCCGGAGGTCTTGAAGGGTATCCCCATCGACGAGAAGTGCCCCCAGTGCGGCGGCCAGGTGGTCATCAAGTACGGCCGCTTCGGCCAGTTCAAGGCCTGCGCGGGCTATCCCGAATGCAAATTCCGCGAAAGCATGGTTAAGCAGGAATCCAAGCCCTTGGACGAGAAGTGTCCCCAGTGCGGCGCCCAGCTCGTCCAGAAGTTCGGGAAATACGGCGCTTTCGTCGCCTGCCCCGATTATCCCAAGTGCAAGTACATCAAGAAGGAGAACGCCGAGACGGGGGTCGACTGCCCGCTCGCCTGCGGCGGCAAGCTCCTGCGGCGAAAGACGCGCCGGGGGAAGCTCTTTTTCGGCTGCGGCAACTACCCGAAATGTACCTTCGCCACCTGGGACGAGCCGATAAACCGGCCCTGCCCGCAGTGCGGGGAGAAGATCCTGCTCAAAAAGAACCTCATCCGCGGCGACCCCTACATCTACTGCAGGAACGAGAAGTGCGCGTTCAAGGAAGCGGCGCCCCGGGAGAAGATCTGGGAGAAGCCCGAGGAACCCGGGACACCCGGGGAGCCCGGTGGGCCCGATGAACAAGGAAATCTCTGAGTTCCTGTCTTTCCTCAGGCACGAGAAAAACGCTTCTCCCCACACCCTTGCCGCCTACGAACGCGACCTCCGGCAGGTCGCGGCCTACCTGAAAGAACGAGAGGTCCGCTGGGACAAGGCCGGCAACGTCCTGCTGCGCGGCTTCCTGGCCGAGCTCCACGAGAAAAAACGGAAAAAGTCGACCATCGGCCGCAAGCTCGCCGCCCTGCGCTCCTTCTACGCTTTCTGCGTCCGGAAGAAATGGACCACGGAGAACCCGGCCAAGGTCCTGGCGACGCCCAAACAGGAGAAGAAAGTCCCTTCTTTTCTCTCTGAGGACGAGACGACCGCACTCCTCGACTTGCCGCGGTCGGGGAAGCCCCTGGACCTGCGGGACAAGGCCATCCTCGAGCTCTTCTACGCCACGGGCATCCGGGTCAGCGAGCTCATCGGCATAGAAACGGGCGACCTCCATTTCGGGGAACGCCTGGTCCGGGTCCGGGGCAAGGGCAAGAAGGAGCGGATCGTCCCGTTCGGCCGGAAGGCCCGTGAGGCCCTCGAAGAATATTCCCGGGCGCGGCGGGGGCTCGTCGACAAGGAGGCCGCCGAGCCGGCCTTTTTCCTGAACTACCGCGGCGGGCGGCTGACCTCGAGGTCCGTCCAGAGGATGGTCCGCAAGCGCATCCACAGGACGGCCGTCGCCCGGAAGATCAGCCCCCACTCCCTCCGCCATTCCTTCGCCTCCCACCTCCTCGGCCGGGGGGCGGACCTGCGCGTCATCCAGGAGCTCCTCGGACACGCGAGCCTGGCCACGACGCAGAAGTACACCCACGTCGACCTCAAACAGCTCCTCGCCGTCTACAAAAAAAGCCATCCGCGGTCCTGAATTCAACCACCCTTGATGACGCTGCCCGTTATTGTCAGCGATGGGGGTCATGCATCTCCCCCGGCCCACCGGGAACCAGTCCCGGCGGTCGGCCAGGGAATCTTCAATATTGCGGATCTTCTGAGGCCTGATATCCAAGACTCGATCCGGATATTTCCCAGAAGTGCGGCTCCGGGCCGCTCCGCCGCACTTCTGCCGGTCGCTCCTTAGAATCCGCTCCCTGCCGCCCCTCCGCTACGGGGGCTATGCATGACCCCCATCACTGCCCGGGCAGCGTCAAGCTCACCGATATCCCCCCGTTCTTAGCCCAAGACTCACTTCATAGGGGACATGTACTTGCGGTACGTGTCCCCGTTGGCTTAGGACTCCGCTCTCTGCCGCGCCCCGGCTGCCGCCTGACTCGCAAACTCGCGTTTCCCGGGGTCGGTCGGTTTGTCCACGGGTCTTGACGCGCCTGCTTGGGGCCTCCACTTAACAGACATAAAACAAATAGATTAGCCAATTGCCCCGGCTGGCACCGAGCTTGCATATAAGGCCGGTGAAAGGAGGTCACACCCATGACCACACAAAGAAACAAGGTTCTGGCGTTCGGGCTGGCCGCGGCGATCGCCGTCTTCTCCCTGGCCTCGGCCTATGCCCAGTCGGCCGCGCCGAAAGCGAAGGTCAACATCAACACGGCCTCGGCTTCGGAGCTCGAAACCCTGCCCCGGGTCGGTCCCAAGGTCGCCCAGAGGATCATCGATTTCCGGACCAAGAACGGGAATTTCAAGAAGGTCGAGGAGATCATGAAGGTCCAGGGGATCGGCGAGAAGGTCTTCGAAAATATCAGGGACCTGATCACGGTGGGCGGAGAAAGCTAATTTCGCCTGGCCGCGGCCCTGCCCGGAAGCCCTCCGGGCGGGGCCTTTTTTTCGGCTTGGAGAAAGGCGCGAAGCTTGAGGACGGCCCGGCCGCGGTGGCTGACCGCGTTCTTGACCTCGGGCGGAAGTTCGGCGAAGCTCCGGCGCAGGGGCGGGTAATAGAAAAGCGGATCGTATCCGAACCCTGAAGCTCCTTGCGGCGCGAGACCGATCCTGCCGCGGACTTCACCGCAGAATTCCCTGACGACGCGCCCCTTCTTGGCGAGGACCATGACGCAGACGAAGCGGGCCTTCCGCTCTGCCGCCGGAACTTCCCGGAGGAGACGGAGGACCTTGCGGTTGTTCTTTTCGTCGGACGGTTTCGGGCTCGAGAAGCGCGCCGAGCGGATCCCCGGCGCCCCGTCCAGGGCCTCGATCTCGAGGCCCGAGTCCTCGGCCAGAATCAGGCCGTCCCATTTCCGGCTGTAATACAGGCCCTTGGCCCGGGCGTTCTCGGAAAAGGTCTTCCCTCGTTCCCTGTGGGAAAGGCCGGGAAGGACATCTTCCAGCCCGATGATCTTCAGTGGAAGGCCCTTCAGGGCACGACGGATCTCCCGAACCTTGCCGGGGTTATGGGTCGCCAAGAGGAGACGGCGCTCAGTCAATCTTCAGCTCTTCGATGTCGGCCAGCTCGAGGAGTCCCTGGTTGAACTCCTGTTCCTTCTCCTCCGAGGACGAGAACGAGAATGCCAGGAGATAGGACGGCCCATCCTGTTTCATGGTCAGCCGCTCGAGCCGGACGCCGTGATGGAGGGCGAGCTTGCGGAGGCTGGAGAGGATGTAGGGGCGGGCTTTGGCCTTCATGTGATAGTGGAACTGGGACTTGCGGAGGTAGGAATCCTCGATCTTGCGGAAGAGAAGCAGGGTCGTGATCGTCAGGGCGGTGAAGATGAGCGCCGGCAGGTAATAGCCGGCGCCGATGACCAGGCCCAGGCCGGCGACGAGCCAGAGCGTCGAGGCGGTCGTCAGGCCGGCGATCGTCCCCCGGGCTTGGAAGATGGTCCCGGCGCCGAGGAAGCCGACGCCGGTGATGACCCCGGCGGCCATGCGGACGAGCGTGTCGGCCGTGCCGCCCTTGGCCTGGACGAGGAGCGTGGCCATGGTCATCATCATGGCCGAGGCCACGCAAACCAGGATGTTCGTCCGGAAGCCGGCCGGTTTCTGGCTGGCCTCCCGTTCGAGTCCGATCAACCCTCCGAGAGTTATGGCCAGGACGAGCTTCAGGATGACTTCGATCGTTTCCATGGAATCTCCCACACCCTTTTAACATCGGCGTGTGAGGTTGTCAATCGCGGCGCGAATCTGGTAAAATGGCCCAAAAATCAGGAGAAACGACATGCCCGTTCTCATTAAGAAAATCCACGCCCGGGAGATCCTCGATTCCCGCGGTAATCCCACCGTCGAGGTCGAAGTCACGCTCGAGGACGGCTCCTGGGGCCGCGCGGCCGTCCCGTCCGGCGCCTCGACCGGAGTTTACGAGGCCCTCGAGCTCCGCGACGGCGAGCCGGGCCGCTACCAGGGCAAGGGCGTCCTCAAGGCGGTCGAACACGTCAACATCGACATTCCCGAGGTCGTCCTGGATCTCGACGCCCTCGACCAGGCCGCCGTCGACCGGGCCATGTTGACGCTCGACGGTACGGAGAACAAGGGCAAGCTTGGCGCCAACGCCATCCTTGGTGTGAGCATGGCCGTAGCCCGGGCCGCGTCCAAGTCGGTCGGATTGCCGCTCTACCGCTACCTCGGCGGCGCCTCGGCCAATCTCCTCCCCGTGCCCATGTTCAACATCCTCAACGGCGGCGTCCACGCCAACTGGCAGAGCACGGACCTCCAGGAGTTCATGATCGCCCCGGTCGGCGCCCCGAACTTCCGTGAGGCCCTGCGCTGGGGGGCGGAGACCTATCATGCCCTGAAGGGCGTCCTGAAGAGCGGCGGCTTCACGACAGGCGTCGGGGACGAAGGCGGTTTTGCGCCGGCCTTCAAGAAGAACTCGGATGCCGTGGAAACGATCCTGAAAGCCATCGAGAAGGCCGGCTATAAGCCCGGCGAACACATCGTCCTGGCCGTCGATGGAGCGACGAGCAGCATCTACGAGGACGGCGTCTACCACCTCAGGACCGAGAACAAGAAAGTGAAGGCGGACGAGATGGTCCGGATGTACGAGGACTGGGTCCGCAAGTATCCGCTCCTCGTTCTCGAAGACGGGCTGGCCGAGGACGATTGGGACGGCTGGAAGCTCCTGAATAAGACGCTCGGCGATAAGATCGAGCTCGTCGGTGACGACCTCTTTGCCACGAACGTCAAGCGTATCACCCGGGGCATCGAGGAAAACGTCGCGAACGCCGTCTTGATCAAGCTGAACCAGATCGGGACGCTGACCGAGACCGTGGCGGCCATCGAGATGGCCCGGAAGGCCGGCTGGGGGGCCATGGTCTCCCACCGGAGCGGCGAGACGGTCGACAGTTTCATTGCCGACCTGACCGTGGCCATGGGTACGGGGCACCTCAAGACCGGGGCGCCCTGCCGCGGTGAGAGGGTCGAGAAGTACAACCAGCTCATGCGGATCGAAGAGGAGCTGGGCTCCAACGCCGCCTATGCCGGGCGGAAAGCCTTCGTGCGCTGAAGGGCCTCGGGGTGTCGTCTCCGTCCGCGCGGTGATTCTTAACGCTTTCCCGGTCCGGATTCGATGGGAGGAGTCCGCGTATCCGTCCCGGCAAAGCTAAATCCCCGCTTTATGCTTCCGTCGACGATACCCCTCGGCCTGGGATCCTGCGGTCGTCTCCGGCGGGGAGCGGCAGGGGAGCGGAGTCTTCGAAGCGACCAGCAGAAGTGCAGCGGAGTGACTCGTAGCTGCACTTCTGGTAAATATCTTGTTAAATAGCCCTAAAAAACCCCTTGACAAGGCCTCGCCGCTCATGTTAATAGACTAAGTCTATTGACTTAGTCAACTAGCCAGGAGATGCGATGAGGCTATCGACCAAGGGCGAATATGCCAGCCGGGCCATGCTCGAGCTTTCCCGACGGTACGCGGACGGGCCCATTCACAGCCGGGAGATCTCCAAGGCCCAGGAAATCCCCCAAGGGTTCCTCGAGCAGATCCTTCTTCTGCTTAAGCGGGCCGGCTATCTCAAGAGCCGCAAGGGCCGGAACGGCGGCTACGTCCTGGCCAAGCCGCCCGGTGAGATCAACGTGGCCGAGGTCATCCGGGTCATGGACGGCCCCCTCGCCCCCATCGACTGCGTCAGCGTCATGGCCCACCAGCCCTGCCCCATGGAGGGGACGTGCGGCCTGCGCTGGTTGTGGAAAGAAGTCCGGGATGCCGTGGCCGGAATCCTGGAAAGGACGACGTTCGCCGACCTCGTCGAGAAAAGTGGGAAGGCGAAAAACATGCGGGGGGACGACGGGATAACGGACGCGTCGGCTTATGGCGGTCCGGCCCGGGAAGGCGGGAGATGAAAAAAGCGCTCCTCCTTTGTCTCCCGGCATTGCTCTGGGGCGCGTTCGGTCCCGAGCCGATTTACCCCCGGCCGGCCGCCGCCCGGGAGAGCCTTTCCCTCTCCGGGGCCTGGGCTCTCTATCCCCTGGCCGTCCGCTGGCAGGAGGAATTCCAAAAAACCCGTCCCGGAGTGAACATCGACGTCCAGGCCGGCGGGGCGGGCAAGGGGATCGTCGACGTCCTGGCCGGGGTCGTGGACATCGGCATGGTTTCGCGGGAGATACAACCGACCGAGGTCGGAAAGGGGGCCGTGGCCTTGGCCGTGGCCAAGGACGCCGTCGTCGCCACCATCAACAAGAAAAACCCGTTCCTCGCCGATATCCTGCGACGAGGGCTGCGAAGGGAAGAATTCCTCGGGCTGTGGATCAAGAAATCCATCGGGACATGGGAGGGCGCCCTCGGCAAGAGCGGCCGGACCCCCGTCCACCTCTTCACCCGTTCGGACGCCTGCGGCGCCGCGGAAACCTGGGCCGCTTATCTGGGTGGACACCAGGAGGACCTGGCCGGAATCGGCGTCTACGGCGACCCGGGGCTGACCGAAGCCGTCCGGCGCGACCCCCTGGGGATCGGTTTCAACAACGTGAATTTCGCCTATGACGCCAAGACCCTGAAGCCCATAGCCGGAATCGAGATCTGCCCCATCGACCTCGACGGTAACGGGACGATCGACCCGGCCGAGAAAATCTACGGGACCCGAGACGACCTGACCCGGGCCATCGCCGCGAACGTCTATCCCTCGCCCCCGGCGAGGCAGCTCTATTTCGTCATCAAGGGGAAGCCGGGCCGTCCCCTCCTGGCGGAATTCCTCGAATGGGTCCTCACCGACGGCCAGAAATTCGTCGCCGAGATGGGCTACATCGGCCTCGCGCCGGACCGGATCGCTTCCGGCCTGGCCGTCGTCCGCGGCGCGGCGGAGAAAAAATGAGGCTTCTCAAGGACGCCCTGGCTCGGCGGGCGATGAGCTTTGTCGCCGCCCTGCCGGGGATCCTGGTGCTCCTCATCGTCATCGGGCTTTTCCTCAAGTCGAAAGCCATCCTCGGGGTCGAGCCCCTGTCGCGGCTCCTCTTCTCCTCCGCGTGGCATCCGCTCAAGGGGCAATTCGGGCTCCTGGCGTTCATCACCGGGACGGTCTGGGTGACCGTGACCGCGCTCGTCCTAGCCGTGCCGGTCTCTATCCTCGCGGCCATCTACCTCTCGGAGTACGCTCCGCGCTGGGTCCGCGAGAGCGCCAAGCCCGTCATCGACCTCCTGGCCGGCCTTCCCTCCGTCGTCTACGGCGTCTGGGGCGTCATCCTGGTCGTGCCATTCGTCGGCGGCGTCCTCGCCCCTCTCGCCGGCGTCTATTCCTCGGGCTACAGCATCCTCGCCGGCGGCATCGTCCTGGCCATCATGACCTTCCCGACGATCATCCACGTGACGCTTGAGGTCTTCGCCTCGGTCCCCCGGTCCCTTAGGGACGCGTCCCTGTCCCTCGGGGCGACGAAGTGGGAGACGACCCGGCACGTCGTCCTGAGGAAGGGCGCGCAGGGGATCCTGGCGGCGTCGGTCCTCGGCTTCTCCCGGGCCTTCGGGGAAACCATGGCCGTCCTCATGGTCGTCGGCAACGTCCCGGCCGTCCCCCGGTCGCTCTTCGACGCCGGCTACCCGCTGCCGGCGCTCATCGCCAACAATTACGGAGAGATGATGTCCATCCCCCGTTACGACGCGGCCCTGATGACGGCCGCCCTCGTGCTCATGCTCATCGTCCTCTTTTTCAACGTCCTCGCCCGGCGCATCCTGGTCCGTGTCGAAAAGAGGGTTCGGTGAACGGGGTCGCGAACGGCCACCTCGGGAAGCGTAAGCGGGCCGACGTCTTTTTCCGCGTCCTGGCCACCGCCTCCGCCGCCGTCGTCCTCCTCTCCCTCCTCCTCATCCTCGGGACGATCCTGTGGAAGTCCGTCCCCGCCTTGAGCCTGTCCATGCTGACGCACACGCCGAAGGGCGGCTTCTACCTGGGCAAGGAGGGCGGTATCCTGAACGCCATCCTGGGCTCCCTGTACCTCGCCGTCGGGGCTACTGTCATGGCTTTCCTCTTGAGCCTTCCCCTCGCCCTCTACCTCAATCTCTACAAGGGCCGGGCCTCGAAAACAGCCATCTGGACGAGGTTTTTCCTGGACGTCCTCTGGGGAGTGCCGTCCATCGTCTACGGGGTCTTCGGGTTCGTCGTCATGCTGGCCCTGGGACTTCGGGCCTCTCTTCTGGCCGGGATGCTGACCGTCGCCCTCCTCGAGTTCCCGATCATGTGCCGGGCCATCGACGAGGTCATGCGCCTCATCCCCCTCGAGCTCAAGGAGGCCTCCGATTCGCTCGGGGCCACCCGCTTCGAGACGGCCCTCAAGGTCATGGTCCGTCAATGCGCCCCGGGCATCCTGACCGGGGTGCTCCTCGCTTTCGGACGGGGCATCGGCGACGCCGCGTCGGTCCTGTTCACGGCCGGGTTCACCGACCGCATCCCGACCTCGCTCGCCGACCCGGCAGCGACCCTGCCGCTGGCCATATTCTTCCAGCTGGGCACTCCCTTCCCCGAGGTCCAGCAGAGGGCCTACGCCTCGGCCGCGGTCCTGACCATGATCATCCTCCTCATCAGCCTGGCCGGCCGGGCGATGAGTCGAAAGGCCACCCGACATGTCGTCAGATAGCGGACGGACACGCCCATGAACGGACCGGCGCCCATCAGCATCCGGGACCTGAGCGTCTTCTACGGTGACCTCCAGGTTCTCAAGAACATCAACCTGGACATCCCGGCGAAGAGAATCACGGTCATCATCGGGCCGTCGGGCTGCGGCAAGACGACGCTCCTCAAGTCGCTCAACAGACTCCTGGACACGGCGGAAGGCGTGCGCGTCCAGGGCGAGGTCGTTCTCGATGGTGAAAATATCTACGCCCCCCAGACCGAGGTCACCCGGATCAGGAAAAAGATGGGGCTTCTCTCCCAGAAACCCCAGGTCCTACCCATGTCGATCTACGAGAACGTCGCCTACGGACCGAAGATCCACGGCCTCAAGTCGAAGAAGGACCTCGCCCGGAGGGTCGAACACTACCTCAAGGTCGCCGGTCTCTGGGACGAAGTGAAGGACAGACTCCGTGAACCCGCCTCCAGCCTTTCGGTCGGACAACAACAGCGCCTTTGCCTGGCCCGAGGCCTCGCGGTCGAGCCGGAGATCATCCTCGGCGACGAGCCGACTTCGGCTCTCGACCCTCAGTCGAGCCAGAACGTCGAGCGGCGGCTGATGGAGCTCAAGCAGGACTACACCGTCGTCGTCGTCACCCACATCCTGCGCCAAGCCCGGCGCGTGGCCGATTATCTGGCCTTCCTTTATTTGGGGGAACTCGTTGAGCACGGACCGGCGGCCGAGGTCTTCGCCAATCCCCAAGACCCGCGGACCCGGGCCTACCTCACCGGCGAGATCAGCTGACGCCGATCCTTTTCAAGCCGGTCCTGAGCGAATCCCGGAGCGCGGCGATCTCGGCGGACGCGGCCGCCCGGCCGGCAAGGGCACTGCGGAAATAGCTGAAACGCAATCCGTTACGGGAGTGCCGGTAGCGGAATTCGACCTCGGGGTGGCCGAAGAAAAGCATCATCATCGTCTCGGCCATTTTCGTCAGCGGCGGCCTGTCGATGTGGCCGAAGCGGAAGCGCGCCATGACCCGTGTCCCTTTCCGCGGGACGGATTCGATGATGACGCGGCCGCCGCAGACCTCGGCCGTCTGGGCGAGGAGAGGCAGGCCGAGGCCCGTCCTTTTCCTCTTGGTGGTGAAGAACGGGTCGAGGGCCCGCTCCCTCTCCTCCCGCGACATGCCCCGGCCGTTGTCCGTCACCCGGAACGCCAGGATGTCGCGCTTCTCGTTCTCGTTGACGGCGATGAGGACCCGCGTCGCGCCGGCCGCGATCGCGTTTTCGACAATGTCGAGGATGTGGAGAGAGAGGTCCTCCATCATGACGGGATAATCCTCCGGCCGTCCTCCCCGGCCAGGGCTTTTCGGATTTCCTCGAGAGCCGGCGAGGCGACGAGAAAATCAGTCACGGCGCGGCCGATCTCCTCCGGCTGATGGGCGTCCGAGAAACGGACCATGGGCAGGGGGTCGAACGGGCCGAGCGCCTCCCGGGCCTCGGCGACGGTCAGCCGGGGCGATATCTCGACGGCCTCGAGAGCGAGGCCGGGCGGGATGAAGCCGAGCTGGGAAACGATGCTGAACGACTCCCGGTCGACGTGGCAGGCGATGGCCAGGCCGCCGTGACCGTGGATGAGACCGACGGCGTCGTGGACGGAAAAAAGCGTCGCCCCGAAGAGACACCGCGGGCTGAACCCGGTGACGTAATCCTCAGCGTCGACGAGGACCTGGTCCTTGACGAATTTTTTTTTCGAGGGGACGTCCGGGAGATTCCGGTAGACGGCCGCCTGGAAGGGGCCGAGATCGGCCCCGGGGTCGAAGAGCCCGAGGATGTGGACTTCCTCGGCGGTCGTCAGCTCGATCCCGGGCAGGACGGCCAGCCCCGTGCCCCGGGCGGCCTCGATGACTGCGGCGGCGTTCTCCGTCGTATTGTGGTCGGTGACGGCGATGAGGTCCAGCCCGACCGCTCGGGCCCGTTCGACGACCGCGCGCGGAGACATGGCCAGCTCTCCGCACGGCGAGAGGCAGGTATGGATGTGGAGGTCGGCCCGGATACGCCGGAGCTCCATCAACTCCCCTTGACCCCCAACCCGTAAAGCCTGCCGGTGAGCTCGAACGCGCCGAGCCGGGTGCCGAGAACGGGCACGCCCTCCCTTTCCGCCTGCTGGAGGGTTTCGGGGGCCGGCTCCCGGCCGTTGACGAGGACGATCCCGGCCAACTCCTTGAGGACGGCCACGGCGACGATGTTCGGGTGGATCTGCATGGTGACCCAGAGGTCGTCCTTGCGGCCGTGGCCGATGACGTCGCTCAGGAGATCGCTCGCGTATCCGCCGAGGACGGGCCGTTCGAGCGGGGTACCCGCCGTGTAGACCTTGAGATCGAGGCGTGCCGCCAGGTCGGACAGTGTCATAGCTTCTCCTTCTTGACGAATGGGCAATCGTCGACATGCGCCAGCCCGCGGACGACGTCGTCGGCCAGCGTCCGGCAGTCCGGCGCCCCGCAGACCCCGCAGTCCTTGCGCGGCAGGCCGGCGAAGATCTTCTCCCGGCGCGTGGCCTTGCGGATGGCCTTGGCCGGGTCGCGGTCGAGGGGCCGGGATTCGACGGGCGACACGGGGTGGTCGAAAGACAGGAAATTCCTGTGATAAAGCCGGCTGACGTCCTTGGGATCGACGACCGAACGTTCCCCGGCGGCGGCGACGAGCTGCAGGATCCGGCCCTTGGCCAGGAAACGGTTCTCCACCTCGAGCGGTCCGCCCACGCATCCGTCCGGGCAAACCGTGCACTCCAGCATGTCGATGTCCTGGAGGAGTCCCGCCTCGACCTGGTCGAGGACCCGCATGGTGTCCTGGATGCCGGAGACGGCCACGGCCCGGTGGTTCTTGATCCCCCGGGTCTCCCCGCCGGAAAGGGACCAGCCCATGCCGATGCCGCTGAACTGTGTTTCCGGGAAGAGGTGGCGCATGAGGGCGTCCTCCTGGCCTTTCCGGAGGGCGTTGAGGATCTGAGGGTAGATGTCCCGGATCGAAATCGCCCCGTCGAGGTAGGATTTGTTCAGAGTCGCCGGACTGTTGATGGACACCATCTTGGCGGAGCAGGGCGTGATGTGGATGATGCCGATCTTCTCGGGGGCAAGGTTCAGCGCCTTGGGCAGGATCGTTCGGAGGATCTTGGCCGCGATCTCCCGCGGTGGCTCGATGGGGAGGATCTGGCCGCAGAGAGCGGGGTAGCGCCGCTGGATGATCCGGACGACGACCGGGCAGGTGGCGGAGATGAAGGGCCGGGGCCGGGGATGCTCGTTGAGGTACTCCTCGACGGCGGCGCAGTTGAGCTCGCAGATCGAGCTGAGGTCGTAAACCTCGTTGAAGCCGACGCGGCGCAGAGCGGACAGTATCTCGGTGGGCAGGTTGGCGGCGCCGAACTGCCCATAAAGCACGGTCGACGGTATGGCCACTTTGTATTCGAAGTGGTCGAGGGCCGCGAACGACGTCGTGTGGGAATGGACGGCGTCGTAGGGGCAGACGCGCAGGCACTCGCTGCAGTCGATGCAGAGCTCGTCGATGATCTGCGCCTTGCCGTCCCTGACCCGGATGGCCTTGGTCGGGCAGGCGGTCAGGCAATGGACGCAGCCGATGCACTTGTCTTTGCGGATATGGATGGAGTGGTAGGTATTTTCCTTCATGTCTTGTGTCCGTTCGTCCGGATGATGATCTCCAGTCGGGTCCCCTGGCCCGCCTGGGAATCGACGTGGAAGACGTCGGAGTTCCGTTTGATGTTCGGCAGGCCCATGCCTGCGCCGAAGCCGAGTTCCCGCATCTCTCGTGTCGCTGTCGAATACCCTTCGGTCATGGCCAGCTCGATGTCGGCGATGCCCGGGCCGTGGTCGTCAACCGTGATGCGGACCTCTTGCGGGGAGACGGCCAGGTCCATCCGGCCCTGCCAAGCATACATGATGATGTTCATCTCCGCCTCGTAGGCGGCGATGGCCGCCCGACGTACGGTTTTGGCGTCGAAGCCAAGGTCCTTCAGGAGCTCCTTGATACGGCAGGCGACGGTCCCCGCCTTGGCGAAATCGCCGCCCTTGACGGGGAACTCCTGGCGGTAGACGTCCTCAGCGGCCATGGGAACCGTCCTTGAAGAAGACCGCGAGCCGGGAGCACGCTTCGAACATCGGCATTTTCGTGGCGATGAGGGGCAGGTTTTTCGACCGGGCCTGGTCGACGACCTCGGGGCCCGGCCGTTTCCCCTGGACGAAGACGACCGCCGCCAGGTCGGCCACGGAGCAGGTACAGACGACGTGGGGATTCGCCAGGCCCGTCAGGAGGAGGGAGCCGGGTTCGGCGGAGGTCAGGACGTCGCTCATCAGGTCGGAAGCGAAGACCTTCGGACAGGCGACTTCCAGCGCGCTGCCCGGGGTCAACAGCTCGCCGTTGAGAAGGGCCAGAACGTCCTTGAGCAAGATCATCGGGACCTCCCGCCATGTCGGAAATCCGAGGATGTCTGCATTATATCCGGAACGGAGGACAAAAAAAAGCCGGCGGAAGGGAGAGGATCGTCTCTCCTCCGCCGGCTGGAGGTAACCCTGCCGGTCGACGAACTTATTTCGCCTTGAGGATCTTCTGGACTTCTTCCTTGTCGACGTCCGTGATGTACGGAATGCCGCTGATGTCGGCCGCTTCCTTGGTCAGGGAGGCGATGTCGTCGCGGGTAACGTATTCGAGCGAGAACTTGCGCTCGCCGGCCATCATCTGCCGGAGGCCCTGGCTCAGCCGTTTGAAATAGGTGTAGACGCCGATGGCCCCCGCCGGGAGCTCGTCGAACCGAGCCCCGAACCGTTGCCGCAGCTCGGGGGCGGTGACGAAGATCTCGTCCTTGCTGCTGCCGAAGCGCTCGATGTAGACCGGGATCTGGCCGTCGTTGATGCGGCCGCCGATCGTCTTTCCGACCATGGCCGCGGCCAGGGGCGAACGGGCCATGCCGACGGCCTTGACGTAGGGCGCGCCGAGGGACAGGGCCTTGAAGATCTGGTCCTCGAAGGTGATGCCGCCGGCGAAGGCCAGGTCGGGAACAAACTCGCCCTGCTTGGCCAGCTGGTCGGCGAATTTCCAGGTCAGGGACCAGATCTCGACGGTCGGGATGCCCCACTCGTTCATCATTCGCCAGGGGCTCATGCCCGTGCCGCCGCCCGCGCCGTCGACGGTCAGGAGGTCGAGCTTGGCCTTGGAGGCGTACTTGACGGCCCGGGCCAGGTCGGCCGGCCGGTAGGCTCCCGTCTTCAGGAAGACGCGCTTGGCGCCGAGTTTGCGCAGCTCCTCGACCCGCTTCATGAAGCCTTCCTCCTCGACCATACCGAGGCGGGAGTGGCGTTCGAACTCCTTGAAGCTGCCCTTCTCGAAGGCGGCGATGACGTTGGGGTCGTCGGGATCGGGCAGGACGATGTAGCCCTTTTTCTTGAGGGCCTGAGCCTTCTTGATGGACTTGATCTTGACCTCGCCGCCGATGTCCTTGGCGCCCTGGCCCCACTTGAGCTCGACGGTTTCGATGCCGAGCTTCTCCAGGGCGTATTCCTGGGTGCCCAGCCGCGTGTCCTCGACGTTGGCCTGGACGACGACGTCGCCGTAGCCGTCCTGCCAGTCCTTGAACGACCGGACGCGGAACTCCATGTCCGGCGAGCGGACGACCCGGCCGTTCTTGAGCTCGGTCTCATCGTCCATGCCGCAGACGTTCTCGCCGATCGTCAGGATGGCCCCGGAGATGGCCGCGCCGGTTCCCAGTCCGGCCCAGTTCTGCCGGGCGACGTTAGTCGAGCCCATGCCGGCGATGATGAACGGCGCCTTGAGCTTCAGATCCTTCTTGACGCCGATCTTGGTCTCGATGGAAACCTTCTCGAAGGTCGCCTGGTCGCTGTCGGCCGGAACGCCCCAGGCCCCCTTGGCCGTCCCCATGATGCTGAAGTGGGACAGGTCGACGGGATAGTCCTTCTCGCAACCCGCCGTGATGATGCCGAACGGCTGGGGATAGAGGACCTCAGCCCCGCGGTAGGCGGATTTTCCGATCTCGCACATCCCAATGCAGCCGTCTACGCAGGTCACACACATGCCGCTGAAGGGGCTGACTGACCCCTCCGTCCTGTTCTTGGTCAGGGTGGCGGCGCTTCTGTTGAGTTTCGTGAAACTCGGCATGAAATTACCTCCTCGTTATCCTTTGAGCGTTATTCTTTGGGTTCATGTTTCAAACCCGGTCACGTCTTTTCCCGGACGCATGTGCCGCAGCGGCCCGCGTCGTACATCCAGCACTGGAGGTCGTCGTAGTGGTCCAGGCAGGTCGGGTCCATGGTCAGGCAGCCATTGCAGAGGGCCGTCTCCGCGTTCGGGCCTTGGCAGCGGAGCTGGCAGACGGGGCAGATGTACATGCACGCGCCGCATAACCGGCATTCCTCCGAACGCATGTCGAACGGCGTCGAGATCTTCCGGTTAAGGCCGCGCTTCTGGAAGCCGATGGCCTTGGCGTCCATCTGCTCCGCGCACATCCGGACGCAGAGGCCGCAGAGGACGCACTCCTTGTTGCGGAGCTTAAACCGAACCTGGGTGACCCCGAACCGGGAGGCCATGTCCTGGAGGACCTTGGACCCCGGCGCCATGGCGAGCATGAGCTCGATCATCATCCGCCGCGCCGCCCAGACCCTGTTGCTGTCCGTCCGGACGACGAGCCCCTCTTCGGCGGGATAGGTGCAGGACGACACGAGCTTGGTCTTCAGGCCCTCGCCGATCTCGACGAGGCAGAGGCGGCAGCCGCCGTGCGGAGTCAGCCCTTCGTTGAAGCAGAGGGTCGGGATCTCCAGCCCGTAGAACTTGGCCGTCTCGAGGACCGACCAGCCCTCTTCGGCCTTGACTTCCAAACCGTTCATGCGAAAGGTGATCATGTTCCCTCTCAGATAATCTGGATGGCCTCGTCCCTCAGGGACTCGATGGCCTCGAACCGGCAGGCTTCCTGGCAGGCGCCGCACTTGATGCACTTCGTCTGGATGATGCTGTGCACTTCCTTGAGCGACCCGGTGATGGCCTCGGTCGGGCAGGCCTTCTTGCAGGACAGGCAACCGGTGCACTTTTCGGACAGGACGACGTAGCGGATGAGCTTGGCGCAGACGCCGGCGGGGCACCTCTTGTCGAGGATGTGGGCCTCGAACTCGTGGCGGAAATATTGCAGGGTGGAGAGGATGGGATTGCCGGCCGTCTGACCGAGGCCGCAGAGCGAGGCGTCCTTGCAGACCTGGGCGAGTTCCTCGAGAAGAGGGAGGTCGCTCTCCTTCCCTGTGCCCTCCGTGATGTCCCGGACGATCTCCCACATCCTCTGCGTGCCCTCCCGGCAGGAAACACACTTGCCGCAGGATTCGTCTTGGAGGAAGTTGAGGAAGTATTTGGCGATGTCGACCATGCAGGTCTTGTCGTCCATGACGATCATGCCGCCCGAGCCCATCATGGCCCCGGCCGCGGTCAGGCTCTCGTAGTCGATGGGCAGGTCCAGGAGCTTCGCCGGGAGGCAGCCGCCCGAAGGGCCGCCGATCTGGACGGCCTTGAATTCCCGGCCCTTGGGGATGCCGCCGCCGATGCCGAAGACGACGTCCCTGAGAGTGATCCCCATGGGAACCTCGACCAGGCCGGTGTTGTTGATCTTGCCGACGAGCGAGAAGATTTTCGTCCCCTTGCTCGATTCGGTCCCCAGCCCCTGGAACCAATCCGAACCCCGGCGGATGATGTTGGGGACGGTCGCCCAGGTCTCGACGTTGTTGATGACCGTCGGCCGGCCCCAGAGCCCTTTCTGGGCTGGGAAGGGCGGCCTCTGCCGGGGCATGGCGATCTTGCCCTCGACGGAGGCGATCAGGGCTGTTTCCTCGCCCGATACGAAGGCGCCCGCGCCCTCGACGATCTCGAGGTCGAAGTTGAAGCCCGTGCCCAGGATGTCCTCCCCGAGGAGGCCGTTGTCCCTGGCCTGCGCGATGGCGATCTCGACGCGCTTGAGGGCGAGCGGGTATTCGTGGCGGATATAGACGAAGCCCTTCGCGGCGCCGATGGCCTTGGCCCCGATGACCATCCCCTCAAGGATGGCGTGGGGGTCGGCTTCGAGGACGGAGCGGTCCATGAATGCGCCCGGGTCCCCTTCGTCGCCGTTGCAGATGAGGTATTTCGGGGTTCGCTTCTCCTTGGCGCAGGCGGCCCATTTCCTGCCCGTCGGGAAGCCGGCGCCGCCTCGCCCGCGGAGGCCGGAGGCGGAGATCTCGGAGATGATCGTTTCGGGCGTCATCTCCGCCAGGGCTTTGCCCAGGGCCTCGTAGCCGTCGAAGGCGATGTACTCTTCGATCTTCTCCGGGTCGATCCGGCCGCGGTTGCGGAGGACGATGAGCCGTTGGTGCTTGAAGAACTCGATGTCCTTCATCTTCGGGACGGGCTGCTTTTCGGCCGGCGGGACGTACATCAGCTTCTTGACGGGCCGGCCCTTGAGCAGGTGTTCTTCGACGAGGTGAGGGACGTCCTCGACCTTGAGGAGCTGGTAGAAGATACCGTCGGGCTGGACCAGGACGATCGGGCCCCGTTCACAGAACCCGTTGCAGCCCGTGGCCACGACCTGGACCTCGTCCTGGAGCTTGAGTTTCTTGATTTCCTTTTCGAGCGCCTCCTTGATCTTGAAGGATCCGCAGGAGACGCATCCCGTGCCGGCGCAGACCAATAAGTGAGCTCGATATTGTTTCACGGATCCCCCTCAGTACACGGTTTCGCTTCCGACGGCCAGCACGAGTTCCGTCACCATCTGGCCGCCCAGGATGTGCTGGACGAAGATCCTCTTGATCTTTTCGGGCGTGAGGTCGCCGTATTTCACGGGCGGCTGGTTTTTGAATTCGACCGTGGCCATGGGCTCCACGTTGCACAGCCCGGCGCAGCCGGACGTGGTCACGATGATGTCCTGGACCTTGGCCTTGCTGATCTCCTCGAGAAGGGCGTCCATGATGTCGCGGGCGCCGGCGGCGATGCCGCACGTCCCCATATGGACCGTCACCCGCGCCCGGCCCTCGCCCTCCCGGATGGTCATCAGCGATTTCGTTTTTTCCCGGATCTTGGCCAGGTCTTGAATGCGGAGTTTTTTCTTTCCGGCCATCAGATTTCCTCTCTTTCCTTCATGTTCCCGTCGCCGGCTTTCCTCATGAAGCTTCCATTTTCTGATACTTGGCGAGGATCGGCGCGACTTTCCGGATGGTGGCGTGGCCGTGGTATTCGCCGTCGACGACGACGACGGGCCCGATGGCGCAGCACCCGAGACAGGCGACCGTTTCGAGCGTGAACTGACCGTCCTTCGTGTTTTCTCCGGCCTTGACGTCGAGCTTCCGCTCGATCTCCTCCAGGATCTTCGGACCACCCCGGACATGGCAGGCGGTCCCCATGCAGACGAGGCATGTGTGCTTGCCGCGCGGGGTCAGGCTGAACGCGCGGTAGAACGTGGCCACGCCAAAGATGTCGATAAGGGGCATGCCTAGGGCCTTGGCGACCACGCGGAGGGATTCCGGAGAAAGATAGTTGAAGTCCTCCTGGATGTCGAGAAGGATGGCGATCAGGTTCTTCTTGAGGCCCTGATGCTTGTCGATCAGGGACTGGATTTTGGTTTTATCGGTGTCCACAGTCATCCCTCCAGTAAGTAATTCGCTCGGTGGCCAGATGGCCGCGAATGAGTCGCGGGCAGGGCAGGAACGGAGGCGGCATGCAGCTTTGTACTGGCTGCCGGCATCAGGGGCGGGCGAATATGGTCTATAAAAATAAAAATCTCCTTAACGGCGCTGCCGGGAGACCAAAAAACCAAACAATAAGATGGCATTTATACCAGAACGAATTCGTCCTTGTCAAGGCCGCGATGAGTCCAATCTCGCCCGTCCGCGCGCTCCGGCCGTGGCCCCGAAATCCGCCGGCGGATCAGGGGGATCTAGCGGGGATCTTCGGTTTCGAGCTCGATTTTCTCGACGAAGATCTCGCGTCCCTCGACGATCTCGACCCGCCTCGAACCGCAGGCGGCGCAGGAGAAATCCGCGTCCTCGCGGACGCTCGCGCCGCCGCAGTCGGGGCAGCGGAGCTTCACCGGAACGATGACGATCTCGAGGCGGGCGCCTTCGGCCGGCGTCCCTTTCTTGTAGACATCGAAGGCCGATTCGAGGAGTTCGGGGACGACTCCGGACATCCGGCCGACCTGGAGCCGGACCGCCGTGATCTGCGAAGCGCCGTGCTCGCGGGCCTTCTCTTCGAGGATGTCGAAGACGGAGGCGATGAGGGACAGCTCATGCACGGCCGGACCTCAGCCGTTCAAGGGCTTCGACGAGATATCCGATGAGCGCGTCCACGCCGTCGCCGCGCAAGGCGGAGACCGTGAAAACACGGAGCCCGGGCTTGATGGACAGGGCTTCCGCCGCCGCCTTGGCCGGGTCGAACGGCAGATAGGGGAAGAGGTCCGCCTTGGTCAGGATGAGACAGTCCGCGGAGAGGAAGGCCTGGGGGTATTTGGCCGGTTTGTCGTCCCCCTCCGGGGAAGACAGCAGGACGCAGCGGAGGTCCTCTCCCAGGTCGTAGGAGGCGGGACAGACGAGGTTACCGACGTTCTCGATGAACAGGAAGTCGATTGCCGCCGGGACATCGCCGAGGACCTTGCCGATCATCCGGGCCTCGAGATGGCAGGCGCCGCCGGTCGTGATCTGCCAGGCAGGTATGCCCTTCCTCCGGATGCGCTCGGCGTCCCGCTCCGTTTCGATGTCGCCTTCGATGACGGCCATCCGGTAACGGTCCTTGAGGCGGTCGGCGAGCGCTTCGAGGAGGGTCGTTTTGCCCGAGCCCGGGGAGCTCATGAGGTTGACGGCCAGGATACCGCGGGCACGGAGCTCTTGCCGGATCGCGGCCGCGGCCTGCTTGTTCGTAGCCAGGAGGTCCCGGAGGACGAGGATCGTTTTCGTGCTCATGAGCGGTTCCCTTTCAGAAAATCCTCCAGGAACTCCAGGGCCAGGGCCAGATCCTTTTCGGCCTTCTCCGTCAATCCCTCGCCAATCGCCCAGCCATGGCCGCGGATGGCCAGGAGCCGGGCATCCGGCGCGCGGCCGTAAAGTTCCGCGGCGATGGCCAGGACCGCCTCCGGCCTCAATGCGTGGCTCATCGGCGGGATCGCGGCCGCCGCCTTGACCTTGGTGAAGGTGAACGGCTTGCGCAGTCCCCGGGCGGCGTCGATGAAAATCACGGTGTCGTGCCGGGCGCAGGCCAGGGCATCCTCGATCGCGAGCTGGTAATCGGCATCGCAAACGACCCCCGGGATCGATCGGGCCGACAACCGTTCGGCCGCCGCCGGCCCGAGACCGTCGTCGCGACGGCCGGGATTGCCGAAGCCGATCACGAGGACCCGAGCTCCGGGCTTCGTCGTCCCGGGAATCAGCGGACCTTCCTCTGGAGGATGTTGTTCCGCGAATCGCGGAGAACGACTTCAAGAGGCATCTGGCCCAAGGCATGGGTGGCGCAGCTCAGGCAAGGGTCGTAGGCCCGAATGGCCACCTCGACGCGATTCAGCATGCCCTCCGTGATTTCGGGCTTGCCGGCGAGGACGTTCTCGGCGACCCAGTGGACGGCCCGGTTCATGGGCTCATTGTTGTTGGTCGTCGAGACGATCAGGTTGGCCATGACGATCTGGTCGTCGTCGTTTATCCGGTAATGGTGAAAGAGCGTTCCGCGCGGGGCTTCGACGAGGCCCACGCCCTCACGGATCTTCTTGCCCTTCTTGACGAGCTTGGTCCCCTGGAGGTCCTTGTCGAGGAGAAGCTCTTTGATGACCTCCGCCGAGTGAAGGAGTTCGATGAGCCGGGCCCAGTGTGTGTGGAGCGACATATTGTTGGGCTTGCCGTCGGTGTAGGCCTTGTAGGCTTCGAAGGCCTTCTGGGCGAGCGGCGAGGGGATGTGGTCGCAAGTGTTGAGCCGGGCCAGGGGGCCGACCCGGTACCAGCCGGCGGCCTTCCCCAGGGACTTGAGGTAGGGGAACTTCATGTAGCTCCAGGAACGGACTTCCTCCCCGATGTAATCGAGATAATCCTTATAGTCCACGTCGTCGAGGACCTTCCGGCCCTCGGCGTCGACCGCCCGCAGCACGCCGTGATAGAAATCCAGCGCGCCGTCCTTCCGGACGAGGCTCAGGTGGTTCGAGGGGAAGGCGGCGAAGCCGTCGACGACGTCCTTGTTTTTCGCGTGATAGTCCTTGAAGATCTCGATGGCCGCCAGGGACCACTCGATCATCTGATCGATCGTGAGCGGCGGGGCGCCCTTGAGGAATTGGTCCCGCTCCTCGGGACTGAGGTTTTTATTGATGCCCCCGGGGATCGCTCCCGTGCCGTGGATTTTCTTTCCTGCGGTGGCCAGGATGACCTCCTGGCCGAACTTGCGCATGAGGACGGCCTGGACGGCCAGATCCTTGTTGAAGGCGATGATGCCGATGACGTTCCGGATGGCCGGGTCGGCGTCCATGCCCAGGAGGAAATCGGGCGCGCAGAGGTGGAAGAAATGCAGGGCGTGGGACTGGAGCATCTGGCCGTAGTGCATGAGCCGGCGCATCTTTTCGGCCGTCGGCGTAAGCTTGTCGGGCCCGACCCCGACGATGACGTCCATGGCCTTGGCGGCGGCCAGGTGATGGCTTACCGGACAGATGCCGCAGAGCCTTTGGACGAGGACCGGGGCCTCCCAATAAGGCCGGCCTTGGACGAAGCGCTCGAAGCCGCGGAACTCGACGATGTGGAAACGGGATTGGGTCACCTTCCCGGCGTCATCGAGGTGGATGGTGACTTTCCCGTGGCCTTCGACCCGGGTGACGGGTTGGATCGTGATCTTTCTCGCCATGTTCATTCACCCTTCAATCATACTTGATCAGGTTGTAGGTCAGGTTGAGGGGCCGGCCTTCGACGAGGGCCGTCAGGGCTTCCCAGATGAGGTCGGCCGAGGGCGGGCAGCCCGGCAGGAAGTAATCCATTTTGACGATCTCGTGGCAGGGATAGACCCGGTCGAGGACGATGGGCAGTTCCTCGTCGTCGGGGATGAATTTGTCCTCCGGGGCGACCGTGGGGCTGTTCAGGTAGGCCTCCTCCAGGCACTCCTTGACGGGGATGCCGTTGCGCATGGCGGGCAGGCCGCCCATGATGGCGCACTCGCCCAGGGAGACCAGGACCTTGCAGTTCTTCCGGAACGACCGCAGGACTTCGACGTTCTCGCTGTTGCAGCATCCCCCTTCGACGATGCCCACATCGACGGGCTTGGTGAACGTCTTGATGTCGTTGATGGGGGACTTGTTGAACTCGACGAACTCGACGAGCTTGAGGATCCGGTCGTCGATGTCGAGGATAGACATGTGGCAGCCGAAGCAGCCGGCCAGGGAGGCGGTGGCGATAACGGGTTTGCTCACGGTCCTACCTCCCGGTCCCTTTTTCGACGTCGCTGCCGATGGGCGTGTGGTCGAACTTGCGCCGGCCGATGGGCACGGCGAAACCGACTTCTTTTCTCAGGATGGAACCCACGGGGCAGACGTCCATGGCCTTGAGGGCCATCTCGTCCGTCAGTTCCGCGACCAGCCGGGGATCCACGCCGATCTTCCTCCGGCGCGACCTGTTCTGGGGGACGAAAATCCTCCGGCCGTCTTCCGTCTGGATGGACCGCACGCAGCGCTGGCACTGGATACAGCGGTTGTGCTCGAGCACGATCTTCGGCGCCGACGCATCGACTTGCCGGACGGGAAACTGGAACGGAAACCGGGGGGCCATGATCTGGTACCGGTAGGCCAAGGCCTGGAGCTCGCAGTTCCCGCTCTTCTCGCAGGTCGGGCACATGTGGTTGCCCTCGACGAAGAGCATTTCCAGGATGCTTCGCCGCATGTCCTCGAGGTCCGGGGCCGTGTTCTCGACCGCCATCCCCTCGACCGCGACCTGGGTGCAGGCCGCCATGTAGCGGCCGCCGACGCGTACGGTGCAGACGCGGCAGCTGCCGACGGGCCGCAGGCCCTTATAATGGCACAAAGTGGGGATGTAGACGCCGTTGGCCTTCGCGGCCTCGGCGATGGTCAGCCCGGCCGGGGCTTGGCAGGCTTTGCCGTCTATGGTGATGACGATTTCACTCATGGGACGTTTCCTCGATGACGGGTTGACGCCGGGTCAGGCGGGCGGCTTCGAGACTCGCCTCCGCCAGGTCGAAGTCCGGGACGAATTCTTTTTGCATGTCGACGGCCTCTTCGTAGAGTTCACGGAAGTTTTGAAGGGTCGAAAGAATCGGGTTGGGCGACGTCTGCCCGAGGCCGCACCGGCTCAGCGCGCGGATGTTCTTGCCCCAGGCCTCGAGGTCCCGGAGGTCTTGGGCCGACCCGCGGCCGGCCATGATCTTCTCCAGTTTTCCCTTCAGCAAGGTATTCCCGACCCGGCAGGGCGTGCACCAACCGCAAGATTCCTCGATGAAAAAATCCATGAAATTGTCGACGATCTCGAAAATGTCCCGCCAGGGCCCGAAGATCATGACGGACCCGCCGGTCGACAAGTCCTCGAAAGCGATTCTCCGCCGGAAATCCTGCCGGGAGAGGCACGTCCCCGATGGCCCTCCGACCTGGACGGCGTGGGCGTCCCTGGCGCCCGCGATGTCGAGGAGTTCCTGGACGGTCAGCCCGAATTCGAGCTCGTAAACGCCCGGCCTTTCACAGTCTCCGGAAACGCTGAAGAGTTTCGTGCCGGCGGATCTCGCCGTGCCCATGGACTGAAACCAGGAGGCGCCGTGGAGGATGATCTTCGCGGCCGTGCACAGGGTCTCCACGTTATTGACCGTCGTCGGCCGGCTCCGGTATCCGGTCTGTACCGGGAACGGGGGCCGGTTCCGGGGCTCGCCTCTCCGGCCCTCCGCCGATTCGAGGAGCGCGGATTCTTCGCCGCAGACGTAGGCGCCGGCGCCTGAAGCGATGGTGATATCGAAGGAGAAATCGTCCGAGCCGGCGATCGTCTTGCCGAGGAGGTTCTCCCGGCGCATCCTTTCCAGAACCGCCTCCAGATGGCTTCTCAGGTAGGCGTACTCGCTCCGCAGGTAGAGGAGGCCTTCCCGGGCGCCTATCGCGTAGCCGGCGACGGCCATGCCCTCGAAGAGCAGCTGCGGCATCTCGGTCAGGATCACGCGGTCCTTGAACGTGCCGGGTTCCCCCTCGTCGGCGTTGCAGAGGACGTAGCGCATGTCGGATTTTTCTCTCCGGCAGAGCTCCCATTTGAGCCCGGTCGGAAAGCCCGCGCCGCCGCGGCCGAGCAGCTTGGCTTTTTTGATCTCCGCGATGATGTCCTCGGGTTTCTGGGCGACGGCCTTTTTGACGGCCGATCCGGGCTCGAAGGGTCCGAAAATCACCGGGCCTTTTTTTCGGATATTGTTGGAAACCATCGAACGCACGAGGTCGGACTGGTTGGCTCCGTCCCCGCACTCGGTGACCATGCCCCGAACCGGCTTCCCTGTCTTCATGCTCCTGACGAGGTGTTTGGCCCTGGCCGGCGTCAGCCGGGTAAAGACCACGCCGTTGATGATGGCCGATGGCTCCTGGTCGCTCATCCCGATGCAGGAGGTGGGGAAAAGGCCGATGCGGCCGTCGGCGGTGACCTCGCCGAAAAGGCACCCCGCCTCCTCCTCGAAGGCCCGGGCGACGGCCGCTCGGCCTCTCATCCAGGAGGTGATGGCCGTGTTGAGATAGACGGTATAGGCCCCCCGGGGATGCAGGGAAAAGAAATGATAGAAGGTCACGACCCCGCGGACCTCGGCCTCCGAGAGCTTGAGATGCTGAGCGATGGCCGAAATAGACTCCTCGGGGACATGGTCGAAATGCTCTTGGACGTCCCGGATGATGTCCAGGAGCGCCGACGGGTCCTGGGGATGCCGGAGGACGATGTCTTTCTCGCGCGCCATGGTCAAACCCCTCATTCAGGTTTATTGCATTATCGTATAGCTCAAAAAGAAGTCAGTTTAACACAAAAAGAAATCAAGTAATACCCTGGTCCGGTCCCGGCACAAAAAGGCTTGATTTCTGTCCCGGAAAAAGGATATTATTCTGTCAGAGTGATTTCGGACGAATACAGGAAGGAGGAACAATGAGGAAAAAGACTCTTTTCGTGATCGGTCTTCTGGTCGCGTTTCTTGCCATCCAAGGGTGCACGTCGAAACCGGAGAAGAACCTCCTCTCCAGGTATTTCAACGCCGTCACGCTGAACGACAACGACACGATGTCCAGCATGGCCCTCGAGCCCTTCCAGCCCGAAATGACCTCCTGGAATATCGTCAGCATCAGCGCGGAGAAGATCGAGCCGGCCAAGCTGCCCGACCTGAACAAGGCGGAGATCGAGGTGAAGAAGGCCCATGACGCCCAGATCGGCCCGACGATAGACGCCGACACGCTCCTCAAGGACGCCCAGTACGAGAAGGACACGTCCAGATCCGCCGCCGGCAAGGCCGCCGCCCAGAGGAAGATCGACGAGCTTCAGGCCAAGTACGACGCGGAAAACGCCAAGATGCAGGCGCTCAAGAAGGATTATAACGTCGCCAAGGCCGCCGCGGCCGCGGAAGAGGAGATGACCATGTTCTCCCTCGGCGCCCGCGAGCTCGCGACCGTTCGCGAACTTACCGGGACCGTCCATTCCAAGGACATCGAAGTCGCGATCACGACCAAAGCCGGCGGGATGAAGAACTACAAGCTCACTATGAAGCAGTACCTGCTCAAGGACGAGGTCAACAACATCCCCCACCGCGGCCGATGGATCATCCTCAAGTTCGAGCCCCTCTCCTGAGGGGCCCGGGCTTTTCGCGGCGGATATTGACCCGTTCACCGACGCTAAGCCCCGCCTTGAACAAGCCCCTGCATTCATGCCGGGGAGTCAAGGGGTTGACTCTTTACCCCCCATCGCTATAATAGTGTTTTTTCTGGGCCGTTAGCTCAGAGGGAGAGCACCGGCCTTTTAAGCCGGGTGTCGCTGGTTCGAGTCCAGCACGGCTCACGTTTTTTTGCCCCTGTCGTCTAGAGGCCCAGGACACTGCCCTTTCAAGGCGGCAACACGGGTTCGAATCCCGTCGGGGGCGCTTCCCCGCATTCCCGGGACCGGCCGTCTTCAGGATCGGTCCGGCCCTTAAGCCTGCTCCACGGCTTCCCCCCGCTGCTCCGCGGCGCGCCTTTTTCTGTAGAGCCGGAAAGCATAGACGGCCGGAAGCTCGTAGAGCGTGATGATGACCGGGGAGAGGATGAGCCAGTAAATATTGAAATCCCGGGCGAAGAGCCAGACGAAACCGCCGATCCCGGCCAGTCCGAGGACGACGGAAGCGACGAGCAAGGATCCTGTCGCCGCTTTCGAGCTGGGCATCTTCATTCCTTCTCTGCCAAGCGGTCCTTTCAAGGCAGCAACATGGGTTCGAATCCCGTCGGGGGCGCTTCCCCCCGAGAAGAGTGATCTATTAAGATATTTCGCAGAAATACGCCTCCGTGTATGCTCCGGCGCATTTCTGCCTCCTCCACTCGCTTCGCGAGCTCCGGGATGGGCGGTGCAGGGCTCGAACCTGCGACCCCCGGTTTGTAAGACCGATACTCTACCGCTGAGCTAACCGCCCGCCGCGCCGGCAGCCTTCCGTCCGTCCGGGCGCCCCTAGGGTAGAGTAAACCCCCCAGCCTGTCAAGGAGAGCGGGCGACACGAACCCGCCATATTGTTGCACCAACGTGATAACTTCCGGTTTGGGCAACGTGAATATTTCCGCTTTT
>CAZGJS010000015.1:0-70537 GCA_964525875.1 uncultured Eubacteriales bacterium
TCCGCGTATCCGTCCCGGGAAGTCTAAATCACCGCTTTATGCTCCCTCCGACGATACCCTCAGCCCCTGTTTCCGCCGGCCTCCTCTGGGCTTCGCTCTGGAAAAGAGGGACTGTCGCCAAGGGGGACTGTCCCTCTTTTCCACCCGTGCCCGCTCAGCCCTCAACCGCCTCCTCTGGGAACACCCCTGCGCGCGGCGGATCGGTTCCGGCTGTCCCCTCGGCCTATTCTCTTTAATGCGGGCAGGGATGTATAATGAGCTGCAAAAGATGAAATCGCCTCAAGTTGGAAATGACATCCGCGACCTGGGGCTTGATGAACTGAAGGCCGAGCTCGAAGCGATGGGGGAGAAGCCGTTCCGGGCGGCCCAGATCTTCGACTGGCTTTACCACAAGGGCGTATCGGATTTCGCCGGATTCACCAGCCTGTCCAAAGATCTGCGCGAGAAGCTCGCTTCCCGCTTCCGCATCGGCGCTCTCGATCTCGCCGACCGCCGCGACTCCGGTGACGGGACGGTCAAGCTCCTCTTCCGGCTCCACGATGGCGCCTTCATCGAGACCGTGCTCATCCCGGCCGGGAAGAGGCGGACGGTCTGCCTCTCGACCCAGGTCGGCTGCAAATTCGCCTGCGCCTTTTGCGCCAGCGGCCTCCATGGCTTCAATCGGAATTTAGCCTCGTCCGAGATCACCGGCCAGGTCCTTTATCTCCAACACGCGCTCGGCTTGGAGCTGACGAACTTCGTCTTCATGGGCATGGGCGAGCCCCTCGACAACTGGGCGAACGTCGAAAAGGCCCTCCGCATCATGAACGCGCCCGAAGGGTTGGGCATCGCCGCCCGGCGGATGACCGTCTCGACGGCCGGCTATGTCCCCGCCTTCAAGCGGCTCGAAGCGTTCGACCTCCAGGTCAACCTGTCGCTGTCTCTGCACGCGGTCACGGACAGGCTCCGCGACAAGCTCATGCCCATCAACCGCCGTTTCCCGCTTGAGGAGGTCGTCCGGGCGGCCGAGGAGTACATCCGCTCCGGCGGCCGGATGATCACCCTCGAGTACATCGTCATCCGCGGCCTCAACGATTCGCTCGACGACGCCGATGGCCTGGCCGGGATCGCCCGGCGGTTGCGGGCCAAAGTCAACCTGATCGCCTACAGCCCCGTCGAAGGCCTGCCATTCGAGATGCCGACCGAAGCCGACGTCGCCCGTTTCAAGCGTTGGCTCGAGGAACGGAAGGTCAACACGACCCTGCGCCTGTCCAAGGGCAGCGACATCGCCGCCGCCTGCGGCCAGCTGGCCGGACGTTTCAAGGCGAAGAGCGGGCCGTTTTAATTCGGGGACACAATACCAATTTCCGATTTCTTTCTGCCCCTCTTCATAGGGGCTAAGACACGGCCGGTCAGTTCCTCCAGCTTTCTGATAAAATCCTCGCTTCCCAAGGGTCGTCCCGTATGCTCGTGAGCGACGAGCTTTTTCATATCCTCCGGACTATCTTTTTGTTTTAAATATGCCGACCAGTCCAAAATTCCGCTGTCCAAGGGGCATGGGGACAGAAGAGGGTGGCTCTCTTTGTTGACATGTGCCCAAGCGCTTGACCAGGCATAGCTTTCCGCGACGCAGACTACTCCTGCTCTGACAGGGTTCCTCTCAACATAGCGAACGGCTGAATAAAGGTGGCCGTCATCGAGCGGGTAGGTGATGAACCGGCCTTGCCATAAATAGCCCTTCCAATCCTGGCGCGTGTTGATGAAGTTGGTGTATTTACGGTGCGCTTCCCCGATCCCAAGGGCGAAACTATCCGCGGCCTTCGGGACGGCGATAATATGGACATGGTTATCCATCAAACAAAAAGCCCAAACGGAGATGCCGTGCTTTACAATCTGCCTATTGAGCAGGGTGAGGTAGAAGGCTTTGTCTTCGTCTGAGAAGAAGACCCGGAGGCGCCGATTCCCTCTCTGGATCAAATGATGAGGGCAGCCCGGGATTACGACGCGTGCAATTCTCGGCATGGCCTGATTCTCTTAATGATATAGACGACCGGGAGTGCCGAGGAATTCTCAGAGCGGGATTAATTGGGAAATTGGTATTGTGTCCCCGAATTAGGACCGCCAGGGTTTCGATGTGGGGAGTGTGGGGGAAGAAGTCGTAGACCCTTAGGCTGGCGATGGAATAGGTCTCGCCGAGTCCCTTGAGGTCCCGGGCCAGGGTCGTCGGGTTGCACGACAAATAGAGGAGAAGGGGGACCGGGTCGTCGACGAGGCCCCGGACGATCCGCGGGTCGACGCCCTTGCGGGGAGGGTCGAGGATGACGACGCCCGGAGTTCTCTCCAGGACCTCGGGCAGCCACTCCTCGGTCGTCCCTTCGCATACGGCGAAATTCCCGACCCTGTTGAGGGCCAGGTTCTTTTTCAGGAAGGGGATGTTCTCGCCGGCTTCTTCGACGCCGAAGACCTCCCTCGCTTTTTTCGCCAGCAGGATGCCGAAAGTCCCCAGGCCGCTGTAGAGGTCGGCGACGGTCGCCTCGGCCTGCGGGGCGACCGCCTCGACCACGTCGTCGAAGACCTTCTCGAGGATGCTGATATTCGTCTGGAAAAACGACCTGGCGCCGATCCTGAAGGTCAGGCCGCGGACGCTCTCTTCGAGGAAGTCCCGGCCGAAGAGCCGCTCATCCCTATACTTTTTTCCGTCATAGATCGAGGCGACCGCTCCGACCAGGGCGAATTCTTGTTTGAGGCCGGCCAGGCTGTCGGCCAGGGCCGCGGCCTCCGCCCCCGATTCGAGGTCGCAGACGAGGAGCGATTGTCCGCTCGAACGGCTCGTCCTGACCTCGACACCCGTCACGGAGGGAAACGGCGCGCCCTCGATCAACTCGAGCGTCCGGGCCAGGATGTCGTTCACCCGGTCCGGGACGAGATGGCACCTGTCCACGGTGACAAAGGACGCCTGCTCGCCCGGCTCGTTGTAGACGAAGCGCGCCGCGCCGCCTTCCCGCATGACCCTGAGCCGGATCCTGTTCCGGTAGCCCCAGACCTCGGGCGACGGCGTCACGGGCAGGCCCTCGAAGGGGCGCTTGAGCTCCCGGGACATGATCTCCTCGACCTGCCCCCTTTTCACCTCGAGCTCCAGGCCGTAGTCCATGTCCTGGTAAGGCGAACAGGCGAGAAAGTGGCCGCACAGCGGTTCGACCCGTGACGGCGAGGGCTCGAGGACGTGGAGGGTGCGCGCCTCGGCGTAGCTTTTGCGGTCCTTGAAGACCTCGACCTCGACGGCCTCGCCCGGAAGGCCGCGGTCCGTGAAGACGACCTTGCCTTCGGCCAGACCCAGGCGCCGGCCGGGGTAGACGATCTTCTGGATGTCGATCCGCACGAAGCTCACCGTGAAGGGAATGAGGCGTATTCCCTGAGGTCGACGGTCGCGCCCTTGGCGCTCCACGGCACGCCCATCTCGGAGGGGAGCCGCCCCGCTTCGTAACAGCTCTCGAGAGCCTCGTCGAGCCCTTCGACGACCATCCGGCGTTTGCCCTCCGCTTCGACGGCGCGAACGAGCCCGGCGGGGAAATCGCAGACGTCCGGCATGGAGTCCTGCATGCCGTTCATGCACAGGGTTTGGCTGGCCGCGGCCTCGAGCCCGCACAGCGGCCGCGTCCCGTCCCGGACGCCGGCGATCGACTGCCAGAGCTTGTTCATGGGCTCGGCGTCGGGAACGCCGTAGTCCTTGCGCGTCCCGTCGGGGAATTCCGCCCACAACCCCGACGTCCGGCTGTCGCAGCGGACGACCGCCTTCTCGAACTCGAAGCGGACGACCGGGCCTTTGTCTCCGTTCGAGGCGTGGCTCGCGAGGAAGAGGACCTCGACGCCCTCCCCGGTCCGGACGCGGACGGCCGCCGTGTCGAAATTCTCGATGGCGTTGGCCCGGTAGAGTTCGGCCTCGACCTCGGCCGGCTCGGCGCTCGAATCCGTTTCCTTCCCCAGGACATAGAACATGTTGTGGAGGTCGTGGGCCATGGCGTTCTGGGCCGGGCTGTCCAGGACCCAGGCGCCTTCCGCGTCGCGCTTTTTCCCGGCCCAGTCGTTCCGCCGGTAATAAACCTCGTCTCGGGGCCAGAGGTAAAGGCACTTCATCCGCTTCGCCCGCCCGAAGAGCCCGGACATGATGTCCTTTTTCAGGGCCTGGACGGCCGAACTGAAGGACCACTGGTAGCCGACCGCGGCCCACCCGGCCACCGCCCTCTCCGCCCCGATCATTGCGCGGACGTCCTGGATCGTCGCCGCCGCGGGCTTTTCGCAGAGGACATGGCTGCCCTTGGCCAGGGCCAAGCAGGTCTGGGGCTGGTGGCATTGGATCGGGGAGGAGAGGATGGCCAATTCGGCCATCCGGTTCCTGTAGAAATCCGTGAGGCTGACAAAGCACGGGACGCCCATGGCCCGCATCTCCACATACTGCCGGCAGCGGTTGGGCTGGGGGTCGACGGCGCCGGCGATACGGAAAAGGCCGCCGTCCTTTTTTTCGAGAAGTTCGCGGATATAGACCGCGCCCATGCCGCCGACCCCGGCCAGGACCACGGACACGGGGGCAGGCATCATCCTCTCTTTCGGGCTAATACTGACACAGTTTCGTGTACTCGTCCAGCATGGCCATGAAGTTGTCGTACTTCGTGCCCACGGCGACGCTGTGGCTCGCGCCGAGGATGAAGCGTCCGCCCGGCTTGGCGCAGGCCATGGCCCGCCGGACGTCGGCCCGGACGTCTTCGGGCGTCCCCCCGACCAGGTGCTCGACGGCGACGCCGCCCCAGAGCGCGATCCTGTCGCCGTAGTCCTTCTTGAGGCGGCAGATGTCCATGCCGGCCGTCGGCTGGATGGACTGGTAGGCGTCGAAGCCGATGTCGATGAAAAAATCCATGAGCATGTTGATGTTGCCGCAGCAGTGCATGAGGATCTTCTTGCCGAACTTGCCCTTGACGTTCCGCGCCCGTTCCTTGTTGGCCTCGAGGAAAAAGTCCCGGAACATGGCCGGCCCGATGAGCGGGCCCGTCTTGTAGCCGAGGTCCTCGGCCCACATGACGGCGTCGGAGTCGGGGTGGATGAAGGCCGCGTCGGCCAGGTTCTGCCGGCGGACGAGTTGGGCCGTCGCCGCCCGGACGGCGTCCGGGTTCGCGGCGAGTTCGAGCAGGCCCCGCTCCATGCCGCCGAGGAGGACGATGCCGACCGACCCTCCCGACGGGCCGCAGATGAACTTTTCCGCCTTGAACTCCTGAATGACGGCGTCGAGGATCTTCCAGGACCTCTCGTCGGGCCGGAGCGGCTCCGGCTCCTTTTCGAACTCCGCCGCGGTGAAGACCCGGGCGTCCCGGACCGGGTCGTGGACGCAGGTGATGTCCCGGGTCGCATCCGACAGCTTGTAAATACGGCCGCGGCGGTCCTCCCAGGTGTTGGCGTCGATCCGCCGGGGCGGCGGGTCGTCGCCCGGCGGCGGCATTTCCCAGGTGGCCATGGGGAAGGTGACGATATCGAGCCCAAGCTTTTTGTGGAGCTCGATGTGGTCCTCGAGCCAGCTTTGGGCGACCTCGTCGTCCCGTCCCTCCCAGAAGGCGATCTGGGACTCGGCCTTGGCCCGGAGGTAGGTTTCGCGGCCGAGGATCCTCTCGACCGTGTCGAAGTCGACGGCGAACTCCGCGTAAGGGACCCGGTCGGGGATCCGGCCCTCCAGGGCGGCGTAGACCCTCTCCTTGGAGGTCATGCCTTGCCCGGCTTCCGCTCGAGAAGGTCGGTTTCCGAAAACTTCCGGGTGCGCCGGCTGAAGCAGAGCGTCCGAAGCTCGAAGCCCTTGAGCCGGACTTTTGCGCTCGCCCCGAAGGCCGGGAGTTTGACCATGGCCGTCCGCGCTTTCCCTGTCGGCTCGAAGAGCCGGACGATGATGTCGTTGCCGTCCTCGGATTTCTTGAACGCCGTGACCTCGACGGCCCGGCCGTCGACCACGGCTCCCGGGAGCGCCCTCTTTTTTCCGCCCGGCGGAAAGTAAGCGAGGACGTAGGGCGCTTCGTTACGGGCCAGGGCCTCCCGGTCGACCGTCTCCATGCGATCGCCGAGCGGGCCGCCGTTGAGCCAAAAATGGAAGACCCTCTCTCCCGTGTCCTGACGGGGGATGAACCTGTCCCGGGCGACGGCGAGCCTGTCCTCCCAGGTGTCGGCGGCATAGGCCGGCGAGCGCAGGAGGGACAGGCGCAGTTCGCCGCCGCTCCAGTCCGAGCCGTGGACGCCGTCGTTCGCGACGGTCATGGCCGCCCCGTCCTTTTCCGAGACGAGGGCCAGCCACTTTTGGGCGACGGCCTCGTCGCCGTTTGACGGAAGCTCGTCGGCGCCGTAGGCCACCTGTCCCATGAACCGCGGCGCCCGGAGCTTGGACGGCAACCCGAGCTTGAGCATCCGGTCCCGCTCGGCCCAGAAGACGCGGACCTCGACCTCGACCTCCGTCCCCCGCTTGGGGATCTTATAGCGGAGGGCGATCCGCGATGCCCCGTAAGAGAGGATCGATTCGACGACTGTGCGGACCTCGCCGCACTCGATGACACGGATGGGACTGAGCCCGCCTTCCCGGATCCCGGCGAAGCGGGCCGCCTCCTCGGGCGTGGCCAAGGTGAAGCGCCCTTCGAGCGTCCGGAAACTCCGGACTTTCATGCCCCAGGGGTCGGCGTTGTCCTTGATGACGAGCGGCGCGAAGCCGCCGGGTTCGAGGTAATCGATGCCCGCGGCCCGGTAGACGTCGAGGAGACCGGTCCGGGTGTTGACCGAGGCGACGAGGTCGGCCGTCGCGACGGTGATGGCGCCGTCCTTTTCCCCGACCGCCGGCCGGGGCTTTTCCGGCGTCCTTTCGAGGCGGCAGGCGAACCTGTTCAGCCGGCCGGGCGCGAGCTCGGCCTCGAAGACGACGCGCTTGCGCCATTCGACGCTGAGGTTGCTCTCCTCTTTTTCGGCCTGCGATGGAAGCGCCTGGCCCCGCGCATAGATCCGCGGGTTCCAGAAGGTCTTCTCGAAGTTCGGCTCCCAGGGCTCGAACTCGCACTCGACGAGCGTCCGGACGGGGTAAGAGTGGGGGTTGAAGACGAAGATGGGGATCTCGTCCGCGGCCGCCTTGTGCTCGCCCGAAGCCAGGGCGAAAAAGGCCCTGGCCTTGAGCCGGGACAGGATCTCCAGGCCGTGGCCGAGCATCCGGACGGCCCCTTCTTCGCCGGCCGGGATGGCCGAACCGGGCAGGATGTCGTGGAATTCGACGAAGGCCAGATCGCGCATGACTTCTTCCAACGCGTCTTGCGGATAGGGCATGAGGCCCTGGAGCCAGGCCGTCGTGACCATCTTCTCGGCCGAGAAGAGCTCGTTCTCGAGCCGGCGGTGCCCCTGCTTGACCCTGGACATCGACGTGTAACAGCCGACGGCCCATGGGTTGAGGTCCTTTTCGCGGCGGGGGAGGGACGGGCGCTTGGCCTCGAGCGCCGCGAAGTAGGCGTCCGGCGTCGAGTGGACGAGCTCGAGATCCCGGCGCTCGGCCTTCAGGGCGGCGAGGTCCCGGAGGTCCTGCCGCGACGGCCCGCCGCCGTGGTTGCCGATGCCCCAGAGGTGGATGGCCAGGTCGCCCCCGGGATGCTCGGCGAGCCACTTTTCTAGCCGCTCCCGCTCTTTGCCGCCGACCGAGCAGTAATGGGCCGAGGCGCGGTTGGCCAGGACCTCGGAGCCGTCGTATCCGACCCAGACGAATTCGTCCTGGGGCAGGGGGCATTCCTTGTCGCCCGGACGACAGCAGAGATAGGCGGTATACCCGCTCTTGGCCAGGATCTGGACGAGGCCCCGGGTGTGGCCGAAGGGGTCGAGGTTGACCGCCGTCCGCGGCTCGACGCCGAATTTTTTCGAAAAATAACGTCGGCCGAGGAGGACCTGACGGACGAACGATTCACCGCTGGGCATGTTGCAATCGGGTTGGATGTACCAGCCGCCCATGATATGCCACTTCTTCTCCCGGACGAGCGAGCGGATCCTCCGGAACAGGGCCGGCTCGAATTGCTCGACCCATTGGTAGAGGACGGCCTCGTTGTGGCAGAAGATGAATCCCTTGTGCTTTTCGCAGAATTCGGCCGCCTGGCGGAACGTGGACAAGGCCTCACCGGCGCCCTCCTGCCATTCCCAGAGCCAGACCGGGTCGAGGTGGGCGTTCGAAATGAGATGAATTATTCTCTTGGCCATGCGCGTCCTTTCTCAGGGGATGAGGCCGCGGACGACGATGCGGTCGAATTTTTCGGGGAGCTCGAGTCCGAGGCCGTAGGCGTGGAAGGGGATCTTGCGCGAGCCGACCTTGTACCCGGGCTCCTCGCCGCGGCGCGCTTTCCGGACGGCCAATTCCAGCCGGCCGCCCCGCAGGGGTAAATCGACTTCCATTCGGGTGAGCCCGCGGAGGAGCCGCGGCCGAAGGCGGAGGGCGTCCGCTCCGGGCCTCACGCCGAACATGTGGTGGACGAAGAGGAAGACGAGCTCCGCCCACGTCCAGGGGATGACCCCGACCTGGGGATAGGGAGGCACGGGCCGCGGCCCATAGAATTCGAACCAGGCGGCCGCGCGCCCGCCGGGGATCCGGCCGAGCCAGTCGAGAACACGGCGCGTCGAGGCGTCATCCCCGGCCTCGAACGCGGCCCGGGCGATGAAGAGCGAAGGGAACGGCCAGGGGCCGGGCGAGTCCGGTTCCGACGTGACGTTGTAGCGGCCGTAGCCGCCGCCCTTCCAGCGCTGGTTCCATAGCGTCTCCATCGACGCCAGCGTCCGCCGGGCGAGCCGGCCGGCCGGGTCGATGAACTCCCAGGCGAGGGGGAGCGCGGCCGAGGAATCCGGGTTGAGCAGGTGCCGGCCCGCCTCGAAGAGGGGAGCCTGGCGCGGCAGGGAGGAATCGGGGAGAGGCCGGATCTCTTCCTGGACATCTCCGGCGACGCCGCGCCGCTTGATGAACGTCCCCGCTTCGACGAGAGAGTACTTCGCGTCCCGCAGCATGGCCTCGCGGAGCCGAGCCGCGGCTGCGGCCCAGGCATCGGCCTTGCCCGTCCTGCCGATGAGGCGGGCCATCCGGCCGGCCGACTGGAGTCCCATGGCCACGAAGAGCTGGTGGGCGAGCTCCATCCCCATCCGGATGCCGTGGGCCTCGTGCCGCTCCCAGAACTCGCGCCGGTTGACAAGCAAGCCCGATGGCCCGTGGCGGAAACGTCGGCGGAGGGGGAAGGCCGCCGCCTTTTCGATCTTATCCCAGCGCTCGAGGACAAGCTCCCTGTCCCCGGTCCAGTTCGCGTACGACTCCAGGGCGAAAAGGAGGACGCCGTTCTGGTCGAACTCGCTCTCCTCCCAAGCCCGGAGCCGGCTCGAGTCCATGGTCGCGCCCTCGTCGCTGACGAACTCGGAGAGGAGGCGGTCGAGGATCGTCCGGGCCGGCCCGAACTGCCCGGACATGGTCAGGGCCAGGGCGATGAGCGCCTGGTCGCGGACCCACTCGAGGTTGTACTGCCAGATGCTGCCGTCGAGCCGGCCCGATGACGAGACCGCGGCCCTGAGCTGGAACTTCGAGGCGGCGAAGAAACGGTCGAGGAGCGGGTCGGAGAACCGGCAGATGGCCGTGTCCTTCCAATAGCCGGCGGACTTCGGTTCGATGTCTGAAGGGGCAGCGAGGGAGATCCTGACGGCTGACTCGGCGCCCGGATCGGCCCCGAGCCGAATGACGCAGGACGGCCGTCCTTCCCGTTTGGCGATCCGGTATTCGAAGACGGCCGTCTTCTTACCTCGGCCTCGGAAGGCGAGGGAGGTTTCGACGGTCTTGCCTCCGACGCCCGTCTTCAGGCGGACGGAGGACCGGCCCGCCGCGGTCCTGGTCACCGTGACCCGGCGCAGGAGCCGCGCAGCGCCCATGTCCGGGCAGAAAAAGAGCTCGGTGATTCGGTAAGGACCGCTCCTCCAGCATATCTCGACGCGCGGGTCGGGCGCTCCCGGGATCCAGCGCGCCCGGACGGAACCTCCGCCGGCCGAGCGGACGGCGCCTTCCGCGATGAGAGAGAGGGCCGTCGCGCTTATCCCGGATCCGCTGTCGAAGGTCAGCGCGGCGCGCTTGGGTCCCAGGCGCTGGGGGTCCATGACGAGAAGCCCGACCGGGGTCGCGCCCTCGGCCGGCGTGACCTGGACCGCGGCCTGGATGAGGCCGTTGCCGAGGAAAAAGTAGTCGACGCCGCGAAGCGTCGTTTTGCCGTCGACCGGGCCGCGGGAAGGGTCGTCCGAGTAGAAGTGTTCCTGGACTTCCATGTGGAGGGATATTATATGGAGAGGGAGGGTCGGAAAGCAAACCCCGGCCGGTCGGGCTCAGGTTCTGGACGGCCCGCGGAGCAGTCGTGCCGGGAGCGTGATGACAGCCTTGAACAGGTCGAGGACTGCGCTGACCGTGATGCCGAGGAGCCGGAAGGGGATGAGCAGGAGCCAGACGATCGGAAAAAGCAGGAGCGCCATGAGGGCGATCGGCCAGCAGACCACGAACAGGATGAGCCAAAGCAGGAATTTCGTCATATTGCGCCTCCTCACCCATTATACGAACGGATAAGTATATAGGTTCACTCGAAGGGGCCTTGGGCATCGTCTCCGTCCGCTGCGGTGATTTTTACGCCTTCCCGGGCCGGATTCGGTGGGGGGAGTCCGCGTATCCGTCCCGGGAAGTCTAAATCACCGCTTTATGCTCCCTCCGACGACGCCCCTCGGCCCCGCCCTCCAGCCCCCTCCGCTACGGGGGCTCTGGATGGTCCCCATCACAGCCCCGGTGGCGCTCCTGTGGGGACAAGCGCCGTTTCTCCGGAAACGGTGCGTGTCCCCCTTCTTGGTCTGCACAAAGCGACCGAGACTTCTCCGGCGCGACGGATGACCTTGGAAGTTCGGGAGAAATTGAATACAATAAGCGCGTGGTCCTAGTCAGCGGAATCGCGGTCGTCGACATGATCGGGAGCGGCCTCGAGCGCGTGGCCCGGCCGGGCGAGCTCGCGTTTTGCTCGGTCCGAACGTCCCTCGGCGGCCACGCCTGTAACGTCTCTTCCGACCTCGTCCGGCTGGGCTTCCCGAAATCCCGTCTGCGCGTCGTCTTCCCGGCGGGACGCGACCTGTTCGGCGATTTTCTCGTCCGCGGCCTGAAGCAGCAGGGGCTCCGGGTCGAGCCCGTCTTCGCCGAAAAAGCCCCGACGTCCCTCGACCTCATTCTCGTTGCACAGGGCGAAGACCGCCGCTACCACGCCGACCCCGGGGCCAACGTCGAAATGTCGGCCGAGCCGGTTCTCGCGCTCCTCGAAAAACATCGGCCGCTCATCTACTACGCGGGCGGCGTCGGGCTCCTCGGCCGGCTCGATTCGGGCCTGGCCGGAGTCCTGCGGCGGGCAAAAGAGCTCGGCGCCCTGACTTTCGTCGACGTCGTCAGCCCCTATAGGAAGACTTGGGGCTTCCTCCGCAAGGCCCTGCCCTGGACCGATTTTTTCCATTGCAACGCCGACGAAGCCGCGTCCCTCGTGGGCGAAACAGAGCCGGCGAAAGCCGCGGACAAGATCTGCCGGCTGGGGGCGAAGGACGTCTTCCTGACCCTGGGGGGAGAGGGCGCCCTGGCCGGCGTGCCCGGAGCGCTCATCCGGGTCCCCGCGTTCTCCGTCCGGGTCAAGGACCCGACCGGCGCGGGCGACGCCTTCTCGGCCGGGCTCATCCTCAAGACCTATAGGGCCATCCTCCAAGGAACCCCCCCCGACCGGTTCTCTCCCGGCGACTGGCTGGACATCCTTTTATATGCCTCGGCCTGCGGCGCGATCTGCACGACGGGCATCGGCACGACGACCGCTGTCGACGCGAAGAAAGTGGAAGACCTCGTCCGGCGACAGGGACAGGCGCTTGCCCGGGCCGCCAAGCTACGTTCGACGGCCCGGCCTCAGCCGCGCGGCTGAGATCCGCAGAATTCGTCGCGGGCCTCGCGCAGGGCGAGGACGTTCTTCGGGTCGCAGTCGTAAGCGACGACGCCGCACCCGAACAAAAGACCGGGTTGGCCGGCCGTCGCCCTGAGGATCCGAAGGCCCTCGGCTTTGATCTCTTCCGGCCGTCCCCGGTGGACGAGCCGCGAGTCCACGCTGGCCCTCAGGGCGCGTCTTTCCTCCCGGCACCTTTTTCCGAAAAGCGCCAGGTCCGACCCCGCGTCGCACAGAAGCTGGGCCGCTCCTGTCCGGAGGAGGTCCTCGAGGATGGAGGTCGTGTTGCCGCCGATGATGAGGGGCGTGTGCCGCGCCCCCGCCTCGCAGAGCGCCGGGATGAGGATGTCGCGGTAGGCGGGGAGGACGAATTCCCGGAAAACCCGGGGAGAGGCGGCGGCCGGGGTGGCCTTGGAGTCGAAGAGGATGGGCTCGACGCCTTTCTCGAGAAAGGCCCGGCCGAAGACGGCCGCCACCCGGGCCGAGAAGCCGAGGAGGTCCCTGACGAAGCCAGGGTCGTCCACGCTCGCCACGAGGACCGCTTCCGTCCCGGCCAGGGCGCAGGCCAGGGAGAAAGGCCCGGTCAGGGCGCCCCGGACGATGAGGTCCCGTCCTTTTTCCTTGTGGAGACGGGCGGCCGCTTCGACGAACAGCGGCATCCGGCCGTCCCGGGCCGGGTCGGGGACGCCGAGCTTGCGGATGTCGCCCGGCCTGTCGAGGAGCGGGGCGGCGACCGCGGGGACGTCGGACGAGCGGTCGAAATAGCGGACCTCGCAACCGACGGCCTCGGCTTCGACGTTGTAGACGTCGATTCCGACGACGAGCATGTCGGGGTCGTAGACCTCGAGCTCCTTGTCCAGCGCTTCGAGGAGGAGTTCAAGGCTGCGGCAGACCTCGGAGGGCAGGCGCCCGATGAGTCGGGCCTTGTGCTCGTAGACGGCGGGGACGAAGGGGATGCGGTCGGGAACCTCGAAGGCGTAGGTTTTTTCGACCCGCCCTCGCTTGGTCATCTGGCGCTAGATGAAAACCGTGCCCAGGGTGTAGATGGCGAAGGCCGCGAGCGCCAGGCCCAGGTAGAAGAGGATCTTGCGGAAGGTCTCGGGCTTGATCCGGTCCTGCCGGCGGGAGACGAAGCGGACGAGCGAGAGGTACCAGAGGATCGAGCCTACGCCGACCGCAGCGGCGAAGGCGACGGCCGTCCAGGCGCCGGGCTGGACGAGGTGATGCCCGGTCACCGCCCCGGCCACGGCGACCCAGAACATGTAGAGGGTCGGGTTGCTCACGTAGAGAAGGAAGGCGCCGAGGATCGGCTTGGGCGCCGCCGCGGGTATTTTATCGCCGGCGCGAGGGAGGGAGAAGGTCCGGGAATTGTGGATCAGCTTGCCGCTGAGCAGCAGGATGATGACGGCGGCGGCGACCTTCAGGGCCGACATCGCGTAGGGGGGCAGATTGAGCTTGATCTGGAAGAACCCGGCCAGGGCGACGAAGCAGAAGGCGGTGTCGAGCGCGGCCGCCGTCAGGCCGGCGAGGAGGCCGTGGAAAAAATCGCGCTTGAGCGCCTGGGAGACGACGAAGACGTTGACCGGGCCGAGGGGCACGGCCGCCAGCAATCCGACGAAAATTCCGAGAAGGATGAACATTTTAAAAACCAGTTTATACCAGAACAGCCCCGGGGCGTCAACGCTGGGGAAAGGATATTCGCAAGTTTCCCGGGGAGTGGGGGGTGTCGGTAGGTAGGTAGGTAGGGAGGGAGGGAGGGAGCGCCGCCGGGCCGTCCGGACGCGAGCGGCGGCGGGGCCCTCACATCTTGGTGATAGAGGAGGCCTCGTCGCCGGCCTCCTCTTCGGACTCGAGTTCGATGCCGAGAAGCTTGGCCGTTCCTTCGTAGACCATCTTCAGCGATTTCTTGGAGTCCTGGAGCTCGGCCAGCCGCTTCCGGACCTTCTGGAGTTCCTTCTCGACTTCCTCGTCGAGGTGTTCCAGCTGGTGCTTGACCTCGCCCATCGTCTTTTTGTACAGATCTTCTTGTTCCTTGCTCAGGCCCATGTGAAACTCCTATCGTCGGATTGTCTATGCTTATCCATCTTCTCAGCCGATCTTGGCGGCCGCCTTGAAGACGATGACGAACGGCTTCCAGACCTTGACGTTGACCCCGTCCTTCTTCGCCGGCCGGAACTTCCATTTTAGCACGGCCGTTTCGGCGGCCTTGCCCAGGCCCTGGTCGTCCTGGATCCCCTTGAGGATGCCCGTGTCGATGACGTTGCCTTTTTCATCGATGAGGGCGTTGATCGTGATCGACCCCTCCACGCCGAGCCGCTTGGCGGACTGCGGATAAACGGGATCGATGGTTTTCAGCTTCACGGGCGGTTCGGCGACCGAGGCGAGGTCGACGAGGTCGCCCTCGTTGACCGTGAGATTCGCCGGCGCCGCGGCCGCCGTCTCCTGGTTCGCGGCGGTCCCGGCATCGCCGGCCGTGCCCTGGGTCGGGTTCTCTTCGGTTTTAGCCGGGGGGGCGCTCCCCTCCGTCTTGACGGGGGGCGGGTCAGCCTGGACCGCCTGGGACCCCGCGGCGTTCTGGCCCGGGACGTTTCCGGAGCCGGGCGGGTTTCCGATCGTGGAAGGCGTGGCCGCGGGCGCGACCGGAAGGAGGATCGCATCCTCGCTGCTGGGGCCGATATCGGCGACCGAGGTCTGGGTTTCCACCCTCGGCTTGGGGGCCGTGGGCTTGGGTTTGACTTCGGGCGGCGGGACTTCCTCGGCCGGTTTTACCGCGACGTTCGACTGGGTGACCGTCTGCAGCGACTTCAGCCCGTCGTCGGCCGGCGCGGCGGGCCGCTTCGGCCGGAGAATGAAGAATCCGACCACGGCGATGACGGCGACGCCGGCGCCGACCGCGAGGAGCGGAGAGAAGGCCTTCTTGGGCTTATCCCCGCAGATATCCGAGAAGATCTGCGACGAGGAGATGACTTCGGCTTCCCGGGCCTTCGTTACCGGCTGGGTCTGTGCCGCCCCTTCTTCCGACTTGGGTTGCTTCGGAGCGGGAGGCGGCATCGGGGTCCGGGGCTTTTCCGCGGGCTTTTCCATTTTCTTCTTTTCGGGCGTGAAGAACGGCGAAGCGTCGGACCCCGGGTCTCCCGGGGTCAGCGTGACCGACGGCGCCGGCTCCGCAGGCCGGGAGAATGCGGCGACCGGAGGCGCGACCGGGGCCGGCCTCGGCCTCTCCGCGGCCGGCTTTTCGGCGACAGCGGGGGGAGGGGGCGGGGTCGGCTTCGGCTTGACGATGACCGGCGGCGGAACCGGGCTGGGTTTCTCCGCGGGCGGCGGTGGCGGCAGGGGGGCCGTTTTGGGGACCTTGACCTTTTCCTTGCTGAGGTCGAGCCCGGCCAGCGCGGACTTGAGGAACTGGTCGATGTCGACGTTCCCGTTGCCATTGCCCTTGTGTTGCGCGTGCTCCTGCGGCCTGTCTTCGCCGGCCTTGTGATGCGGCGGGGGCTCGACGCCGGACGACCTCACGATCTCGTTGGCGATCGTGTCGAGCCGGGCTTCTATGGACGGCTCATGGCGACTCGGCGCCCGGACCGTGGTTTTCGGCATCTCTCGGCGCAATTTTTCCAGGTCGGCCGACCAGGCGAATTCCTCCTCCGCGGGCTTGGGCTTATCGATCTTGGGAGGGGCGGCCGGCACGGGTTCCGGCCCGGCTGCCTTGGCCGGCCCGGCCGGGGCCGGTTCCGCGGCCGGCTTCTTTTCGGGCTTTCCGAGGACGGCCTCGATCGAGGTCAGGAGTTCGGCCATTTTGAGGGGCTTTTCGAAGTATTCGGCTGCCCCGTAGGTTCGCAGGGCTTCCGTCCGGTAGACGCGATCCTTGTAAACTCCGGTCATGATGAAGACGGGAGTCTGTGAGTTCCGTTCCGAGGCGATCCTCTGGCAGAGCTCGAAGCCGTGGACCTTGGGGAGCATGGCCTCCAATAGGACGAGGTCCGGGGATTCCCGATTGAATTTTTCCCAGCCCGCCTGGCCGTCGCCGGCGGTGACGACCTGGTATCCCTCCTTGATCAAGATCCCTTGGAGGGAGGCCAGCGCGCCCTGGTCATAATCGATGAGGAGGATCTTTTTCATTCCCATTTAAGGCTTCCTGCTACCGCCGGACGTCCTGTCCCGGCCGGGAAATGCCCTGTCGGAACACGTTACGGACGGCGCTGTCGTTCGCATGCAACCATTTTTTCCTCACCCCCAGCCGGGGTCAATCACCCCTTAAGGTGATTCCGGGGATGATTTCCCCCCCATCTCCGGGGTGAAAGGGTTTTGGGGGTCGCCGGGAGGTTGCTTCCGTCGGTCGCGGAGGGGCTTCGGGTATCGTCTCCGTCCGCTGCGGTGATTCTTAACGCCATCACTGTCCGTATTCGTAGAGGCCTCCTCGCTATTCGGCCAGTGATGACTAAATCACCGCTTTATGCTCCCTCTGACGATACCCTCAACCCCTTTTTCCGCGGCCTCCTTAGCGAAGGCCGTTACGAGATGTGGATTCGCTCCGCCGCGAACGCGATCAAACGTTTTTCGTATTAAATACAAGGATCGGCTGAAGAAGCCGAAGGAGGGAAAAATATGGCAGATCTAAAAAAGCGCGGCCTCGGCTGGATCCCGGATTTCCCGGATTTTCGGGACTACACCGGAGAAACAAAAATCGTCCGGGACATCCTGGCCCCGACGGGCCTCCCGGCCTCCGGCGCCGGCCGCGGCGGCCGCAGGCCCCGCGTTCCGCTCCCGGCCGCCGTCGACCTCCGCGAGTGGGCCTCGCCCGTCGAGGACCAGGGCGGCCTCGGTTCGTGCACGGCCCAGGCGGGCGCCGGGGTCATCGAGTATTACGAGCGCAAGTCGTTCGGGCGTCATGTCGAATCCTCGCGCCTCTTTCTTTACAAAGTGACCCGCAACCTCATGAAGATGAAGGGGGACACGGGGGCCTGCCTCCGGCTGACCATGGGGGCCATGGTCCTTTTCGGTGTCCCGCCCGAGGAGTACTGGCCCTACACCGACGCCGGGGAGGGCTTCGACAAGGAGCCTCCTGCCTTCTGCTACGCCTTCGCCCAGAACTACAAGACTCTGATGTACTATCGCCACGACCCGGCCGGGGCGGCCGGACCCGCCGTGCTGGAACGGCTCAAGACCTATCTCGCCGCGGGGCACCCGGCCATGTTCGGTTTCACCGTCTACAACTCTATCGAACAAGCGGCCGAGACCGGCCGCATTCCCTTCCCGCTCGGCCGGGAGCGGATCGAAGGCGGGCACGCCGTCGTCGCCATGGGCTACGACGACGCGCTCGCGATCAAGAACGCGTCCGGCGGCGAAACGGCGAAAGGCGCGCTCCTCGTCCGGAACTCCTGGGGGACCGGCTGGGGCGAGAAGGGCTACGGCTGGCTCCCTTACGCCTATGTCCTCAAGGGCCTGGCCGAGGATTTCTGGTCCGTCCTGAAAAAAGAGTGGATCGACACCGGAGAATTCAAAATCTAGGCGTTTTCCGCTATAATCCTTATTCGTCTATCATTTCGAGGAGGCTCTCATGATGTTCAAACGATCTCTCGCCATTTGCCTGATCGCCCTCGCGGCGGCCGCAGTCCCCGCGATCGCCCAGGAGACCGAAAGCGCCGTGCCCGAACTCGCGGCCTTCCACGAGGTCATCTACCCCATCTGGCACACGGCCTATCCGGATAAGGATATCGCCATGCTCAAGAGCCTGGTGCCCCAGGTCAACGAGCTCGCGGCCAAGGTCTTCGCCGCCCAGCTTCCGGGCATCCTCCGCGACAAGCAGGCCAAGTACGACGCCGGCCTGGCCGAGTTCCGCAAGTCCGTCGAGGCCTACACCGCCGCGGCCAAGGGCGCCGACGACAAGGCCATGCTCGACGCCGCCGAGGTCTTGCACGCGAAATACGAGATGCTCGTCCGCATCCTCCGGCCCGTCCTGAAAGAAATGGACGACTTCCACAAAGTCCTCTACATCGTCTTCCACAAGGACCTCCCCGACAAGAAGTGGGACAACATCCGGACCGCCGCGCCCGAGCTCAAGGCCAAGGCCGAAGCCGTGACCCTGGCCAAGCTCTCGACGCGCCTCGAGCCGAAGGCCGAGATGTTCATGGCCGCGGCTGCCGAGCTCGTCAATGCCGCCTCGACCTTGGCCGCCCTCGGCCCCATGGCCGAAGGAGAGGCGATCGAACAGGCCGTCCTGAAGCTCCACACCCGCTACCAGGAACTGGAAAAGATCTTCGAGTGAGGCGGGATCAGGACTTCGCCTTCCGCCCCTCATTGAGAACTGCCAGCTCCTCAATGAGGACTGTCAGGCTTTCGCCTTCCGGTCTTCAATGAGGATCTGGAGGATCTCGAGCTCGTCGGAATCGAACCAGATCTTCGAGCAGGACAGGCATTTGTCCACCGGGACGAAATACTGGTAGTTGTAGGGCCGGGGGACCATCCGGTAGCCGCAGCCCGGGCAGGGGACGTCCGCGCCGAGCGCGGCCTGGACCTTCTGACGCTTGAGGGGGTTCCTGAGCACGCGTTCCCGGAACTCCCTCGCTTTTTGCCGCAGCGGCTCTGAAAAATCGAACTCCTTCCGGGCGACGATGCGGTCGACCAAGGCCATGTCCACGAGCCGGCCCCGGCAGCGCCGGCAGACCCGGAGGCCGACTCCCTCGTAGACCGCCTCGGCCAGGGGGACGCGGCAGCGCGGGCAGAGGTTCTCGCGGCCGGGCCTCAAGGGCTTTTTCCGGGCCAGGTTGTGCAGGGCGACCCGGACCTGCGGGAATTCGCGGGCCAAGGCCTCGATGCCCTCCTGGGTGTTCTTGATCCGCATGATGGGGGAGAAGCGCGGCCGGCAGACGAGTTCGCCCAGCGTGAACGGCCCTTCCCAGCCCTCTTCGGCCGCCGAAGCGAGGAGCCAGATCCGGGCTTCGTCCCCGGGGAGAGGCGAGGCGGCTGTCTCCGGAAAAAGCTCGAGCTGCTCTTTCCGGGCCTCCTCGTAGGAATGAAGGACGCCGCGGGCCTCGTCTCTCGCCCGCTCCTCGTCCCACACGGCGTTGATGATGGCCTCGGGCTTCTTCCGGACCATGGCGGCCAGGGCGCCGAGCCGCTTCATGAGCGGTGGATGCGAGCTGAAGATCCTGCCGGCGAGGTTGTCAGGCGTGTCCCGGGAGTCGGGCCGGACGATGAAGAGGGGGGCGTAGCTCAGCGTGAAATCGCCGACGAACGAGTTCTTGACCTGAGCCTTATAGATGATCCGGGCCAGCGCTTCGGGGGCGCGGCTGAGCTCGACGGCCGCGGCGTCGGCCAGAAGCTCCCGCTCCCGGCTGACGAGCATGCTGAGCAGGCGCATGACCAGGGCCGACATGGCCACCGCGACGTAGAAGAGGATGGGCGGGAAGCCGCCGCTTCCGCGCCGTCCGCCGCAGTCCGCCCGGTCGTCCGGCTCGGGTTCGAGGGCGTCCTTGAATTTCTCGAAGAGGTTGGCCAGCGAGCAGACGAGCGTCAGGTAGAAGGCGTCGCCCCGGGCGATGTGGGCCAGCTCGTGGGCGGCGACGGCCTGGAGCTCGTCCCTCGTCCCCTCGGCGAGAAGGCCCTCGGTAACGGCGACGGCGGGCGTGCCGTCCTCTTCGATCACGGCCAGCGAATTGACGGCGAAGGACGGCAGGACGTAGGCGTTGACGCGCGGCAGGCCGGCGGCGATGCGGATCTCGTCCACGGTGTTGAGGAACTGCATGTGGTAGCGGTCCGACGCGTCGGGCGTCGCCGCCTGGAGCCGGCGGAGGATGAAGCGGGGGCCGTTCTTCCGGGCGTCCTGGAAGTGGAGGACGGAGACGATGACCGCGGCGGCCAGGTCGAAGAGGAGGAAGCGGGGCCAGAAAGACGACGAGGCGAGCATGGCCTTGTTCAAGACGAGGCCGAAGCTCGCCAGGAAGGCCAGGGCGATCAAGCCGATGGCGGCGAAATGGAAGAGGAGGACGATCGCGAAGAGAAAGATGCTCCTCTGCCGCTGGCGTTCCTGGATCTCGTAGAAGTCGCGCGGCCTCGTCATCATGATGTTTCGGACATCATACCGGAAACGCAACAACCCGGTCAATTCGGGCTTCGGGGATCTCAGGTGCGAAACCCACTTCTAAACACTCGGGGCATTCCCGCCGTCGGCCGCGGAGGGGCCTCGGGCATCGTCTTCGTTCGCTGCGGTGATTCTTAACGCCGGTCAACGCACCGGACTCGGCGCCAAGAGGGACTGTGGTAAAGAGGGACTGTCCCTATTGGCCGCCAATGGGGACTGTCCCTCTTTACCCTCTTTACCTCCCGTGCCCGCTCTGCCCTCAAATATTCTTTGACCTTTTGGCCCGTGAGGACGTATAGTTTTTCCTGACTGTTTTTCCGTGAGGAGGTCATCGTGAGAAAAAGCATCGTCGCGTTTGCGTTCATCCTTGTCACTATGTCCGGTGCGGGCCGGGTCGCGGCCGTCGATACGACAGACACGAAGCTCCTGACCCAGCCGGCCGTCTCGGCCGACCGCGTCGGCTTCGTCTACGCCAACGACCTCTGGACGGCCGACCTCGAGGGCCGGAACGTCCGGCGGTTGACCTCGGGCGTCGGCATCGAAATGCTGCCCGCTTTTTCGCCCGACGGGACGCTCATCGCCTTCAGCGGCCAGTACGACGGCAACACGGACGTCTACGTCGTCTCGGCCGGCGGGGGTGTGCCGAGGCGCCTGACCTGGCACCCGGCCGCCGACATCGTCCAGGGATTCACCCCTGACGGCAAGGCCGTCCTCTTCGTCTCCGCGCGGTTCTCCTCTAACCGGGCCTACTCCCAGCTCTTCACCGTGCCCGTCAAGGGTGGCGAGGCGGGAATGTTGAAGGTCCCCTACGCGTCGAACGCCGAATTCTCACCGGACGGCCGGTTCATCGCGTACAACCCCTTTCCCGAGGCTTTCACGCAGTGGAAGAACTATCGGGGCGGCAGGTTCTCGCGGATCTGGGTTTTCAACGCTCAGGACTACGGCATCGAGAAGGTGCCCCAGCCCGAGGGACGCTCGAACGACGTCGATCCGATGTGGATCGGCAAGAGCGTCGTCTTCCGGTCCGACCGGAACGGCGAGTTCAACCTCTTTTCCTTCGACCCCGCGTCCAAGGCGGGCAAGCAGCTGACCGACTTCAAGGATTTCCCGATCCTCTCCGCTTCGGCCGGGGCCGGCCGGGTCGTCTTCGAGCAGGCCGGCTCGCTCCATCTCTATGACATCGCCCAGGGCCGGAGTCGCAGACTGATGATCGGCGTCGCGACCGACCTCCCCGAGCTCCGGGAGCGCTACGCCAAGGGCTCGCAATGGGTCTTCGGCGGCGCGGTCTCGCCGACGGGCGCCCGGGCCGTCTTCGAGTTCCGGGGCGAGATCGTCACCGTCCCGGCCGAAAAGGGCGACCCGCGCAACCTGACGCAGACGCCCGGCGTGCACGAGCGCTCTCCGGCCTGGTCCCCCGACGGCAAGTCGATCGCCTACTTCTCCGACGCGTCGGGGGAATACGAGCTCCACGTCCGCGCCCAGGACGGCAAGGGCGAGACGAAAAAATTCAAGCTCGGCGGCTCGGGATTCTACGGTTCGCCGAACTGGTCCCCCGACGGCCAGAAGATCGCGTTCGCCGATAACTCCCTGACCCTGTGCTGGCTCGACGTCAAGACCGGGGCCGTGAAAAAGATCGCCTCGGAATACCTCTACCAGCCCGGCGGCCAGTCCTCGATGGGGACTTCCTGGAGCCCGGACTCCAAATGGCTCGCCTACACCCTCGGGACGCCGACCTTTTTCCGGCGCGTCCACGTCTACTCACTCGATCAGGACAAGGCCTTCCCCGTCACCGACGGCCTGAGCGACGTCGATGAGCCGACCTTCGACCCCGAAGGCAAGTACCTCTGGTTCCTGGCCTCGACCGATGCCGGGCCCGTCCGCCAATGGTTCGACATGTCCAACACCGACATGCGTCGGACGTCCGCCCTCTACCTGGCCGTCCTCCGCAAAGACCTGCCCAACCCGCTGGCCAAGGAGAGCGACGAGGAAAAACCCAAGGAAGAAAAGAAGGAAGAAGAGAAAGCGGCCGACAAGCCCGCCGCGGTTCCGGCCAAGGAACCGGTCAAGGCCCCGGAGGCCTTCCGCATCGACTTCGACGGGCTCGACAACCGCATCGTCGTCGTCCCCGTTCCGGCCGGCGTTTACAGCAACCTCCAGGCGGGGGAGGCCGGCAAGGTCTTCTACCGCAAGGAGGACCCGCCGCCCACCTCGACCTCGGGCGGGCCGGGCGACTCCTCCATCCACGTCTACGACCCGGCCACCCGCAAGGACGAGGCCTTCGGCCCCGCCTGCGACGGCTTCACCCTGACCGCGGATCGGAAAAAAATGCTCGTCGCCTCCCGCGGCGCCTTTAGCATCATCCCGGCGAGCGGCAAGCCCGAGCCGGAGAAGGGGAAGATCAACACGGACGCGATCGAGGTCCGGGTCGTCCCCGAGGCCGAATGGAAGCAGATCTTCGACGAGGCCTGGCGCATCAACCGCGACTATTTCTACGACCCGAACTTCCACGGCGCCGACTGGAAGGCCATGAAGGCGAAATACGCCGCCTTCCTGCCCCACCTCGCCTGCCGGAGCGACCTCAACCGTGTCATCCAGTGGATGTGCTCCGAGCTCGCCGTCGGCCACCACCGTGTCGGCGGCGGCGATTTCATCGGCCAGCCGGCCCGCGTCGCCGGCGGGCTGCTCGGCGCGGACTACGCCGTCGAGAACGGGCGCTACCGATTCAAGAAGGTTTACGGCGGGCTCAATTGGACACCCGAGCTCCGCGCCCCGCTCGCCGAGCCCGGCATCGACGTCAAGGCGGGCGAGTACCTCGTCGCGGTCGAGGGCCGGAACCTCGCACCTCCCGACAACCTCTTCGCCCGCTTCGAAGCGACGGCCGGCAAGATCGTCGAGATCACGGTCGGGCCCAACCCCGACGGCGCGGGTTCGCGGACGGTCAAGGTCGTGCCCATCGCTGAGGAGGGGGCGCTTCGCAACCGTGATTGGGTCGAAGGCAACATCCGCAAGGTCCACGAAGCGACGAACGGCCGCGTCGCCTATGTCTACGTCCCGAATACGACCACCCTCGGCCACGTCTACTTCAAGCGCTACTTCTTCCCGCAGGCCGACAAGGAAGCCATCATCGTCGACGAGCGCTTCAACGGCGGCGGCTCGGTCGCCGATTACTACCTCGACTGGCTGCGCAAGCCCGTCTCCGCGTACTGGGCCATGCGCTACGGAGCCGACCTGAAGACGCCGAGCGCTTCCATCCAGGGCCCCAAGGTCATGATCATCAACGAAACCGCCGGTTCGGGCGGCGACCTCCTGCCCTACATGTGGCGGAAGTTCGGGATGGGCAAGCTCGTCGGTACGGCGACCTGGGGCGGCCTCGTCGGCACCCTCGGTTTCCCCGTGCTGATGGACGGCGGCTCGGTATCTGCGCCCAACCTGGCTATCTGGACCGAGGACGGCTTCATCGTCGAGAACGTCGGCGTCCCGCCCGATATCGAGGTCGAGCAGACCCCGCGCGACGTCATCGCCGGACGCGACCCTCAGCTCGAGCGGGCCATCCAGGTCGTTATGGAAGAGTTGAAGGCCAACCCCCCGGCGAAACCGAAGCGGCCGGCCTTCCCGGTCCGGGTAAAAAAATAGGCGGAAATAAGAACGGACGGCCTTCGCGCGACTAATATGGTGCGGGGCTAAATGAAATACCGTACATTGGGCCGAACGGGACTGCGCGTCTCCGTAGTCGGCCTCGGCACCTGGCAGCTCGGCGGCGAATGGGGCAAGGACTTCGGCCAGGCCGAGGTCGACGCCATCCTCGACCGGGCCGCCGAAGCCGGCATCAACCTGATCGATACGGCCGAGTGTTACGGCGACCACCTGGCCGAGCGCCTCGTCGGCGACTACATTTCCCGTCACGAGCGCGACCGCTGGATCGTCGCGACCAAGTTCGGCCACGGCTTCAACGGCTTCATGGACAGGACCGACCGCTTCCGGCCGGAGGAGGTCAGGGATCAGCTCATCGCCTCCCTCCGGGCCCTGCGGACCGACAGGATCGACCTCTACCAATTCCATTCCGGGAGCGACGAGGCCTTTCTCGACGACGGCCTCCAGACCGTCCTCGAGGACGCCCGGCGTTCGGGCATGGTCCGCAACCTCGGAGTCTCCATCCGCGGCACGGGCAGCGAAGTCCAGGCCCGGGAGGCGTTCGGGCGCGGCTACGGCGTCCTCCAGGTCGTCTACAACCGGCTCGACCCGCGGGCGGAGTCCGAAGTCTTCCCCTATGCCCGGCGATACGGGTTGGGCATCCTGGCCCGCGTCCCCCTCGGGAGCGGTTTCCTCAGCGGGAAATACGAGGCGTGGGACAAGTTCGATGCCGGAGATTATCGTTCGACGCTGGGCAAAGAGGAGATCGCGCGCCGTGTCCACGAAGCGGACCGGATCGCTGCTGAGGAACTGCCGCTCGGTGTTTCGCGGGCCCGCTGGGCCCTGGCCTGGTGCCTGCGCGACCCGGTCGTGGCGGCGGTCATCCCCGGGGCGAAGTCCCCGGAACAGGTGGCCGAGAACGCCTCGGCCGCGGACCTTCTCTCCGACAAGATGCCCTAACCCGGACTATTCCTTAGAACGCCGATCCGTCAGCAAGCTCCTGAAGAATAGGGCCGTTCTCCGGATCACCTATTTATCGGCGCGGGTGCGGGCGGGATGACGCATTCGTCGCGGAACCGCCGGGCGAACTCGTCGACCTCCTTGGGCGCGAGCGCCGTTTTCCCTTCGGCCAGGTATGCGTTGAAAACCCGGTTGAAACAGGACTGGTAGCGGAGCCTGTCGGTCAATCCTTTTTCATCCGTCTTGGGCTCGTCGTAGAGCCGGACCGAGACGAGGTCCTCGCGGTCCTGGGTGACGCTGTAGACGTAGTTGGCGGCGGCATAGCAGCTCTCGCTCGTGGCCTCGAGGTCCTCGTGGACGTTGAGGTTGAGACGGACGTCGAGCGAGAGGTCGAGGAGGTCGAGAGGCGTGAGCTCGCGGGAATAGAGGAAATTCTCGCCGTTCATGCGCTGGGCCAGGATGCCTCCGTTGCAGGCGCTGCCCTCGTTCCAAGCCCTGATCAGGCCGAGCCAACTGCCGCTTTTCTGGAGGAGAACGAGGTTGTCGACATCGGCCGTCTCGCCGGCGTTGAAAGTGATCGAGAGGATATAGATCTCGGCGCCTCCGCTTACGGGCCCGGCGAAGGCGGCGTAGGCGAAAAAGGGCGATCTCCGGCTGACCGGGTCCTCCTCGAAATCCGTGATCCACCAGCCGGGCTGGTCCTCCCATTTGCCGGCCTCCAGGTTCGTCTTGAAATCGGCCAGGTTGATCTGGCCGTTCGCGGACCGGTAGAGGGCGCTGACCGCGGCCGGGTGGATGGCCTGGCCGTGGAAGGTGAAATCGCCGGGAACGTCCTCCGCGATCTTGGTTTTACAGGCGGAAACGGCGCCGAGCAGAGCTAATGCGGCAAGAGCCGCCAGGATCTTCGAATTATTCATCGTTTCGCTCCTCCCGATTGTTTAGACGGCCTCACGGCGAGTCTCTTCCCGCCGCCCAAGGGACGCCACCCGGGCTGCGACGGGGGCCATCCATAGCCCCCGTAGCGGAGGGGGGCCCATCGGCTTGCCGATGGGGGAACCGCCGGGACTGGTTCCCGGGGGGGCCGGGGGAAATGGGTGGCCCCCGTCGCAGCCAAGAACGGGTGGCGTCCGTGGAAGAGAGCTAAGGGACGTCGCATGAGCGAACCTTTTGAGGGCTCGTTTCGTAATTATGAGAGACGCGCGAATACTATCCTGACCGAAAATGGAGACCGAATTGAAGAAAACCCAGCCCTCGAGGTCGATGACGACGGCCTCAGCCTCCCTGTCCATTGCCCTGCTCGTCCTCGGCATCATGGCGGCCACCCCGGCCGGTCTCACGGCGGGAACACCCACGACGGCCGAGGCGGCGGTCTTGCCTACCGCAGCGCGCCCCGCCGTCCAGACGGAAGTGCCCGTCCTGACGAAAACCGCCGCGCCGCCGGTCATCGACGGCGTCCTCGACGACGCCGCATGGTCGACGTCCCTCAAATACGACGGCTTCAAAACCTTCAAGCCCGATTACGGCAAGGAGGCCAGCCAGAAAACCGAGGCCTACGTCGCCTACGACGCCGAGAACTTCTACTTCGCCTTCCGCTGTTACGACAGCGAGCCGTCCAGGGTCAAGGCCGCCGTCAGCAAGCGCGACAACGTCTTCCAGGACGACATCGTCTTCATCAACCTCGACACCTTCAACGACAACCAGAGCGCCTTCGTCTTCATGCTCAACCCGCTCGGCATCCAGGGCGACGGCATGCTGACCGTCAACGGGAATATCGAAGTGAGCTTCGACGCGGTCTGGTACAGCAAGGGCCGGATCGACGACCAGGGCTGGACCGTCGAGGCTCGCATTCCCCTCCAGAGCATCCGCTTCCCGAACCGGGACGTCCAGACCATGCGAATCCTGTTCATCCGCTTCTTCACCCGGACCTCCGAGCAGGTCAGCTTCCCGCCCATCGACCCGAACAAGGGTTCCCTCCTCAGCCAGGCCCAGCCCTTCCAGGTCGCGGGCCTCAAGTACAAGCGCGTCGTCGAGCTCCTGCCCGCCTTCACCTTCGGACGGACCCAAGAGGCGACCGAAGCGACCCAGGGCGAGCTCGTCAGGAACAAGGAGCTGGACATCGACGATGTCAGCCTGACCGGGAAGCTGGGCATCACCTCCGACCTGACCCTTGACGGGACGGTCAACCCCGACTTCAGCCAGGTCGAGGCCGACGCCGGGCAGGTCGATTTCAACCTCCGCTATGCCCTCTACTACGAAGAAAAACGGCCCTTCTTCCTCGAGGGGAACGACCTCTGGCAATTCGGCGGGGCCATGGAGGAAGCCCCTTTGATGGCCCTCGTCTACACGCGGAATATCGTCGACCCGACCTTCGGCTTCAAGCTGACCGGCAAGATCACCCCGCGCGATACCGTGGCCATGATCTATGCCCAGGACCGTCTCCGCGACGACACGGTCGACGAACACCCGGATTTCATGATCGCCCGCTACAAGCACTCGCTCAAGGACGACGCGTTCCTGGGCGCCTTCTACACGGGCCGCGAGTACGGCTCGGGCTTCAACCGCGTCGGGGGCTTCGACGGCCGCTTCCGGCTGAGCCCGGTCGCCACGGCCTCGTTCCATCTCTTCGGCTCGCTGACCCGGGACCCCGGCGCCGAGACGACGAACGCCGACCACGCGCTTTCTCTCAACTACAACTTCGGCAACCGCAAGGTCATAATCGACCTTGGTTACCAGGACATCTCGGAGGGCTTCCGGGCCGACACGGGCTTCCTTTTCCGGACGGGGCTGCGGCGGCTGGCGGCCTTCGCCATGTACAACATCTATCCGAAGTCGAAGTTCTTCCAGAAGATCGAGCCCTTCTACTGGAGTTACCATCTTTACGACACGATCTACGACATGTGGGAGACTATCAACGTCTTCGTCTTGCGGTTCAAACTGCCGCGGAACACCATGGTCCGCTTCGACGGGCTCCTCGGCAACGAAGTTTTTGCCGGCGAGAGGTTCGACCAGAGCGGCTACGGGTTCATGATGGAGTCCCAGCTGGCCAAACAGGTCTATGTCCAAACCCGCGTCCGGCGGACGGGCAATACCTTCTACGACCCGACCGACCCCTACCAGGGCTACGGGACCCAGGCCACGACGGCCGTCCGCTATCAGCCCATGGACCAGATCGATTTCAGCCTGAGCCTGAACTACGTCGATTTCTTCAGGAAGTCGGACCGGACGAAGATCTACGATTACCTCATCCTGCGCAGCCGCAACACCTTCCAGCTCAACAAGTACCTCTTCGTGAGAGGCATTGTCGAGTACAACGACTTCTATAAGCGGATGACGCTCGACGGCCTGGTGTCGTTCACTTATATCCCGGGAACGGTCGTCCACCTGGGCTACGGTTCGGCTCTGGAGAAGCAGGAGTGGGACGAAGGGCTGGCCGGTTTCGCTCCGAGCAGCCGCTTCCACGAGATGAAGCGCGGCTTCTTCTTCAAGGTCAGCTACCTCTGGAGGCTCTGAAGATGAAAAAATACCTCATCGGGCTCCTGTCGATCTTCTTCCTCGTCGCTTCGATCCTGGGAGCGCAGTCGAAGGGGCCGAAAGACCGGCGGTCCGGGGGGCGGTCCAGCTGCGGCTCAGGCCCGGCCCTGTGGGTCTAGGATCCCGGTCCAAAACGAGCATCGGGCAAAAATATCTGCAACTTTTTGACAAGGCCATTCGTCTATATGGATGGAGACGGTAAGAAAGAGAGAAACGAAGAGAACAACCATGAGACACCAACAGCACGACGCTTCGAGGATAAAGACGCTCCGGCTCGCCGTAAGGCCCGGAGCGTCGGCGATCAATCAGCTGGGCGCGGCGGTGACGAAACGGAGCCGGTCCTCCGCCGGCCTCATCTCCATGGCCGGTTTCTTTTTCCCATATCTCCCCGGCTTCCCGGTCCTCGCTTATCCGGGGAGAAAGCCCCTGGCGCCGGTGTTCCTCCTGCCCCGCCGTTAGGCCTGTCCATTAAATGGGGTCGGACCACAGTATCTTAAATAATTTCAACACGTTATCCATTTGCAGCCGAAGAATTGCGTTTTTAACGCTAAAAAACGCACCCTTGACCGATTGACTTCGCACACGCCAGGCGGAATAATCTCCCTCTAGACCTCGAAATGACACCGGAGGGAGAGCCATGAACAGAAAAGAATTCTTGAAAATGACGGCGGGACTCGCCGGCGGCGTCGCCGGACTGCCGTTGATGCGCAAACTGGCGGGGGCGGCCACGGCGGAGCCCGGACTGCCGGGAGCGGCCGGCGCGGCGAAGGCTGTGGCCGCGTCGTTCCGGGCCGGCTCCGCGCCCTTCGAGACCCTCCTCGCTCAAGCCGCCGCAGCCGGCGACGAAGAATATTTCTGGAAGCTCATCCGCGGCCAGTTCCTCCTCGACCCCGGCTGGACCTACCTCAATTTCGGCGGACTGGGCGCGTGCCCGCTGCCCGTCCTCAACAGCCTCGTCGAATGGAACCAGGCCGAAGAGCGGGCCCCGAGCGCCGGCTACGACGATAAGCACTGGTGGGAGGTCAAGGAGAAGCTCGCCCTGGCCCTCGGCAAGACCTGCCGTAAAGAAGACCTCGGCCTCATCGGCGGTGCGACCGAAGGCGTCAACGTCATCGTCAACGGCCTGCCCCTCAAGAAGGGCGACGAGGTCATCACGACGACCCACGAGCACGTCGCCGTCCATTCGGCTCTCCTCAACCGCATGCAGCGCGACGGCATCGTCATCCGCCTCTTCGAGCCCGACATCAAGAGCGGCCCGGGCAACGTCGACCGCATCGCCAAGCTCATCACCCCGAGGACCCGGCTCATCTTCATCAGCCACGTCACCTGCACGACGGGCGAGCTTTTCCCGGTCAAGGAGATCGCCGCGCTGGCCCGTTCGAAGAACGTCTGGTTCGCCCTCGACGGCGCCCAGGCCCCCGTCTGCGCCCCGTTCGATATCGTTGAGACCGGTGTCGATTTCTACACCTGCAGCACCCACAAGTGGATGATGGGCCCGAAGCGCACCGGCTTTATCTACGTTCGCCAGGGAATGCTCGATACCCTGCGGCCGCAGACCGTCGGCGGCGGCTCGTCCGAACGCTACGACGCCGCCAAGGGCGAGTTCGTGCTCCAGCCGACGGCCAAGCGCTACGAGTCCGGCACCCAGAATGACGCCCTCTTCTACGCCCTCGGCGCGGCCCTCGATTTCGTCGAGACGATCGGAGTCGACCGCATCTCGCGCCACTGCAAGCCCATGGCCGAACGCTTCTACCACGGCCTCGGCGAGATCGCCGGCGTCGAGCGCCTCTCGCCCGAGGAAGAGGCCTACCGGACGTTGATGATCGGCTTCCGCATGAAGACCCATACCTTCACGGAGATCAGCGAACTCCTGGCCAAGGACAAGATCCGCGTCCGTCCGGTCGCGGAGGGCGGGCTCAACTCGATCCGCGTCTCGTTCTATCTCAACAACCGCGACGGGGATGTGACCGCGATCCTGGATTCGCTGAAGAAGTTGGCCGCTTAGGACTCGTTTTTATGCGAAAAAATGCGGCTCTAAGCGTAATGCCAAACTGGACGATTCGCGCAGGATCTTAAGGATCAGTAACTTGGCACAGCCAAGCAACCTCTAGTAGCGGCCGAATTCGTCCGCGAACTCGGCGACGCGGCGGACGCGCCGCTCCAGCCCGTCGGGCGGCACCTGGTCGGCGACGCCGAGCACGTAGCGCGGGCTCGCCGTCATCACGCGCAGGACCGCTCGCACGTGCCGCTCGAACTCGGCCTCTGGGACCTTGTCCGTGAAGTAGACGCCTGGAAGGCCGCCCCAGAAGATCGTCGGTGTTTCGCCGCACCACTCCGCCCAACGTTCGACTTCGAGGTCGCCGACGGGCGCGGGCGTCATGGCCTCGATGAAGGTGAAACCGGACCCGCAGACTTGACGGAGGAGCCCCTTGAGCGTGCCGTCCAGGTGGATGCAGGAGTGCTTGCCCGCCGCCGCGATCCGCCCGCTCCACGTCTGGTGATAGTCGCGCATGTAGCGCTCGTAGAAACGCGGCCCGACGACCTCGGAGGAGAGGTTCTCCGGGATCATCAGGACCTCGGCCGGGCTCTCCAGGGCGATTCGCGCCGCCCGGTCGTGGGCTCGACGGACCGCGGCCAGCGTCGCCTCGAGCTCGCCCTGGGCGTCGGCGTGGATCTCCGTGACAGCCGCGATGCCGGCGTCGAGGGCGACCATCTGCATGAAAGGGCTCTTGGGCAGGTAACAAAGGACGATGCCCATCTCGCCGATCTGGCGGGCGCGCTTTTCGGTCGGGGCGTGATCCGCGTCGAAGCGCATATTCTCATGCATGTGGCGGTAAGCCGGGAGATCCGCGGCGGACTTGACCAGGTATTCCGTCGGGGCTTCCGAAAAAGACTCCGGCAGCCACGTCCATGTTTCCGTCAAAGTGCCGCGCGGCGTCTCGACCCGGCGGCGGCGCGCCGCTCCCTCCCGCCATTCGGCGACTTTGCAATTCTCGATGATGGTCTTGAAAGGGAAATAGCCCTGGAGGTAGAAACCGACCCGGAGGTCCCGGTGCCATTCGATGTAGGCGTCGCTTTCCTTGAAGCCGGCCGGTTTCAAGCCGCGGCCGATGAGCGACGTCGCCCAGTAGTCGAGGTCCCCGAACCAGGGGACACGGTCGGGCCGTTTGCCGGCGAGGAGGGTCAGGACGCGCTCCCTTTCGGTTATCATGCGCCCGAAATATAGTATCGGCCCGCGCCGCGTGTCAACGCAGGAGCCGAAATAATGTAAAATAAGGGTCGATGGACAAGATAAATTCCTGGCTCGCCGCCCGCGCCCGGAACGTGCCGCGCGTTTCCTACCCGCGGGAGCTGCCCATCGCCGCCCGGGCCGACGAGATCGTCGCCGCCCTCCGCTCGCCGCGCCGGCGCGTCGTCATCGTTTCAGGTGAGACCGGCTGCGGCAAGAGCACCCAGATCCCGAAGATGTGCCTCGAGGCGGGGCGCGGCGTCAACGGACGCGTCGGCGTCACCCAGCCGCGCCGCCTCGCCGCTGTGACCATCGCCTACCGCATCGCCGAGGAGCTCGGCGAGTCGCTCGGACGCTCCGTCGGCTACAAGATCCGCTTCCAGGACCGGACGGCCCGCGACGGCTACATCAAGGTCATGACCGACGGCATCCTCCTGGCCGAGACGCAGGGCGACCGCCTCCTCCACGAGTACGACACGATCATCATCGACGAGGCCCACGAGCGCTCGCTCAACATCGACTTCCTCCTCGGGATCATGCGCAAGCTCCTCGACGATCGGCCCGAGCTCAAACTCGTCATCACCTCGGCCACGCTCGACACGGAGAAATTCTCCAAGGCCTTCCGCAACGCTCCCATCATCGAGGTCAGCGGGCGTCTCTACCCGGTCGAGCTCGAGTACCGGCCGCCGGACAAGGAAGAGGCTGAGGACAAAGACTATGTCGACCAGGCCGTCGCGGCCGTCGAATACCTGCGCCGCGAGAAGCCGCCGGGCGACATCCTCGTCTTCATGCCCACGGAGCAGGACATCCTCGAGACCTGCCGCATGCTCGAGGGGAGGAAGTGGCCGCTGGTCAAGGTCCTGCCGCTTTTCTCGAGGCTCCCGGCGGGAGAGCAGAGGATGATCTACACCGTGACCGCGCCGAAGATCGTCGTGGCCACGAACGTCGCCGAGACCTCGCTGACGATCCCCGGCATCCGCTACGTCGTCGACACGGGCGTGGCCCGGATCGCCCAGTACCAGCCGGGGACGCGCATCAACAGCCTGCCGATCTCGCCGGTCTCGCGGGCCTCGGCCGACCAGCGCAAGGGGAGGTGCGGCCGTGTCCGGGAGGGGCTGTGCGTGCGCCTCTACAGCGAGGTCGATTACGAGTCGCGTGAGGAGTTCACCTCGCCCGAGATTTTGAGAAGCGACCTGGCCGAAGTCATCCTGCGCATGACCGACCTTGGGCTGGGCGATCCGCTCCAGTTCCCGTTCATCGACCGGCCTGCGGCCAAGGCCGTCCACGATGGTTACGACACGCTCGTCGAGCTCGGCGCCATGAGAAAATCGGGGAGAAAATCGGGGACACAATACCAATTTCCGAATTACGGCTGGGAGTTGACCGAGACCGGCCGCCTCATGGCCCGGATGCAGCTCGACCCGCGCCTGTCGCGCATGCTCCTCGAGGCCCGCGCCGAGAATTGCCTGCCCGAGGTGGCCGTGCTGGCCGCGGCGCTGAGCATCCGCGACCCGCGCGAGCGCCCGCAGGACAAGTCCGCGCAAGCCGACGCCGTGCACGCCGCCTTCCGCCACGCCGACTCCGACTTCCTCGTCCTGCTCAACATCTGGAACCGCTACCACGGCGACTTCGAAAAGCTGGGCAGCCTCGTCCAGAAACGCCGCTTCTGCCACGAAAACTTCCTGTCGTTCCCCCGCATGCGCGAGTGGGCCTATCTCTACGCCGAGATCAGCTCGGTCATCGCCGACAAGAGGGGGTCAAACCTACTTTTTTCGAAAAAAAGTAGGTTTGACCCCCTCTCATCACCGCCTGCAGCCGGCGAGGCACATCTCCATGCGGACATATCTCCGGTGCTTTACGGCGCGATCCACCGGTCGATCCTCAGCGGCTACCTCTCCAACATCGCCGTCCACAAAGAAAAGCACATGTACTCCGGGGCCAAGAACCGCGACGTCATGCTCTGGCCCGGCTCCGTCCTCTTCAGCAAGTCGGCCGGGTGGATCGTCTCGACCGAGGTCGTCAGGACGTCGCGCCTTTTCGCCCGCACCGCCGCCCGCATCGACCCGGCCTGGCTCGAGGCCTTGGGCGGGCCGCTCTGCAAGCGCGCCTACTCCGATGCCGCCTGGGACCGGGCCCGCGGGGAGGTCGTCGCCAAAGAACGCGTCACCCTCTTCGGCCTTGAGGTCGTGCGCGAGCGCCGCATCTCCTACGGGCGCGTCAAACCGGCCGAGGCCCACGAGATATTCGTCATGAACGGCCTCGTCGAAGGCGAGGTCGAAGACCAGCCGCCTTTCCTCGTCCACAACCTCGCCCTCCAGCGCAAGGTCGAGGCTATGGAGGAAAAGCTGCGGCGCCGGGACATTCTGGTCGCCGAGGCCGAGATCGCCAAGTTCTACTCGGTAAAGCTTCCGGGCATCCACGACGTCCGCACCCTGCGCAAGCTCCTCAAGGACCGCGGCGGAGACGATGGTTTCCTGCGCCTCGACGAGGACACGCTCCTCAACTACCGTCCCGAGGATGCGGCGGTATCCGCGTTCCCCGACAGCGTCGAGGTCGCCGGCCGCCCCTTCCGCGCCGTCTACAAGTTCGCGCCTGGGGAGGAGGACGACGGGGTCACGCTCACCGTCCCGCCCGAGCTTCTGAGCGCCATCCCGGCGGATCGCCTCGAATGGGGCGTCCCCGGCCAATACCAGAACAAGATCGCCGCGCTCATCAAGGGCCTGCCCAAGCGCTACCGGAAGCTCCTCGTCCCGGTGGGCGAGAAGGCCGAGACGGTCGCCAGGGAGATGGCCCAGGCCCCCGAAGAGGTCCCGCTCTTCAAGGCCGTGGCCGAGTTCGTCAAGCGCCGCTTCGGGGCCGACATCCCGCCGCGAGAGTGGGCCCTGGCCGACGTGCCGAGATACCTGCGCATGCGCGTTGCCGTGACCGACCCGGCTACGGGCCGCGTCATCGACGCCGGCCGCGATGTCGAGCTCCTGCGAAAGAAGATCGGCGCCGCCGACCTGGCCCCGTCCAAGGTCGAATCCCCGGCCTGGCGTGAGGCGGTGTCCGCCTGGGAAAAGACCGGCCTCACGGCCTGGACCTTCGGCGACCTGCCCGAGCGCGTCCCCGTAGGTACATCGCTCACGGCCTACCCGGCCCTCGTCGTTGAAAACAAGATGGGGTCAAACCTACTTTTTTCGGAAAAAAGTAGGTTTGACCCCATCTTGGATCAAGAGACCGTCGGTATCCGCCTCTTTGCGACGCGCGCCGAGGCTGCCGCCGCGCACTCCGCGGGCGTCCGCCGGCTACTTCTGCGGAAATTCTCCAAGGAACTGGCCTTCGTCCGGCGCTACCATAAGATCCCCGCCGAGTTCGACCGGGCTGCGCTCTATTTCGGAGGGCGCGAAGCCGTAGAGAAGGCCATCGAGGAAGCCCTGGCCCGCGATGTCCTCGAGCGCGACATCCGCACCCAGGCCGAATACACGGCCTACGAAGCCGAGGCCGGACGCACCCTTTTCGAAAAGGGGCATGCCCTAACCCAGACGGCCGTCAAAGTCATCGAGCTGAACGCGGTGCTCCGCGCCGACCTCGGAAAGGGGAGCGGGGGAGGGGCGGGCACCGGAGGCCCGGGCGGCGGCAAGAGCGCGAAAACGCTCAGCCTCTATGAGCTCAGCAAGCTCAAAGAGCGCGTCGTCCCCGAATACCTCGAGGCGATCGGCGCCGACCTCGATCGCCTCGTCCCCAAGAACTTCCTCCAGATCTACTCCGTGGCCCGGCTCGTCCGCATTCCCCGCTACATCGAGGGGCTCAAGATCCGGCTCGAGCGGGCTAGGATCGGACCGGATAAGGACAAGGCTAAAGCTGCTCAGTTCGAGCCCTACGCCTTTGAGCTTGCGCGCCTAGATGCGGCGCTAAAATCGGGGACACAATACCCAATTCCGAATTCCCGGCCGGATCCGGCGGCCGCGTCTTTAAAACAGGGACAGGGTATTGCGTCCCCGAATACGAACGCGGAGAAACGCCTCGCCGTCGAAGAGCTCCGCTGGATGATCGAGGAGTTCAAGCTGGCCCTCTTCGCCCCCGAGATCAAGGCCGCCTTCCCCATCTCCGCCGTCCGCCTGGCCAAGAAGATCCGCGAAATCGACGCCATTATCTAATCCGGCGTGAAATCGCGCTTTCCACCCGTCCTAAGACATCCCTTACGAAATCCAAGTATTCAGCCGCCTCTTTTTCAGTAACCTCAGCCCCGCCGCCATATAAATCCAAGTTTCGCCTGGTTCTCATGCTATTTCCGACGTTCAGGATAGAGTTGTCTTCGAGCAGCTCCGCAGTTTTTTCGATGACCTTGATGTGATGGCCGGCTGTGCTCTTGACTTTGAGCCCATGGGAACTCAAGAGGGCGATTCCTCCCTTGATGAGAGCACTATAGGAATAGGAAAAGCGGACTTCCGGGATCGAGATACGGCCGGCGATAGTCAGGTCTTTGCGCGCGTTTTCGAGGAACTTCTCGATTTGTTCCGTCGTGAACGCGTGCCTGGCGAAGTATTTTCCGTCGTAACGCATGGGGCCAACTCGATCGTCGGATGAGCAAAAACGTCCCGGAGAAAGGGGTCTTTGGTTTCTTCCCTCCTCCGGAATTCGTCCTCGTTCATATGGACGCAGTTGACCTCCCTCTCAATCTCACTTTGGATCTTAGTGAGCTCTTTCTGGAGCGCAACTACCGAGTGATCCCCAACAACCAGGATATCGATATCACTATGAGTCTGCATTGCGTCGCCTGCATAAGAGCCAAAAATATAAGCCCGCTTAACTCCCGGGGTTAAACTGACCACGCCGCGGAGCCGCGCTTCAACTCCCACGGTTTTTTGGAATATCCGTTTGTACTCCCGGTACAATGGATAAGACGGATTCACAGAATAGAGCCTCAGATTCCCGCGCGCCTCGCTTCTCATCAAACCCAACGACTCCAGCTCCCTGAGTTTCTTGACGAGGTTTCTCTTGTCGACCCCGAGTCCCGCGGCCATCTCGTTGACATAGAGGTCTTGATGAGGGTTGGTGAAAAAGTAGGTCAGTACTTTCCTCGTGACCTTAGACCTCAACGATATCATGGCCTCGCTCCTATTGTGCCTGCGGTGTTATAATTCACACCTATAAGTGTAATTGACAACACCTTTTTTGTCAATCAATAGGATTACTTGTCAAGGCAACGTGAATACTTCCGCTTTTCTCGAGGGTCAGATTCTCTCCAGATAGCTGTCATGGTGCAGTTGGGGTTCACACCTCCGCCGTGCGCCTGGCCAAGAAGATCCGCGAAATCGACGCCATCGTCTGAGAAAATCGCGGGCTCCATGGCGTCTTCCCTTATGACGTTATTACAAGCATCCCGTCGCTTGACGCGCAGAGGCGTAGAATGTACAATAATGTACATAGCAATGAGCCAAGCATGAAACAAGTGACGTTCACGGAGTTCCGCCGCAACGCCGCCGCGCTCTTCAATTCGGTCGAGCGGGGAGAGACGGTCCGGATCCTCCGGCACGGCAAGCCGATCGCCGAGATCGTGCCTCTCCCGGCGCCCCGCGCAACGCTTTCCTGGAAGCGGCCGGGCCCGGCGCTCGTACCCGGATCCCGGCGCGGCACCCTGAGCCGGGAGATCCTCCGGGAGAGAAGAAGCTCGCGCTCATGAGGACGTTTTTCGATTCCTCGGGCCTGGCCAAGAGGTACATCAAGGAGCAGGGGAGCGACAAGGTCGAGGCCCTCCTCGCCGAGGCGACCGAGGCCGCCGTCAGCCTCATTTGTCCGCCGGAAATCACCTCGGCCCTTTCGCGCCTCCGCAGGCAGAGCTCGATCTCGGCCGCCCAATACGACACCGCTAAAAAGGCCCTCTTCGAAGACATCGAGGACATGTCGGTTTGCGCTATCACGATCCCCGTCGTCCATGGGTCCATCGACCTCATCGAACGCCATCCCCTTCGCACCATGGACGCCCTGCACGTGGCCTGTGCCCTCGATTGGCAGGCCGACCTTTTCGTTTCCTCCGACCGACGCCAGCTCGCCGCAGCGGCCAAATCGGGTCTTCGCGTCCTTCAGGTCTAAGGCTACAAAAACCGGGCCAAAAACGCGGGAATAAGTCTTATAAATGGCCCCGAAAAAGACTCGGAATAAAAGCTATATACTGATAATAAACATGTTACCGTGGTCCGACCCCAGCCCTCCGTCCCTCTTGACAACTATAGTCTATTAGACCATATTAATTACGGAGGGCAAATTCATGGAAATCGTCCCCATTACCCAGGCGAAAGCGAGATTTTCGGAGATCATCGCGCGTCTTATCCATCGCAAGGAGGCGGTCTTGATCACCCGCAAGCGAACGCCGGTCGCGGCCATCGTGCCCTACGCCGAATGGGCGGAAAGGGAGACTTCGAAACAGGAAGGCCTGGCGGCCGCGGCCGGAGCTCTCGCCGACTTCGATGCCGAAATCGACGAGATGATCAAAGCCGCTTACAGCGCCCGGGCGAAGGCCAAGGACAGGGAAGTCCTCCTCTGATGTACCTTTTCGATACCGATGTCATGAGCCGGGCTGTCAAGGCGGCCCCGCCGAAAGCTTTGATCGAGCGCTTGGCGAGGATCCCCCGGGCGCTCCAATTCACCACTTCGATCAATGCCGCCGAGATTTTTTATGGAGCTTGCCGGACCGGCCGCCGCGATGCGCTCATCCGCGCTTTCGAGGAACTCGTCCTATCCCGCCTGACCGTGCTCCCGTTCGACCTCGAAAGCGCCCGGGTCTTCGGCCGGCTGAAGGCTTCCCTGGAAGGCCGCGGCCTGCCCAGGAGCGAGCCCGATCTGCGTATCGCCGCGATCGCCCTCCAACACAGGCTGACGATCGTCACGGGGAACGTCCGGCATTTCTCGGCTATCCCCGGCCTCGCAGTGGAGAATTGGCTGGAGTGACGTCCGCCATACACGCCGCGTCCTTCGGATTCCCTGTTCCACCCCTGAGAATACTCGGCATCGAGCGGCGTCCTCTCTTATGACGGCCGGGATTGACAAGCCCCGCAATACACCTTATAATACACATCATAAGGTGTATAAAATGAGGACAAACATTGTGATCGACGACGGACTCGTGCAGGAGGCCATGGCGCTTTCGAAACTGAGAACGAAGAAGGACGTCGTCCACAGGGCCCTCGAGGAGTACGTCCGCGTTCTCAAGAAAAAGGACCTTCGCGAACTCAGGGGCAAGATCCGGCTTGCGGAAGGCTACGACTACAAGAAACTGAGGGCGCGGTGATCCTCGTCGATTCCTCCGTCCTGATCGATTTTTTGGAAGGACGAGAGAATTCTCCCGTGAGCCGTTTTATCGAGGTCCAGGACCGCGGCATCCCCTTCGGCATCAGCCCCATAACGATCCTCGAAGTCCTTCAGGGCGCTGCGACTGAAAAGGATTTCTCGACACTTCGTGATTATCTCGGGAGCCAGACGGTTTGCGGCCTTGAAGGGGGCCTCGAATCCTACGCCGGGGCCGCGAAGATATTCTTCGATCTGCGCAGAAAAGGGATGTCCGTCCGGAGCTCGATGGATTGTCTGATCGCTCAGACGGCCATCGAGCACGGCTTGCTCCTGCTGCACGATGATTCTGATTTCAATCGGATCGCCAAGGTCTCGTCCCTCAAGATCTATTGAGTCGGTCCAAAGCGGGGACAGGGTATTGCGTCCCCAAATTTGCTCGTACGCTCCGGACCCCGGACGTGCTAGAATAGACTGTAGATTAACATGCCCAAAACGTCCAAACCCCCGCTTTCCGCCCCGACAGGGGAGAGGTCCGCCGCCGATTCCCCCGCCGCGCCGTCCGGCTCCTCCGCGCCCCCCGGCTCCTGGGTCGCCGCGCGCGACCAGGCCATCGCCGATTTCCTCGACCGCTTCGCCGACTGCCCCGACCGCGACGTCCTGGCCGACCTTATGGTCGCCATCACCCGTCTCGCCCGCGACGGCGCCGGCCGCGGCGAGCTCAAGATGCTGACCACGTCCTTCAAGGAACTGCGCTACGCCTTCAAGGTCTTCGCCCCCTACCACGACGTCCGCAAGGTCAGCATCTTCGGCTCGAGCCGCACGCCCGCCGACCACCCCGAATACATCCAGGCCGACGCCTTCGCCCGCCGCATGCGCGAGCGCCGCTGGATGGTCATCACCGGAGCGGGCGACGGCATCATGGGCGCCGGTCAACGGGGCGCCGGACGCGCCGCCAGCTTCGGCGTCGCCATCCGCCTGCCCCACGAGCAAACCACGAACGTCACCATCGCCGACGACTCCAAGCTCATCAACTTCAAATATTTCTTTACCCGCAAGATCCTCTTCCTCAAGGAGGCCTCGGCCATTGTCCTCTTCCCCGGCGGCTTCGGCACCCAGGACGAGGGTTTCGAGGCCATGACTATGATCCAGACGGGCAAGACCCAGCTCGTGCCCCTCGTCATGATCGACGCCCCCGGCGGCACCTACTGGCAGCACTGGCGGACCTACATCAAGGCTGAGCTCCTTCACAACGGGATGATCAACGAAGAGGACATGAACTTGTTCAAGCTGACCGACAACGTCGACGAAGCCGTCGCCGAGATCACCGGCTTCTACCGGCGTTACCATTCGATGCGCTACGTCGGCCCGCTCCTCGTCCTGCGGCTCTCTTCGCTACTTCCCCCCGCCGCGCTCGAGAAGCTCAACGACACCTACGCCTCGATCCTCACGGAGGGCCGTATCGAACAGCACCCCGGCCCGGTCGAGGGCGAGGACGACGAATACTCTGGCATGCCGCGCCTCGCGCTCGCCTTCAACCGCAAGAACGTCGGCACCCTGCGCCTGCTCGTCAACGACATCAACGCGGCCTCTTGACAGGCGGCGCCCGACACTTCGCTTATCTGATTTGTCTATTAACCCGAGGTTTGATAAAATAAGCGCATTCATGACCGTCAACAAACGTTCCCTCCGCGAGGCCGAGGAGGCCGACCTCGAAGACTGGAAGTCGATGACGCCGGCGGAGCGCCTTGACCTCGTTCAGCATCTCAGGGAGCTTTACTACGAGTTCAAAAATGAGAATCGAAAAGGATTTCAAAGAGTTTATCGAATCGTTAAACACAAATAGCGTTCGCTACCTGATCATCGGAAGCTTCGCCCTCAGTTACTACTCCGAGCCCCGCTATACGAAAGACATCGACATTCTCGTCGATTCAACCGCGTCAAACGCGGACCGCCTCATGACGGCCATCCGCGAGTTCGGATTCTCCGATATCGAGCTGGGCAGCCGCGATTTCCTGGAACCCGATCAGGTTATCCAGCTTGGGATCGCTCCTTTGAGGATCGACCTGCTGACATCCTTGAAAGGCATTCCCTTCGCCGATGCTTGGGACAGACGGACCACCGGGCAATACGGGGATATTCCCGCCTTCTACATCTCCAAACAGGATTTGATCGATCATAAGAAGCTGGCGGGAAGAAAACAGGATCTCGCCGATATCGAGAAGCTGATCAAGGCTTAGCCCCGGAAAATCGTTCTTCATAGCTGTTCCCCGCCGCCGGCTTCGTTCGGAATGGGTGGCCGGAATCGTCGGAATACGCATCTGATTTTATATTTGTGAGAAATTGCCGGCCGGCCATCCGTTATCATTAATGTGGTAAAAAATACAACGATTGTGGTAAAATTTACCATAACGATGAGCAAACTTCTGGACAAGCTGTTCGGCTCACGAACAAGGGCAAGGCTCCTGGGCTGGCTTTTCGCCCATTCCGGCGAGTCCTATTCCGTTCGTCAACTGGCATCCATACTTGGCGATGATCCATCCAACCTCAGCAAAGAATTGGCCAAGCTCGAAGAGCTGGGCATTCTGATATCTTCAAGAGAGAGGAATCTCAAGCGCTTTCAAGTCAACCAAGAGTGCGCTTTCGGGCCCGAGCTGAAAGGCCTTGTCCAGAAAACGACCGGTATCATGGGGCGCCTCAGGTCCGCCCTTCAAACTGCCAAGGGGATCGATTTCGCTTTTGTCTATGGATCCTTCGCCAAAGGGACCGAAAACGCCGAGAGCGACATCGACCTGCTGATCGTTGGCGATATTGACTTGGACAAGCTCGACAGAATCTTTATCGGTCTGGAAAAGGCTTTCGGACGGACTGTTAATTACGTTCTCTACAACAAGCGCGAGTATGAAACCAAGAAAGCCGAGGGCAACGCATTCCTTCAGGAAGTGCGGGGCAGGGACAAGATCTGGATCATCGGGAAAAACGATGGACCTGAAGCGCCTTGAGACCCTAAGGCTTATCGAGAAAATCGGCCTTAATCATAAGCTCGTTCTGTCTCAGCTTGAAAGGGCAAGGCGCGACTTGTTGACGTCTGCGGCGAATCTGCCAATTGACGACGAGTGGGCTTATACGATCGCATACCATGCCATGCTCCGGGCTGGGCGGGCTCTCCTTTTGTCCTTTGGGTATAGAGCCAAAGGGAAAGACCAGCATAAAACCGTCGTGCAATTCTCGGCGACCGTTCTCGGCCCCGGATTCAGTCGACTCACAATAAGATTCAACCAGATGCGCACGAAAAGGCATGCGTTTATTTATGAGGCGGAAAAACCTATTTCCCGGACTGAAGCTGAGAAATCCCTCGGGAGCGCCCAGGAGTTTGTCGACGAGATCGCTAACAGGGTAAAGTCCCTGATCTAGCAGCCGCCGCCGCGGCGGAAAGTGGCTTTCAAACGCGGGGGGTGTGGGACCGATTCGATCGGAAAATAATGCGGTTGGTATCGAGAGTGCCCCGGCCTTTGCTTTAGGGCGCGAGATATTGAAGTAAAACGCCGAGGTGATGGAGGAAGAAGTCCCGGCCCCACAATTTCAACGATTCCTGTTCCCGGAGCGGGAGGAACCGTCCGACGTCCTGGCGGACGACTCCCCAGACGATCTCGCCGATCCTTTTCCTCAAGGTCGTCTCTACCCAGCCGGGATCGACCCCGATCCCTTGGCCGGCCCACGGACCCTGCTGGTCGATGGAACGGCTTAATAGTCCGAGGTCCGGAACGGTCCTTTTGTTGACATACCAGACGAAATCGTACCAGTCCCGTCCCTTGGTATATGTTCGACCGAGCATCGCGCCGATCTTCATGGCGAAGCCGGATTCGAGGCTCTGAGTCGTGATGGCCGTCGTTACGGGAAAGGCGAGGTAGCGCGTTTCAAATGTTGACCCGACGGGAGGATTCACATCGATCTCGAGCTTCACCTTGATGAGTTTCCGGGGGTCCCTGGAATACGGCAGGGCGGGGGCGAGGTCCTTGCCGAAAGAGTCCGTCCGGAGAAGCGCCTTCTTGACCGCCGTCTTATCTTCAGCCCTAAACTGAACGGTGAAGCCGAGGCCTTCGCCGTATCCGTCTCTGACGACATGCTCCAGGTATTTATTCCAGCTGAAGCCCGGGTCCGGCCGCTTCAGAAAGAAGTCCAAGTCCTCGGAGAAGCGGTTCATCCCGTGGACGATGCGGAGGCACGTTCCGCCATGAAAAACCGCCTGCGCGCTCGAAAAGAGCCCGGCTCGGGAAAGGCTCGCCAGGACGATCTGCTGAACGATCTCCTGCAGGACATTCTCTTGGTCGAGGACGCTCGTAACGGCGTATTCCTTGATTTTTTCCTCGAGGACGCGATGGATCATTTCCCGAGCTCCCGCGAGAGTCCCTGCAAGTAGTCCGTAGTTCGGCGGCTGTGGAGGCTCTCGCTCACTTCGTTCAGGCCTTCCCAGGCCATCTTTTCCAAATCCTCCCGCTCAATGCGCATGCCATCCGTCAGGAAGGCCAAGCCGTCCTTCTCCCAGCTCACGTCCTTTCTCGTATAGATCAGGTCGGCGATAGCCCTCAGGGGAGTGGCGACGAAGGCCCAGCTTCGGCCGTCGACCTTTAGCGCCTGGACTCCGGCTCTAGGATTCGCGGCAGGAACACGCACGAAGCTGAAAACGCCGACCGGGGTTTTGAACATGCGGCTTCGTGAGGAGGTCACACTGCTGACCTGAAAAACCGCCTCCGGGATGAGGCCGTGATGGGCCAACGCCGACTCGAGGCTCACATGGGAAGGGGAGTGCAGGATCGCCGCGACGACGAACGGATGAGGATGTGTTTTCCGAATCTCCGGAGCGAGCAGGAAAAGACCCGGCTTGAGCCGGAGGATCTCACCCGCGGCGACGGCGCGATGTGCGAGCACTTTCCTGGCCGCTTCCGACCGGTCGGCGAGAATATTCCGGATGACCGTTTCGTCGAAGATCCCCCCGGGAGGGGAGAGACGGAAGACAAGCTCAGTCACGGTTTGCATTATGCTCTTAGGTTACATTATTCGTAACCTTAATGCAAGGGCCGGCAATGCCCGTCCAAAGCGACGGGCTACTCTCTGGAGACGACTTCGTATCCGAATTCCTCGAAATGCGGGTCGAAGGCGAAGGCCGCGCGGACGCCCGTCCGCCGCATGACCTCGAAGCTCGCGCAGTCGACGAGGCTCAAGGCGCGGCGGTCCGCTGCGAGGTGCGCCCCCACCGAGGCCTCGTGGATCTCCCTTGTCACCCAGACGAGACGCAAGACCGGGACGACGTCCCTCTCGAAGACGCGCACGGCTTCCATTCCGATCCGCCGCGCCAGCACGGCCGAAGTCTCGACAAGGATGTAGTTGTGGCAGACGAGGCTCTGGCCGGCCTTGAGCAGCTCTTCCCATATCGCCTTGGCCGCGGCGTGCCGTTCGTCACTCCGGTCGAGGACGGCCAGGAGGGCGCTCGTGTCGACTAAGACGTTCATCGCGGGCCTCCGTCTTTTTTTGAGAGGGCCCGCGCGTTAGTGCTCCCGCTCTTGGCTCCATCCTCCGTTCGCTCGCCCGCCAGGTAATTGTCGTGCCCGATCGAGAGGTCAGGAACGCCGGACTCGAATCGGCCCGCCGCCGCGATCGCTCTCTGTCTCAGTTCCTCTATGTCCGTGATATCCGCGGGAAGGGGAGACCCGTAAGGACTCCGCCCCTCCATGACAGTGTTTACCTCGGCGTCCCCCCCCGAAGCCCGGTCCCATTCCGCTCGCAGGTTGTCGACATGTTCACCGGTTTCCCCCCTGACCGACTTCCACGTCCCGGCCGTTTCCCGGAGTACGCGGGCGAGGCTCTTATCCGCTTTCATCCGGCGGAATTCCCTGACCGCAAGGCGGACGACTTCGGCGCTCGATATCCTATGTCGCTTACCGTAGGCATCGAGCCATTTCTTTTCGTCTTCGGGAATAGAAATGATCGTCCTGGTCATGCGTGCCATTTCCGCCTCCGTTGTATATGACACTTATATATCATTATATGATATCATGTCAAGGCCGCCTTTTCTTCCCGCCCTACAAAGCAAACCAGGGCATAACGGTGATTCCCGAGCGCTTGAATGGGCGGTCCCCTCCATTATGGAGGAAGCTCTTATAGAATTCAGAAACAACGAAGCTCTCGAAGATGGCGCCTCGCTCGGCGCGATGGCCGAGCTCCTGGGGTGACCGGATCTGAAGCAGGAAGCACAGAAGGCCGGTGTCCAGGAAATAGAGCTTGGGGGTTTTGATCAAGCGTTTGCCGAAATTCTTATGGTGAGGCCGCAACAAGGCGACGATGAAGCTTGCCTTCTTTTCTTGCTGATTGAATATTCAATATTCATATTACATGCCGGCCGCGTTCGTCTCAAGTCCTGACCCCATACGGGCCATCTCATTCAGCCTGCCGTTTGCGCCGTCCTTCAATCCGCTCGCCGTTTGGCCCCTTATGAAAGGCCACTGTATAAGATTAGTTGACGCCTAAGTAGGGCCATAACGATCCAGGGCCCGCGCCGGGACCGAATGCTATTACAGCAGGGGAAAGCGCGAGGACGATTTCGTCGTCCCCCGTCAGGGTCGCGTTCTCGGGATCAGGTACGTTCCCTTTTCGGTCAGCTTATAATATGTCGATTTGCCTTTGCCCAATTTCTTAATTAGTCCCATGTCGATAAGCCTGTTAAGATCTTGGTTGCGAGTTGCTTTTGCGCGCTTTGTAATGGCGGAGTACTCTCTGTCCGTGATGAAGCCGTTTTCTCTGATGTGATCGATGATCTGCTTATCGTGTGTCTTGAGCGCGGTCTCCGGGGTCAGCTCTGCCGACCTCATTTCTTTGCTCACTCTCAAGAGCTCGTCGATGATCCCGTCCGTGAAATATTCAAGCCAGTCGGCAAAATTGATCTTATCTTTTATGTCGTAGTAATTATTACTGACCCCGACTTTTTCAAAATACCGGCCCACATTTGCGTTGTAGTAGTTTTCGAAGCTGAAGAGATTGAACGTATTCAGCCCCATCGCGGCTAAAAGCGCTTTTGTGGCCAGCCGGGCTGTCCTGCCGTTGCCGTCCATGAAGGGATGGATGATAACGAACTGCTTGTGAAAAATGCCGGCTAAAATCAAAGGATCTATTTTTCCCTGATTCTTTTTTATGAAATCAAGCAATTCATCAAGCAGGACCTTGACATCTTTATGGTCGGGCGGCCAATAAACGGTTTTCCCTGTCCTCGGATCGTTCACAAATACCGGCTCGCAGCGCAGCTTGCCGCAGCGATGATTATCTATCAATCTTTTTGTGATCGTTCTTTGGATATCAAAGACCAGTTTATTGTTAAGCAGCGGAGGCCCTTTACGAGATATTTTATTAAGATCTTCCAGCGCCCGGTTGTAATTTATGACCTCGCGCTCCGTGTCCCGCAGGTTTTCCGGCCTGTTTTTTAGTATTCTTTTGACTTCGGCGAGCGGCAGAGGGTTCCCTTCTATGCTTGTCGAGGTATGTGCAGACAGCTCCCGGGCTTCTTTTTCCATTGCGTGCAGGACCACACGGGGAAGCCTCTTGCTGTTGAGCCGCGTGATCAGCTCTGTTATTCTTTTGATATTCTCCAGCAGTTTATTGGTTATGGCATATCTTGGGTTAAACATTGTCATGACTCCTTGATACGTTCGCCGGCGCCAACCCCGTTTTTTTTAAAAACGGTGTAAAAGCGCCGCTCAGTATTAACCCTGAGCATACCCCGGCCTTGCCAGGACCGGGACTGCCGGTTTCCAGCACCGGCACTGCAAAGCCGGTGGGAAGCCCGGCCCCGGGCGTCAGACCGGGGAGTCGAATGGGTTGAATGGCATAGGCGAATAGTAGACGAATAATAGACGAATGTCAAGCTCCGGCGCGATGCCCGAGCACCTTTCGCGCAGCTTCAGACCGGTCGGCGAGGAGATTCCGGATGACCGTTTCGTCGAAGATGCCCCCTATATTCGTAACCTAATTGCAAGGACCGGTAATGCCCGTCCAAAGCGACGGGCGCCCCGCCGATCTGGTGATCATCACTAAAGATACATCCAAAATCGAAGGCGGGATCAGGCCCGTTCCCCTATGGAAGCGGCTCTTGGAGGGGTCAAGTCTTGACCCCGTGCCTCGTGAGCCAATCTCCCAGATCTTCGAAAACATGCCCGAATTCTGTCCAATCGTCGAATATGGCGTCTTTCCTCTTCGCGCGCTCGAAGATGGGATCGGCCTTCAATCGGGGAAATTCTTTCTGAAGGAAATAGAAGTCGATGAAATCTTTGGGTTCGACGCGGCCGAGCAGGGTCGCCAACTTGTTGGCGGCGATGGCCTCCAGGGAGTCCACGGTCAGGCGGCCGCCGAACTCGAGGTCGGCCACGGGGCGTTCTTCGAGTTCCGATAAGGGATCGACAACGAAATCGACCTTGACGGTCCGGATGAAGACGGAAACAAAGGATGATTCCCGCACGCCCACGATGATCTCCCCGCCCCACGGTCGGAGAATGATGTCCGTGACGGCCGCCAAATCGAGCGGCTCTCTTGTGAAGAGATCGATATCGTCCGAAACCCGATGTCCGAGGTAAAAAACGGATAGCGCCGTTCCGCCGGTCAGGAAGAACGCGTCTTCAACGATCGGGTCCCGGCTCAGGGCTGCCAGGACGGATTTTTGAGCCGGGGAAGCATAGCCCAGGGAAAATTCTTTAAGGATTTCCATAGTATTCCAAGATCCTTGTCCATTTGGCGATGGCGCGAGAAGATAACCTCAGCGAAGGCATGATCCTCCGGATCTCATCCAGCCGGAAAAAACGCCACGCATCCACCACCCGACCTCTTTCCAAAAAACGGGCTAAATACCAGCGAAAGGCATCTTGAATGGGTGAATCCCGGGCCTCTTGGATCCTTAGGCTCAGCGTCGCCTCCTCGGTCAACTCCGGATAGTCCCAGAATACGGCTTTCAACGGATTCCAGGCCGATTTTCCAGCCGGGGCCGGCGTCGGCTTGCCAGCTTCCGGCTTCTCATAATCGACCGCCTCCGTTCGGTAGGGGGCGTGAGTCTCGCGGACCCGATTTGCGCCGCTGCGAAAACCGATTTTTTCAAAATCCCGCCCATCTATTCCAGAAACGACGGCAACGGGTTTTCCGTGATTTGTGATGATGATGTCCTCCACCGCCGCCGCCCGGAGTATTTCCGACGTTTTGCTTTTAAGTTCCCGCACATTGATGAAACGCATGTCATATTCCTATGTGACTACAATTGAAACTCAAATATAGCTACAAAAGGATGGTTTGTCAAGAATATTCCCCTTGACTTATTTACGTGACCATCTATAATGGTCATGTAAATAAGACTTATGGTGTGATCATGAATGACTCCGGTTCCGAACATTCCGTCAGTATCGCCGAAGGGAAGAAAAACCTCAGCCGGATCTTGCGCGCGGCCGAATCGGCCAATCGCGACGTCATCCTGACCCGGCGAGGAAAACCGGTCGCCGTCCTCGTGCCCTTTGCGGCTTACCAGGGATCGAGGAAGGCCGACGGGCTCCGGCAGATCATGGAAGCCCGGGCCGCCTACGGCCAGGCCGCCGTCGACGCGGACTCGGTGATCGGGGAAGCCCGCGACCAGCTGCGGAGACGGCCGTGAAGACGGTCGTTGTTGACGCTTCCGTCGCCTTGCGCTGGTTCCTTCCGGACGAAGAGCGCGGCGACAAGGCCCTGGCCTTGCTGGAGTCTTATGTCCGGGGAGAGATCCGGATGGTCGTCCCTTCGCTCCTGGGGCTCGAGGTCCTCAACGGCTTGTTGATCGCTTCCCGGAGAGGCCGTTTGGAGATCGCGACGGCCCTGCGGGCTTATCGGGGATTCCAGGCCCTGGGGCTCGAGGTCGCCGACATGGGGGCGGATGGGCCCGAGATTCTGAGTATTGCGGCTCAAACGGGTTTGACGGCCTACGATGCCGCCTATATCGCGCTGGCAAGGCGCGAGAAGGCCGATCTGCTCACTAACGATGCCCGCCTCTCTCAAGCCGCCGAAAAAAATCCCTGATTCCCGATAAATATGTCTTGCAATTTATATAGAACTTGATTATCATACATATATGATCCAGCCGATATTCAACCCGCTCACCCTCCGCGAGGTGTTCCACCTGGAATTCCTGCGCCGCCTTGGTGCGTCCCTCGCCCCGACTTCCTACGCTCTCAAGGGCGGCGTCAACATGCGGCTCTTTTTCGGAAGCCCCCGCTTTTCCGAAGACATGGACCTGGATATCTCGGGCCCCTCCGTCGCGCAATTGAAGAATTTGGTGATGACGTCGCTGGGAAGCCGCGCTTTTCTCGATCCTCTGGCCTCCTACGGAATCAAGACCGTCCGACCGCCGGACCTCCTCAAGGCCAAGCAGACCGAAACGACTCAGCGCTTCAAAATCCACCTTCTGACCGCCGCGGGCGAGGACTTCTTCACCAAGGTCGAATTCTCGCGGCGGGGGAGAAGCTTCCGGCCCGGCACTGTCGGCGTGGACCTTGTTCCGGACGCCCTCCTCCGGCCCTATCGCATGACCCCCCTCTGGGTGCCTCATTACGATACGGCGTCGATGACCCTGCAAAAAATCAATGCCCTGGCATCCAGAACGGCGGTCCAAGCCCGGGACATTTTCGACCTCCATATTCTCATCTCCGCGCCCGGCGCCCCTGCCCCGGCAACGGGCCCGGAAATCCCGGCGCTCGACGCACCCGATTCCGCCGTAATCCTGAAGGCCAAGGACCGCGTTTATGACGTCGGATTCGAAATGTTCCGCGACACGGTCCTGTCCTATTTTTCTCCGGAGGACCGTGTCGCCCACGACCGGCCCGAAGCCTGGGACGATATCCGGCTTCGCGTCGCGGGGTTCATCGAGACGCTGGGAGGACGTCATGCCTAGGGAGCCCCTCATCAAGTATGTCCGTCGAATGGGCCGCCCCGTCTTTACCACCCGGGAGCTGGCGGCGCTCGCCGGAAAGTCCCTTTCCAGCACGACGCAGGGATTAGGATACCTGGCCCGCCAGGGCCTTCTCATCAAGGTTCGGCGGGGATTATGGGCCGATCCCGCGGACGAGCGCCTGAGCGTCTTCGCCGCCGTGCCCTTCCTGGTCCCGGGACAACGGGCGTATATCTCCTTCATAAGCGCCCTCCACCTCCATGGGCTCATAGAACAGATTCCCCGGGTAACGACTCTGGCCTCGACCGCGCATTCAAGAATCGTCAGGACAAGCCTGGGGGATTACCGGATCCATCGGATCGCTCCCTCGTTTTTCGCCGGATTCGATTGGTACCACGGCGGAAAATCGTTCCTCATCGCATCCCAGGAAAAGGCCCTCGTCGACACCCTATATCTGTCCGTGCACAGAAAAAGGCAGTATCGCCATTTCCCGGAGCTCCATCTGCCCGGGTCCTTCAGTTGCCGAAAGGCGAGAGCTTGGGCACGGAGGATTCCCTCGGCCCGGGCAAGGACGGCCGTATCCAGGGAGCTGGAGCGCCTGCTGATCACTCTTCTTGATTCCGAAAAGTAGGCCTCTAAGGCCGCTATCCGAGCCGGTAGGGGATAAGCACGAACGCGTGTTTCTTCCCGTCGAAATCCCGGGCGTTCCGCGTGACCAGCCTCAGGCTGTGCCTCAACGCCACGGCCGCCTGGAGCGCGTCCGGCAGCTTCCAGCGGTAGTTCCGCCTCAACTCCGCGGCGCTCGTCGCGTCATCCTTGGTCAGGGGAAGACACTCGAACTTGTCACAGAGCTCGCGGGCGGGATGCGCCTCTTCTGAAGAACCGTCGCTGAGCACTTCGGTACGAGTCACCACCGAGATGACGGCCTCGCCCTCCCCGAGTTTGTCCATCCATGCCACCGCCGGCTCAGCGCCCCTTAGATGGTCGATGAGGATGACGGAATCCAGAAGATATACTGGTTTCAAGACAAGCGTTCCCATTCCTTTCGCATGGCATCAATATAATCGCGGCTGTCTCCCTTGATTGAGGTCCAAGCCCCGGCGGTTTCCCGGAGTACAGCCGCAAGGCTCTTCTCAGGCTTTTTCCGACGGAATTCTCTGATCGCCCTCCTGACGACCTCGGCGCTCGAGATTTCATGGCGTCTGCCGTAGGACTCGAGCCATTTCTTATCATCTTCTGGTATGGAAATGATCGTCCTCGTCATACGTGCCATCCTGGTCACCTCGCCACATATATATCAGCAAAGTGATATCATGTCAATGGGTTTCTCTCCGGCCCAAGTGCCCATTCATTTGGACAGACGCGCCTCGGCTGCTCTTTTTCTCTTGACATTCCCAATTCTGCCCCCTTTTTGTCTCATTTCTGTCCCTTTTTAACCGTACCCCGCTGGAAATTTCCAGAATTACTGGCCGGTCATTATTTTAATATATTTATTAACAGCATGTTACGTAATTTTGGCATTGAGTTTATGAGTTGGCACTGCTTTTGCTTATAAAAGGCGAGCGTCCGGGAGGCGGCTAGCCTCTAGTGACGAGAATTCGCGGCTGATGATTAGACGTGTCCGTGCCGCCCAGGTGCCCCCCGGCGCCCATCGGCGGTAGCCTGCGCGAAATCGGGGTCAGGCTTAGGGGACCAGTAGGGGACATGTACCTCTTGGTACATGTCCCTTTTTCTTCGCCATTTTCTATACGTGTCCCAAGATTTCGATCGGCAACACAATGGCCAGCCTAGCCCGTTTCGTCGTCATCGGCTACCCGCATGCGGTCAACCAGCGAGGTAACCGCGAACAGGCCGTCTTCGAGGAGGACGCGGACTACCGCCGCTACCTCGAGTGGCTCCAGGAATACACGGCGCGCTACGGCGTCGACATCTGGGCCTACTGCCTGATGCCCAACCAGGTTCATTTCGTCTGTGTCCCCAAGTCCGAGGACTCCCTCGCCCGCGCCTTCAACGCCCTTCACATGCGCTACGCCCAGTATTTCAACGGCAAGCGGGATGCCCGCGGCCGCCTCTGGCGGGGGAGGTTCATGTCCTGCGTCCTGGACGACCCGAGCGTCTTCGAAGAGGTCCGCTTTATTGAGACGAACCCGGTGCGGGCCGGGTTGGTCGAGCGGGCCGAGGACTATCCCTGGTCGAGCGCCCGATGCCACGTGATAGGGGAGCCGGACCCGGTGCTTATCGTCGGGAGTGATACGGGTCGGGCGTTGAACAGGATGGCGGGCGTCCCGATGTACCGGGCGATCCCCGGTTGGCGTTCATATCTCGCCGCTGGCGGTGACGAGGAGATCGTCAAGAGGACCCGCGAACGCCTGAAGACGGGGCGGCCGGCGGGGGATGCGGAATTCGGCGGAAGCTTGATGGGGGTGTGGGGCGAAGGCTTGGCGCGATGCCAAGAGGAAGGCCGAGGAAGGCTGGGACGTCAGGCTAACATAAGTTCGCCGGCTTTCATAAGGCAAAAAGACATGAAATTCCACCCCACATTTGGCCCCTTATGAAAGGCCATTATATAATATTAGTTGACTTCTGAACAAGGCCATAATACAATATGCCCGCCAACGCGTTCTCCATCCATTCCTACCATAAGGCGATCCGTTCGGAAATGCCGGTCTCCCGCGATTCGGTCATGGAATACCTCGGCTACCTTGAAGAAGTCGAGCTCGTCTCCCTCCTGCCCGTCTTTTCCTATTCCCTGAAAACCCGGCAGGTCAATCCCAGAAAGGTCTATACGCTGGACAACGGGTTGAGGAACGCGGTTTCCTTCCGCTTTTCCCCGGACGAGGGCAGGCTCGCGGAAAACCTGGTCCACGGCCAGTTACGCCGCGCCGGGACGGAATGCTATTACAGCAGGGGAAAGCGCGAGGTCGATTTCGTCGTCCCCCGTCGGGATCGCGTTCTCGGGATCAACGTCACGTTCGGTGACGACGTCGCCGGCCGGGAGGTCGAGGGACTCAAAGAACTTCAAGAAGCCGCGGGGAAGCGCCCCGCCGATCTGGTGATCATCACTAAAGATACATCCAAGATCGAAGGCGGTATCAGGTACGTTCCCCTATGGAAGTGGCTCTTGGAGGGGTCCTGACCCCGTTAATGCGTTATAAATTGCCGCTGTCCCCATTTATCTGCTAACACGAACCCGCATGATTAAGACGAGGCAGAAAATCCTGTTATAAGCTCGAATACGGGCCAAAAGCGGACTTACCTCAAGGCCGAGCTCCTTCTCAACGGGATGATTAACGAAGAGGCCATGCCCTATCCGAGCCGGTAAGGGATAAGCACGAACGCGTCGCATAGCTCTAAGGCGGCTAGCTCCTCCTTTTCCGTCCCTCCGCAGAGCACCTCGGCGCGGGTGATCGCCGAGAGGATGGCTTCTCCCTCGCCGAGCTTTTTCAGCCATTTGGACGCCTGCGCGATGCCGCGTAGATGGTCGATGAGAATAACGGAATCCAGGAGATAGGTCGGTTTCACGTCCGGCGCTCCCATTCCCGACGCAGGGCCTCGACATGGTCCCGGCTGTCTCCCTTGACCGAGGTCCACGTCCCGGCCGTTTCCTGGAGCACGCCGGCGAGACTCTTATCCGCTTTCAGCTGGCGGTATTCCCAGATCGCCCGGCGGACGACTTCGGCGCTCGAGATCTGATGTCGCCGGCCGTAGCTCTCGAGCCACCGTTTTTCGCCCTCGGGGATCGATATGATCCGTCCTGGTCATGCGCGCCATCCCGCTCACCTCGCCGAATATATATCAGCAAAGTGATATCATGTCAATGGCCTTATTCAGAAACATTGGGCCCATTCATCAGGATTGACGCGCCACGGCCGCCCTTTTTCTCATCCAGCTTTATACGGCAGCCCGGCGGCCTTCTCTCGTCGTACTCGACACGCCCGGCCTGCTTCTCGTTTTTCGGAATAGATAGGATCGTCCCGGCGTAGCGGGGCGAAGGCGGCTTTGGGCGCCGCAGGGTGGGAAAATCCTTGACAAACCTCCGTTTCTAGCCTAAATTCTGACAAAAATGAGGACACAGTCAGCGGTCCTTCCGATTTCTACGATTTAGGCGTTCACGTATTAGCCGCTTTCGAGCGCTCGGCCTCCGGCCATGACACGGGAGTATTTTTGGGAAGGGAGGGGATTAGCGTGCCCGAGTTACCCGCCCCGAAGAGCCGACTCCCGTCGTTCTATCTTCTCCTTGTTTTCTTCTCGCTGACGGTAGGTATCGTCGCCGCCGGTTTCCTTTATTACCGGAATTACGAAAAGCATTACCGGAGGGGAGTGGAGCAACAGCTTTTGACCATCGCGGAGCTGAAAGTGGATGAATTGGCGGGTTGGAGATTTGAGCGAAGAGCGGATGCCGCCGTTTTTTTCAAGAACGCCTCCTTTTCCGGCCTGGTGCGACGATTTTTTGAAAAGCCGAACGACCCGGCGGCACGAGATCAACTTCGGATATGGTTAAGCCATTTCCAGGCGGCCTATGAATATGATAGGATTTTTCTGCTCGATACCCACGGTGTCGCGCGGATATCAGTCCCCGACACACCCGAGCCCGTCGCCGCCCATCTCTTGGAGCAGGCTCCCGATATCCTTCGTTCGGGCCGCGTCACGTTTGTGGATTTCCACCGCGACGCCCCGGATGGCCCCATCCACATGTCGGTCTTGATTCCCATTCTTGATGGCGGGGAAGACACGCGGGCGATGGGAATCCTTGTCTTCAGGATTGACCCCGAGAAATACCTCTACCCCTTTATCAACCGCTGGCCAACTCCCAGCCCGACGGCCGAGACCCTGATCGTTCGCCGGGACGGAAACGACGCGCTCTATCTGAATGAGTTGCGGTTTCAAAAGAACACCGCCCTCAAACTGCGCATTCCCCTCGGGCGTCAAGATGTGCCCGCCGTCAAAGCCGCGCTGGGGCAGGAAGGGATCGTTGAAGGGGCGGACTACCGCGGCGTGCCGGTAATCGCCGCCCTGCGCGCCGTTCCCGACTCGCCGTGGCTTCTGGTCGCCCGCATGGATGTCGCGGAAGCTTACGCGCCTTTGAGGGCGCACGCGTGGGCGATGATCGCGCTCGTCGGCTCTCTGCTCCTCGGCGCGGGCGGAGGGACAGGTTTTGTCTGGCGACACCAGCGCGCTCGTTTCTACCGCGAGAGATATAAAACGGCGGAAGCGCTCAGAGAAAGTGAATCCCGCCTCGGGGCCATCGTGGCTTCGGCCCAGGACGCCATCCTGATGATGGACCCTGGAGACGGCGTGTCCTTTTGGAACTCCGCCGCCGAACGCATTTTCGGCTACACCCCGACCGAGGCGATCGGACGGAACCTGCATGAGCTGATCGTTCCGCAACGCTATCATGAGGCGTACCACGCCGCTTTCCACGAATTTTTGCGCTCGGGACAGGGAGCGGCCATGGGCAAGACGCTTGAACTGGAAGCACGCCGCAAAGACGGCCGGGAGATCTCCGTAGCGTTGTCGCTGTCCGCCGTCCGGTTCCAGGGCGGCTGGCACGCCGTGGGCATTTTGCGCGACATCACCAAGCGCAAGGGGGTGGAGGAGGCGCTGCGGGCGACGAACGATTATCTGGACAACCTGTTCAACTACGCGAATGCCCCGATCATCGTCTGGGATCCGCAGTTCAAGATCACCCGCTTCAATCACGCCTTTGAGTTCTTGACCGGGAGAAGCGCACAAGAGGTCATAGGCCATTCCCTGGAGAACCTCTTCCCGCCCAAGCTGGTGGAAAGCTCGCTGGAACTGATCAAGAAGACGCTGGGGGGTGAACCGTGGGAAACGGTCGAGATTGCCATCCAGCATCGCGATGGGTCGGTCCGCACCCTCTTGTGGAACTCGGCCACGCTGTTTGCCCGGGACGGGAAGACACCGGTGGCCACGATCGCGCAAGGTCAGGACATCACCGAACGCAAGCGCGCGGAAGCCTATGGAGAAATGCGCCGGGAAGTCCTACAGATATTAAACGAGCCGGGAGATCTGCAGGATTCAATCCAGCGCGTCCTCGCCGCATTGAAGACGCGGACCGGGTTCGATGCCGTGGGCATTCGCCTGCAAGACGGGGATGACTTCCCGTATTTCGCCCAGGAAGGCTTTCCCAAGGATTTTCTGCTGACCGAAAACACGCTGATCGAGCGTGCCGCGGATGGCGGGTTGTGCCGGGACAAAGACGGCAACGTCAGCCTGGAATGTACCTGCGGTCTGGTCATTTCCGGCAAGACCGACCCGGCCAATCCGCTCTTCACACCGGGGGGAAGCTGCTGGACGAACGATTCATTCCCGCTTCTGGACATCCCGCCCGGCGAGGATCCCCGGCTTCATCCACGCAACCAATGCATACATCAAGGCTATGCCTCCTTGGCCCTGGTGCCCATTCGGAACAAGGATGGGATTGTTGGTCTGATCCAGCTCAACGACCGGCGCAAAGGACGTTTTACCCTCGATACGGTTGAACTCCTGGAAGGAATCGCATCGCACATCGGAGCGGCGCTGATGCGCAAGTGGGCCGAAGAGGCGCTGCGGGAAAGCGAAGAGCGTTTCCGACGGGTCTCGGCGATGACTTCGGATATTGCCTATTCCTGTAGCACCAAGGAGGATGGACGCTTTTTGATTAAGTGGATGACGGGCGCGGCAGACCGCATCACCGGCTACTCTAGCGAGGAGATCAAGGCGCAAGGCTGTTGGTCTTTCTTGGTCGTCGAGGAGGATCTAGGTCTCTTTGAGGAAAATGTCATCGGCCTGGCCCCGGGTTCGAAGGGTTCGTGCGAGCTTCGCATCCGACACAAGAACGGCGGCATTGTTTGGATCACCTCCTACGCTGAATGTGTTTCGGAAACACAGACTCCAGGGCGACTCTTATTCTTTGGCGGTTTGGCGCACATTACCGAGCGCAAGCGCGCGGAGGAGGCGCTGAAGGAGAGCGAAGGGCGGATGAGAGATATCACGTTCAGCATGGCCGATTGGGTGTGGGAGGTAGACGAGAATGGCGTCTATACCTTCAGCTCACAAAAGGGCACGAACATTTTGGGGCGATCCCCTGAAGACATCATCGGGAAGACACCGTTCGATTTTATGCCCCCGGATGAAGCAAAGAGAGTAGCCGCGATATTCTCTGAAATCGCGGCAAACAAGGCGCCCATTAAGGATCTGGAGAATTGGAATATCCGGAAGAATGGCGAACGAATCTGTCTCCTCACCAATGGTGTGCCCATACTGGACGCGGCGGGGAATCTCAAAGGTTACCGCGGCGTGGATAAAGACATCACCGAGCGCAAGCGGGCGGAGGAAGAGATCCGCCGAAAGTCGAAGGATTTGCAGGAGAAGAACGACGAGCTGACCCGCTTCATCTACGCCGTCTCGCACGACCTGAGAAGCCCGCTGGTGACGATCCAGACTTTCCAGGGACATCTGGAACGGGACATCAGGAGCCAGGATGCAGCGCGGGTGGAAAAGGACCTGGGCTACATCCGCAACGCGGCCGACAAGATGGGCTGCCTGCTGGACGAGCTCCGCCGGTTTTGGCGGGTCGGGCGCATCATGCACCCCTCCAAGGAAGCGCCGCTTCAGGCGATCGTGAAAGAGGCCCTGGACCTGGTGGCGGGGCGGATCACCGGGCGGGGGATGCGGATCGATCTCACGGAGGAACCGGTCGTGCTCTATGGCGATCGGACGCGCTTGGTGGAAATCTTCCGGAACCTCGTGGATAACGCCGCCAAGTTCATGGGCGACCAACCGGCGCCGCGTGTCGAGATCGGCGTGGAACAGGCTGGCGAGGAACTGGTGCTCCACGTGCGCGATAACGGAATCGGGATCGGTCCGGAGTTGCAGCCGTTGGTCTTCGGCTTGTTCCATAAGCTGGATCCCGGCTCGGAGGGCGAGGGCATCGGCCTGGCGCTTGTGCGGCGGATCGTGGAGTTGCACGGCGGCCGGATCTGGGTGGAATCGGAAGGCCTCGGCAAGGGCACGACGTTCCGGTTCACCCTGGCGAAGACGAGACGGGGAGTCGGCCGAGAGGAAAGAACATGAGCCAAGGAGAGCCCGTCAACATCCTGCTCTTGGAAGACGATCCGGCGCACGCCGAAGCCGTTCAGCGGGCTTTCCTGGATTCCGGCATGAAGGCCGTGGTCCATTGGGCCCAAAATCTGCGGGATTACCAGGCGCTCGCGGCCGCGCATACACCGGATATCGCCATCGTAGATCTCGACTTGCCGGACGGGTATGCCGTGCATGTTCTGACATCGCCGCCGGAGGCCGGCCCATTCCCCATTCTAATCATGACCGGCCACGGCGATGAGGGAGTCGCGGTGGCGTCGATGAAGGCGGGCGCGATCGATTATGTCGAGAAGTCCTCCGGGGCTTTCGCCGCCATCTCCCACACCGTCGAGCGTTCCCTTCGCGAGTGGAACCTGCTCCAGGCCCGCAAGCGGGCGGAGGAGACGCTGCGCCGGACGGAAGAGAATTATCGTCGCTCGCTGGATGATTCGCCGCTGGGCGTGCGCGTCGTGACCGCCGCAGGCGAGACCATTTACGCCAACCGGGAGTTTCTGGATTTCTATGGCTACGACAGTGTTGAGGAATTCAGCAAAATACCCCTCGAGGAGCGTTATACTCCGCAGAGCTATGCCGAATTCAAACTCAGAAGAGAAGCCAAGGAGCAGGGCAAGGTCGGCCCGAGAGAATATGAAATCGCCATCGTCAGGAAAAACGGCGAAATCCGCCGCCTCCAGGTTTTCCGCAAAGAGGTATTTTGGAACGGCGAAAAACAGTCCCAGACGCTTTATCGCGATATCACCGAGGAAAAGAAAAGAGGCGAGGTCCTCAAGCAATTTGAGGCAACGATTCAGGGCCAAAAAACGCTCTTAGAACAGCAAAGTTCATCCGTTGGAGAGTTGATTGATCGATTGACTCACTCCCGGGAGGAGCTCGCGGCTTCTTACGAGGCCCTGAAGGCGAATAAAGACGATCTGGTGCGTTCGGAGAAACTCGCTTTTGCCGGCCGGATGGCCGCCGGCATCGCCCATGAGATAAGAAATCCCCTGACCAATATTATTTTGTCGCTCCGACAAATCAAAAAGGACGACAAGATAAAGCCGGAGGGTCTTCACTATACCGAGATCATGGAGAGAAATTCAAAGAGGATCGAATATTTAGTTACGGAACTCCTGAACTGCGCCCGTCCGATAAAACTTAATCTTCAGCCTTGGAATATCTATTGGATCATTGAGGATGTCTTGAACGTTCTTAAAGTCAGGCTAAAAACGCAGAGGATCAAAGTGATTAAGAACCTGACCCCTCATCCCCCGATCTTGCTCGCAGACAAAGAATATCTGGGGCGCGTCTTCCTGAACATTCTCGGCAACGCTATTGAGGCCATGCCGCACGGCGGCGCCTTGTCGATCGACACGAAAATAGAAAAGGGCCGTTTCCTGATCAAGATCCAAGATAACGGAATAGGCATCTCGGAAAAGAATCTGATCAGGATCTTCGACCCCTTCTTCAGCACCAAAAAAGGGGGCGTGGGCTTGGGATTGTCCACCTGTCAAAATATTGTGACCAGCCATGGGGGCTTGATCGAGGTTGAAAGCGCGTGGAGGAAGGGAGCCGCCTTCGTTGTTTCTTTGCCTCTTGAACAGAAGCCGTCCGATCGCATAGGAAATATTTAAAGAGAGTCCTAACGGGGAAACAGAATCATGGCGAAAACGAGATGGGATATTAAAAGGGGCGCCAATGTTTATCACCAGGTGTCGGACGCCCGGATTAAGCTCTGGATCAAAAGCGGCAAGATCAAAGCGGGCGAAGCGGTCGTCTGGCACACCGATTTATCCGGTTGGCGAAGGCCCGAAGAACTTGAGGAACTGAGGCCCTTTTTTGAGCTTTGTGAAAAGGCCCTCTTCAGAAAGAGTGAAAGGTCCAGATCTGCGAGAAAGCCCGGCCCCGGGGAAAAGCAGATCAAAAGCATTCTGCTCATCGACGACGAGAAGGACTTGTGCTCTCTGCTGGGGGATTCCTTAAGCTCTCGCGGCTTTCAGATGGAGTTCGCCCATACGCAGGGAGAAGCGCTGAAGTGCCTGAACAGGCGGCTGCCGGACCTCGTTTTATTGGATCTCAGGCTCCCCGATGGCGATGGCCTGGCGTTACTGTCCCTTATCAGAAAGACGACGCCCGCGCTTGCCGTCTTTATCACGACCGCCTTCGGCAGCGAAGCAGTCAGAAGCCAAGCCGAGAAATTGGGCGCCCTGGATTTTATCGACAAGCCATATCATGAAGAGGATATCATCCGCAGGATACAAAAATTCGTATCAGAGGAGCAAAACCGGGCAAACGCAAAGTCAAAACGGTAGGATAATAATGGAAACCATCTTAATTGTCGACGATGATAGAGATTTTCGATTCAACCTGTCCGCGATTTTAAGAGGCGCGGGATATGAGGTGCGGACCGCTTCCAATGGTCGTCAGGCCATAAAAGAAGTCGCCCGATGTGCCCCAAGTATCGCCTTATTGGATTTCCGGCTTCCGGACATGGACGGGATGAAGGTTTTAGAGGGGATGCGAAAAATAGATCAAAACCTCCTCACCATCATGGTGACCGCCCATGGCGATGTCAAGGGCGCGGTCAGGGCCATGAAAAGGGGAGCCTTTGACTATGTTGCCAAGCCCTTCGATGATGAAGAGCTGATCTTGATCATCAAAAAGGCATTGGAATCCCGGAGTATGAGCCAGGAGGTGAAGAGATTACGAAAAAGATTGGGTGAAAGCCAAGGTGTTGAAGAGATCATGGGAAGAAGTCCCAGAATTCAACAGATCCTCAGACAGGTTGAGATTATCGCTCCGACGAACATGACCGTCGTCATTCAGGGCGCCAGCGGAACAGGCAAGGAGTTGATCGCCCGGCGGATTCATCACCTGAGCCGGCGTCGTGTTCAGCCTTTCGTGGCCGTCGACTGCGGCGCTCTGCCCGAGACCTTGATGGAGAGTGAATTCTTCGGCTATGAAAAGGGCGCTTTCACGGGAGCGGATGGTCGAAAAGACGGCCGGTTTGAACAAGCCCATGGCGGGACTTTGTTTTTAGATGAAATCACGAATCTTTCCGAGGCCGTCCAGATGAAGCTCTTAAGGGTCATTCAAGAAAGAAGGCTCCGGCATTTGGGCGGCCAGAGAGAGATCAGCATCGATGTGCGCATCCTTGTGGCTTCCAATTTTCTCCTCTTAGAACAGGTTCGCCAGGGAAGTTTCAGAGACGACCTCTATCATCGGCTCAATGAGTTTCAAATCGCGTTGCCTCGATTAACCGAAAGAATGGAAGATATTCCCATCTTAGCGAAATATTTTTTAGAGGAGGCGAATAGCGAGTTCCATAAGGAAGTCAAGGGATTTTCGCCGGAGGCCATGCGATGCATCCTGAATCATGCTTGGCCGGGCAATGTCAGGGAGTTTAAAAATGTCACCAGAAGAGCGGTCTTGTTGGCGGAATCAGACACGATTGAACTCGACCATTTATCCATAAATCCGCGCCTCCCGACGAACGAGGCGATTAAGGCCGCAAAGCCCCCGGAAAAAGGGGCTTCTTTTGAGGAGATAACCCGAAATTTCCAGAAGGATGTCATTAAGAAAGCCCTAGGGGAGGCGGGAGGCAAGAAAGCGAAAGCGGCGGAACTCCTGAAGCTGAATAAAAAAACCCTGTATCGCAAGCTAAAAAGTCTGAATATATAAGACAATTCTGCCCCTTTTTTGTCTCATTTCTGTCCCTTTTTGACCGTGCCCGTTGGTAATATCTCGAATTGCGGGCTGGTCATGATTTTATTATATTTATTAACAGCGTGTTACCTAATTTAGGCATTGAGTTTATGGGTTGGCACTGTTTTTGCTTATAATATAAGGGAGTTGGGATGAGATTTCTGTCGCCTCGAACACAAGATTCGTATCCGCTGCATCGATATCTTGAGAGGCTTGGATTTTGAGGAAGTCTTTTTGGTGAAGATGGAAATCTTATGGGGGCTGAGCGGCAAAAGGATGGCCAGCATAGGGATACAGAGGCAAAAAGAAAGAGAGTAAGCCGGTTGGAAGGATTCTATTTGTATTGTGTGAGGAAGAGCCGTGGCGCGTCTTCTGTATTTTTAACCAAAGGCATCGATGAAAAGGGAGAGGTCTTCACCCGGACTTATCAGGGATTGGAGGCCGTGGTCAGCTTGGTGCCCTTGGATGAATTTGATTCCGAAATAATCCAGGTCAAGGCCCGGAACGATCTCCAATGGATTAAAGAAAAGGCCGTCCTTCATGAGACGGTCATCGAAGAAGCAATGAGAAACGGCGGGGAGATATTGAGTTTGATCCCGATGAAATTCGGAACGATATTCAAAGAGGAAAAGGCGCTCCAGGAGACCTTAAACAAACACCATGAACAATTCAAAGATACGTTGGATAAACTGGAGGGAAAACAGGAATGGGGCGTCAAGGCGTATTTGACGGATCAGCAGATGTTCGAGCAGGCGGTCAAAGAGAACAATGCCGCCATCCAAAAAAAGGCGAGAGAAATCGCGGGTTTGCCGGAGGGCATGGCTTTTTTCATGGAGGAAGAGCTCAAAGAAGTCATTTCCCGTGAAGTGAACAAAGAATTGAATCATGTTGTCGAAGGTTTATATGAAAGCTTAAGCCGGCAAGCCGAATCCTCGGTCCAAAATCATATTTTGGGGAGAGAATTGACGGGCAAACGCGAGCCCATGGTTTTCAATGCCGCCTGTTTGGTCGCGGGCGGGAAAATTGAAGAATTCAAGGAAGCGGCCCGAAGACTCAATCAAGAGCTCCGGAAAAAAGGCCTGGATCTTGAGTTCAGCGGCCCCTGGCCGGCCTATCATTTCGCGACGCCTGAAAATTAGGGTGCAAGGATGAATCATTCGGTCAATCATAGCGAGCATGCCGGATTAGTCGATGCCCTGGATAAGGTTCTGGAAAAAGGGGCGATCATTAACGGCGATCTCGTCCTCAGGGTCGCGGATGTCGACCTTGTTTATTTAGGGTTAAGGCTTATTCTGACCTCTGTGTCCAAGGCGGAAGAGCTCTCCGGCAAGAATTTCGGCAATCCGGACCGGGAATTGACCCCGGAGGACATGGCATATATAGAGAAACTGCAAAGGGAGATCAAAAGAGCGGAGGAGAATATTCCCAAACTCATCGACCTGGGTCATCCCAAAAAGGCCGAGCAGGGTTTGGCCAAATTGGTTTTAACCTTGGTTGAACTGATAAGGAAACTCATGGAGAAAGAGGCTTTTCGGAGAGTCAAGCGGGGGACTCTTTCTCCCGTTGAAATTCAAAAATTAGGGTTGAGTCTTAAAGCGGTCAAGAAGAAGATCCAAGAGATTCAGACGATCTTCGGTCTTGAGGATGAAGATCTGGATCTGGATTTAGGGCCGCTGGGGAATTTGACGTCGTAAAAGAAAGCCGAGCCGTGATGAATTGTCCGACCTTTCAAAAACAAGAAGCTGTCATCAGGAACCTGGCGGATAGAATCAACAGGGCTGAAGGAGTGTCGGAGAAAGCGGGAATTGCCGAGGAAATGCAAAAAGAAGTCACGGTGCTTCTTTCCTGCCTCGAGTATGACAAAAAAAGGACGGACTGCGGGAATTGCCGTTTTATCGCGAACCTGCGCGAGAAAACGGCGCGTCTGATCATAAGGACCCGGAAACTCGTATAGACAAAGGAGCACAATCCCATGACCCAACAACAAATGATGCATGCCACGAATGCCACGAATCTTGCGGATATTTTGGAGAGGGTCCTGGATAAGGGCATCGTCATCGCCGGAGACATCAAAATTCAAATCGCCGACATTGACCTGCTCACCATCAAAATAAGGCTCTTGATTGCTTCGGTGGACAAGGCCATGGAGATGGGGATCAATTGGTGGCAAACGGATTCTTATCTTTCCTCCAAAGCCCAGGAGTCCGAGAAAGAGGAGAGGATCAAGAAACTTGAGGAAGAGGTCCATAAACTCAAAAGCGAAGCGTAACTCATGGGAAACGAATGAGAACTCTTCTTTATGTTCCGATCATCCACACGAGCGCCGACCTTGGCTCTCTGGCCAAAGATGTCGAGAGACGAGGCCTTGAAAAATTCGGCGAAAACATGTGGAGAGATCATCTGAGGACCATCGACGGTTTATGGGACGCGCTCTTCCTTTATTTTGATTCGATCAATGTCTCCGGAGCCAAGATATTCCAGGACGGCATGATTGCGGACGGGGACGTGGGATTGAACATCATCCAGGAAGGCGACAAAGCGGGCAGCAAAAATCACCAATTGGTTTCCAAGCTCCTTCACCGAGGGGCGCTATTGATGAAGACGGAAGACTTCAACCTGGTGAAGAAAGAGCGGGATCGGTTGCTAAAAATGATCCGGGCCAAAACGACCGCGGAGAAAATCTTCGGCTTGATCATCTATAAGCTAACAAAGAAGACGCTTTTAAGACAAAGAGATGAATATATCGCCCAAAGAATAGATCGGGCCCTCCAGGAGGGCGAAACCGGCATTCTTTTTATCGGCGCTTATCACCAGATCAAGCCGAGACTCCCGCGGGACATCAAAATCAAGGAAATCAAGGAAACACGGAAAATCAAAGACTACCAATCCCTGCTTCCCTTTTATCAAAAAAATCAAAAGCGGTTCGAGGACTTGAGCGGATATCTTATTTCCAAGATCGACGGAGGCGATATCTGATGCCTATCAATATCCTGCTGGCCGAAGACGACGCGGCGCACGTCGAGATCGTACGGCGCAAGCTCAAAGACTTCCCCGTAGCGAACCGATTCTTCCTGGCAAAAGACGGACAGGAGGCGCTGGATTTTCTCTTTCGCCAGGGCGCCTACACCGACCCCGAGACCAGTCCCCGGCCGGACGTGATCCTTCTGGATGTGCGCTTGCCGAAAGTGGACGGGCTGGCGGTGCTGCGCGGGATCAAGAAGGACGAGGACATCAAGCGGATCCCGACGGTCATGCTTACGACATCCGACGACAATTCGGACATCGCCGCCGCCTACGTCCACGGCGCCGGGAGTTACCTGATAAAACCCGCGAATTTCGAGAAGTTCGACAAGCTGCTGGACGCCTTGTGTTCCTACTGGCTGACCTGGAACAGATTCTCGGGTCTCGACGGAAGTTGAAGGGCCCCCCCAAGAAGGGTTCGAAAATGACGAACGGGCGGCCCAGCTTCTTGGAAAGAGATCTTCGGCGATCGGGTCGTTCCCGTCCAAGGAGTCGGCCATCTTTTTGCCCGGGAGGCGGACGCGGAACGCTTGCTGGCCGAGTTCAAGCTCAAAAACGGACCTATTCTGGCCAAAATCGCCGACCGGGGCACTTATTTCGATAAAGAGGACATCCGGAGTTTTCTCGAGCTCTCTCTGCCGGGAATGGATGAGTTCATGGCCCTCATCGAGGTCATGGAGCTGATGGAAGGGCGCGAGTTCGATATCTTTGTGCTGGATACCGCCCCCACGGGGCACCTCATCCGCTTTCTGGAGATGCCCGATATCGCCAGGGACTGGTTGGGCGCCGCGATGAAAGTGATCCTGAAGTATCAGGGGATGGTTAGGCTGGGATCCATCGCGGGCCTGGTGATGAAATACGCGAAACAGGTAAGAAAGCTGCGAAAACAACTTCTCGATGCCGCCGGCACCGAGATCGTCGTCGTCACCATCCCGGAAGCCATGGGCGTCGTCGAAATGAAACGACTCCTCCAGGCCCTCAGCAGGTTCAAGATCGCCTGCCGGCAGATCGTGATCAACATGGTCACCCCACCCAACGATTGCTCTTTTTGCTCCGTGAAACGAGATGAGGAACAGAGATATGTTCGGGAAGTCATCGCTTGGTGCCCGGACTATCGGGTGGGCTGTGTTCCCAGGCTTCCGCGCCCCATTCGCGGGATCCGGAACCTGCTTGAATTCAGGCAAATCCTCTACTCGGTCCAGGCTGGAGACAATTCTGTCCCGTCCTAATCTCATGTTTGTCCCAATTATGTCCCTTGTCAGGCAAAACATCTTTGTCCTTTTGAACAGCCTGGACATAATTATAATGTTATTAACCGGTTACGAGAGCACTGTTTTAAAAATTATGGTTTGGCACGGATATTGCTTATAAAAAAAGTGTCGCGACAAAAAAGAGGTTGACCGTTCCTCGATCGACAAAACGGAATTCAGAACTGAAAGGAGGTGAAAAAATATGGCCGTAGAAAAAGCAATCGGATCCTCCAGTCTGGTTGAGGTTATTGACCGGATCCTGGACAAGGGCGTCGTCATCGACGTCTGGGTGCGAATCTCCCTGGTCGGGATCGAGCTTCTCGCCATTGAAGCGAGAGTCGTCGTGGCGTCGGTGGAGACGTACCTGAAGTATGCTGAGGCAATCGGTTTGACTGCCACAGCCGCTTAAGGGAGAAGGTCAAGGAACCGAAGGGATTCTTGCCGGGCCATCCTTCATCCACCGAAAGCGGCAGAAAAGCATGGGTCGCCAAGAATCCTTTTTTTTCCGAGGAAGGGAGATGATCAGGAAATGTCTTTAGCCGAGGGCATGAAGGATATCGCCGAAAATATCATCGCCTCTTATGAGACGAGGAGCCGGAGTATCGGATCTCTTTTCGAAACGACCCACCAAATCCTCGAAGGCTTTCAAAATTCCTTCCTTGACACAAGACAAGAGAGAGAAAAAATCAATGCCCAGTTGCGGGAGAGTCTTACGAAAAATGAATCTCTCAGAAGAAAAGATTTCGATCATATGATGCAAGGCATCCTTTCCGCCCAGGAAGAAAGAGAAAGACAAGTCCGGGAGGGGTTGAACAGCTACCTTGCCGAACAGAGGGAGATGATTCACACGTTGGGGGATAACCTGGCGAAGTTCAAAGACGCCCTGGCCGGAGGCGAGGCCCAAAGGGTCAAAGAATTCCAATCCTCGATCCAGGAGATCCTGGCCAAGCAAGACGAGAGAAAAAATGAAGTGACTTCTCAGCTGAAGGAATTTCAGAAACAACAACAAGAATTGGCCCGAACGCTCAAAGAGCTTTTAGCCAAGGGCAAAGAACTTCGGATCAAGGACCTGAAAAGGATGCTTGGGGAATTCCAGGTGCGGCGACAAGAGCGTATCGCCGGACAGGGAGAACGAAGGAGAGATGTTCGCGACATGCTGGATGAGCTCCTCAAAGAAAGATCCGCCGGGGCCAAGAACTGGCAGGATATGCAAAAGAAGATGACTCAAGCCAGAGCCGGTCTCCGGATGGACCGTTAAGATAGATGCCTGAAAATGCGATCTTGAATAAAAAGGAGAAACAAAGTGGGGATTGCTGACGATGTCAAAAATCTCGGTGAGGACATTGTGGCCTCTTACAATGCCAGGGTCGAGGCCATCGGAACGATTGTCAAAGATACTCGCACCACGCTCAAAGGATTTCACGCAGAGCACAAGGAAATGTCTGCCGAGCAGGCCAGGGATCTAGCTAAATTTGTGACCGACCTGACAAATAATGTCGGCAGCATGCTCAAAGGATTCAGCTCGGAGCATAAAGAGATGGCGGATGCTCTTAAAGCGAGTCTTGAGAAAGGAGAAACAGACAGACTCAAAACCTTTAAGGGTATGATGGGTGATATCCGAAAGGATATCAACGACATCGAGACTTACGTTAAAAGCAAGCTCCAGGAATTTTCTGCTGCTCACGCGGAGATGAGCGATGAGCTGAAGAAAGATCTGGCGAAATACGTCGTGGATATTGTTAAAGGGACCCGGGAGCTGTTGGGTGGGTTCCATGATGAAAGAGAAAGGATGGGGGCCCATTGGCAGGCCTTGGCGGCTGTGATGGCCCAAAAAAGAGGGGTTGAGCCGGTTGAAGTGGAAGCAGGGGCGGACGTGAAAACGGTCGAAAAGGCCGGCGAAAAGCCCAAAAAGTGGAAAAGGGGAAGAAAGCCGGCGAAAAAAGGTTGACCGCTCCTCGATCGAAAAAGCGGAATTCATAACTGAAAGGAATTCAAGGAGGAAAAAATGGGTATTGCTGACGATGTCAAAAGACTCGGTGAGGACATTGTGGCCTCTTATGATGCCAGGATCAAGGCCCTAGGAACGATTGTCAAGGATACTCGCAACACGCTCAAAGGATTTCACGCAGAGCACAAGGAAATGTCCGCCGAGCAGGCCAGGGACCTAGCTAAATTTGTGGCCGACCTGACAAATAATGTAGGCAGCATGCTCAAAGGATTTCAGGTAAAGCATAAGGAAATGTCCGCCGGGCAGGCCAGGGACCTAGCTAAATTTGTGGCCGACCTGACAAAAAACGTAGCCAACATGATTAAAGGATTTCAGAAAGAGCATAAAGATATGGCGGCTGCTCTTAAAGCGAGTCTTGGGAAAGGAGAAACAGACAGACTCAATACCTTTAAGGGTATGATGGATGCTATCCGAAAGGATATCAACGACATCGAGACTTATGTGAAAAACAAGCTCCGGGAATTTTCCGATGCTCACGCGGAGATGAGCGATGAGCTGAAGAAAGACTTGGCGAAATACGTCGCGGATATCGTCAACGGGACCCGGGAGCTGTTGGGTGCGTTCCATGATGAAAGAGAACAGATGGCGGCTCATTGGCAAGCCATGGCCGCTGTGATGGCCAAGAAAAGAGGAGTTGAGCCGGTTGAAGTGGAAGCAGGGGCGGAAGTGAAAACAGTCGAAGAGGCCGTCGAAAAGCCCGCGGCCGGTAAAGGCAGGAAAAAAGGCAAAGGCAAGAAGAAATAAGCGGGAAAGGACGAGGCGGCCGGGGGAGTGAGAATGTGAGTAAGATCACGGTAAAATGCGCTTTTTGCAAGGGCGCGGGGAAGGACCCTTTTGATCTGTTATCCAACCTCGCCTCCTGCCAGGTCTGTGGAGGAAGAGGCAAGGTTGAGGTTATGGAACCGGCGATTCCATGCGCTTTTTGTAAAGCCACGGGGGCCTACCCCCACACCCGGATTACCTGCACGGTTTGCAACGGCAAAGGCATGGTGACGGTTGAAGGTTCGACTGAAAAGTGTCTGAAATGCAAAGGCACGGGCGCGGAAACGGAGAGCGGTCTGCCTTGCCTTAAATGCGGAGGCAAAGGGGTTGTTTAAGAGAAATGAAATTGGATATTTCAAGAGAAGTCTTTCTTGAGAAAAAGAAAAAGGCTTTGACTAAAGTTAATTCTTTTATAGATAAATTTGAAAAGAGAGAAACCAAGGTGAAAGCGGAGTTGGAAGAAGCAGGTCGGATCCTAAAAGGATTGAGCGAAAGATTCAGATGGTGGGGAACGTTGCCATAAAAGAGTAAAGAGGAGGTAAAGAGATGAGCGGATCCTTCAAGTGTCCGAAGTGCGGGACCACGACGTGGGGCCAGCTCAAGCGTTGTCCCCAGTGCGGTCAATCTCTCGATATCACGTGTCCGGAATGCGGAAAGAGCTGGCGGTATATGTATGCCGGTGAATACAAGTGTTGTCCCCAGTGCGGTCAATCTCTCGATATCACGTGTCCGGAATGCGGAAAGAGCTGGCGGTATATGTATGCCGGTGAATACAAGTGTTGTCCCGATTGCGGGGCCAAGATGAGCAAGGAAGGGAGGGTAAAAAATGATCGATGAGATGACCACGGTCTTAGAACCGAGCCCTTTGCCGGACTTTGTGGAAACCAAGTATATCAAGGACATCACCCTGAGGGCGCTTTCCTATGTTAAGGCCGGCTTTCCGGTGCATTTCAGGGGAGTATCAGGCACGGGAAAAACGACCCTGGCCATGCATCTCGCGAGTAAAATCAACAGGCCCGTGGTCATGATTCACGGAGATGAGGAATTCACAACCTCCGATTTGGTCGGCGGCGAGTACGGCTATCGGATAAGGAAGGTCGTGGACCGCTTTGTCTCCCGGGTTTTGAAAATGGAAGAAGACATGGTTAAACGATGGGTCGACAATCGCTTGACGATCGCCTGCAAGTATGGGTTCACCTTGGTCTATGATGAGTTCACCCGCTCGCGGCCCGAGGCGAATAACATCCTCCTTTCCATTTTACAGGAGAAGATGATGGATCTGCCGGTGGGACGCGGCGGTGAGGAGCCGTACTTAAGGGTTGACTCGAGCTTTACGGCCATTTTTACTTCGAACCCTGAAGAATATGCCGGGGTCCATAGGAGCCAGGATGCTTTGAGGGACCGGATGATCACGATGGACGTGGACCACTTCGACTATGAAACGGAGGTGGCCATCACCCAGGCCAAGTCCAAGCTTTCGAAACCCAACGCTGAGATCATCGTCAATATCGTCAGGGGGCTCCGAGACTCCGGAAAGTCGGAGTTTGCACCCACCGTTCGCGGCTGCATCATGATCGCCAAGACCCTCAAGGTCCAGAACATGACTCCTTCTCATTCCGCGGGGTTCTTGAGAATGTGCCAAGACATCCTGGCCTCGGAGACGAGCCGGGTCGGCTCAAAGACGAATCAGACCAGGGTCAAGGAAATCGTCAAGGAGATTGTGCAGAAAGAACTCGGCAAGATCGAGAGCGGTAAGATTGAGGAGAACATCAAAGAAACCGCTGTCGTCTAGACATTGAGGAATGACAAAGCAAAATTGGAGGTGAACGAAATGGCGCTGATACGGGCATTTTCCAAGGTGGGAAAAGACGGCAGGATCAAGCTCCCCGCCAATATTCAACGAGCAGCAGATTTAAAAGAAGGCCGATTGGTTGAGATAAAAGTTGTGGGAGCAAGCAGAAAAAAGAGCATCCTGATGACCCCCAGGGACGTCGCCAGGTAGTTCTTTTCAGACAAAGAGATATTAAGGTATCTCAAGAGCCTGTTGCACGAATCCCCTCCCCGCGGCAATCGGAATATGCGATACTGAG
>CAZGJS010000016.1:0-68329 GCA_964525875.1 uncultured Eubacteriales bacterium
TTCACTGGCCACCGCCTGCGCGGTCAGCGGGTGGTCGCCGGTGATCATCGCCACCCTGATGCCTGCCAGCTCGCACGCCTGAACGGCAGCCTTCGCCTCAGACCGGGGCGGGTCAATCATCCCCACCAGGCCCAGGAAGGTCATCGCATGCTCAGCATTTTCCATGGACGCGTCGGGCTTGGTTGCTATGCTCAACACTCGCAGCGCCGTGCTGGCCATCTGCCGCGCCTGTTCCAGGATCACGTCGCGGGCCGCGCCGTCGAGCGGGTGTATGCCGTCTTCGGTCAACCACTGCGTACATGCGTCGAGGATGACCTCCGCCGCGCCCTTGGCATAGGCCACCGGGCCGTCGGCAGTCGCATGCAAGGTCGTCATGCGCTTGGTCTCGGAGGTGAAGGGGATTTCGTTCATCCGCGGGAATTGCGTTTCCAGGTCAACCCGATGCAGCCCGGCCTTGGCCGCGGCCACCACCAGCGCACCCTCTGTCGGGTCGCCTTTGATATCCCAATGACCGTCCTTCGCGACCAGCCGGGCATCGGAAGCCAGCGCAGCCCCGCGCAGCAACTCCAGCAGCGGTCCAGACGGGGCGCCGGGAGAGCCATCCTGAGCAAATGAGCCGTGCGGTTCATAGCCCGCACCGGAAACCTCCACGAGTCGGCCGGCGACGAAGATTTTGCGGACGGTCATCTCGTCCCTGGTCAACGTGCCGGTCTTGTCAGAGCAGATCACCGTGGTGCTGCCCAGAGCTTCGACGACCGGCAGGCGGCGCACCAGGGCATTCCGCTTGACCATGCGTTGGACGCCGAGGGCCAGCGAGATGGTTACCACTGCCGGCAGCGCCTCCGGGACGACGGCGACGGCCAGCGCGATGCCGAAGATGAACATCTCGATGAAGGACTGGCCGCGCAGCAAACCCAGGGCAACGATGAGCGCCACGATGACCAACGCGGCTTTGGCCAACGTCTTGCCCATCCGGTCGAGGTTCTCTTGCAGCGGCGTCTTGCCGGTCTCCACCGTCTGCAACATGCCGGTGATCTTGCCGAATTCGGTGTTCATGCCGGTGGCGACCACCACGGCCACCCCCCGGCCATAGGTGGCCACTGTGCCGGAGTAGACCAGGTTCTTGCGGTCGCCGAGCGCCAATTGGCCGTTGGCCAGCGGGGCGGTGTGTTTTTCCACCGGGACGGACTCGCCGGTGAGTGCGGCCTCATCGATTTGGAGGTTAACCGCCTCCACCAGGCGCGCATCCGCCGGTACGACGTCACCCGCTCGCAGCAGAATGACATCGCCCGGCACCAGGTCACGCGCTGGGATTTCCACCTCCTCACCATCCCGGAGGACGGTTGCGGTGAGCGCGGTCATTCTCCGCAACGCTTCGATGGCGCGCTCGGCGCGGTATTCCTGGACGAAGCCTAACAGCACTGCCAACAGCACAATGACGGCAATGGCGATGGCTTCGACGCCGTGCCCGAGCACGGCTGAGAGCGCCGTGGCCACAAGCAGGATCACGATGAGCACATTCTTGAACTGGCCGAGCAGAACGGCCCACGGCGAGACGCGGCCGGCCGCCCGCAGCTCGTTCGGGCCGTGCTCGGCCAGCCGCCGCGTCGCTTCTGTGCTGGTCAATCCGGCAGGGACAGCATTCAGATGCGCAAAAACCTGTTCAGTCGCAAGAACATGCCAGGCAGATTGTGGATTCATGTATCGGATATGCCTTCCATTTTTTGGATCAGTTCGAGCGCTAGCATCTCAGCGGGTCTTCAGCTCTTTCTTCTCGAGATATTTCATCGGCGATAGAGCACGAACTTGAATAAATATAGCAGTTCTTTCAGCCAATTGCTATCCATTTATCCACGACTGGACTTTGAACGACTTGTCCGGCAGACCGGCGCCGAGTTTGCGGCCAACTGATCACCTACGGCGATAAGCCGGTCGAACGGGCCTATTGACGGGCACCCGATTCCGCGGCCCGGGGCCGCTCCTTCGCCGGGCGTTAGCTCCGCGGACTAGCCGGGAGGCTTCTGGCCCTTCGGGCGTGCGGGAGGGCGTGGGGGAGTGATCGGGCCGTCGGCGACGATCCTGATCGGCGTGCCGTTGGGAACGAGTTCGTAAAGCTCGCGGATATCCGCGTTGAAAAGGGCGATGCACCCTTCCGTCCAATCCTGGAACTCCTTGATGGTCGCGGGGTCGGTGTCGCCGGCCCGGAGCCCGCTCCGGAGCGGGCCGGGGTCTTTCCTGTGAGCCGCGGCGAGTTCCGCCGCATATTCCGGGGGCTGACCGTGGACGAGAAGGTCGCCCCCTAGCTTCGTGCGCTGGGGCGGGCACCGGCCTTCTCTGAGGGCCTTCGCCACCTCTTCGAATTCCCGGGGAGTGATCAATCCTTCCTCAACACCCCGGCGCGCGTCCGTCAGGTTCGGATAGGAGATCCAGAGGGCCCGGTAGTACGCACTTCCCGAATGGGCGCAGATGAAGTAGTCCCCTTCCGGGGTCCTCCGGTCTCCCTGTCGCATCTTGGCGCCATGCGGCACGATGCCCAGCTGGACCCTGTAAGCCTTCACCATCCGCCGCCCGACCCAAAGCTCGAGGCGCCTTTGGGCCTTGATGGCCAGCAGCCGGGCCCCCTTGAGCCGTCCGTTCTCCCGGTGGAGGCGGTATTTTCCGATCAGGTCCGCGAGAGGACGCTCGGGTCCGTAGAGGGCCGGCTCATATAGGGCGATGGTGATGTCCCAGGGCCCGACGCGCTCCGAGGCCGTGGCCGGCATGGGCTGCGTCCGCGGCCGCTTCGGGCCGGCGGCGCAGGCGGTCCAGAAAAGCGCGAGCGCCGCGATTACGGCGAGTTTGTAGCCCGGGCACTTCCCCCGACTCTCCATCCTGACTTGATTATAACGGATGCCCGGGGGACCGGCAAGGCGGGACTCCGGGGAACGTCGCTATTCGGGTCAACGCGAGGCCGACGTGGCCATCAGCCTGCTCTGCCGCCATCCTTGACGGCATCTCAAGACCTGAATTACAATCCTCGACGATGTCCGCACGGGAGGACATGAGCCCGGATCCTGGGAGGACTGAGATGAAGTCAATGACGTGGAATCGGAGGACATTCCTGCGCACGCTCGGCGCCTTCGGAACGGCCGCTCTGGCGTTCGATCCGAAACACATCGCGCGGGTCGAGGCCGCGACCCAGTCGGTCGCGAGCATGACGCCCGAGGAAGTGGCCAAGGACGAGTTCTACTGGAGAGAGATCCAGCTGGCCTTCAAGCTGGACCGATCGCTCATCAACCTCAACAACGGCTTCACCTGCCCCATGCCGCGGGTCGCGCTCGATTCGGTCTTCCGCTACATGGAGATGATCAACATGCTGCCGGTTCATTACCAGGGCATGGTCGCGGGGAACAGCGAAACGCTCCGCCGACGTATGGCCAACGAATTCGGCTGCGACCGCGAGGAGATGGCCCTGACGCGCGGCGCCAGCGAAGCCCTGCAGATCGTCCAGAACGGGATCGACCTGAAGGCGGGCGACGAGGTCATCACGACGGAGCAGGATTACCCCCGCATGCTGACGACCTGGGACCAACGGATGCGGCGCGAGGGCATCAAGATCACGCGCCTGCAGTTCCCGGTCCCGGCGACCCAGGATTTCCTCTACAACATGTTCGAGAAGGCCATCACGCCGAAGACCAAGGTCTTCCACTTCACCCACATCACGAACCTCACGGCCCAGCTCTTCCCGGTCAAGCGGCTGTCACGGCTGGCCCGCTCGAAGGGCATCGTCACCATCGTCGACGGCGCTCACGCCCTAGGGCAGTTCCCGTTCAAGCTGAGGGACCTCGAGTGCGACGCCTACGGCGTCAGTTTGCATAAGTGGCTCCTGGCCCCGCTCGGCAACGGCTGTCTCTACGTGCGGAAGGAGATGATCCCGAGGTTCTGGCCCCTCCAGGCCGCCCCGGAACAGCAGGACAACGACATTCGCAAGTTCGAGTCCATCGGGACGCACCCCTGGGCGATACGGGCGGCCCTCGGCGAATCCCTGGCCTTCCATCAGGCCATCGGGGCCGAGCGGAAGGCGGCCCGGCTGCGCTTTCTGAACCTCCGCTGGGTCAACGCCCTCAAGGTCCATCCCCGGATCAAGGTCCTGACGGACACGAGCGAGCCGGCCCAGGCCTGGGGGGTTATGGCGGTCAACATCGAAGGCATCGACGTCCGGGCCCTGGCCGGCTTCTTGAGGACCAACTACAGGATCATCGTCGTTCCTCTCGTCGGGGGAGCCCCGCCGAACTCGGTCTTCGATTACCAGGCGCTCCGGGTCTCGCCCAACGTCTATACGACACTCGAGGAGATCGACACGTTCATCGAGGCCATGGAAGACGCCGTCAAGAGCGGCGTTCCGGACACGTCTGATACGATCCCGGCCTATCCGGCCGATGTCACCGTCTGAGAAGGAGGCACGAAATGAAACGCACCGCGATGGCGGCGATCGTGACCTTGGTTGTCCTGCTCGTCGCAGGCGCCGCTTCGACCTTCGCCCAGGGCACGTTCAAGATCCCATTCAAGTTCCAGGCGGGCGGCAAGAAGCTCCCGGCGGGCGATTACACCGTGATGAAGGCGGCCGAGGGACAGCTCACGCTCCGGCAGGAAGCGACCGGCAAGGAATTTCCGGTCCCCTTCACCGAGCGTCTGGCTCAGCCCAAGCCGCCCGTCGCCGAGCCCCGGCTCGTCTTCGACGAGGTCGGGGACTTCGAGCCGTCGTACACGGAATATTTTACGGTCTACATCCTTTCGGAAGTGTGGCTGGGCGGCGAGGACGGCTTCCGGGTGCACACGACCAAGGGCGCCCACCAGACCAAGGTCGTGAAAGGCGAGGCGGCGAAGAAATAGACGGGACCGGTCTGCTATAATAGTTTTCTTGAAATAGGCAGGTATTTCCCTATGATCATCGTCGATAATCTGTCGAAGAGCTACGGCAAGCAGGGGCTCTTCGACTCGATCAGCTTCAAGGTCAACCGCAAGGAGCGCGTCGGCGTCGTCGGCCGTAACGGCCACGGCAAGACGACCCTGTTTCGGATGATCACCGGCGAGGAGGAGCCGGACGCGGGGACGATCACGAAACCGCGGAAATACCGCATCGGCTACGTCGAGCAGTGGCTGAAGTTCACCGAGCCGACCGTCCTGGCCGAAGCGGCCAAGGCCCTCCCTCACGACGCCCACAACGAGATCTGGCGGGTCGAGAAGGTCCTGTTCGGCCTCGGCTTCGCAGCGGCCGACCTGGAGAAGCGCCCGACCGAGCTTTCGGGCGGCTACCAGGTCCGGCTCAACCTGGCCAAGGTCCTCGTCGGCGACTTCCAGATGCTCCTCCTCGACGAGCCGAGCAACTACCTCGACATCACTTCCATCCGCTGGCTGGAGCGGTTCCTCTCGGCCTGGCCCGGCGAGCTCCTCCTCATCACCCACGACCGCAGCTTCATGGACAACGTCGTCACCCACGTCCTCGGCATCCACCGGAGAAAAGCGCGGAAGGTCGAGGGGGACACGGGCAAGTATTATGAGCAGATCGCGGCCGAAGAGGAGATCTACGAAAAAACACGTATCAACGACGAGCGGAAAATGAAAGAGATGGACCTGTTCATCACCCGCTTCCGGGCCAAGGCCAGGCTGGGCGGCCTCGTCCAGTCCCGGGTCAAGTCGCTCGAGAAGATGGAGAAACGGGAGAAGCTCGAAATGATCAAGACGCTGGAGTTCGCCTTCGCCGAGAAGCCGTCCTTTCAAAAGTATGCGCTGGACGCGAGCGAAGTGTCCTTTTCCTACACGCCCGACCGTCCGCTCATCAGGAACTTCTCGATCAGCGTCGGCGCCCGCGACCGCGTCTTCGTCATCGGCCGGAACGGCCGGGGAAAGACGACCTTGCTCCGGCTCATCGCCGGGGACCTCGACCCGCAGTCGGGCCAGATCTCCTCGCCGCAGTCGGTCGCGTCCGGCTACTTCGAGCAGACCCACATCTCGACGCTGACGGAGTCCAACACAGTCCTCGAGGAGATCGGTTCGGCGGACCCCGAGGGCGATCCCAAGCGGGCCCGCTTCATTGCCGGCGGGATGATGTTCGAGGGCGACGACGCCCTCAAGAGGATCCGCGTCCTATCCGGCGGGGAGAAGAGCCGCGTCCTGCTCGGCAAGCTCATCGCGACGCCGCTCAACCTCCTCCTCCTCGACGAGCCGACGAACCACCTCGACATCGAGTCGAACGATGCTCTGCTCGAGGCCCTCGAGGCCTTCGACGGCGCGGTCATCATGGTCACGCACAACGAGATGTTCCTCCACGCCCTGGCCGAGCGCCTGGTCGTCTTCGACAACGACGACATCGTCGTCTACGAAGGCGGTTACCAGAGGTTCCTGGACAGGGTCGGTTGGAGGGACGAAGTCATGCAGGGGCCCATCGCGAACCTGCCGCCAACTGTCGGGAGCGAAGAGCGTCCGAAATGGACGCCCAAGGAGCTCCGGCGCCTGCGCTCGGAGGTCATCGTCGACCGGTCCCGGGTCCTGCGCCCGCTCGAGACGCGGATCGCGGCCATCGAAAAGAGCGTCGAAACGCACGACGCCTCCCTCCGCGAGCTCAACGGCGAGCTGGTCAAGGCCTCGGAGGCCCGGCAGGGGAGCCGGGTCGTGGAGATCTCCAAGGCCATGCACCAGGCGAAAAAGACGATCGACGGCCTCCTCGAGGAGCTCCAGACCCTGAGCGGGGAGTATGAAGAGAAGAAGGCCGAATTCGACGCCAGGCTGAGGGCTTTCGACGAGGAAAACGGCAGCTCCGCCTGAGCCGAGAATCAAGAGGGGGTCAAACCTACTTTTTTCGAAAAAAAGTAGGTTTGACCCCCTCTTCCTTTAAGGTATAATTTCCCCTGACGCTTAAATGCCCGAAATGACATGACGTGCCTCCGGTTCACCCGTATCCTTCTGGCTATGGCCGTCATCTTTTTTTCGGCCTGCCGCGGCGATCGTTCGCAGACCGACCTGACCCTGGCCGGTTCGACGAGCATCCAGCCGTTCGCCGACAGGTGGGCCGAGGTCTTTATGGAAAAGCGCCCCGGGCTCGGGGTCAACGTCCAGGGCGGCGGGTCGAGCGCCGGCATCCAGGCCTGCAAGAGCGGCGCCTGCCAGATCGGCATGTCTTCGCGGGAGCTCAAGGGCGACGAGAAGGACCTATTCGAGATCGTCGTCGCCCGGGACGGCCTGGCCATCGTCGTCCATCCGTCCAACCCCGTCCGGGGAGCGAAACTCGCCGAGGTCAAGCAGATCTTTGCTGGCGATCTGCGTAACTGGAAGCTCCTCGGGGGGAAGGACCGCGAGATGACCGTCGTCACCCGCGAGGAGGGCTCCGGAACGCGCGGCGCCTTCCAGGAGCTGGTCATGGGCAAGACCCGGATTTATCGGGGCGCCATCACAGAGGACTCCAACGGCACGGTCCGGGAGATCGTCGCCCACGACCCCTATTCCATCGGCTTCATCTCGCTCGGTCTGGTCAACGAACAGGTCCGGGCACTTGTCCTGGACGGCGCCTCCGCAAACGAAGAGCACATCCGGGACGGCAGCTACAAGCTCGTCCGGCCTTTCCTGTTCGTGAGCTTGGGCGAACCGGCAGGCCTGGCTAAGGAATTCGTCGACTTCGTCCTGTCGGCGGAAGGTCAGGCCCTGGTCAAGAAGGAAGGCCTCCTTCCCATCAAGTGACCGGGACGGGCGCGATATGGCCAAGAAAACAAAGAAGCGCGGCAAGAACAGGCTCGAGCGGAACGATCGCCTCGTCCGCCTGGCGCTCCTTGTCGTCGCGTTATCGGCCGTCTCCATCCTCCTCGTCATCACCGTCTTCATCTTCGAGCAGGGCACGCCCGTCATGTTCAAGTACGGCTTGAAGAGCTTCCTGGCCGGAAAGGACTGGTACCCGTCGGAAAAGGCCTTCGGACTCCTGCCGATGATCGTCGGCTCCCTCTACGTCACGGCCGGGGCCCTCGTTATCGGCGTCCCCTTCGGCCTGGCCTGCGCCATCGTCCTGACGGAATTTTCCTCCAGGCGCGTCCGGCGCGTCATCAAGCCCGTGGTCGAACTCCTGGCCGGCATCCCCTCGGTCGTCTACGGCTTCATCGGCGTCATCATCCTCGTCCCCTTCATCCGGGAGACCTTCGGCGGGCCGGGGCTGTCGGTCCTGGCCGCTTCGATCATCCTCGGCATCATGATTCTGCCGACCATCATCAGCATCTCGGTCGACTCGCTCCAGGCCGTGCCTCCGTCCTACAGGGAGGGTTCGATCGCCCTGGGGGCCACGAAATGGCAGACCGTCAAGATGGTCCTCTTCCCGGCCGCCCGGTCGGGGATCGTCGCCAGCATCATCCTGGGCATGGGCCGGGCCATCGGCGAGACCATGGCCACCATCATGATCGCCGGCAACGCGGCCGAGATCCCCCGCTCGCTCCTCATGCCCGTCCGGACGCTGACCTCGAACATCGCCCTGGAGATGAGCTACGCGACCGGCGAGCATCGGGAAGCGCTTTTCGCCACCGGCGTCATCCTCTTCATCATCATCATGATCCTGAACACGATCGCCAACGCCACGTCGTCGCGGAAGAGGAAGGCGCCGTGAAGCGCCTCGGTCCCCGCGTCGAACAGAAGGTCGCTCAGACGACGCTCTGGGTCATGACCCTGGTCACGGTCGGCGTCCTGCTTTTCATCATTTTCTTCATCTTGCGCCGCGGCCTGCCCGTCTTGAGCCTGGAGTTCCTGACGACCAACCCCGCGGACATGGGCAAGGCCGGGGGCATCTTCTCGACGATCGTCGGCATGGCCGCCCTCACCGCGCTTGCCATCCTGATCGCCGCCCCTCTCGGCGTGGGAACGGCGATCTACCTGACCGAATACACTTGGGGGGGGCCCGTCACGCGCGTCATCCGCTTCGGGGCCGAATGCCTCGCCGGCATCCCCTCGATCATCTTCGGCCTCTTCGGCTTCATCCTCTTCGTCACCAAGCTCAAGTTCGGCTGGTCGATCCTGAGCGGCGGCCTGACCCTGGCCTTCATGCTCCTGCCGACCATCATCCGGACGTCCGAAGAGGCCATCAAGAGCGTCCCCCCGGCCTACCGGACCGTCAGTTTCTCGCTGGGCAGCACGAAATGGCAGACCGTGACCCGGGTCGTCCTGCCGTCGGCCCTGCCCGGCATCGTCACCGGGATCGTCCTCAGCATTGGCCGCAGTATCGGCGAGACGGCGGCGACGATCTTCACCGCCGGGAGCGCCCTGCGCATGCCGACCTCGATCTTCTCGTCGACACGGACGATGTCCGTCCATTTCTACATCCTGGCCCGGGAAGGGATTTCGATGCCCAATGCCTATGGCACCGCCGCCGTCCTGATCATCGCCATCCTGGGCATCAACGTTCTGACCTATTATCTGATGAACAGGTTCATCAAGAAGTACTCATGAGCGGAGTGGAACGGGGGATATGAACGGCATCGCCATCGAGGTCAGGGGATTCAGCCAGTTCTTCGGCGACATCTGCAAGCTCAACGCCCTCGATTTGGACGTCCACCGGAACGAAATCCTGGGGATCATCGGGCCGGCCCGGAGCGGCAAATCGACATTCCTTTGCGGCCTCAACCGGCTCAACGACCTCGTCCGCGGCTCGCGTCATGAGGGGACGGTCACTATCGACGGCCGGGACATCTATGCGCCCGACGTGGACGTTGTCGAGCTGCGGCGCAAGCTGGGCATGGTCTTCGCCACGCCGGTGCCGCTGCCACGCTCGATCTACGAGAACGTCGCGTTCGGCGCCAGGATGGCCGGCATCCGCAGTCGGCTCGACGCCATCGTTCGGGACTGCCTGGAGAAGTGCGGCCTATGGGAAGAGGTCAAGGACCGGCTCGCAACGAGCGCCCTGAAGCTCTCGGGCGGACAGCAACAGCGCCTCTGCGTGGCGCGGATCCTGGCCGTTAAGCCGGAGTTCATCCTCCTCGACGAGCCGACCTCGGGGCTCGATCCCATCTCCACCATGAAGATCGAGGAATCCCTGCGCCATCTCAAGAAGGACTACACGATCATTCTGGTCACCAACAACACGAAACAGGCGGCCCGGGTCGCCGACCGGACGGCCTTCTTCCTGAGCGGCGAGCTCGTCGAGGTCGGCCCGACGGCCAAGATCTTCACGGCCCCGGAGGACCGGCGGACGGACGATTACCTCCGGGGAAGGTTCGGCTAAACCGCCATGGCCATCATCGAAGTCCGCGACTTGGACTTTTTCTACGGCAAGTTCCAGGCCCTGAAGGGGATCAGCCTGGACATCGGGAAAAATAGGATCACCGCCCTCATCGGGCCCTCGGGCTGCGGCAAGACGACCTTCTTGCGGACGCTCAACCGCATGACCGAGCTCATCGAAGGCGTCCGAGTCACGGGACGCATCCTTATCGACGGCGAGGACATCTACGGGCCGGGGATCGACCTCCTCCAGCTCCGCAAGAAGGTGGGCATGGTCTTCCAGAGGCCTAATCCGTTCCCGTTGAGCGTCTTCGACAATGTCGTCTACGGCCTCCGGGTTCACGGCGTCCGCGACGCCAAGGTCCTCGAAGAAAAGCTCACCCGCAGTCTCGAGGCCGTCCATCTCTGGGACGAGCTCAAGGACCACCTGGGCACGAACGCGCTTATGCTCTCGGGTGAACAGCAGCAGCGGCTGTGCATCGCCCGGCTTGTCGCCGTCGAGCCGGAGGTCCTCCTCATGGACGAACCGTGCTCAGCCCTCGACCTGGCGGCCACGGCCAACATCGAGGACCTCATGGCCGAGCTCAAAAAACGCTATACGATCCTCATCGTCACCCACAACATGCAGCAGGCGGCCCGGGTCTCTGACGTCACCGGCTACTTCCTCCTCGGCGAGCTCATCGAGATCGGCGAGACTCAGCATATCTTCACCAACCCCCGGGATTCCAGGACGGAGGATTACATCACGGGGAGGTTCGGGTAGCGGCCGGTAGCGGATTCTGAGAATGATACGTTCGCCGGCGCCAAACCCCGATTTTTAAATCGGGGTAAAAAGCGCCGCTCAGTATTAACCCTGAGCATACCCTGGGCTTCAGACCGGGGAGTCGAAGGGGTTGATTCCGTCCTTCCCAAAAGACGTGTATAATGCATTAATGGGACGGAACGAGGACGGACGATGAAAAAACCGCTCCTGATGACTTCTTTGGCGGCTGCGGCCGCCGTACTGTCCGCGGCCTGCATCATGGTCATGGACCCGGAACGGACGACATCCCGGCAGCCCTGGGGCGAGTTCCGGCGGACGGTCGAGTTCGCGGCGGGCGGGACGCTCACGCTCGAGAACAAGGCCGGCGATGTCGAAATCACCGGCTGGGACAAGGATGCCGTGGAAGTCGTCGCTCAGGGCGCGGCCGCGGAACCGGGGGAGAAACGCAGGGTCCGGGCCTACGGCTTTTGGGAGATCAAGCCCGACGTCGAAATCAAGCAGACGGATGGCCGCCTCTCGATCAGGACGCGGCCCTTCGACGGCCCGGGTGACAACCGCCCCGTCGATTACGTGCTCCGGGTCCCGAATTCCGTCATTCTCGGCGGGATCCGCATCGGGAAGGGGAACCTGACCGTTTCCGACATTTTCGGACTCCTCGAGGCGTCGCTCGAAGAAGGGGACCTCGGTGTGACGAATTTTTCCGGGTCTGTCGACGCCGCTATCGGCACGGGGAACGTTGATTTCGAGGTCCTCGACGTCCGTGACCAAGATACGATCGCCATATCGTCGCGTGAAGGCGATATCGTCCTCCGTCTCGGCGCCGGCGCCGGCGCCCGGGTCGAGGCCGAAGCGCCCCGCGGAGAGGTCCGGAGCGACCTCGACCTGGGCGTGAAGACGCCCGCGCCGAACGTTTCGGGCCGGATCGGTTTGGGCGGGGCGGTTATCACGTTGAAGGCCTCGGACGGGAGGATCGAAATAATCGCCATCAAGGATGTCGCCGGGACCGCCCGGGCGACGAAAGGAAAGTGAGGGAAAATAATGGACGATCTTCATCTCGATGACGAACAGGGGAACGAGCCTAAGAAGATCCGAGGCCTCGCGATCGCCATCCTCGTGGTTTTAGCCGCCGCAGCGGCCGTGTATTATTTCGTCTTCATGAGGAAATCAGCCGCGCCCGCGGCGTCGCAGGAGCCGCTTGCCGAGTCGGTGACGCCGTCCGGCGGTGAGAAGGCCGCTGCCGGAGGAATGGGCGAGCCGCTCGCCTTTCCCCCCGTCGTGCTTGGAGAGAGCGACGCGGCCGTCCGGGAATTCGCCGCAGCCCTGTCGACGAACCCGGAGTTCGCCAAATGGCTGTTGACGAAGGACATCGTCCGGAAATTCGTCGTGGCCGTCGACAACGTCGCCAACGGGCTCAGCCCCAAGCCGCACATCGACTTCTTTTCGCCCTCCGAGCAGTTCCGCGTCGTCAGGACGAAAGCGGGCACGCTCGTCGATGAGGCGTCGTACTCCCGATACGATCCCGTCGCCGGCGTCGTTCTTTCGCTCGACCCGGCGGCCGCCGTCCGTCTCTACAGGGCCGTCAAGCCACTCCTCCAAGAAGCCTACCGGGACCTCGGCTATCCCGGGGTCGACTTCGAGGACACACTCGTCCGGGCCATAGCCGAACTCCTCGAAACGCCCGTCGTGGAAGGCCCCGTCAGGCTGGAGCAGAAGATCCTGAGCTATGAGATGACCGACGAAAAACTCGAAGGGCTGAGCCAGGCGCAGAAACAGCTCCTGCGCATGGGCCCGAAGAGCGTCCGCGCGGTGCAGGGCAAGCTGAGGGAGCTGACCGCAGCGCTCGGGGTTTTGGAAACGCGCCTGCCGCAGGCAAAAACCTACACCCCTCGCTCGGAATAGTCCCCGGCCCGGGGCTCACTTCCAGCGGAAGGGCTTGTCTTTCCTGAAATCCGGGACGAGGTGTTCGTCCAGCCGGAAGGGCTCCGGCTGGAGGAACAGGCGGTCGAAGCCGAGCTCGAGGGCCTTGTCGGCGGCCCGCCGGTATTCTTCCTCGGAAACGCCCCTTTGGATCTCATCCGGCGCCCGGAAACAGGGATGATACTGGCTCATCAGGCTCAGCCCGATGAACGGAGAGAGGTTCTCGCGGATCCACTTCAGGATGACGAGCGTGTCTTCGACCGAGCCGGGGAGGATGAGATGCCGGATGACGAGCCCCCTGCGGGCCGTCCCGCCGGGGCCGAGGTCAAGGGCGGGCTGCTGGAGGGCCATCTCCCGGACGGCTTCGGAGGCCCGGGCGAAATAGTCTCCGGCCGCCGAATATTTTTTCGAGATGGCCGGCGAATGGTATTTCAGGTCGGGGAGATAGAGGTCGACGATCCCCTCCAGGGCCCGGACGACCTCGAGGCCGTCGTAGCCGTTGGAATTCCAGACGAGGGGGATGGCTAGGCCCTCGGAGAGGGCGATGCGGAGGGCCCGGAGGATGGGCAGGACGACGTGGGTCGGCGAAACGAAATTGATATTATGGGCGCCTTTCGCCTGGAGCCCGAGCATCAGGGCCGCAAGCTCCTCGTCTGAGACGGGCTCGCCCTCGAGAAGCCAGCTGAGCTGGTAGTTCTGGCAGAACAGGCACTTGAGGTTGCAGCCCGTGAAGAAGATCGTCCCCGAGCCGGACTTACCGCTGATCACGGGTTCCTCGCCGAAGTGGAGCAGGGCGTGGGAGACCGAGGCGAGACGGCCCGTCCGGCAGACGCCGTCCGCTCCCTTCGTCCTGTCCACACGGCAGTCCCGCGGACAGAGCGTGCAGGCCGACTCGAGAGGGGAGAGGCGGGCGAGGGCCTTTTCGACCAGCTCCAACTTCCTTTCGCGTTTGGCCACGTGCCTCATTCTATCATATTGAATCAAGGGGCGGCTGCAGGTATAGTAGGGGACTCATGGAACTGATCAACAAGATCCTCGACATCGCGCTTCACCTCGACAGATACCTCAGCGCCATCATCCAGCAGTACGGCCTGTGGACCTACGCCATCCTCTTCCTGGTCATCTTCGTCGAAACCGGCTTTGTCGTCATGCCCTTTCTCCCCGGCGACTCCCTTCTCTTTGCCGCGGGAACATTCGCCGCGCTTGGATCTTTCAAGGTCGGCTGGCTCATCCTGGCGCTTTCTGTCGCCGCGGTCCTCGGCGACACCGTCAATTACTGGATCGGCCACTGCGTCGGGCCCAAGGTCTTCGCCAAGGAGAAGGCGCGTTTCTTCAAGAAAGAGCACCTCGACCGGACGCACGCTTTCTACGAAAAGCACGGCGGCAAGACGATCATCATCGCACGGTTTGTCCCGATCATCCGGTCGTTCGCGCCGTTCGTCGCCGGCATCGGCCGGATGTCCTACGGCCGTTTCATCGTCTACAACGTCGTCGGCGGGGTCGGTTGGGTCGTTCTGCTCGTCGGCGCCGGATATTTCTTCGGCAACATCCCGGTCGTGAAAAAGAATTTTTCCCTGGCCATCCTGGCTATCATCGCCCTATCGACGGTCCCCATCGTGACCGAGTACCTGCGCCACCGGAAGAAAAAGTAGGAATCGCCGGCGACGTTAGAACTCGGAAAGCGCTTTGGCCAGACGGCGCAGTTTCGGTGAGGACAGGACGTGGTGGGCGGTCATGTCGGTGTGCAAAGGGGTCAGCGAGATGTAGCCCTCATGAGCGGCCATGACGTCGGTGCCGGCGTCGCCGACCCGCTTGGGAACTCCGGTCCCGATCCAGAAGTAGGACGAGTTGCGCGGGTCGGTCTTCTCGATGATCTCCGGGTTGTAGAACTTCCAGCCGAGGCGGGTGATCTTGACGCCCTTGACCGGCGGCGGCGGGATGTTGATGTTGAGGGCCGTCCCCGGCGGCAGACCCGAAGTCAGGACGCTTGCGGCGATCGTCCGGACGACGTCCGCGGCGAACGTCATGTCGGAGCGGCCCGAGGCGTCGGGAAGAAGAGAAACGGCTATCGACGGGATGCCGAGGAACGTCCCCTGTATCGCTCCGGCGACGGTCCCGGAGTAGTTGATGTCCTGCTGTCCGAGGTTCGGTCCGGGATTCATCCCCGCAATGATGAGGTCGGGGCGGCGGGGGAGGAGCTTCTGGAGGGCGAAATAGATGCAGTCGCCGGGCGTCCCCTCGACGGCCCATACCCTCGGCTTGACGCGTTGGATGCGAAGCGGCCGGCGGAGGGTGATGGCCAGCGAACAGGCGCTTTTTTCCCGGTCCGGCGCGACGATGTACGTCTGGCCCAGGTCCCGAAGCCGGCGGTACAGGATCTGGATCGTTTCGTGGTAAAAGCCGTCGTCGTTGGTCAGGAGGATGAGGGGGCGGCGGGCGGCTGCCCCGGACTTCGGGGCTTTCTTCACGCCGGTTTCTTGATCATGACGAGGAGCATCTTGAACCGCGTCACGGCCCGGAGAGCGTGCGGTACGGCGGCCGGCATGATGATCATCTCGCCCGGCTTGACCCGGTTGACCTTGCCGCCGATGGTGATGTCCGCCTCGCCGTCGAGGTCGATGGCCATGGCGTCGAATGGCGCCGTATGCTCGCTCAGCTGCTCGCCCTCATCGAAGGCGAACGCGGTCACCGTTCCCGTCGGCTGGCTGACGACCTCACGGCTGACGATGGCGCCGGCCTGGTAATTGACGAGCCCGGCCAGGTCGATAGCCCGGGCCTTCAGGTCTTCCGTGTTTTTGTCTTTTGTGATCTTCATATGAGTAGCCCTCGAAAGATGAGAGAAATGGTCGGGACGGGCGGATTTGAACCGCCGACCCCATGCACCCCAAGCATGTGCGCTACCGGGCTGCGCCACGTCCCGAACCGGAGCCCCTTATTATAGCAGAAACAGGGCGAGTTATAATTTTTTTTTCCGTCCGTCGTCGAGGGCGGAGACGATGTCCTGGAGCTCGTCGCGGACGTTGTTGAGGGCCTTGCGGAGCCTCTCGGGATGGACGGGGTTGGAACGGAAGAGGCCGAACTCGTCCTCGATCTTCCGCTTGATCCCGGCCCTGGTCAGGGTTTTCCCGGCCATGAGCTCCTTGATCCGGGCGATGATGGCCACGTCCTGTTGACGGAAGAATTTCTCGCCGCTCCCCGTCAGGCCGGCGTTGAGAAAAGGGAATTCCTCTTCCCACGAGGCCAGCGTCTCGGCGTCGACGTCCGTCATCCGGCTGACCTCGGCGAGCTTGTAGACGAGCTTCGTCTTCGATTTTTCGTCCTTGAAGAGATTAGCCTGAACGTTTTCTTTTTTCACGCGCATCGAGAGGCCAACATTAGCATTTCCTCGGGGTTTGGTCAAGGCGCGTCACTGACGCGCGGGGGCCTTTCCGCCCGTACCGCCGTGGTCCGGCCGGCGGGCGGTTGTGATATAATCCGGGCCTGGCGCCGTCCATGGATAAGAAGAAAAGAGGTCAGGAAAAGCAAACCCATACTCCCCTGGCCGAACGGATGCGGCCTCAGACCTTCGACCGCGTCTATGGCCAGGACCACATTCTGGGCAAGGGCAAGCTTCTCTCCGAGCTCATCGAGTCGAACCGGCTCGTCTCCATCATCTTCTGGGGCCCGCCGGGCTCGGGCAAGACCACCCTTGGCTACATGCTGGCCCGCCAATTCGACCTGCCCTGCGAGTTCTTCAGCGCCGTCCTCTCCGGGATCAAGGAGGTCAAGGAGTTCATGGCCCGGGCCGAGCAGCAGCGGAAGCTCTTCGGCAAGCCCATGGTCCTGTTCATCGACGAGATCCACCGCTTTAATAAGGCCCAGCAGGCGGCCTTCCTGCCCTACGTCGAGAAAGGGGACATCATCCTCTTCGGTTCGACGACGGAGAACCCGTCCTTCGAGGTCATCGCCCCGCTCCTTTCCCGGACCCGCGTTCTCGTCCTGAAGGAACTCGACCGCGAGGCGCTCGCCCGGATCATCCATGACGCGCTCGAAGACAAGGAGCGCGGTCTTGGCGCGTCGGGCCTCACTATCGATCCGAGCGCCCTGGACATGCTCGTCGATTTCGCCAACGGCGACGCCCGCCGGGCCCTGAACACGCTGGAGATCGCGGCCAGCCTGGCCCGAGGCAAGACGATCACGATAGAGAACGTCCAGGAGGCCCTCCAGAAAAGGACGCTCCTCTACGACAAGTCGGGCGAGGAGCATTTCAACCTGATCTCGGCCCTCCATAAAAGCCTGCGCAACAGCGATGTCGACGCCTCACTCTACTGGCTCGTCCGGATGCTGGCGTCCGGCGAAGACCCTCTCTACGTCGCCCGGCGCATGGTCCGTTTCGCCTCCGAGGACATCGGCTTGGCCGACCCGCAGGCCCTGGCCATCACGCTGAACGCCAAGGCCGCCTACGACTTCCTCGGCTCGCCGGAAGGGGAGCTGGCCCTGGTTGAGGCCGTTGTCTACCTCGCCTCCGCGCCCAAGAGCAACCGCATCTACACGGCCTACGGCGCCGTCCAGAAGGACGTCGAAAGGAGCCCTCACGAGCCCGTCCCCCTCAACATCCGGAACGCGGTGACGCCCCTGATGAAGGAGATCGGCTACGGCCAGGACTATCAGTACGCCCACGACAACGTCCTCGCGACGACCGATATGGAGACTATGCCCGAGCGGCTGAAGGGCCGGAAGTACTACGAACCCGGCAAGCTCGGCTTCGAGAAAGAGGTCCGGAAGCGGATGGAGTGGTGGGATGCTCTGAAAGAGAAGATCCGGAGCGGCGAGAAGACCTAGGCGTCAGCCGTCGTGCTCCGGCCCGCCCGCTTTGTCTTCCTTTTCCTTGAACAGGTAATAAACTTCCCAGCTGATGTCGTCGGCCAGGCAGCCGATGCAGGATTTCGGGGTGGTGGCGATCTCGTCGTCGGCGATCTTGTCCTTGAGGATCTTCTTGACGATCCTGCGGATCTTGTACAGCAGAATGTAATTGACCATGCCCGGCTCTCAGCCGGAAATGATACCAGTTTCGGTCCGCCCTTGCAAAAGAGGGCCGCGGGGATCGTCTTCGTTCGCCCTAAGGACTTTTCAGCTCGGGGCGCGCCACTCCGTTGGCCGCGGCCCGTCCCGGCGAGCCGGGCCGCTTGGTATCCGGGCTTCGCTCTGGCAAAGAGGGACTGTCCCCAGCGGGGGCTGTCCCTCTTTGCCATCCGTGCCCGCTCAGCCCTCAACCGCCTCCTCCGGGCATCGCCCCTGCGCACCGTCCTTATGCGTTCCCTCCGACGATACCCTCAGCCCCTGTTCTCACGGCCTCCTCTGAGAACACCCTTGCACGACGTGAATTCCTTGCCAGCCATCCCTTGCCTTGTTCCGTTGCAAACCATTGGACTGAAAGGGAAGAAGTAGAGAAGGTTTCTGTTATATAATCCCCATTGACGCATGAATAAGATCAAGTTTTTCAGCGTGCTCATCATCCTAGGCGTTACCGCGATCAACTGTGCGGTTCCGCGGAAAGGGCCGCTGGTCGACCCTTCGGCTGTCCGTTTCCCCCTTGTCGAGGCGGGGACGCTCGAGATCGAGGGAACCGTCGCCGGACAGCCGCGGGCGCGGGACGGGATCGTCTATTTCGCTACCCGGGAAGGGTTTCTGATGGCTGTCGTCGTCCCGGCCCGCCAGATCTTCTGGAAGTTCAAGGCCGAACACACTGTCTCCGCATCGCCCGAGCTCGGCGAGAACCATATCCTTCTCCGCGACGACGAGAACGTCATTTACGTCCTCGACTTCAGGGGCTCGCTTGTCCTCAAGAAACAGGTTGACGAGGACGTGACCTCCCCGGTCCGGGAAAATCGCGGGAGAATATATTTCGGGACGGCGAGCGGGAAGGTCAGGGCGCTCGACCTCTCGGCCAGTAGGGAACAGGTATGGGAGTACCCGGTCGCTGCCTCTGCCGCGGCCGTCACGGCCGGACCGGTGTTCGTTGGGGACATGGTCATCTTCGGCGCCGCCGATGGCAGGCTCCGGGCCCTCGACCATACGGGAAAGCTCGTTTGGGAATTCGCCGCTAAGGGGGCGATAGCCGTCGATCCGGCTGTCGCTGACGGCCGGCTCTATTTCGGCACGGGGAACCGGTTCTTCTATTGCCTGAATGCCGCGACCGGCAAGAAAATCTGGGCCCGCCGCCTTCAGGGCGCCCCGCTTCATCCGGCTCTCATTCACGGCCGGCGGCTCGCCCTCGCGGCCTCGAACAGCGTCATCTACTTTATCTCCCGTCGGGGCGGCTCGATCCTTTCCTGGGAGGCGGTCCCGTCGAGGGTCGTCCATGACCTGGCCGCCGCCGGGCCTATGATCCTCGTTTCTTCGGGCGGCCCGAGCCTCGTGGCTCTCGATTTCTCGACTGGAAAGCGCCTCGGCGGGCACCTCGCCTCCGGTCCTCTCGCGGCCGGCGCTCTCTGGGCATCGCCCTTCGTCGTCCTAATCGCGGGAGATGAGGAATCGGGATGCCAGCGCCTGGCTTTCCTCAGGCCGCAATCGGCTACCTCAGCCGCTTTGGCGGGAGCCCTTTCCCCCGGCTTTTAGGATCATCGTAGACAGCATCCCCGCCGTTGGGTTATCCTAACGAAGCCGACGCGGAGGACAACATGAAAAAGATCGGGATCATCATCTGCGGCCGCTACCAGTCCTGCGGCGGCGGGAAGTGTTTCCGGGCCGTCCGGGAGCGCGCCGGCGGGTTCGCCCGTTATCCCAAGGACGAGCCCGTCGAAGTGGTCGGATTCTCGAATTGCGGCGGCTGCCCCGGCGGCAATATCGAGTACGTCCCCGAGGAGATGAAAAAGAACGGGGCCGAGGTCATCCACCTGGCCACCGGGTTCGTCGTCGGCTACCCGCCCTGCCCTTACATTCCTCAGTTCAAGCAGTTCATCGAGACGCGCTACGGTCTCCCCGTGGTCGTCGGCACGCATCCCATCCCCCTGAAGTATTTCGAGGCCCACAGCCTTCTGCCCTATTGGGGCGACATGAAGATGGCGGAGATCGCCGGCGATTTGATGAAAGAAGACCGGGCGGTCATGGAGGATTACAACTGAGCTGCCGCTGCGACAGTCCGTCCCGCCGCCCTAAAATAAACGGCCGGGAAGAAGAAATGCCGGAAGACGTGGAAGGAAAATGCCGATGAATCGTGAAGAAGCCCTAGACCTGCTTAGACAGCATCTCAAGAACAAAAACCTGGTCAAGCACTGCCTATCGGTCGAAGCCTGTATGCGCGCCATCGCCCTCCGGCTGGGGCACGACCCCGAGCCCTGGGGCCTGGCCGGCATCCTCCACGACCTCGATTACGAAGTGACGGAAAAAAGCCCCGAGCACCACACCACGGAAACGGTCAAGGTCCTTCGGGAGAAGGGCATCGCCGAGCCGGTCATCCACGCCGTCCAGGCCCACGCCGGCAAAGTGCCGTGCGAGTCGCCTATGGACTGGGCCATCTATTCCGTCGACCCGCTGACCGGGCTGATCATCGCCGCGACCCTGATGCACCCCGACAAGAAGATCAGGTCCATCGACCTCGAGTTCGTCAAGCGGCGCTACAAGGAAAAGAGCTTTGCCAAGGGCGCCCGCCGCGAGGAGATCGAGGAGAGCCGCAACCTCGGCCTGGAGCTCGACGAGTTCCTATCCATCGCCATCGTTGCCATGCAGGGCATCGACAAGGACCTCGGCCTGGCTTAAATCCTTCATCCTCCCTTAAAAACGCTCAGTTCTCAGTGGCCGGCTTCTGCAGCTTGCTGTGGCGGACGCCGTACATGAAATAAACCGCCAATCCGGCCAGCAGCCAGATGCCGAACCGGATCCATGTCACTTTCGGCAGGCTGACCATCAGGTAGAAACAGAAGGCGACCGTAATCATCGGTGTGAAGGGGACGCCGGGCGTCTTGAACTTCCGCTCGACTTCCGGCCGTGTTTTCCTCAGGACGACGACGCCAACGGAAACGAGGATGAAAGCGAACAGCGTGCCGATGTTGCAGAGGTCGATGATCATGGGCAGGGGGAAGAGGCCGGCGATGAGCGCCGTGGCGATGCCGGTGATCCAGGTGCAGATATGAGGGGTCTGATGTTTGGGGTGGACCTTGGCGAAAGCCGCCGGCAGGAGCCCGTCGCGGGCCATGACCATGAAGATGCGGATCTGGCCGTAGAGCGTAACCAGCAGGGTCGAGATCATCCCGATGATGGCCCCCGTCGCGACCAGGGCCCCGCCCCACCGGATGCCGATACTGGCCAGGGCCGCCGGCAGGGCGTTGCCGACATCGATCTGCTTGTAGGGGACGATGCCCGTCAGGACGAATGTGACGGCTACGTAGAGGACGATGACGACGCCCAGGCAGAGCATGAGCCCGAGCGGGACGTCCCTTTTAGGGTTCTTGGTCTCCTCGGCCGCCGTGGAGACGGCGTCGAAGCCGATATAGGCGAAGAAGATGATGGCCGCGCCGGCCATGACCCCCTTCCAGCCGAAGGGCATCATGGGCTGGAGGTTGGCCAGGCTGATGTGGCGGGCGCCGAGGAAGATGAAGAGGAGGATGACGGCGATCTTGACGAGGACGATGATGTTGTTAATCTTGGCGCTCTCGCGGATGCCGATGTAGAGGATCCAGGTGATGAGAAGGGTGATGACGATGGCCGGGACGTCGACGATGCCGCCCGATAGGACGATCTTATGGTTAACCGTGGTGATTGGAGGGATCAGGAGGGCCTTCGGCAGCTTGACCCCGGCGCTCTGGATGAGCCCGATGAACGTCGTCGACCAGCCCGAGGCCACGGCGCTCGCGGCGACGAGGTATTCGAGCATGAGGTCCCAGCCGATGATCCAGGCGATGACCTCGCCGAAGGCGACGTAGGAATACGAGTAGGTGCTGCCGGCGACCGGGAACATGCAGGCCAGTTCCGAATAGGTCAGGGCGCAGAAGCCGCAGGTGACGGCGGCGATGATGAACGAGAGAAGGATGCCGGGGCCGGCGAGCTGGGCCCCCTGCCCTGTGGCCACGAAGATGCCCGTCCCGACGACGGAGCCGATGCCCAGGGCGGCCAGGTCGACGGCGGTCAGGTTTTTCTTGAGCTGCGTATGCTGCGCGGCCTCAACGATCTGGGCCGGAGTTTTCGTTTTCCAGATGTTCATGCCGGGCCTCTCTTTCGGGCGGTAAAGAGAGGGATTATATCCCAGTCCGGCCGGAAAGCAACCCGGGATTTCGTCTCTGCCCGCTTTGACTTGCCTTGGGGGGTGTGCTATTAAAAACGGGATGAAGATCGTCGCCGTCGTCGGCTTTTCGGAGAGCGGGAAGACGCGGCTCATCATCCGGCTCATCGGGGAATTGAAGAGAAGAGGGCTGAGGGCGTATGCCGTCAAGCGCTGTTCGCACGGCTTCTCCCTGGACACCGAGGGGAAGGACACCGCGGATTTCACCAGGGCGGGCGCCGACGGTGTGGCGATGGTCTCGCCGGAAGGCTGGGCGGCGTTGAGCAAGTCGCCGCTCGCGGACATCGCGGCGCTGGCCGGCCGGCTTTTCCCCGACGCGGACATCGTCCTCGTCGAGGGCGGAAAGGAGGCCGCCGGACTGCCCAGAATAGAAGTCCTGCGGGCTGGCCTCTCCGAAGTCCTGGTCAGCCGCCCCGACGAGCTTCTCGCTGTCGTTGCGGATTTCCCCCTGCCCGACGGGCTCCAGGTCCCCGACTTCAAGCCCGAAGAAACGTCGGCGATCTGCGATTTGATCCTTAACCTGGAGGAGGGCAACATGGCCGATATCAAGCTCGAAGTGGACGGCCGGGAGGTCAATCTAAACCCGTTCGTCCGGACGTTCATCGAAAAGACAGTCCTGGGCATGGTCACGTCCTTGAGCGGGATCGATCCCGAGCCGAAGAGGATCGAGCTGGTCATCGATAGGAAAGAGGCGGCCGCGAAGCCGCGCTGAAGCCGATGAAAGCCACGCTGAAACCCGACTCGCTTGCCTTCGCTCGGGAGTTTTTCTCTTGCAGGGAACCGGCCGTCCTGGCCGTCCTGCGGCAGAGCTCGGTCGGCATCGCCGGCGCCGGCGGCCTGGGGTCCAATGTGGCCGTCTCCTTGGCCCGGGCCGGGGTCGGGCGCCTGGTCATTGCCGACCACGACAAGGTCGAACCCTCCAACCTCAACCGCCAGCAGTACACGATCGACCAGGTGGGGGAGAGGAAGGTCGAGGCGCTGCGCAACAACCTGCTGGCTATCAACCCTTATTCGCTTTACGAGGTCCACGACGTCCGGGTCACGCGGCGGAACGCGGCACGGATCTTCGCTAGGGTCGACGTCCTCGTCGAGGCCTTCGACCGGGCCGAGGCCAAGGAGATGCTCATCGAGGCCAGCCTGTCGAAGTTCCCCGGCCGGCCCATCGTCGCGGCTTCGGGACTGGCCGGCTATGGCGGGAACCGGAAGATCCACACCCGCCGGATGGGGAATCTCTACATCTGCGGCGACGAGGAGAGCCAGTGCCCGAAGGGCGTCAGCCCGATGGCTCCCCGTGTCGCCCTGGTCGCGGCCATGCAGGCCAACCTCGTCGTCGAGCTATTGGTCAAAATGAGAGGTCGTCATGTTACAGGGTAGGCCGGTTTTCCGGGCCTAAGCCCTTCATTCCCCTCATATTATCCTTCATTATCAATCGCTTATGGGTGCAAATGCGGCCCGAATTGATTAAGCCGTTTTAAGTCATTTTAAGCCGTTCTTAGTATCCAACTAGCCAAAAAAACTAGCCAATTGCTCCGGGCCCCTGTCTGAAGGCCCGCGCCTCTTTCAACCTATTTCGTCCACGCTCCAACGCGGCGATCGACTCCCGCCGGATCGCTGGCCGGCTCGCAGCGGAAGGGTTGGCCGCTGTCCGTCGGGATACTCGCAGCCGGGATCCCTCAGCACAAGTGGCTCCCTGGGCTCCTGCGAGGCCTGAAGCCCCACTTGAATCGATCCGTAATATCTCATACAATTATATTATTGTCAATTGTTTACGCAAAGTTATCCACTTTTTCAGCAGACCCTACATAACGATTTGCAAAAACCGCAGCGATGAAATCCGTTCATCGTCCTATCAAAGTGTTAAAAATAATGACACTCATGAGATATCCTATAACACAAATCGAGGTTATTCCCAGTATGAACAAGATCTTACTTGCCAAAGAATATTCCGTCCTCAATATCCTGAAATTGAAAAATGCTCCTAAAACGCCGAAGATTGCTCCCAATACTCCGCCAACGAAGACCAAAAGCAGAGGGATTCCGGCCATAATTTGCTCGTACCCATGCAGCTTCCTGGCCAAGCGGATTTCTTTTTCATCCATAAATACCTTTGGCACATAATCAAAGATGCTGTTTTTCACAATCATTTTTCTGAAGGAGCCGTCGTTCATCTGGATTAAGAATGCTTTATCTTTCTCTTTGAGCCTTTTGAGTTCGATGTCATTAACATACACCCTAACCTTGCCGAACCAAATGGATTCTTCGATTGTAATATTAGGGCCACCGTGTTCCGCCAAAGCAAACCTAAATTTCATATTTGCTGATCTCCCTCTTTAAATGCCGAACACATTATCAGGTTTTTGGTTACTTCTTCTTTGGTTTCTTCTCCAACGACATTTCAACGATATTCTTAAATTCCAGGCCAAACAATGTCTCTGGAAGTTTCTCCATCAGTTCTTTCAGCTCGTATCGACTCAATATTGAGCAGATTTTTTCAACTTTCACCTTCCAGTTTGGATCCTTTTCAATCTTGCCCAAAACATATTCTACGTTCTCAAGGAAGAACTCTAAGAATCCATCTTCTTTAAATTCATCCAACAAGTTTCCTTCTGCTTTCAAGAGCACGCGCTCATAACTGTTATAATAATCGCGGGGATTCTCTTTCAGGCGGGAATACAATCCACCTATTAATATGCCCATAGCGAATTTGCTGAAATATTTATTGCGCTCAGCTAGCTTTTCAAGAAAATCAAAATATTCAGTCGGGCTTTCCAATTCAGATATCATTCTAAGGTTTTTTTCTGAATACCAATCCTGTTTAAAGAAAAGAGCTAAGTTCTCAAAAGGATGTGTCCTGAGAAATCCCTTCACTGAATCATCTTCTTCCGAAACTTCCATTAAAAGCCTTCTATATTCTTCAATACCTAACTCCTTCCTCTTGCTAAAGATCGGAGTCCTGTAAGGCTTATCAATCGGCCATGGCTCAATTGTCATTTGTATGAGATCCCAATTTTTATATGCGATTAATATATTCATGGCTTGGGCAACGTATCTGGCAGTAAACCAAAATATTACCAATACGGCGGACATATGCATGATAATCCTAGCAACATCATGGTTATAGACCGGTTTTTTGGGAGCCATTAATTCAAAAAGGACTAAAATAAGAGCGATCCCAATAGTGGTTTTAATAACATTTATTTTCCCGGCCTCACCTTTTAAAAATGAAAGAACCTTTCGTTCTTCTTTAATAAGCTCAAAAGGTTCAAGGAATCTCCCAAAACCTTCAAAAGGGACAGGAAGCTTATGGAGAAAATAAATAATTGAGGATATGCAACCAATGACCGCTGTAATAAAAGTTGGCATAAAAAGGGGCTGTACGGAAATAATAAGGTAAGCCCCAAAAAGAAAGATGCCACTAATGATCAAACGTGTGTAGAGCCCATGGTCTTCAATGAATTTTTTTGCAGCATTAACTTTTCTATTCTTCCTCATCAATAGTCTCTTGTTAGCATTTTCTCCCAATTATATTCCCATGTGGTCATTACTATGCTTCCTCTATCGCGCGTAATTGTTATACTTATTTGGGCATCAGGCAAATTAGCCTCTTTTCTTGTAAAAATATATATTGGTTTTATTTCTTGCGATCCTTTTTCCTTAACCACTCAATAACATCTTCTTCTCTTTCTATCGTAAGCCCATATTTCTTGCCGATTTCCGATAACGAGGCTCTTTCTACAAAATATCTGGGAATCTGGATGATATAATCATAATAGCTATTAGCGTAGAAAAAAAGAGTTGGTCGTCCCCAAAAGCATGTACCGTAGTATATGATGGTTTTTTTATTCTTGCAGTCTGGGCACATTTTCTCTGCTTTTTCTATGGTTTCTTTGGTTTCGGGTGCAACTATTTTTATTTCGGACTCTTCAGATATAAGATATTTCCCGTTTTTCTCTTCCAAGATTTTCAGTGAGATTGGATCCATTTCAGACCTGAAGATTTCGGCATCAAGATAAACCTCCTGAGATTTAGAGACTCCATAAGAGAATGCATACCCGCTTTCATTGGCTATTTTCTGGGCGATTTCGCCATCCACTTCCAATAGATTGCTTTCCGAACCCCTGGCTAAATCATTATCTATCTGCTGAAGAGTTTCCTCAGCATTCTTTGTGGAGAGAATTAGTTTAATAATAAAACCGTCGGAGCGACTTCGCCAATCGTCTTCCCCCCCGGTCTGATAAGCTATTTCGTTAGAGTGGCAACTTTTATTATCCTTTACTGCCCAGGGTTTAAAATAATAAAGTGCATCATAGTAAAGATCGGAAAGAGTTCCCTCGTGTTTCTTCTTGAGGCCGGGTAGAGACACCTTCTTTATTGGCCTTTTGTACTCCTCATAATTCCAGTATCTAATCTCCGCTTCCACTTCTTCATCGGTCTCCCAGCTTATCCGGACCGTTGTGAAATTTATCCTTTCAATCTGGACATTTGAAAATATTATGGGAAAGTCCTTGCAGGCATCTTTGTGAAGCAAGCAAATATCCTTTCGATACCAGTTGTTTTTTTTGAACACCCAAGTTTCTAAATATCTCCCGATCTCCCCATCGGGATATAAAATGGTTTCAATAAAAATATAAGCAACGTCATTTAGCAGCTTTATGGTCTCAATTTTATGCTCTAATCTTATAAACCAAGCTTCGCTTTTCCAACCTTCGGCTTCTTCTTTGATTTCCTCTCTTGTTTTCTCTGTTTCCCAATACAAATATTCCTTTACTATCTTTTTAAACCTTTTTTCATTCATATATCTATTAAACTTCTCTACCCTTGCTCTTAGATTCTCTTCGCTTTTTAGATATTCCAGATCCGTTCTCTCATTTATTCGAGCACATCCAATTATTAAAGTTACAAAGATTAAAATTCCTATGCTTTTCATCTTGTTATCTCCCAACCGATAACCCATCCCGGGTTCTGCGCCCTCCCAGCTTGCTTCCACAAAACAAAATTCATAACCCACGCGTTTGGTCTCTGATATTTTGGGATTTTCTGCCCCAATATTTCTTCGAGGATTGAAATCTTCTTTTTGGGATCAGTTTCTTTATTGAATTTCTCTAATAACTCATTAGTTATTTTGTCAAACGTTGCTAATATAACTGGGAGACCCATCATGGATCTGAACCTGTTAATTGTTTGAAGAGTAGCCGCAGTCATCTTCCCGGCCGTAGTGGGATCAGCGGAAGTTCTATCAGGGGCTTTGCCTTCCCAGGCATGTCCTGTCTTTCCTTCGGCAACCATTTTTCCGTGAGCGTGTCTTGAGTCTTGCATGACATGCAGGGCCGCACCGAAGAATACTAATGAGTCATATTCAACTGCACGACTAAATGCAGCCTCTCCGCCGTCTGGATTAAAATGCCATTCTCTTCTCTGGGTTTTGTTTGCGGCCCCAAGAAGGCTTACGCACGGATCTGCAGTAGTTGCGGAATTATCATCCACATATTGATTAAAAGTGGCGATGATCTGTGCTTCTTCCTTCGAAAAACCTGATAATACGGCTAAGGTATAAGTAAGATAATAATGAACATCTATCCCGTATTCTCCAGTCGGATCTAAATATCGAACAGGATTGTTTCTACAGTAGGAATATCCATTGAGGGTTTGCGGGTCTTTATAGTTTGGTGGAGCTATGTCAGGCGAGAAAAATCTTCCTATAGCCGAAGAATAATGCCTTGCTCCAAAATAATCCAGTCCTGTTTCCATATCTCTCGGTTTTCCTGTGAAGAGATATTGGTCCTTGTTCTGAGGCTGCGTTGCAATTTCTTCGCCAAAGGGGTAGAAATCATGTGTTTCCACAATGCTTCCATTCTGGGCCGTCACAATTCGGTTATTCCCAAGATGGTCTTGATGGTAATAGAGAATAATATCAGCAGGCGGCAGAGAGAATGTTTGGCTAGAAGGATTTTCTGCAGATTGAACGAGATTGGAACCGAGGTAGATAAGATCTTTTTTCCAGGAGACGGGATTTGAACCTGTCTTCAGGTATTCAGCTATGGGGAGACCGTTCTTGTCATAAATGTAGTATTTAACTTCCTTAGGAACAATATTTTTTTCCTTTATTGCTCTATTGCTTTTTGAGTCATATACATAAACATGAACCCCCGTATCTTTTATTTGGTTGTTGGCGTCGTAGTTGAAGGAATGGGTGCCGTCACTGATTAGATTGCCGTTGGGATCATAGTTGAATCCGTTTATCTGATTCTTCTGGCTGTATGTGAAGGCGGCCGAAGGAGCGCCGCCCGTCCCTTGTTTGCTTAACACGTTCCCATAGATATCGTAGTTGAAGGCCTGGGACCAAGCGGGAGAGGAAGCTGACATAAGACGATTCAGTGCATCATAAGCATAGCCCGTAGATTTGGAAGGGGATGTGTTATCTGCTATTCCAATAACATTGCCGTTATTCTTTCCATTGGAATCATAGTAAGCATAAGAAAGGTCAACAACGTTGCCGTGTTTTATCCTTGTGGGCTGAAGCCGGTTGTTGAAGGATATCGTGTTGATGAGCCCGTTCCCACAGGTCTTCTGACTGATGGCTCCAAAGGGAGCATAGCTTATGCCGGAAATTACATCTCTTACACGGGTTTCGTCCCTTAAGCGGGTTATCCTTCCCGCCGAATTCATCTCCCTTGATATAGCTCTTCCCGACGGATAAACCTCGGAAATGAGATTACCTGCCAGGTCATAAGCATAGGATATCTCGAATCTTTGTCCATCGATCTCTTTAACCTCATTGATGAGTCTTCCCATCTTGTCGTAGGAATATGCCTCTTTTAGCCGTGGAACGCTTATCCCCGTAAGTCTTCCTTTCGGATTCTGGGAAGTGACGCCAAGAAGGTTCTCTCCATCATAAGAATAGTTCACGGCAGGGGTACTGTCCGTATAACTTTTTGACAGCGCTCGATCAAGGGAATCATAAGTATACGATGTGTGAATCGCCCTTGAATCCGTCTTGTCGATTAGATTCGAGTTGAAGTCGTATATATATGAGGCCGCCCCCGATTCGGGATGGGTTTCGGAGATAAGCCGGCTTAAAGAGTCGTAGGCAAAAGTCCTTATCCTGTCCCCCTGGGAAACCTGAAGAAGGTTGCCTAAAACACCATATTGATATGAGGTCGTATTCAGCCCATTTTCATTTACAGATATAAGATCCCCAAGGGGATCGTATTGAAATTCCCTCCACCTCCCCGTCTGATCGTAAGCCTTTGTCAAATAACCTGAATATTGATATTCGATAAAGTTACCGTCAGGATAAGTTGTTTTGGTAATTCTGCCGAGAGCATCGTTTTGATACTCTGTAAAAGACGGGCTCTCCCCATCTCTGTAAGGGTTGGATTCACGGGACTTCCTTCCAAGAGGATCATAAGATGTCCCGGTAAGGACATCCCCTTCCGGGTCAGCCGTTCTCGTGAGATGCGGCCTCCCAAATCCGTCATAGAATACGTGGGATACTAATGACCGGCCGGCAGAGAGCTTCGTACTGGTCATAATAGAAAGAGGAAGCGTATCGTTGTAAGTATAGGTAGAGCCTCCGCCGTCGGGATTCCTGACTTCCCTGAGCCTTCCCATCAAATCATAAAAAAGCTCGGTTCTGTTTCCGTTGGGATCCGTCGAGGAAAGCAGGGCGCCGGTGTGTAGACTGTAAGTGTATGATGTCTGGTGCCCCTTGGAATTGATTATGACCTCAGGATAGGCAAAATGATTATTTGATGTATATGTGTAAACAATCTCGTTGCCCCTTCCGTCCTTCGACTTGATCGCATTTCCGAATACATCGTAATAATTCTCGGTGATTATATCCGATCCGGTGAACAGCTTCGATATTGTCCTGGTCGGATTCCCCCTGTAATTGCCGTTCACGGGCGTCTCGTGATGTATTGCAGCAGCGGACGTCAGCGAGAAGCCGTCATACTCAAACCGTCTTTCCGAAACCGTGTTTCCCGAAGGATCGAGGGTTCTTTCTTTGGATAGCAGGTCGAGCAGGTTGAAATTGTAGTATGCGGTATTAGTCGAATGAAGGTATTCCAATAATTTTTTCTTCAGCAGTACGGAGTTTTCTGGAATGTAGACTTCCCCGGAAAACTTGCGCTCCCTTATCTCGATGGGGTTTCCGTCAGGGCAGTATCTTGGATTCGGGTTAATCCTATAGCTATAAGAAACGGCGTGGCCTTGCGGAGGTGATGTGTCATACAGGTACATCGTTTCCGTTGTTACGCGCGGATTGACACAAACGAAGGATTTCGATATCGATTCCGAAACCGGGCCCTGAAAGCTATCGCCGGTATCCCACGATAATATTACTTTTCTGATGAGCGTCCCCGACTCCCCTGAGCCTTCGAATATCTCCCTTTTCGCCTCAACGATATCGCCGTCGTCTGTTATGCTCATGAAAGTGTGCTTGATCTGGTTTCCCAGAGCGTCGATAGCCGATGTGGTTAGTGGATAAGTGCCGGGGCCGCCATGTGGATTAGGACAACTATATTGGTACTGCCCGGTGTTTGATATCTGATTTTCTATCTCCTCTTTTTTTATGACGACATCATAAAGCATGCTCTCTCCAGGAAGTTGAGACTTTCCATAGGTGTGGCGTAGCTTTCCGCCGGTGGGCAGGATTATGGAGGTGACTTGACCTCTGCCTTGATTCAAAGCAGTATCGTATTCAAATTCGTAGGCCAGCCCGTTCGGCAGGATAATCTTTGAGAGGGCGATGGTGTCATAGCTTACATGTTGATATGGATTCCCCCAATCTTTGCCGTCCCACTCTATTCTGACCGTTCCATATTGGAATTGTATGCGCCTGATGGCTCCGTTGGTATCGACATATTCAATGGACGTTAACCGAGCGTTTTCATCGTAATTGAATCTTATCCTTCTTCCCTGTGTATCTTCAATGGAGGTAATAAGGTTCGCCACGTCGCCGGCGTAACCTTCTTCGCTTCCCAGGAAGAAACTAATGAAGTTTCCGTTTTTATCCTCTATCTTCAGAGGATATCTCGATGGCCTGCCAAAGAGCCCTCTAAAGAATATGGCTGTTCCATCCCGCTTTATGACGTAATTCGTGAGACTGCTGTTTGGAATGTTAAAAGTCATATATGTGGAGTCAAACGTGTATCCTTTTTGTATGTGCTTAGTAATCCCGCCGCCGGAGCTTATTTTCAATTCGTTGGTGAAATTATGGGCCGCGCCATTTTCCAATAATGTGTACTCGGTATAAGTTTTGTCATAATAGGTCGGGATTTGCCTGTATTTCATCTTGGGGATACTGAGCTGCCAACCGACGGGAAGGCCATCGTATCTTTGCGGTATCATGACACATATAGGAGGCAAAGTCGGCTTGACGGGATCGCGCCATTTCCAAATTCGGCTGTTATAAACGAGGGAGATGCCTGCATCTATCCCCCTTCCATCAATGGAAAGAAGAGGAATGTTCAGGACGAGATTCCCGTTCTGGAGATTTACTGTATCGATAGTCCCGAACTTGTAACTTCCGAGAGGAGTAACCCCTTCAGCCGTGGCGGTTGTTACCAGACACTTCTCTGTTTCCTGCGAAGATAGGATTCCCGCAAAAAAGAGCAAGATCAAAATTAAACATCCTAACCGAATTTTTCTCATTTGTTTCCCCTTTCGCGATAATTTTTACTGAAATAAATTTGGTTGTCAAGGAAATGACTGGGGTCAGCACATCTGTGACACTTGGGCTCTTTGAGTTCTCTTCCACTGGAGATAATACTCATTGGGGGCTTGCAGGTCCAAGGGCCCGGTGGAGCCGGATATAATTATGGCAATATTCATACTTGGTCAACTGCTTGTTATGCTCTTCAACGTCCAGCGATACGTCCTCCACTTCGCAAAACTCCTCCCGGTGAGTTCGGTTACTCCGCTCAACCCCTCCGTTGAGCTCCGGACGGTGAGGAGGATTAAGGAACAACAGGATCTTCTTTCTCTGGCAGGCTTTCTCAAACTGGTCCATGAACTCCGAACCGCCATCGATCTGGATGGCCATGATCCGAAAAGGAAACTTCGTCTTCAGATGATGTAAAAAGTCCGCGGCGGCCGTACTGGTTTGTCTCCTGTAGACCTTCATCCCAACGAACTTCGAGAACTGATCCCAAGCGCTAAAATGGGAGCGCTCCTCATCGGGAATCAATCGGATCCTGAGGGTATCGACCTGAACCAAGTCCCCGGGGGCCTGAACCTTGTACCCCTGAAGCTTCAGAGCCGTAAGACCCTTCCCGGATGCCGATTCTAACACAAAAAAATAGCATCCATTTTGGACCAGGATCCGGGGAGCAGATCATCGGCTAGTCATAGGGACCCCGGATCTTGGAATCTGAGATTCTCTGGGCTCAGATCCCAGCCCCAGGCGGGTCGGGGAGGGAAGAGCACGCCGTTTCTTAAAGCGATTTTTGCGTCCAATCTCCGTCGACGAAGCGCCACATCGTGCCCGTGGGGTTCGCGTTCCGCAGTTCAACCGGCAGGCGTTCCGGGCGGACATGGTCGTAACACCGGAGGGCTGCGAACCTGAGCATAGCCGCCGGGAATCCGACCGCGGTGAATCCCGGGTGGCCGGTGGCAGGGTAGGGCCCGCCGTGGTTCATGGCCGGCGAGACGGCGACCCCGGTGGGCATCTTGTCGTTTAACAAGCGGCCGACCTTGGTGCGCAGGATCGGTTCGATCGCGTCGTACTCCCGATCGTCTCTCCCGTCGCGATGGCTGTAAACCGCCCCGGTGAGGTGGCCCTCCAGACGCGAAGCGATTTCCTTCATCTCGGCCATGTCTTTGGCCAGGACCATCAACGACAAGGTGCCGAAGGATTCGACCTGGAAGGCCGCGGGATTGTGGAGGAAGAGGGCCCCGGAAATGCGGAATAGGGTAGGCTGGAACCTGAATCCGGGCCCCGAGGACTCCTGCCCTCCGGCGACTAAGTCGGCGCCCGCTTGAGAAAGCCGCTGAGTGGCTTCTTTAAGCCCATCGAGAACTTTCGAGCCGAGCAGGATCCCAGGCTCGGACTTTTCGAACAGCTCCTCCACCCGTTCGAGGAAGTCCCGGCCCGCTGGATTGTCGAGGAGCACGGCCAGGCCGGGCTTGGTACACATCTGGCCGGCCGCCAGCATGCAGGACTGGAAAAGCTCTCCGGCGATCTCCTCCGGCCGCTCGGCGAGGGCGCCCGGAAGAATGAAGACGGGGTTGGCGCTCGACATCTCCAGGTAGATGAGCTTCCCCGCCCGATCGGCGGCTTCCTTGAGGGCCATCCCCGAGAGACGGCTCCCGGTGAATGCCGCAGCCGCGACGGAAGGGTGTGAAACGAGCCGCAGGCCGTCTTCCGGGGCGAAATGATAGAGAAGCTGGACAGAGGCTGACGGAAGCCCCGCCGCTCCAAGGGCCTCCAGGGCCGCCTCGGCCATAATTCTCGTGGTCGATGGGTGGCCGGGGTGGGACTTGGCCAAGACCGGATTCCCCGCGGCGATGGCCGCCGCAAAATCCCCGCCGCCGAGGGCGTTATAGGCGAAGGGGAAATTGTTCGGGCCGAAGACGGCGACTGGGCCGCCCAAGGGCCCAAACATCGACCGGATGTTTCTTTTCGTATCGATCGTGGCCCGGCGCCAGGAGCGGTCACGACAGGCCGCTGCCGCTTGGCGGAGCTGGTCGAGGAGCCGCGGGAATTCGACGGACCCGAGGCGGGGCTCGGACGGGAGGGCGGTTTCGAGATGGGCGGCGGCGACGAGTTCTTCCTTCCGTCCCTCCACCAGCTCGGAAAAAATCTCGAGGAAACGCGAGACGGGCTCGGGGCCGATGGCGGCCAATGCCAAGGCAGCTCGGGCGCCTGCCGCCAGGGCCTCGGCGATATCGGTCCAAGGGGAAATGGGGTATTCCTCCGGGAGAAACTCGCCCGTCGCCGGATTGACAGCCCGGAATGTCTCTGTAGCGCCGGCGGGCCGCCAATGCCCGTCGACGAGGATTGGGAATGCTCTGGGTCTCATCAAAGGCTCTCCAAAAGAGGCTGTCGCTCGGCCGTCCCCTTCAAAGCGCCGGTCGGAGGCTCATCCTCCCGAATAGATCGGCGAGATGACAATTCGGTCGCCATCCGCCAGGGCCTCGTCGGGCGCGACGGCCCGGCCGTTCCGGGTGACGATCTTGGGCCGGGCCTTGTCGATGTTGACCAGCGCGACCAGGCCGTCGGCCGTCATCCCGGCCGGGACGTCCAGTTCCTTCTCGCTGAAGCCGAAGGCCTGGACGAACGGCCCGATCAATTTGACCGTGATCTTCATGTCAGCGATCCGAATTTTTCCGCCGCCTTCGCCTCTTCCGCGAGACCCAGCCGCTCCAGGGTGGCCTTGGTCGGGATGCCGCGTTTATCATAGCTGCGGAGGTCGTAGTAGTGCTGGAGCAGGCCGTCGTACTTGTCGTATTCGAGGACCTTGCCGGCGATCGGGCCTTCGGTGTCGGCGTTGGTCGGGTCGAACCAGACGGCCGGCGGATAGTCGAGCTTGCGGTCGGTCTGAGGGTATTCCCGGAGCCAGAAGAGCTTCATCAGGGCGTAGATCCTGTCCGAAACCGTCCAGAAGTCGTCGAGGGTCCAGTCGAGCCCGGTGGCGAGCTTGAAGTATTTCGGGTAATTCTCGAGGCCCCAGCCGAGTTCGATCCAGGGGAAGCGGCAGGAGACCATGTACTCGAACAGGCCGCCCCGGATCCTCTGGAGCTCGATGACTTTCTTGGCCTTTTCGGGGCCGTAGGAGTCGCGCGAGGTCTGCTTGAGCTCGAAAGTGATGACCCAGGACTCTTTGTGGTGGGCGCCGATGGGGCTGACCCCGAAGGCCAGGGCCATTCCCGGGATGAACTTGCAGTTGTAGGCGGCGACCTCGAGGCCCTTGACCTGCATGGCGTATGCCTCCGAGCCGTGGCCGAACTTCCGGGCGGCCCGGAGCGAGCCCTCGGCCAGAAGGTTGCCGATCTCGCCTTCGCGCCGGGCGATCAGGCCCAGGAGCTTCTTGGCCCCGGCGGCGTCGCCGAACTTGAAATCTCCGGCCACGGCCCCGTGGTCGATGGCGTCGGCATAGAAGCTCAGGACGCAACCGCCCGACATCGTGTCGATGCCGTATTCGTCGCAGAGGTAGTTGAGGGAGGCGACCTGGGGCAGGTCGAAGATCTCCAGGTTGGGGCCGAGGAGGCCGATATTCTCGTAGTCGAGCTCGGACTCGCGTCCCTCGTCGTCGTGGATGGTGATGCCGCAGCGCATGGTGCAGTTCGGACAGCCGTAGGTCGCGATCCGGGCGTTGTTCAGGCGCTCGCCGTCCACCTTCCAGGCGTCGGGGTGGTGGGTCTTGCGGAAGTTCCGCACGGGCAGGGCGGCCACCTCGTTGCACCAGGCGAGGACGCCGTTGGTGCTCTGGATGGACCAGCCGGTCTTTTTGTCGATCTCATGGACTTGGCGCAGGTCGTCGTGCCCGACCTTCTTCATCCCCTCCGGGTCGGCCTGGGGGATGGGCTTCGTGCCCTTGACGACGACGGCCTTGAGGAGCTTCGAGCCCATGACGGCGCCCATGCCGGTCCGGCCGCCGGCCCGGCCCTCGAGGCTGCGGACGACGGCGTAGCGGACCAGGTTCTCGCCGCCCTGTCCGATGTTGAGGACGCCGACGCCCTTGCCGTATTTTGCGTAGATCCAGTCGTTGGTGGCGTAGGTGCCTTTTCCCCAGACGGCGTCGGCCGGGAGGAACTCGACCTTGTCGTCCTCGATATAGAGCATCGTCGGGCGTTCGGCCTTGCCCTCGACGATGAGGGCGTCATAACCGGCCTTCCGGAGCTGTTCGGCGACCCGCGTTCCCAGGTTGCCGTCGCCGTAGCCCCCCGTCATCGGGGACTTGCCGGCGACGACCGCTTTCCCGGTGTTGGGGGCGGGGATGCCGGCGATGGGGCCCAGGGCGACGATGAACTTGTTGTCGGGGCCGAGGGGGTCGATCCCGGGCTTGAGCTCGTCAAAAAGGATCTTGGCGGCGAAGCCGCGTCCGCCTATCCACTTCCGGGCGAATTCCTCGGAAAACGGCTCTTTTTTAAAGGTCTTCGCGGTCAGGTTGACCCTCAGTATCTGGCCGGTCCAGCCGTTCATGTTCCGTCCTCCGGGAGATAAAAAACTCCTCCCCAATCCTAGCCGGGCACACCGGCAGAGTCAAGACGAAAAGGGCAAAAAGGGCGGGAATTACGTATAATAGACGGGCGGAGGGCGCGGCCTTCCCCCGGAAAGGAGAATTTCCATGACCAAGAAGCTCTATCGGTCGGTCAGCCAGAAGATGCTCGGCGGCGTCTGCGGCGGCTTGGCCGAGTATTTCGACCTCGACGTCTCGCTCGTCCGCCTGCTCTTCGTCGGCATCGCCCTGGTTTCGGCGGGCCTGCCCATGACCTTCTTCTACATCATCGCCTGGATCGTCATCCCTCAGGAAGGGCCCAAGCCCTAGGGGCGGCCGGGCGGATTTGGCCGTTGACTTATAGTCAGACATCGGCTATAAACTAATCGGTTTTCAAGATGGGCATGAAGAGCGCTCTCGAGATCCCGTTCAAACATATCGCCGTCGAGGGCGTTTTCCGGTCGAAGAAGACCCAGCTGGCCAACGTCCTGGCCCAGAGGATCGGGGGCAAGGTCATCTTCGACAACGTCGGCAACCCCTACCTCAAGGATTTCTATGGCGAAAAGGATGGGTCGGCCTTCCTGACCCAGCTCGTCTTCCTGGCCAACCGCTACAACCAGCAGATCCGCCTCCTCCAGAGGGACCTGTTCATCGACCGGATCATCTGCGACTACCTCTTCGAGAAGGACAAGATTTACGCCTACCAGACCCTCTCCGACGACGAACTCCTTGTTTACGAGAAGATCTACGGCATCCTGTCCGAGCGCGTCCCCAAACCCGACCTGGTCATCTATCTCCAGATCTCTCTCGCGTCCCTCACCCGGCGGGTGGCCAAGGAGGGCGACACCCTGGAGAAGAACATCTCCGAGAAGTACCTCGAGGACATCGTTGAGGCCTTCGACTATTTCTTTTTCAACTACCAAGGGGCGCCGCTCCTCGTGGTCAAGGCCGACGACATCGATTTCGGCCGCGAGGAGGACGTTCTTGACCTCCTCGACCAGCTCCGGGACATGAAAAAGAGCTCTCTCTACTACGTCCCCCAGAGCTACGGAGGGAAAGGCGCGAAGAAAGGCTGAACAAACGGATATGGCCCGGACCCCGCGAAGCGCGGGGCTGGGACCGGACGCTCCGCTCGACGGAAAAGACTTTACCTCAATCCCGCGGGGAAGGCGGGATGGGGAGAAAGGACGGACGATGGAAGACCCGCGCAGCGACAAGATCACCATCCCCTTGCTCCTGGCCAGGAAGGCGGCGGGGTCGAAGATCGTCTGCCTGACGGCATACGACTACCCGACGGCCAAGATCCTGGACGAAGCCGGCGTCGACCTCATCCTGGTCGGCGACTCCCTGGGCATGGTCGTGCTGGGCTACGAAAACACCGTGCCCGTGACCATGGACGAGATGATCCACCACACCCGGGCCGTCAGCCGGGCGGTCGAGCGGGCCCTCGTCGTCGGCGACATGCCCTATTTCTCGTTCCACCTGAGCGCCGATGAGACCGTCCGCAACGCTTCCCGCTTCCTCAAGGAGGGCGGGGCCGCGGCGGTCAAGATCGAGGGCGCGTCCCGGAAACGGCTCAAGCTCGTCGAAGCCATGGTCGAGGCCGAGATCCCGGTCATGGGCCACGTCGGCCTGACGCCCCAGTCCATCCATCACCTGGGCCGCTACCGGGTCAAGGGGACGGGGGCGGAGGAAGCCCGGCGCATCGTCGCCGATGCCGCCAACCTGGAAAAAGCCGGGGCCTTCGCCGTCGTTCTCGAGTCTATTCCCGTCGAGGTCGCCGAGGCCGTCACTCGCAAGCTGAAGATCCCGACGATCGGCATCGGAGCGGGCCCCGCTTGCGACGGCCAGGTCCTTGTCTTCCACGATATGATGGGATACTCGACGGGCTACATGCCCAAGTTCGTCAGGAAATACGCCGACCTCCACGGAGTCATGAGCAGGGCGGTCGAAACCTACTCCAGGGACGTCCGGGCGGGCCGTTTTCCGGACGACGCCACGTCCTACCACCTGAAGCCCGAGGTGGCCGCCGAGGTCGTGCGGTCCAAGGGGCGGAGCCCGAAGGGGAGCGCGAAGAGATGAAGGTCGTCACCAGCGTCGCCGGGATGAAGGCCCTCGCCCGGCAATGGAAGAGGGAGGGGAAGCGCATCGGCCTCGTCCCGACCATGGGCTACCTCCACGAAGGGCATCTCAGCCTCGTCCGGGAGTCGAAGAAACGGGCCGACGTCACGGTCGTCAGCATCTTCGTCAATCCGGCCCAGTTCGGTCCCAACGAGGACTTTAAGAAATACCCGCGGGACCTCGAGAAGGATTCGGCCTACCTGGAGAAGGGCGGCGTCGACTTCCTCTTTTGCCCCGCCGCCGCGGAGATCTATCCTCCCGGTTACAGGACCTATGTCGAAGTCCGCGGCCTCCAGGACCGGCTCTGCGGCAAATCCCGGCCCGGCCATTTCCAGGGTGTCGCAACAGTCGTCCTCAAGCTCTTCGATATCGTCGGGCCCGACCACGCTTTCTTCGGCGCGAAGGACGCCCAGCAGGTCTTGATCATCGAGAAGATGGCCGCGGACCTCGACCTCGACGTCGAAGTCGTGACCTGTCCGCTTGTCCGGGAGCCCGACGGACTTGCCCTGAGCTCGCGGAATGCCTACCTCTCTTCCGATGAAAGAAAGGCCGCCCTCGTCCTGTCGATAAGCCTGCGCTGGGCGGAACGGGCGATTTCGGCAGGGGAGAGGGACGCGGCCAAAGTGACCGCGGGCATCCGGGCCGCGATCGAAGCCGAACCGCTGGCTCGGGTCGATTACGTCGAGGCCGTTGAGCCGGTCAACCTCGAACCGGTCGTCGAGATCCGCGGCGACGTTCTCATCGTCCTGGCAGTTTTCATCGGTTCGACCCGCCTCATCGACAACATACGCGTTCACGTCTGAGGAGAACCGCCATGCTCAGAGCCTTCCTCCGGTCGAAGATCCACCGAGCCACCGTGACCCACGTCGACATCGAATACGAGGGCAGCCTGTCCCTCGACGAGGACCTGATGACGGCCGCGGGGCTGGCGCCCTTCGAAAGGATCGACGTCTGGAACGTTTCGAACGGCGAGCGCTTTTCGACCTACGTCATCCGCGGCGAGAAGGGTTCCCGCCGGGTCGGGGTTTACGGCGCGGCCGGCCGCAAGGTCAATGTGGGCGATACCATCATCATCGCCGCCTACGCCTACCTCGAGGACGGCGAGGTCGAGTTCTTCACCCCGAAGATCGTGCTGATGGAGGAAGGCAACCGGATCGCCGAGGTCAAGTAAACCGCGCCGGAACTGTGATATAATATTGATCATGAGGAAGGAAGAGGAAATCCCTCAGGCGCTGTTCTGGGATACCGACGCGACCCGCCTCGATCTTCAAGAAAACAAACAATATATCATCGAACGCACCTTGGAGCTGGGAGACGAGAAAGCCCTGCGATGGCTTTTTTCGAACTACCTCCGGAGCGACATCAGTGAGGCCCTCCGGAAGAGCAGGAACATCTCTCGAAAGAGCTCCCGTTACTGGACTCTCGTCCTGGGAATTTAGTCCATTATTTTGAGCGGAAGTACGGTCCGGACGGCTTCAACCGTCATCACGTCCTCAAAAGTCTCGTCTATTTCGAGGATGCCGACAAAGAACCCGAGCCGGAAATGCTCGTCGATTTTTCCTGGACCGCGACGAAAAGCTTTTTCGTCGAGAACGTTCGAGCCGTCGCCGCGCTTTAATCCCGAAACATCCCCGGATAAGCTCTCGCGCGCCCTATTTCCCCGCGGCTGTCTGCAGTAAAAAGAAACCGGCCGTGATCAGGAAGATGACCAGCGTCAGGGAAAATAGCGTCATGCCCAGCGCGGGCGCGTTCCTCAGTCGAGGTGGTAGTTCGGGGCCTCCTGGGTGATGACCACGTCGTGGACGTGGCTTTCTTTGAGCGAGGCCTGGGTGATCTTGATGAACCGGGCCTTGGTCTTGAGCTCCTCGACCGTTCGGCAGCCGGCGTAGCCCATGCCGGCCTTGAGCCCGCCGACGAGCATCTGGATGGTGACCGTCGTGCTGCCCTTGTAAGGCACCCGGCCCTCGATCCCCTCGGGGACGAGCTTGCTCTCATTCAGCTGCATGTCCTGCTGGTAGCGGTCGCGGCTCTTGCCCTCTTTCATGACGATGAGCGAGCCCATGCCCCGGTAGAGCTTGTAGGCCCGGCCCTGGTACATGACGACCTCACCCGGCGCTTCCTCGGTTCCGGCGAGCAGGTTCCCCAGCATGATGGAATCCGCCCCGGCCGCGACGGCCTTGGTCACGTCGCCCGAATACTTGACGCCGCCGTCGGCGATGAGCGGGACGCCTTTTTTCCGGGTGACCTCGAAGACATCGGCGATGGCCGTGATCTGGGGGATACCGGCGCCGGTGATGATGCGGGTCGTGCAGATGGAGCCGGGGCCGACGCCGACCTTGACGGCGTCGACGCCGAGGTCGATAAGCTCCTCAGCCGCCCGGGCCGTGCCGATGTTGCCGGCGATGAGCTCCTGCGCCGGGAACTCCTTCTTGAGGGTCCGGACCGTGTCGAGGACCCGCTGCGAGTGGCCGTGGGCGTTGTCGACGACGAGGACATCGCACTTGGCCGCGACGAGGGCCCTGGCCCGGTCGAGGAAGTCGGAGCCGACGCCGATGGCGGCGCCGACCCTCAGCCGACCCAGGCTGTCCTTGGCCGCGTCGGGGTACTGGATCCTCTTGAGGATGTCTTTGTAAGTGATCAGCCCCTTGAGGTGGTAGCCGTCGTCGACGACGAGGAGTTTCTCGATCTTGTGCTCGTGGAAGACCTTCTCCGCGTCCCCCAACGAAGTCCCGACGGGGACGGTGACGAGCTTGCGGGTCATGATCTCCTCGATGGGCAGGTTGAGGCGGCTCTCGAAGCGGATGTCGCGGTTGGTCAGGATGCCGACGAGCTTGTTCGATTCGTCGGTGATGGGCAGGCCCGAGATGCGGTGCTCCTTCATGACTTCGAGGGCCCGGGAGATCTTGTCCTGGGGCCGGAGGGTGATGGGTTCGACGACCATGCCGCTTTCGTGGCGCTTGACCTTGTCCACCTCTTCGGCCTGGCCTTCGATCGACAGGTTGCGATGGATGATGCCGATGCCGCCCTGCTGGGCCAGGGCGATGGCCATCCGGGACATGGTCACCGTGTCCATGGCCGCGCTGACGATGGGGATGTTGAGGGAGATGTTGCGGCTCAGCCGCGTCGCGACCGAGGCCGTGGAGGGGACGACGTCCGACTTGGCCGGGAGGATGAGGACGTCGTCGAACGTTAGGGCTTCCCTGATCTTGTTGTCGAGCATGGCTCCTCCTTGGCTCCGTGACTCAGTGCTTGTGGCGCTTGCCGGGGATCATGCCCCGGGCTTGCTTGGCCCTCTGGCCCGAGGGTCCCTGGGGCTGCTGGTAATAAACCGGCGTCTGCTTGCGCACGGGGGCCGGCGCGTCGACTACGGGCTGGATCAGGAAGAGGTAGCGGACGGCGTCCTCCTCGATCCGGTCGAGCAGGGACTGGAACATCCCGAAGCCCTCTTTCTTGTATTCGATGAGGGGGTCCTTCTGGCCGTAGCCGCGCAGGCCGATGCCCTCCTTGAGGTGGTCCATCTCGAGCAGGTGGTCCTTCCACTGGGAGTCGATGACCTGGAGGAGGATCATCCGCTCGAATTCGCGCATGAACGGGCCGAGCTGCTTTTCCTTGGCCTCGTAAACGGCCAGGAGGCCCTTGACGAGGGCGTCCCTCAGCTCCTCGTAGACGACCGTGTCCCAGTCGAGCTCGAGCGTCTCGATGTCCAGGCCGAACTGGGCCAGGAGGGCCTGGCGGAGGGCGGCGCGGTCCCATTCTTCCGGCGGCTTGTCCTTGTTGGCGTGGGTGTCGAGCATCCAGTCGACGAGGCTGTCGATGAGGCCGACGAAATACTCGTGCTGGTCCTCGCCCTTGAGGATCTTGCGCCGCTGGCCGTAGATCGTCTCCCTCTGCTTGTTCATGACGTCGTCGTACTCGAGGAGGTGCTTGCGGACGGTGAAGTTCTGGCCTTCGACCTGCTTCTGGGCCCGCTGGATGGCCCGGGTGATCATGTTGTGCTCGATGGGGACGCCGTCGCCCATGCCGATCCGGGCCATGAGCCCGGAAATGCGCTCGCTGCCGAAGATGCGCATGAGGTCGTCTTCGAGGGAGAGGTAGAAGCGGGACGACCCCGGGTCGCCCTGGCGGCCGGCGCGGCCGCGGAGCTGGTTGTCGATGCGCCGGGCCTCGTGGCGCTCGGTGCCGAGGACGTGGAGGCCTTCGAGGGCGATGACGGCCTCGTGTTCCTTCAGCGTGACCGCGGAGACGTCCTGGAACACCTTCTCGACCTGCTCGGGCGAGGTCTTGGACGGGTCGGCGCCGCTCTTCTTGAGCTGTTCGCGGGTGAGGTACTCGGGGTTGCCGCCGAGGAGGATGTCGACGCCGCGGCCGGCCATGTTCGTGGCGATGGTCACGGCCCCGATGCGGCCGGCCTGGGCGATGATCTGGGCCTCCATCTCGTGGTACCGGGCGTTGAGGACGACGTGCTTGACGTTCTTGCGGCGGAGGAGCGTGCTCAGGTGCTCGGACTTCTCGATGGAGATCGTGCCGACGAGAACGGGGCGACCGCGCTTGCTGAGGTCGGCGATCTCCTCGACGACGGCGTTCCACTTCTCCTCGCCCGTCCGGTAGATGACGTCCGGGTTCTCCAGCCGCCGGAGGGTCATGTTGGTCGGGATCTCGACGACGTCCAGGCCGTAGATGTGCCGGAACTCGGAGGCCTCGGTCGCCGCCGTGCCGGTCATCCCGGCCAGCTTCTTGTACATCCGGAAGTAGTTCTGGAAGGTGACCGAGGCCAGCGTCTGGTTCTCCTCCTCGACCCGGACGCGCTCCTTGGCCTCGAGGGCTTGGTGGAGGCCGTCGCTGTAGCGGCGGCCGGGCATGAGCCGGCCGGTGAACTCGTCGACGATGACGACCTTGCCGTCCTGGATCATGTAGTCGACGTCGCGCTTGAAGAGGTGATGGGCCTTGAGGGCCGTGTTGGTGGCGTGGACGAATTCCATGTTGGCCAGGTCGTAGAGGTTCGTGACCCCGAGGAAACGCTCGGCTTCGGCGACGCCGGCCTCCTGAATGGAGACGGTCCGGCTCTTCTCGTCGAGGGTGAAGTGCTTGTCCTTCTGGAGGCGGCGGACCAGGGCGTCGACGCGCGTGTAGCGCTGGGTCGACTCGTTGGTCGGGCCGGAGATGATGAGCGGCGTCCGCGCCTCGTCGATGAGGATGCTGTCGACCTCGTCGACGATGGCGTAGTTGAACTCGCGCTGGGCCAGGTCGGCCAGGCGGAACTTCATGTTGTCGCGGAGGTAGTCGAAGCCGAACTCGTTGTTCGTGCCGTAGGTGATGTCGGCGCGATAGGCGGTATAGCGCTCGGCGTCGCCGATGTCGTGCTGGATCGTCCCGACGGACAGGCCCAGGAACCTGTAGATGGCCCCCATCCACTCCGTGTCGCGCTTGGCCAGGTAGTCGTTGACCGTGACGATGTGGACGCCCTTGCCGTCGAGGGCGTTGAGGTAGGCGGGCAGGGTGGCGACGAGCGTTTTTCCCTCGCCCGTCTTCATCTCGGAGATCCTGCCCTGGTGGAGGACGACCCCGCCGACGAGCTGGACGTCGAAATGGCGCATCCGGGTCGTCCGGCGGGAGGCCTCCCGGACGACGGCGAAGGCCTCGGGGAGGATGTCGTCAAGCGGCGCGCCCTGGGAGAGCTTTTCCCGGAATTCTGAGGTTTTCGCCCGGAGCTGGTCGTTGGTCAGGGGCTGGACGCGGGGCTCGAAGTCGTTGATGACGGGGACAAGCGGCTGGATCTTCTTGAGGGTGCGGTCGTTATCGGTGCCGAAGAGCTTGCGGGAAATCCACTTGTACATTTACCATTATTTAACAGAAAGCCCCCTCAAAGTCAATTTGACCGGACCGGCAGCGGGGGAGGAGGGGGAGGGTGAAATTGCTGGGACACAATCCCTTTTCCAGAGAAAAGGGTTATGTCCCGAATTCCCCCCCCCGCCGCCGGTCCGGTCAGACGTCGTCCCGGTAACTGAAGCCGTACTTGATGGCTTCGAGGTTCTTCTCGATCGCCCTCTCCGGAAGGAGGTCCTTGATGTTGAGGAGCAGGATGTTGATCCCGATGTAGCGGAGGATGCGGCCCAGGGCGATCATGTTGATGTAGATCTTGCTCCCGAAAAGAGAGACGGCCACGTCCTCGAATCCGTACATGGTCCCCTGGCTCGTCTGGATGCTGCACGAGAGGGCTTCCTCCCGGCACATGCTCTCGTCGATGACGAGCGTCTTGGCCGGGAACCAGTCCCGGGTCCGGGTGAACTTGATCAGGACGTCGGCCTCGTCGATGACCGGGTTCTCGATCGGCCGGCTGGAGTAGATCAGGTCGGCGCTGATCGTCCCGCCCCGCACCGACGCGTCGTAGGCGAGGTTGAGGGACACTTCGTGCCCCAGTTGGGACAGCACCTGGCCCAAGGTATAGGACAGGAGCTTGACGCCCTGGCCGGCCTCGCCGACGATCTTGATCCGCGTTTCCCGTTTCTCCGCCTCCGGTTCGGCGATGACCTTGTAGATGTTCTGGACCTTGAACCCGAACATGCTCTTCTCGATGAGCACGCCCTTGGAGAAACCCAACTTGGCGCAGAAATCGAGGAAGCGGTTGTTCTCGGCGTAGGCATACATCTCGAGTTTCCAGCAGCCTTTCGCCAGCAACTCCGTCTCGGCGTGGCCGAGGAGGTCCTTGACGACGCCCTTGCCCCGGAACTCCCTCAGGCTGTAGATCCAGTAGATCGTGAGAACGTAGCGGAAAAACCAGCCGTAGAGGAAGGCCACAACCCGACCGTCCGCCTCGACGACGTAGAGGACGGCGTGCTCCTCGCCGCAGAGTTCCGTGAGGGCACCCTCGGTGAAGTTCGCCTTGAGGACCCGGCGGACCTCTTCGGATTCACGTCCGTAGATCTCGTCGATGAGCCGGACCATCATGTCGTTGACGGCGTGGCAGTCTTCGGGCTTAGCCGCTCTGACCATCATTTTTGACGACTCCTAATTCATGATCGCCGAGAGGGCCGTCCGGGCCGGCCTTGAGCTTGTAGTCGCCTTTCAGCTTGGTGAGCATTTCGTGGCCGGACTTGAAGCCGAGCCTCCGGCCGCTGTTTTCGATGCAGAAGGCCATGACTTCAACGAAGGCGAAGCCCGGCCTTTCGACGGCCTCCCGGATGACCTTCTGGAGATGGACGACGTGGAACGTCGAGGCCCGCGCGAACCAATGCCGCCGATTGCTGGTGACGATCCCCTGAATATTGAGGGGCGCGTAGACGTTTCCACGGGGCGATGTCAGGGTTTTCTCTCCGGTCGGCGTCGTCGGCGCCATCTGCCCTCCGGTCATGCCGTAGATCCCGTTGTTGACGCAGATGACGGCCAGGTCGACGTCCCGGCGCGCCGCGTGAAGGAGATGGTTGCCGCCGATGCCGACGAGGTCGCCGTCGCCGCTGAAGACGATGACCTTGAGCTTGGGGTTGGCCCTTTTGATCCCTTCGGCGACGGGCAGGGCCCGGCCATGAGTGACGTGGAGGCTGTCGGCGTTGAAATACCCGGCCGCCCGGCCGCTGCAGCCGATCCCCGAAACGACGGTCATTTCCTCGGCGGCGAGCCCCATTTCGGCTAGAGCGAAAGTGGCCTGCTTAAAGATGGTACCGATGGCGCACCCCGGGCACCAGGTCGTGGGCATCCTGTCCCATTTGATGTAGTCTTTATAGTTCACGGAGCCGCTCCCGAATTTCCTTCAAACTGATCGTGCCTCCGAGGAGGCTGACACCCAGGACCTCGCGACGCAGGGCCTTTTGGACCTCGCCCCGGTACTGGCCGTCGTTCATTTCCACGACGATAATCTTATCGTGCTCGGCCGCGGCGGCCCGGAGCTCGTCCTCGAGGACGGGGAACATCCTGACCGGCTTGAAAAGGGAATGGGAATCGCGCAGCGGGCTGAGCACCCGATGCGTGATTCCGTAGGCGATGATCAAAGTGTCGGAGGCGGGATTCCTTTGGTAATCAAAAAAACGATAATGGGCCGCGGCCTCGAGCATCTTGGCTTTGACGCGGGCATACCATTCCCGGTAATACACAGTATCTTTTGTCCTGGGGACGCCGTCTCTAGCCAGGAGACCGGTAAAATGCCTCCGTCCCTGGCCGAGAGGGGCCAGGATCCTGGGTCGGATTTCGACCGCGACGGCGTCCAGGTCGACGGTTTCCTGGAGGTGGCCGAGGTATCCGTCGAGAAGGAGGATGACCGGGCTCCGGGAATCCTCAGCGGCGTTGAAGGCCTCGATCGTGTAGCGGTAGCATTCCTCGACGGAGGACGGGTAGAGGACGATCGGAACGTAGTCTCCGTGACTGCCGTGGGCGGCCTGGAGGATATCGCCCTGGGCCGGCAGTGTCGGCATGCCGGTGCTCGGCCCGACGCGCTGCACGTTGACGACGACGAGGGGGACTTCCATCATGTGGGCCAGGCCGATGCCTTCCTGTTTGAGCGACATCCCCGGCCCGGAGGTGCTGGTCATGGCTTTTCGGCCGGCCAGACTGGCCCCGAGGGCCATGTGGATGGACGCGATCTCGTCTTCGGCGTGGACGAAAGCGATCTCGGGCTCCCGGTCGGCGAGCTCGTGCATGATCTCCGAGGCCGGGGTGATGGGGTAGGCAGCGAAAAACGTCATGCCGGCCTTCAAAGCCCCGCAAGCCACGGCTTCGTTGCCCATGATCAGACTTTTCATTTTTTCTTCGGTTCAACCTCTATGGCGAAATCGGGACAGTACTTCGTGCAGAGAAGACACTGCGTACATTTCCCCAGAGAGAACATCTCGTCGTCCCGGAACTCGAGGTTCTTGACCGGGCAGATGGTGATGCAGGTCGAACAGTGCTTGCAGTAGTCGGGAGTCCAAGCGATATGGGGGTCGATCGCCTTGCCTTGTTTTGGCATCAGTGCCCTGACCGCTTCGGGTTTCTTTCGGCCGCCCGGTCAAGCCCCATGCGGAAGACCCGGTCGGCTTCCCGGATTCTCAGCCGGAGAAGCCCGAGGAGCGCCGCGATCGAGAACCAGACCCAGGCCAGAAGGACGTAGACCGACATCCGCTCCTTGGGCGGTCGGGGAGCCGCCGGGGGCTCTTGTCCCGGCGTAGTTGCCGCGGCCGGCTTGAGCGAGGGCTGGGGTGTTTCCTGAACGCGGGCCTCAAGGACTCCGGAGGCGACGAGGGACCCCCACAGAAAAATCCCCACGGCCGCAATCACCCTCCTGCGTCCGTTCATAGCAGACTCCATATCGACATGCCTATGGCATAGGCCAAGCCGGCCCAGGCCAGGACCGTAACGACTTTTCCTTTCCGCTCGAACGGCCGGTTGTCAATGAACGGGAGGAAAAGGAGAGCAGCCATCCCGGCCATCATGATCAAAACCGCGACCAGTTCGCCGTTGAGGCCCAACAACCGGGCCGGAAACAGCTTCAACGTCTGAAACATGAACAGGAAATACCACTCGGGTTTGATCCCCTCGGGTGCCGGCGCCATCAGGTCCGCCTGGGGCCCGATGCCCGGGGCGGCCACGATGGCGACCGTAATAAGCAGCCCAATCAGGACGAGCCAGACCCCCGCCTCGCGGAAGGCGAAGTTCGGCCAGAAGGGGAGGGCCGGCACCTTGACGTTCTTCCTCTCCTCTTCGAGCGGGATGCTCATCCCGTGGCGCTGGACGAGGAAGAGGTGAACCCCTAAAATGGCCATAATGGCCAGAGGGAGGACGGAAACGTGGACAATGAAAAATCGCGAAAGCGTGTCGCCCGTCACGTCTTCTCCGGCCCGCATGACCTGAGTGAGCCAGGGCCCGACGACAGGAATGGCCTTGGGGAGGTCCGTGCCGACTTTCGTCGCCGCCAGGGAGAGTTCGTCCCAGGGCAGGAGGTATCCGGTGAAGCCGAAGGCGAGTGACGCGCCCAAAAGCAGCACGCCTGTGACCCAAGTCGCCTCGCGCGGCTTACGGTAGGCCTTGGTGAAGGCGGTGCCCAGGAGGTGGACGAAGACGATCGCGATCATGAATGTCGCCGACCAGCTGTGGACGGAACGGACGAGCCAGCCGAGCGGCATCTCCGTCATGATCCGGACGACGCTGGCATTGGCCTCGGCCAACGTCGGCTGGTAATAGAAGGCCAGCAGGACGCCCGTGATGACCTGGATTCCCAGTAATAGGAGGATCGAGCTCCCCGTGTAATAGAGGAACGTATGCTTATGACGGGGAACCTCTTTTTTCGCCAGGAAGTGGGTCACGGCGCTGAGGCCCAGGCGCTCTTCGATCCAGGCGCGAAGGACATTCATGAGTTCATCCCTGCTTCTTGATGATCAGGGCGTCCCCTTCGACGGAGACGGCCAGCCGGCGGAGCGGGGTTGGCGGAGGGCCGGCGACGTTGAGACCGTTTTCGTCGTACCAGCCCTCGTGGCAGGCGCAATAAAAACGCCTCTGTTCCGCGACGAAGGCGACGTTGCAGTCGAGGTGTGTACAAACGCCCACGAAAGCGATGAAGCCGCCCTCCTCCGTTTTCTTGAGTAAGCCGGGCTTGTTCCCCCAGGCGAAGCCTTTGACGGTGTGCGGGGCCATGTCCTTGAAGTCCGCGAGCGGCGTGGAAACCTGGTCGGGCTCCCGCGTCGGGGGAACGATGTACTTGACGAGCGGGCTGATGAAGGCCGCGCCCAGCGCCGCCAGCCAGCCTCCGATGAGACTGTTCAGGAAGGCGCGTCGCGAGAAAAGGGAATAGGGGAGTTTCATGGTTTCCGCCTGAAGAGCCGTTTCGTTTTTCCGGCGATGATCTTCCTCCGCAAGCCTTCGATGCCGTCGGCCGGCCGGACGTCCTTGGGGCAGACGTCGTTGCAGCGGAAGACGGTGTCGCAACCCCAGACGCCGTCCGGGCCGTCCATGCGCTCAAGAGCCGAGAACGGACGCTTGTCCCGGGGGTCGAGGGTGAACCGGTGGAGCTTGGCCAAGGCGGCCGGCCCCACATAACGACCGTCCCTGGTCGCAACAGGGCAGGCGCTGTAGCAACAGGCGCACAGGATGCAGGTGATGTACTGGAAGACCTTTTCCATGTCGCGCTCAGCGACCCGATGCCCCTTCTCGGGGACGGCTCCCGCGGCCTGGAGGAAAGGCTCGACCCGGCGATAGGCCTCCCAAAAGGGTTTGAGGTCGACGATCAGGTCCTTCTGGATCTCGAGGTTGGGAAGAGGTTCGATGACGGCCTCGTCGGATCCCAGGTCTTTGACCTGGGTTCGGCAGGCCAGGGCGATGCGGCCGTTGATGACCATGCTGCACGACCCGCAGACGGCCTCGCGGCAGCTATAGCGGAAGGAGAGAGAGGGGTCCTGCTGGTCGCGGATTTCCTTCAACGCCTCGAGGACGGTTTCATGCGGCTTCGGCTCGTGCCGGTAGAGCTGGAAATGAGGATGTTCGTCCTTCTGCGGCTCGAAACGGAGGATCTTGAAGGTCAATATTTTCTCTCCTGGGGGGCGTACCGGCCGATTTGGACGTCACGATAGGTGAACTCAGGACCTTTCTCCGACCGAGTGACAATCGTGTGTTTGAGCCAGGACGCGTCGTCCCGCGTGGGGAAATCCGTCCGGAAATGGGACCCCCGGGTCTCCTCCCGTTTAAGGGCGCCGAGGAGGATGACATCGGCGATCTCCAGCATGTGCTCGAACTCGACGAGCACGACCATCTCCTGGCAGTACCGGCCGCATGTGCCATAGATGAAGACGCGGCGGTAGGCTTCCCGGAGTTCGGCCAGTTCTTCGAGCCCCCGGACGAGCGTCGGGGCGTCGCGGAAGATCCCGGCCGTGTCGCTCATCAGCCGCTTGAGCCGGTTGAGGAGCTGGAAGACGTTCTCGCCCGCTTCCCGTTCGTGGACGGACCGCATCCTGGACATGAGCGCCCGGGCCGCCTCTGCCGTTTCCCTGCCGCCCCCCGCTTCGGCGGGGCCGCCCCGGAGGTAGCGCGAGGCCGACTCGCCCGCGATCTTGCCGAAAACGATCGACTCGAGGAGAGAGTTTCCGCCGAGACGATTGGCGCCGTGGACGCTGATGCAGGCGCATTCCCCGGCCGCGAAGAACCCTTCGATGGGGGAGGCGCAGGTCGCGTCGACGTCGATCCCGCCCATGGAGTAGTGTTGGGCGGGTTGGATGGGGATCGGCCTGTCGATGGGGTCAAGCCCGGCGAAGTGGATACAGATGTCCCTGATCCCGGGCAGTCGCTGGATGATTTTTTCCCGGCCCAAGTGCCGGAGGTCGAGGTGAACATACTCGTTCTCGAACCCGTTCCCTTTGTCGATCTCGGTCTGGATGGAACGGGCCACAATGTCCCGCGGCGCGAGCTCCATGGTCTTGGACGCGTAATCCTCCATGAACCGCCGCCCCTTGGCGTTGACCAGGTAGCCGCCTTCGCCCCGCGCCGCCTCGCTGATCAGGATGTTCTTGCCGTAGAGCGAGGTCGGGTGGAACTGGACGAACTCCATGTCCTTGAGAGGGATCCCGGCCTTGTAGGCCATACCGATCCCGCTGCCGAAGTTGATGTAGGCGTTGGTCGACCTAAGGTAAACGCGGCCGTATCCTCCCGTGGCGAAGATGGCCGCCTTCGCCCGGAGAGGGATGATCTCTCCTCCGGCCAGATCGTAGGCCACGAGGCCGAGCAGCTTCCTATCGCGGACGATGATATCCGTTACCAGCCATTCGTCATAAAAGGAGATGTTGCGCCGCACGGCCTGTTCGTAGAGCGTGTGGAGAAGGATTTGGCCGGTCCGGTCGGCGGCGTAGCAGGTCCGGGGGAATCCGGCCCCACCGAACGGCCGTTGGGCGATCGTGCCCCCGGCGAATCGGCTGAACGGCGCACCCCAGTGATCGAGCTCGTAGATGGCCGGTACGGCCCGGCGGCAGAGGAGCTCGGCGGCGTCCTGGTCGGCGAGGTAGTCGCTGCCCTTGACCGTGTCGAAGGCGTGCTTTTCCCAAGTGTCGTCGGTCGCGTCGGGGTGGTTGGCCAGAGCCGCGTTTATCCCGCCCTGGGCGGCGACGGAATGGGACCGGAGAGGATGGACCTTGGAAATGACGGCGACCTTGAGCCGGGGATCGGCGCTCAAGGCGGCCGAGAGCCCGGCCAGCCCTCCGCCGACGATGAGCAGGTCGTGCGTGAGCATCCTAATAATTCCGTGTGTAGTAGACGACGAGCAGGGCCGCCGTGACCAGCGTGGCGAGCGCCGTGAAGATCCAGAAGAGAACCTTCTCCTTGCGCACGCCGAGGTCGATGACGACCGTCCGCAGGCCGTAAAAGGCGTGATAGACGCCGGCGACGATGAGGAATGTATCGGTCAGAGGATTGGTGTGGAGGAGTAGTGCCCAATCGGGCTTTTGCCCCTTGGTCATGAGAAAGAAAGAGGTCAGAAATTTGAGCGCCAGAAGCACGATCAAGAGCAAGCCGCTGACGCGGTGGAAGACCCAGATGAACATGGCCTTTTCTCCGTCGCGTTCCGAGTATATGCCCGAAAGCGTTAATCATTCTAGTACATCGACCCTATAAAGACAATCGTGATTTAAAGATACCGAATATTGACTTTAGTTCCCTCCAGGAATATGCTTCGGATCAACGGGTATCCGGGAAAATGTGGAGGGTATCAGCATGAAGAAAACCGTTATTGTGTTTTTGGCCGTCGTCTGCCTAGGGGGCGGGGTCCAGGTCTTCGCCCAGCTGACCGCGGCGGAGCAAGGTGAATACGACAAGTGGGAGGAGTTCCTGAAGACGGCGAAGATCGTCGACCAGGAGCAACTCAAGGGAGCTCAAGCCGTGACCGAGCCCTGGGTCCTGACCCTGGAGAAGGACGGCGTTCAGCGCCGCGCCCTTTGGAAGAACGTTCTGGGGGAAAGGGTCGGGGGCTACAAGGAGACGTGGAAAGGCGAGGTTGCCGCTTACCGGCTGAGCCGCCACTTGGGGCTCCACATGGTCCCGGCCACGGTCGAGCGCGAATTCCAAGGTGACCGGGGATCGTGCCAGATCTGGATCGACTCCTGGAACACCTTGGAAACTATCCTCGGCAAGAAGATCAAAACGCCGGGCCCCAAGGTCAACGGCTTTTTCCGGGCCCTGTTCCTCCATCGGGCTTTCGACAACCTGATCTCCAACGAGGACCGCCACCAGCGCAACTATCTCATCATGGACGACTGGCGGATGATCCTCATCGACCATTCCCGGTCGTTCCGGACGACGAAAAAATTTACCACCAAGCTGATCTACGACGAAAAATTCAAGGAAGGACCGACGTTCATCATGGCCGAGCTGCCGAGGGCCTTTGTCGAGGCCATGAAGGCGCTGACTCCCGAGGGCATCCGCCAGGTCGTCGGGGAATATCTCACCGATGAGGAGATCAAGGCGACGATGGCCCGCCGCGACCTGATCATCGCCTGGCTCGACAAGCGCATCGCCGAGCTCGGCGAGATGAAGGTCCTCTACTAAGGGCGTTCATTTAACGACGGCGATTTGACCCGTTCGCCGACGCTTAGCCCCGCCTTTCAAGGCGGGGATGAAAAGCGAGGCTCAGGGTTAACCCCGAACAAGCCCCGGTCTTGGTAAGACCGGGACTGGGAAGCCCGGCCCCGGCCTTCATGCCGGGAAGTCTGGGGTTGACGTCGGCGGCCTTAATCCCTATAATTCTAGTAGGATATTTGGGCCGGGGCGGCGAAAATCGCTTGATTCGCACTCCGGATTGGATAAACTTGAAAGACGGTGACCCATGAACCTCGTCAATGCGCCCCATAGCACGCCCCTGCGGATCGTCGACCTCGTCGGCGGCGAGGGCGTCCGCCGACGCCTCATGGCCCTGGGTTTTCACAAGGGCGACATCGTCGAGCTCGACGGCCAGGCCATTTTCCGGGGTCCGCTCCTCGTCCGCGGTTGCCGTTCGGACACCACGATCGCCCTGGGCCGCGGCGTCGCCCAAAAGGTACTCGTCGAACTCGTCCATGAGCGCTCCTAGGATCCCAACGGTCATCTTCATCGGCCAGCCGAACAGCGGCAAGAGCACGCTCTTCAATTCCATCGCCGGGCACAAGGCGGAAACTTCGAATTTTCCCGGCACGTCCATCAAGCACACCCACAGCCGGGTCAACATCGAGGGGCGACTTCTCGACATCGTCGACCTGCCCGGGACATACTCGCTCTGCACGACCGACCCCGCCGAGCAGGTCGTCCTGACGCACCTGTTCTCGGAAAGGCCCGACCTCGTCGTCAATGTCGTCGACGCTTCGACCCTCAGCCGCGGCCTGGAGCTCACGCTGGAGCTCGTCGAGCTCGGCTATCCGATGGTCGTCTCCCTCAACATGATGGACGTGGCCGAGAGGAAGGGCATTCAGGTGGACGCGCCAGCGATCGAAAAAATCCTTGGGGCCCCGGTCACGCCGACCATCGCCGCCCACGGCCGCGGGGTCAAGGAGCTGCTCGAAAGGGCGTTCGAGGTCCTGGACAAGGGGCAGTCCCTCCGGACGCTCCGCTTCGCGGGCGATGTCGAAGAGAAGGTCGCCGAAGTCGAGCGGCTCCTGCCGCCCGGTTTTCCCGTCATCTCCAACCCCCGGTTCACGGCCGTCAAGCTGATCGAGACGGCCGGCCACGCCTGCGGGGATTTCCTCGGGGAGGTCGCCCCGGGCCTGAAGGAGACCATCGACCGCGTCCGGAGAGCCATCGAGGAGCGCCGCGGCGCGCCCGCCTACGAAGTCATCTCCGCGGAACGCCACCACCAGGCCATGAAGCTCTTCGAGGAAACCGGCCGCGTCCTCCACGGCAAACGGATGACCTGGGATAAGAAGGTGGACGCCGTCCTCATGCACCCGGTCCTCGGCTACGTCATCCTGGCGGCCGTCTTCCTGGCCTTCTTCTTCATCATCTTCAAGGTCGGCAGCCCGCTCGAATCGCTCCTCCTCGGGCCCTTCAACAAACTGAAAGAGACGCTGGCCGCGCGTCTCGGCGGCGGCCTCCTGTTCTTCCTCGCCGAGGGGCTCATCCAGGGCGTCGGCGGGGGAGTGGCCATCGTCCTGCCGTACTTCCTGCCGCTCCTATTCCTGATGTCGGCCCTCGAGGACCTCGGCTATCTCGCCCGGGCCGGCTTCCTCCTCGACGCCTTCATGCACCGCATCGGGCTCCACGGCAAGTCGGTCTCGCCGTTCATCCTGGGTTTCGGATGCAACGTGCCGGCGATCGTCTCGACGAGGATCCTCGAATCCCAGCGAGACAGGGTCCTGACATCGATCCTCATCCCCTTCATTCCCTGCTCGGCTAGGACGACCATCGTCCTGGCCCTGGTGGCATTCTACCTGGGGCCGCTCTGGGCCATGGGTTTCTACGTCGCGAACATCCTCATCATCGCCGTCGTCGGCTGGGTCATCAGCCGTTTTATCAAGGAGCCCTCGCCGGGGCTCATCCTGGAAATCCCCTCTCTCAAGGCGCCCCGGCTGGTCTCCATCCTGCGCAAAACCTGGCTCCAGGTTTATTCCTTCGTCAAGTTCGCCTGGCCCCTGCTCATCGGGGGCAGCCTCGTCCTGAGCCTCCTGAGCTATTTCCGGGCCGACCGTTTGATCAACGATATCCTCGCCCCGCTCGTGGTCAAGGGCCTCGGCCTGCCCCACGACCTGGGCGTGACCCTCGTCTTCGGCTTCCTGCGCAAAGAGCTGTCGCTCATCATGATGCTCCAGGCGCTCGGCGTGGACTACCAGAACCTGATGACGGTCATCAACCGCGAGCAGATCATCGTCTTCACGGTTTTCATCAGCTTCTTCATCCCCTGTCTGTCCACCTTCGTCATCCTGTGGAAGGAGATCGGGAAGAAGTGGGCCTTCGTCTCGGCGGGACTGAGCGTCGGGATCGCCCTCGTCCTGAGCTGGATCGTCCGGCTCGTCCTTTAGTCTTCGCGGTCTTCTTTGTGGGGCTCTTCTTCGAGACGCTTCAGCACGGCCGCGGCGGCGGCCGCGCCGATGAGCTTCTCGAGTTCCTCCCGCGGAGCAGCCCTTATGGCTTCGAGGCCAGAATAACGGGAAAGCAGCGCGGCTTTCTTCTTCGGACCGACGCCCGTGATGCCGTCGAGCTTCGAGGCGAAGCTTTTTTTAGCGCGACGCCCTCGGTGGAAGACGATAGCGAAACGGTGGGTTTCGTCGCGGACGGCCTGAATGAGCTTCAGGGCCGGTGACGTCCCTTCGAGCCGGATGCCGTCGCGCCTCTCCGGCGTGTAGAGTATTTCCTCCTTCTTGGCGATAGCGACGAGCGGGACGCCGGAGAGGCCCAAACCGGCCAGGGCCTTTTGGGCCGCGCCGAGCTGCGGCTTGCCGCCGTCGACCACGATCAGGTCGGGGAGAGGCCCTTTTTCCTCAAGCGCCCTCCGGTATCTCCGGGAGATGACCTCCTCCAAACTGGCCACGTCGTTGGACCCTTCGACCGTCCGGATGAGGAATTTCCGGTAGCCGTCCTTGTCCGGCCGGCCGTCCCTGAAGACGATGAGGGATCCGACGGATTCCTCGCCGCCCGTGTTGGAGATGTCGAAACCCTCGATCCAGCGCGGGACTCCGGACAGGCCCAGGGCCGTCTTAAGCTCTTCGAGGGGTTTGATGTCCTTCGTCCGCGTACGGAGATAGGCCTCGGCGTTGCGGAAGGCCATGTCGACGAGCTTCCGGTTCTTGCCGCCGCGTGGGACGAGGACGCGGACCTTGGCCCAGCCGAGGAGCGACCGGAGCCCCGTCTTCTCGGCCGGCGGGAAGGGGAGCAGGAGCCGGGGCGGCGCTTCATGATCCCTGTAGAAGACGGCCAGGAACTCGCCTAGGATGTCCGGGTCCGGAATGCTGACAGGGGCTTCGATGAGCCGCGCCGCCGAATTCCGGATCTTGCCCTTGCGCATAAAGAAAACATACGAGGCCGCCCGGCTTTCATCCCGGGCGAAGCCGACGACGTCCTGGTCTTCGAGGGTCACGGAAATCGTCCCGGGCCGGTCCCGGTAGTCCTCGATCGTGCGCAGGAGGTCGCGCCAGCGGGCCGCCTCCTCGAACTTTTCTTCGCCGGCCGCGCGTTCCATTTTTTTCTTCAGCGTCCTGGCCAGCTCGGGCATGCGTCCTTCGAGGAAGAGGCAGGCGTTTTCGACGTTTTCTCGATAGTCCTCCTCGGAGATGTTCTTGACGCAGGGGGCCGAGCAGAGCCGGAGTTCGAATTCGAGGCAGGGCCGCTTGCGGTTCCGGAAAACGGCGTCTTCGCATCCCCGGACGAGGAAGTGCTTGTTGACGAGGTGGATTGAGGAGCGGGCCCAGTGGGCCGGGCTGAAGGGCCCGAAGTAGCGCGAGCCGTCGGCCTCAACGTGCCGGCTGAAATAGACCCCCGGATAGGTTTCGCCGACAGTCACCTTGAGATAGGGAAAGCTCTTATCGTCCTTGAGCCTCAGGTTGAAGCGGGGCTGGTGCTGCTGGACGTAATTGTTCTCGAGGAAGGCGGCTTCCTTCTCGGAGCCGGTCAGGATGAAGTCGATGTCGGCCGTCTCGCGGAGGATGTTCCGAACCTTGTAGTCGGGGTTGGGCAGGAAGTAGGAGCGGACGCGGTCCCGGAGCGAGCGGGCCTTGCCGATGTAGACGACCTCTCCGGCCGCGTTCTTGAAAAAGTAGATACCGGGCTTGGCCGGGAGTTCGGCCGCCCGGACCTTGAGCTCGTCGTAGTCCGCCATGTGACGCCTAGAACCCGAGCTCGAGCTCGCCCTTCTTGAGCTTGGTCAGCTCGTCGCGGTAGGCGGCCGCCTTTTCGAATTCGAGGGCGGCGGAGGCCTCCTTCATGAGCTTCCCCAGCTCGTCCATGCGTTTTTTCCGTTTGTGGGGCGAGAGGTAGATGTCCTTGTCCTCGGAGATCTTGGTGTAATCCAGGTAATCGCGCTCGTAGACGCTCGTCAGGACCTCGTCGATTCCCTTGATGATCGTCTGGGGCGTGATGCCGTTCGCGGCGTTGTAGTCCTGCTGGATCTTGCGGCGGCGTCCGGTCTCCTCGATCGCGCCCTTCATTGAATTGGTTATGGTATCGGCGTAGAGAATGGCCCTGCCGGCGACGTTGCGGGCGGCCCGGCCGAAGGTCTGGATGAGCGCCGTCGAGGACCGCAGGAAGCCCTCCTTGTCGGCGTCGAGGATGGCCACGAGCGAGACCTCGGGCAGGTCCAGGCCCTCGCGGAGGAGGTTAATGCCGATGAGGGCGTCGAACGCGCCCTTGCGCAGGTCCCGGAGGACGTTGACCCGGTCGAGCGTCTCGATCTCCGAGTGGAGGTAGCGGACGCGCAGGCCGAGCTCGTGGTAGTGGCGGGCCAGGTCCTCGGCCATCTTTTTTGTCAGCGTCGTGACGAGGACGCGCTCGTTCCGGGCGGCCCGGGCCCGGATCTCGGCCATGAGGTCGTCGACCTGGCCGCGGATGGGCCGGATCTCGAGCTCCGGATCGGTCAGGCCCGTCGGGCGGATGACCTGTTCGACCACCCGGCCGGGCGATCTCTTCAGCTCGTAGATCCCCGGCGTCGCCGAGACGTAGAGGGTCTGGCCGACGCGGCCCTCGAACTCGTTGAAATTGAGCGGCCGGTTGTCGAGGGCCGAGGGCAGGCGGAAGCCGTGCTCGACGAGGGTCAGCTTCCGCGAGCGGTCGCCCGCGTACATGCCGCCGATCTGGGGAACGGTGACATGGGACTCGTCGATGATGGCCAGGAAATCCTTGGGGAAGTAGTCGAGCAAGATGAAGGGCGGTTCGCCGGCCTTGCGGCCGGTGAGGTGGCGGGAGTAGTTCTCGATGCCGGGGCAGTAGCCGAAATCGCGCAGCATCTCCAGGTCGTAAAGCGTCCGCTCCTCGATGCGCTCGGCCTCGACGGCCTGGCCGCGCTGCCGGAAGTGGGCGACTTGCTCGACGAGCTCCGCTTCGATGCCGACGACCGCCGACTTGAGGGTGTCGGCGGGCGTCGAAAAAAATGTCCGGGGATGGATCATGACGGTTTCGAGGCTCTGCCGCACCCTGCCGAGGAGGGGGTCGACGGCCGAAATCGCCTTGATCCTGCCGTCCTCGAGCTCGATCCTGTAGGCCGAATCCTCGTAGCTCGGGAAGATCTCGACGATGTCGCCCCGGACGCGGAAGGTTCCCCGCTTGAATTCGCCTTCCTCGCGCGCGTATTGGACGGAGACGAGCTTTTCGAGGAGTAGCTTCCGGCCCAGGGTTTCGCCGACGCTCAAGGCGAAGCTCATCGAGTAGTACGTCTCGGGCGTGCCGATGCCGTAGATGCACGAGACCGAGGCGACGATGATGACGTCCCGCCGGCCGAACAGGGAGTTCGTGGCGCAGAGCCGGAGGCGGTCGATCTCGTCGTTGATCGTCACCTCCTTGGCGATGTAGGTGTTCGACGAGGGGATGAAGGCCTCGGGCTGGTAATAGTCGTAATAGCTGACGAAGTACTCGACGGCGTTTTTCGGGAAGAAGCGGCGGAACTCCTGGTAAAGTTGGGCGGCGAGCGTCTTGTTGTGGGAGATGACCAGGACGGGACGGTTGGCCCGCTCGATGATGTTGGCCATGGTAAAAGTCTTGCCGGAACCGGTCACGCCCTTCAGGACCTGGTGACGTGCGCCGGACTCCAGCCCTTCGGTGAGACGGGCGATGGCTTGGACCTGGTCTCCCTTGGGCGCGAATTCAGACCGGAGCTCGAAGGATTTCATTCCTTCATGCGGATGCCGCCGGTGAAGCGGGCGCCGCTGGCGATGGTGATCCTGGGAGAGATCACGTCGCCGTTCATCTCGGCCGTTTCGGAAATGACCGCCTTTTCGGCGGCCCTGACGGTGCCTTTGAGCTGGCCGTGGAGGACGAGGGCCCGGACGCGGACGTCGGCTTCGACCCGGGCGCCTTTGGCCACGGTCAGCGTGCCCGACGGGAGCGTGATCTTCCCCTGAACCCGGCCCTCGACGAGCATGTCCTCGTGGGCCTCGACCTCGCCGTTGAGGACGATCGTCGAGCCCAGCCGGGTGACGCCGGGAAAAAGGGGCCTCTCGGGGCTTTGGGATTGGGGCGGATTCAGGATTTCTTTGGACATCTTGGGCTCTCCCTCCCGGACGTTCTCCCTCGGATTATATTGTCGGCAGCCCTGCCTGTCAACGCTCCGGCGCGTTGACTTGTCGGCCGATTATGTTAGAATCCTAGGGCGTTGTGAGCGGGCATAGCTCAATGGTAGAGTACCGGCTTCCCATGCCGGGTGTTGTGGGTTCGAGTCCCATTGCCCGCTCCATTTTTTTCCGCCCATGAAAACCTGGCAACTGATCGTCGAGTCGGCCCCACTTCCCGGTTCCTGGAATATGGCCGTCGACGAGTTCCTCTTCCTCCAGGCCGAGAAGGCCCCGCGCACCTTCCTCCGTTTCTACCAGTGGGAGAGGCCGACCGCATCCCTGGGCTATTCCCAGGACGCGAGCAGGGTCGTCGATGCGGCCTTCTGCGCGGCCCACGGCATCGACATCGTCCGGCGCATGACCGGCGGCAAGCTCGTCCTCCACGACCGGGAAGTGACCTATGCCGTGGCCTCGTCCGACACGGAGGCCTTCACCGAGACCCTCCGCGACTCGTATCAGCTCATCTCCCGGGCCCTTTTGAAAGGGCTCGCGATCCTGGGCCTCTCGGCCCGTCTGGCCGAGACCCCCCCGCCGTCCTACATCAAGGGGACCATGCCCTGTTTTGCCTTCCCGGCCCGCGACGAGATCGAGATCGGCGGGAAGAAGATCGTCGGCAGCGCCCAGAAGAGGACCGGAGCGCTCTTCCTCCAGCACGGCTCCATCCCATTGGAGAAGAACGAAGCCCTCTTGGCCGCTGTGTCCAGGCCCGGCGAATCGGAGGAGGGCGCGGGCATGACATCTCTCTCCGAGGCGCTCGGCCGGCCCATGGATTTCGACGCGGCCGTCGGGCCCCTCGTCCAGGGCTTCGCCGATTTCTTCGGCGTCTCTTTCGAGCGTTTCGCCCTGGCCCCTGCCGACAAAGAGGCGGTCCGCGTCCTCCAGGCCTCGAAATACGCCTCCGACGGCTGGACTTATCGGGGGGGACCCGCCGCCCGTTGACTTTTCTTCGGACCGGGTGTTACACTCGGGTCAGAAACGAGGTCGACGCCATGAACGAAGTGGAAGAACTCTCCAAGCTGGACCCGGCCGGCCTGCCCCACCTCAAGCCCCTGCTGCTCGACGATCTTTACCAGAGCGTCTCCAAGAACCTGCACCTCGAGCTAGGCCGCGGCCCCGTTCTCTACCTTCTCTCGCCGAGCTTCTCCGTCCTCAACCCGACGGCCGACGAGGGCATCACCGATTTCATCACCCGGAAGGAGGCCGTCCTCGACTACCTCAAGGAGGCCATCGTCCAGAACCTGGCCGTCTACTCGGTGCTCATCGACATCAGCAGCTACTTCATCGAGCAGAACAACGGCCTCGTCCTGGCCCGCCTCCGGGAGCGGGATTCCGAGGGCCGGCGCTTCGAGATCAAGTTCTACACCCACTCGCCCCTTGAGCTCCTGACCCGCTACGAGGACAAGATCTACATCGGGCGGGACTTCCTCGACCTGTTCAGTCCCAACCGCAAATACTTCGGCGTCAAGGACTCGATCGTTTCCCTCAAGGCCCAGTTCGTGAGGCTGTCCGAGCGGGCCGGGGCCAAGCTGAAAAAGGTCCAGGAATTCGGGTCCTATTTCCAGGAGATCGGCGATTCGGTCAACGAGCTCCACAACGAGGGCCTGCTCATCCTCCAGAGCCTCCCGCCGCACCTCGATTTCGCCAAGCTCTCCGGCAAGGACCTCATCGACATCAACGCCCAGTACCGGACGATCAACCATTACGTCATCGAGCTCCACGACACGATCGCCGAGTTCGAGAGCCTCCTCCGCTTCAAGGAGCGCTCGGACTTCGTGCGCTACGTCACGAAGTACAAGAAGGACGTGACCAACCTGATCTCCTTCTTCAACATCAAGGTCAACGGGGTCATCGCCCAGCGCATCCGCCTCTGCAAGGCCAAGCACGGTTGATATCGGCATCAACCGCCGGTTTACGGCGATGAAGTCCCCCTTCTCCCCCCGGCCCCCCGCCCCCCTCCGCTACGGGGGCCTTCAGGGGGCATTCATCGCCGCCGACGGTTTCGCCGATATCGTCTGAAATAATAAAAGGCCGGCCCCCGGAGGGACCGGCCTTTTTGTCGAAAAACGCCTCTGCTAGAATTTCCGGCTTGCCGCCTCGATGCGGATGTTTTCGTAGGTCGTGGACAGGTAGATCAAGGGACTGCCTGAGTTGGCCGTGAAGGCCTTGACCAGGGCCACGCCGTTCGTTTGCTCGACGTCGGGCTTTTCCGAAAGGCCCCACTCGACCTCCCCGCCCTTCGAACGAGCCTCGAGACGCGGCGTCTCGCCGGCCGGCCAGGCGAGGTGGATCGTCCCGTACTCGTTGCGCACGTCCATGCCGTGCTTCAGGTCGCGGGGCTTGAGGACGACGTTACCGTTGCGGAGGACGACCGTGACCTCCGCCGAAAAATCGTCCAAGATGACGTTTTCATAGGTGGAGGCGATCGCTATTCGATCGCCCTCGACGCCCGTCGCCGAAACGTCGGAGTTGTTGGCGGAGACCAGAAAATCCCCCTGGATTTTCAAGGCCTGGACGGACTCGTAACTCGTGCTGACATCCAGATCTCCGCGAACGTTTTCTGCAATGACGGCCGTGTGGCGTGCCCGGATCGTGGCCGGGCCCACGTCGGAGAGGAAGACCTTCTCGTAGGACGTGTCGACGGAGACGGCCCCCGCGACGCGCCGCGCGTCGACGTCGATGTTCGAGCCGCGGATTTCCGCCTTTTGGCCGGCGTCTTCGACCCGGACTCGGGCGTAGCTCGTCTCGGCATAGAGGTCGCCCGCGACCGAGACGGCCCGGACGTCGCCGTGGCGGTTGACGATCCGGCAGTCGCCCCGGATGTTCTGGGCCTCGAGGTCCTCGTAGCTCGTCTCCAGTCCGCAGGGGCCCGCAATGTCGGCGGCGAAGAGTTCGCCGTGCCGGTTGCGGACCGCGGCCTCCTTGACCCCCTCCACGCGAACGACGCCGTAAGCGTTGGTGACGCGCACGGCCATCGTCCGGGGGACGGTCAGGACGAAGCCCGTCTCGAAGTTCTTCTTGCGGAACTCGTCCCGGTTGGTGGCGAGCGTCAGCTTGTCCGCGGCCGAGGTCAGGATATATTTGAGCCGGTCGGCGATATCCTTGGCCTCCTCCTCGGTCCTGCGCCAGACTACTTTCTTGAACGTCAGCTGGATGTTCTCCTGGTCTCCGCCGCGGACCTCGACCCAGCCGTGGCCGTTTGTGACCTCGATCGCGGGCGGAAGGGGGGCGTCGATCGTGCGCGTCTCCTCGGAAGCGTACTCCCTCCCGAACCCGGCGAAATCGTTGCCCCAGTTGAAGTCGAGGTTCCAGTGCCCCGTTTGAACCTGGTAGACGACCAGGCCGGCCAGGATCAGGACGATGACGAGGAGGACTTCCCTAAATTTCATGGCCCTTGTCCGGGCCCGGCACTTCGGCGCGCTCGCGTCTTTCCTTGAGCCCGAGATGGAGCTTGTTGGCGCCCCAGATGATCAGGATCACGGGCCAGAACCGCCAGACCTGGTCCCAGACGTCGATGTCGAACTGTTCGAGGAGGAAGATCCCGCCCAGGACAATCAGGATGATGCCCCAGATGAGCGAATCGCGATGTTTCTGTTTTGCCATGACGGACCTCCGTTAATTGCCGTTTTTAGACTTGGCCACAGAGTCGGCCACGAGCTTGAGCCCGATGATGATGACCGCGACCGGCCAGAAGTCGAATAGGGTTTCGTAGAGGATGACTTCGAAGTTGGCCAGGATGAGCAGAACTCCCAGGACGATAAGGACGATACCCCAGAAGATCGACCCGGTGGGCACGAGCTCGGGCACGCCCTGGTCGGCGGCCCCGGCGGCCGGCTTCATCCCCGCGGCGTTCAGGTTGATCGCCTTGGCCACCTGGATGCTGTCGATGAACTGGAAAATGTAGAACCCGGCCAGGAGCAGAGCCTTGAACGGCTGCCCGCCGTGGTGGCCCTGGATGGTGATCAGACCGGCGAAGAGGATCATGTAGAAGACGCCCTTGGCGATCTGGCCGTTGTAGAGCGCGCCCGTGCCGGGAAAGATGATCGACAGAAAACCGGCCACGCCGGGCGATTTCGGCGGTTTCTGCGGGATGACGGCTTTTCCTTCCATGGATGTTACCTCCGTTGTGTTTATTGCTTTTCCTCGCCGCTCTTGAGCAGGTCGAGGTTGTTGAACGACTTGACGACGCTGGCCGAGAGGGCGCCGATCTCGCCTTTGAGCGACCCGGCCCCGGCGTAGAGCTTTTCGGCCGTGCCGATACCGCGGTGGAACGTCAAGTCGAACTGCTTCCGGATCCCCCGGCCTTCCGGATGAAAGAGGACGAACGACAGGGCGATGAACAGGACCGTGAAGGCGGCGTAGACGGGCTGGAGGGCGGGCCGGGTCAGGAAATCGAAGACCGGCCGGAACCATCCCTTTTTCCCGGCTTTCTCGCCCGGGACGGCGTAGAGGCGCGAAAGCAGGGCCGGCGAAGGCTCGGCCTCGGGGAAGGCGGCCATGGCCTCCGTCGTTTCCTTCATCAAGGCGGCGAGAGCGGCGCACTCCGGACAGGCGGCGAGATGGGCGTCCATTTCGGCCTTCTCCGCCGCGACCAGCTCACCCTCGACGTAGGCGGACAGCAGTTCTTCGAACCGTTCGCAGGTCATGAGGTCCCTCCTCGTTTTTCCTTCAGGACCTCGGCCAGCTGGATCCGCGCCCTGTTGACGCGCGATTTGACCGTGCCCAGGGGCAGGCGGAGGGTCTCGGCGACCTCTTCGTAGCTCCTGCCCTGCAGGTCCCTCAGGATGATGACCATCCGCATGTCCGCCGACAACCGGTTGAGGCCCTCCCAAACGAAGGCCTTAGTTTCCTTCTCGACGAGGCTCGTTTCAGGGCCGTCGTGGGCGGGTTGGGCCAGGACGCGGTCGTCGAAATCGTCCCGCTGTGTCTTCTCCCATTTGGTCCGGCGGTACTCGTCGATGAGGTGGTTCTTGGCCAGGGTGAGAAGCCAGGCCGTGAAGTTCTTGCCGAAGTCGTACTTCGGCAGGGCGCCGTGAAGCTTGAGGAAGACGTCCTGGGTCCTGTCCTCGGCTTCCTGCCGGCTCCCGCAGAACTGATAGGCCATGTTAAAAATCCTCCTGGCGAACGTGTTCACCAGAGTTTCCCAAGCTCCCTGGCTCCCGGCCAGGCATTCCCTGATGACTTCGTTCAAATCCACTCAATTCACCCTGGTTGACGGAGTCGGATGGAGGAAAGTTCCATTCCCGGCCCATTTTCCAACAAATCGGCCTATAATAATAGGGAGAAAACGAAACTTTCCTGGGGAAATCGAGGTTTTAGGATACGAGAATGGACGAACAAGAGCTGATCCGGCGCGTCCAGGACGGAGACGAGTGGGCGTTCGGCCAGATCATGGCTCTCTATAAGGACAAGATCGTGAATTATCTCTACCAGTTCTCGGGCGACTATCAGAAGGCCGCCGAGCTGGCCCAGGAGACCTTCATCCGGGTCTATTTCAAAGCCGACAAATACCGGCCGATCGCCCCCCTGTCCTCCTGGATCTACACTATCGCCTCGAACCTGGCCAAGACGGAGTGCCGGAGGTCGAGGAAGATGGCCACCGTCTCTCTCGAAGATATTCCCAACAATTTCTCGAGCGGCACTTACTACGAGGACCCGGCCGACCCCGGGCTCGTCCGCAACCTCCGCGAGGCCCTGGACGAACTCCACCCCCGCTACCGCGTCCCGGTCGTCCTCAAGGACATGGAGGGTTTCTCCCAAGAGGAGATCGCCCGGATCATCAAGCGACCGGTCGGAACTGTCAAGGCCCGGATCAGCCGCGGCCGGGAACAGCTCAGGAAAAAGCTGGAAAAGGCCATGGACAGCACGCCGCGTCCGGCCGAAAAAGAGGTGAGCGAACATGGAAGGGCATGAACTTCTCGCCAGAATGAACAGGGTCGCGGCCCCCGCGGGCTTCGAAGAGGGCGTCATGGCCAAACTCGCGGCCGTCCGTAAGGAGCGGGCGCGGATCCGCCGGGCGAATTTCCGCTACGCATTCGCCGGCTCGGCCGGCCTCGTCCTCGTCGGTTTTGTCCTCATCAACCCGTCCCTCTTCCGGAAGGAGTCCATACTGACGTTCGCCGGGCGGGAAGCCCTATCCGTGCCCTCCATCCCTGTTTTCGAGACCATGGACTACGCGTCCGAATTCCGAAACGCTCAATCCCAACCCCGAACGGTTTACATACTGGAGCAGGTTTCCGAGTCCGTATCTTCGGAAATCATTTATTAGGAGGTACTACCGCCATGAACAGGATGATCAAACCGGCTCTCGTGATCATGGCTTCCCTCGCCGTCATGGCCCCCACTTTCGGGGCCGAAACGACCGGGGCGAAGGGCATCGAACCCAACATCACGGACGTCGCCAAGAAGGTCTTTCCTTCGGTCGTCCGGGTCGAGGTGCAGAACCATATGCGCCGGGTGGCCACCGGCGTTGTGGTTGAGAAGGGCGGCTACATCGTCACCACCGCCCTCATTTCCCCGCGTGAAGGAAAGATCATCATCACGACTTCGGAAGGCAAAAGGATCGACGCCGAGTTCCTGGGCTTCGACACGGAGACCCAGCTGGCCTTGCTCAGGGCCAAGGACGCGGGCCTGCCCGCCATCGCCCTCGGTAAGGCCGCGGACCTGGCGCCGGGCTCCTGGGTTTGCGTCGTCGGGGTTTCGCCCGAACAGACCGCGACGGTGACCCAGGGCATCGTCAGCTCCGTTGCGGAAGACAAGCTGCGGCTCAACGTCTGGGTGACGCCCGGTTCGAGCGGCGGCCCAGTCGTCGACGCCAACGGCCGGATGGTGGGACTCCTCCGCGGTATCTACATGGAGGAGAAGCCCGTCGTCTTCCAGTTCAGGGACAGGGAGCAGTCGGGCTCCGGAGTCGTCTTCAGCAGCCGGGCCGAGGCCCCGTCCTCGGGCATGGCCCTGGCCGTGCCCGTCGACGTCGTCAAGGACATCAGCGGCCAGATCAAAAACAAAGGCAAGGTCGAACGGGGCTGGCTGGGAGTGGGCATCGGCCTCAACGAGGAAGGCCGGACCGAGATCGGCTCGATCGACCCTGACAGTCCGGCCGAGCTGGCCAAGCTCCAGACCGGCGACATCGTCCTCAAGATAGGGGACAGGGACGTCTCCAGTCCCGACGTGCTGGCCGCCGAGATCCGGAAGAAGAAGCCGGGCCAGAACGTCACCCTCAAGATCGAGCGGGACGGCAAGCCCATGGACGTCAAGGTCAAGCTCGGTGAATACGCCGCAAACGAAGCCCTGAAGGAAATGGAGATCCGCTTCCCCGGGTTCTTCGGGCCGGATGCGCCGATGCCCGGCACGGCGCCCAAGGCGGTTTCCCCGGAGAAGGCCCCCAGGCCGGACTCGCCGCGTCCGCTCGTCCCTGCGACGCCCGCGTGGTCCTATGAGACGCGGAAATTCATCGGCGTCTACTGCGGCGAGCTCAACCGCGAGTTGGCCGAGCACTTCGGGGTCAGGGAGGGGACGGGCCTCATCGTCTCCAAGCTGACCCAAGGCGGCCCCGCGGAAAAGGCCAAGCTCAAGGTGGGGGACGTCATCGTCCTGGTGGACGGCAAGCGCGTGGAGAGCGTGAACGACCTCATCGACCTCGTCCAGGCCAAGGCCAAAGGGACCAAGGTCAAGCTCGAGATCCTGAGGGATAAAAAGGCCATGACCATCGAAGTCGAGGTTTCCGAGGAGGAGAGCGGGGGGCTCTTCGACTCCGGGAACTTCCAGGGCTTCCTCGAATCCTGGCAGGGCTACACCGACGCTTTCAAGAGCGAGCTCAAGAAGTGGCAATCCGAGGGGATGCCCGAGCTCCGGCAGAACCTGAAGAAAATCAGCCAAAAGGGGCTATTGAAAAGGATCTGAGAAACCTGCTCCTGTCTCTTGAGGGACTGTCCCATGGGGGGCAGCGAGGGACTGTCCCCGCAGGGGACTGTCCCTCTTTTTCTTTAATCTGAAAGATTCAGCCAGCGCTTTTTGAGCCGCTCAAATTCCTCGGCCGTGAGCTGGGCCTTGTCGAAATAGCCTTTTGCCGCCCTTTGCCGCAGGGCTTCGTAGAGGATGACGGCGACGGAGACCGACAGGTTGAGGCTCTGGACCATGCCCAACATGGGGATGCGGACGACCTTGTCGGCGAAGGCCAGAGCTCCCTCCGAGATGCCCGCGGCTTCGCTGCCGAAAATAAGGGCGATGGGCCGGGCGAAATCGACGTCAGTGTAGGGGACGCCGTCTTTCTGGAGATGCGTGGCGACGATCTCGAAACCTGCCTTCTTTAGGGGCCCAAGACATTCGGCCGGCGTCGGGTGGACGGCGATCTCGAGCCACTTGTCGGCCCGGGTCGAGATGGCCTCGTTGAAGCGGAGGAGCTCGGGATTTGGAGAGACGAGGTCGAGGTGGAGGACGCCTGCGGCGTCGCACGTCCGGATGACGGCGCTGGCGTTGTGAGCGATGGTCACCCCCTCGAGCACGACCCGCAAGTCGGATTGGCGGTGGGACAGGACGCGACTGACCTTTTCGATCCTCTCGGGCGTCGGCATGCCGGAACTATATCAGACCGGGCGGGGGATAGGCAACGCCTTATGGGCCTGTCCCCTGTCTTTGGGGACTGTCCCCGAAGCGGGACTGTCCCTCTTTGGGCGGCCAGTGATTCCGCAAGTTAAATAATCGGGGTATAATCTAGCCTGGAACTGGGGGA
>CAZGJS010000017.1:0-62110 GCA_964525875.1 uncultured Eubacteriales bacterium
GGCACAATTTGGGCACAGTCAAGAAATCGTACTCCGCAATTACCGGCTACTACGGCGGTGATGAAATCAGAGCATAGGGCTCCAAAGTGCGAACGAATCTCGACCTGACTATTGACTGCCGGCGTAGCGCGACTTAATATCCCCTCAGGTGGGATGAAGGATATGATTGGCAAGACCCTTGGGCGCTATCGCGTCCTGGAGAAGATCGGCCGCGGCGGCATGGGAGAGGTCTTCCTGGCTGAGGACACGTCGCTCCGGCGCCGCGTCGCCCTGAAATTCCTCCCCCCCGAGATGCAGCAGGACGCCGAGGCGCGCAAACGCTTCCTCCGCGAAGCCCGCTCCGCGGCGGCCCTCGATCACCCCTACATCTGCCACATCAACGAAGTCGCCGAATCCGACGGCCGGGACTTCATCGTCATGGAGTACGTCGAAGGCAAGGCGCTCAGAGCGAAGATCGGGCAGGGCCCGCTTCCGCTCGGGGAAACGCTTCAGGTCGGCGTCGAAGTGGCGGAGGCGCTCGAAGCGGCCCACGGCAAGGGCATCGTCCACCGGGATATCAAGCCCGAGAACATCATGCTGACCCGCACGGGCCACGCCAAGGTCATGGACTTTGGGCTGGCCAAGCAGATGGGCCGGACCGAGGAAGCGGAGCTCGGCGGCCCGACGATGACGCTCCTGACGACAGAAGGGACCACAGTGGGGACGCTAGCCTACATGTCCCCGGAGCAGCTACGGGGCGCGGGCGCCGACGCCCGAAGCGACATATGGGCCCTCGGAGTGACCCTTTACGAGATGGCCTCAGGCGCGCGGCCCTTCAAGGGGCAGAGCGGGTTCGAGGTGAGTTCGGCGATCTTGAATCGCCCTCCCGTGCCACTCCCGTCCGAGGTGCCGGCCGAGCTTGGCGCCGTGATATCGCGTTGCCTCGAAAAGGATCCCGAGAAGCGTTATCAGCAGGCGCAGGACGTCCGGGCTGCCCTCGAGTCGGTGCGAGTGGGGACGGCGTCGACATGGGCGGCTTGGCGCTACCGGCTGGCGCGACATCGCTGGTTCGTGCCGATAACCGGCGCGCTGGTCGTGGCGGCGTTGGTGCTCGGTCTGAACGTCGGGGGCCTGAGGACGCGGCTGGCCGGTGACGCGGGCGCTTACGGCCGGGGCTTCAAGCTCGCCGTCCTCCCTTTCGAGAACCTGACGGGCGACCCGGAACAGGAATTCCTGAGCGACGGACTGACGCAGGAAATGATCTCCCAGCTCGGAAGGCTCCAACCGGAGAGAATGGGTGTGATGGCGCGGGCGTCGGTCATGCGCTACAAGAAGAGAGATATTCCTCTCGAGCAGATCGGCCAGGAGCTCGGCGTCGGCTATATCCTCGAGGGCACTGCACGTCGCGAGGGCGACCGGATCCGCATCTCCGCCGAGCTTATTAAAGTACGGGGCCAAACTCAGCTCTGGGCCGAGACCTACGACCGCGAGATGTCCGGCATCCTGGCCCTGCAGAGCGATATCGCCAGGCGGGTGGCCGGGGCCCTGGCGCTCAAGCTGCTGCCGAGCGAGGAGGCGCGGCTGGCTAAGATCCGTGCCGTCGATCCCGAGGCCTACGAGGCCTATCTCAAGGCCGTCCATTCCCGCGAAATATTGACCAAGGAGAGCTACGAGGCCGCGGAGCGGTATTTCAACCTGGCCCTGGAGAAGGACCCAAACTATGCGGCGGCCTGGGCGGGTCTCTCCAGGGTCTGGGGCGGCCGCCAACAGATGGGGTGGGCGCCGTCGAAGGAAGCTTCGCGCAAGGCCAAGGAAGCGGCCACCAAGGCCTTCGAGCTTGACGAAACGGAGGTCGAAGCGCATCGCGCCATTGCCGGTATCTTGACTTGGGAAGATTGGAATTGGGAGGCCGCGGAACGGACGTGGAAACGCGTGCTGGAGCTCGATCCGGGCCACGCGGATGCCCTATCGTCATACTCTCATTATCTGATGCACATGGGCCGCAAAGACGAGGCCATGGCGCGGATCGAGAAGGCGCTGGAGCTCGATCCGTTCAACGTCAAGGTCCTGAGCTTCTACACTGTGGACCTTACTTACGTAGGCCTGAATGACGAGGCCATCGCCGCGGCCCGCAACGTTCTCAGCATGCAGCCCAATACGCCGGTCGCCAGGGGCGCTTTGATCGGCGCGCTCTTCATGAAGGGCCGCTATGACGAGCTCATGGCCTTAGAAAGGGAACAGTGGGCCAAGGACCCCGAGCTGATCGAGGCGCTGGAAAAGGGCTATGCCGAGGCGGGCTACGCCGGAGCGATGAAGCGGCATGCGGACGTGCTCGCGGCCCGCTACGGGAAGCCGGGCGGCGTGCGGGCTTATGACCTGGCACACTTTTACGCCCACGCCGGGGACAAGGAAGGCGTCATCGAGTGGCTCGAGAAGGCCTACGAAGAGCGCGACCGCAACATGCCCTATATCGGACTGCCGGTCTTCGATATGGTGCGCTCCGACCCGCGCTTCCAGGACCTCGTGCGCCGGGTGGGCCTCCCCCGTTGAAGCTGGCCTGTTTCCCACGGCAGGCGAGATTATCCAAGAGAGTGGAACTAAGGGGAGTCGCGAAATCGACGCGATTTTGAGCGCTCGAGAAAACCCGTTAACTGCGCCGCAGGGCAAACCGCATTAAGAGAAATGAATGGTGGGCGATAGAGGACTTGAACCTCTGACTTCTACCGTGTGAAGGTAGCACTCTACCGCTGAGTTAATCGCCCACGCCCCCTCATTTTAGCCGATTCGCCAGGGATGTCAATTTCCGGCGCTGGCCCGGGCCCTAACTGGGCACGGCTTTCTAGCCGTTCTCGCCGAACGATTCGATCAACCCCTTGAGCACCAGGATATGGGACTGGTCGCTCTTCGTAAGGGTGGCAAATAGCTTCTTCAGGGAAGGTTCCGTGATCTTCACCGACGTGGCCAGGTGAATCCTCTCGAACCTCTTCTCAAGCTCGAGCATCTTCTTGAGCCCGTCTATGAGCGGGATCTTGCTATGACCAAGCGATGCGAGGAATATCTTGGCCTCCTCGAGTCCGACTCCGGCTTCGTTTTCGTCCATCGTAATCCCAGAGAACACATCGGGGTATTCTTCGTAGTACCTCTTGCCTCGGCGGATGACGTTGGCGTGATTGAGCTCCTCGTTCGCCAACGTTTTGAGCCGTGTGGCGATGGGCGGGTCTCCGGAGCGCTCGGCAATCGTATTGTAAAGTATCGAGATCTGAGTCTCGAGATCTACTGCGAGATCCAGGAATTTCGGGATGTCCATACTAGCCTCCATCCTACGAGTGCATCACTCACATAATGTCCAAGTAATCCAAGGACCCGCGGCCGTCGGCTCAGGCCGAGACCGCCTATCGACGACGGAGGAAATGCGTGATCTCAAATGGGGTCCCTTCTTAAGCTTGGCTAAATGTTATAGCCAGAACGAGAAACGTGTCAAATGATAATTCTATTGAAAAACGCGGAGGGGAAAACGTGGCGAGGGAAGGCGGGGAGGCCGCTTGCCGTCAGCGGTTGGCCCGCTTACGGACGGCGGGGAGGCGGCTGATGGCGCGGATCCCGGCCGCGGTGGCCGGGCAGCGCATCAGGAAGGCGATGGCCTTGTTCTTCCAGCCGGGGACGCAGATAGCGCCGCGCCCGAACCGGCGCAGGGAAATCCGGACGACTTCCTCGGCCGTCATCCAGAGGGCACGGGGTACGACCGCCTTGTCTATCTCCGCGACTTCGTGGAATTCCGTATGAGTCATCCCCGGGCAGAGCGCCTGGACGCGGACGCCCGTTCCCCGGAGCTCGGACTGGAGGTTCTCCGAAAACATCACCAGGAAGGCCTTGGTGCCGCTGTACATGGGGCCGGATAATGGGGAGAACGCGGCGATCGAGGCGAGGTTGATGACGGCCCCCAGGCCGCGGGCGATCATCCCGGGCAGGGCGGCCCGACAGAGCCGGACGGTCGTCGCGACATGGACCTGGACCATGCCCAAGTGGTGGCCGGCTTCCCGTTCAGTGAATGAGCCCCGCCCGCCGCCAAAACCGGCGTTGTTGATGAGGAGGTCGAGTGTCGCCGTTTCAACGATACGGCGCTCGACGCGATCTATGCCGTCGGAGGTCGCCAAGTCGGCTTGAAGGGTTTCGACTGTCACGGCGTGTTTTTCCCGGACTTTGCGGGCCAGGTCATCGAGCCGGTCCAGGCGCCGGGCGACGAGGATGAGGCTCGTTCCTGTCGCGGCCAGTTGGCGGGCGAATTCCGCTCCCAGGCCGGCCGAGGCGCCGGTGATCAGGGCGGTCCGAAAAGTCGTCCGGGACATGGGCCTCCTCCGGCCGATAGTCTACGGGAAACGGGACCGCATTTCAATTGACATCGGCCCCTTTTACCCATAATAATAAGGGTAATGGCCATCACCCGCTGTCCCTATTGCCACGCCATCATCGACGAGAACGTCAAGTACTGTAACAATTGCGGGACGCAGCTGCTCTTCGCCGATGACGAAGGCGTCGAAGAGGAGATCCCGGGCGAGAAGATCATCGAGGCGGACACCGAAGAGAAGGATTACACGGTCGATGAGCCCGAGGACGAATCCAAACCCAAAAAGGACCCGGTCCTCGACGAGGAAATCGAAGAGGAGACCGAGGAACTGGCCCTCGATAAGCTCGTCGCGGAAGAGGCCGGGGAGGAAGACGAGGACCTCACGGAAGAAGTCATTCTCGTCGACGAGATCAAGGCGACTGAAGCGGGCGGCAAGGGCGAGTCCGGGGAACCCGAAGAAAAAGAAGGGACGGCCGAGGAAACCGAACCCGTCATCGAATACCTCACCGATGACAAGGACCGGGACGAGGACGAGCCCGACGAAGAGGCCTCGCCGAAGCCGGTCACGTTCGACACCTTGGAGCTCGAAGGGATCGGGAAGACCGTCGAGCTGGGCAAAGAGAAGATCGACAAGTTCCTCGAGGTTCTGGCCAAAAAGGAAGCGGAAGTCGAACCTCCTCCGAAAGGTGTCCGGGAGCCGAGCGGAACGCTCCCCCCCTGGGCCAGCACGATGAAAGGCGCGCCCGTGTTCCCGGACGAAACGGGGCCGGTCGGAGCCTTGGGCCAGGGTGTCGCGGACACGGCCGCGCCGGCCGGTGAAGAAGAGGTCGAGATCTTTCCGCGGCGGAAGGATTCGGATTCGACCATCGGACTTCCGGAGCGCGTGAGCCAGTCCCCGCTTCCCTTCGAGCAGGCCGCCGCAGAAGGGGAAGAGGTGGAGGAAGAACCGGACGACGACGAGGTGCGGGAGAAGATATTCCCGACGGCCGGACCCGTCCGGACCGAGAGGGAAGCCGTCCGTCCCGTCCGCGAATCGGAGCGCCGCGAGGCCGAGGCCGAGGAAGAGGGCGAGGAACCGGCGCCGCGGCCGCCCTTCAGCTTCTCGGTCTTCTTCAAATCCAAGGCGTTCGACGTCCTCTTCGTCGGGCTTTTCTGGCTCGTCGCCCTCTGGCTGGCCGCCAATTCCATGAACGCGACCCTGTTCGACATCCTGGGGTCGATGTCCAGCTCCATGCTTCTCCTTTACGCCGTTTTCGTCTTCATCTACTTTTTCCTGTTCAAGTTCTTCCTCGGCGAGACACTGGGCGACAGGCTCTTCCGCGAACGGGAATAACAGCCCAGAAAACCGTGATCAGCACCTCCCGGCGCACGGACCTCGTCGCGTCTTTCCCGGATTGGCTGGCCGCATCCCTCCGCGACAGGCGGGTTCGCGTCATCGGGCCACGGGGTCGTGCCCGCGAGATCGACCTATCCCCCGATACGGTGCATTCGGTCGTCCTCTGGTCGAAGAATTTTTCGAACCTCCTCCGGAATGAGTACGGGCTGAAGGACCTGCTTGCGGCTTACGACCAGGTCTATCTCCATTTCACGGTCACGGGGCTCGGCGGGACGGCCGTCGAACCCGGTGCGCCGACGCTACGAGAGGCCCTGGCCCAGCTCCCCGGGTGCGTCGCCTTGGCCGGGAACCCTCTGCGGGTGTCGGTCAGGTTCGATCCCGTCCTTTTCTGGAAGGACGGGGGAACCGTCCGCTCCAACTTGCCCTTTTTTCCCGAGATAGCGGCGGCGGCCGCGGGACTGGGCATCAGGAACATCCGGACGAGCTTCGCCCAATGGTACGGGAAGACGAAACGACGGGCCGCGGCCCGAGGCTTTCCGTTCGTCGACCCGTCCGATGAGGAGAAAAGGGCCCATGCCGCGTCCCTCGCTGAGACCGCCGCGGCGCGCGGCCTTCGACTCCTTGCTTGCTGTCAGCCCGCCCTCGCCGGGATTCCCGGGGTCAGGCCGTCCGCCTGCATCGACGCGAACCTGCTCGAGTCGCTCCATCCCGGCAGGGAGGCGGCCTCCCGGCGCAAGGACAGGAGCCAGCGGGCAGATTGCTTCTGCACGGAGTCGATGGACATCGGCAGTTACGCCCAGTACTGCCATCATAACTGTATTTACTGCTATGCCAATCCCAAGATCTAGAAGAGGGCAGGCAGTCCTCACCTGGGATTCGGTCCCGGGTGAGGGCAGACCTGTCCCCACGGGTGTGTTTACTGCTACGCGAATCCCAGGGTCTGAAGCGCCGTTCGCGAGATGAGGGACAGTCCCCTTCGGGGACAGTCCCTGGTCAGATGCCCAGGCTCAGCCGTTCGGCCAGGGCGGGCGGGAGTCGCTCGTCGATGATCTTCCTCTTCGCCTCTTCGATGTCGTATTCGACGCGGCTGAACTTGACGACCCGAGTTTCGGAATCGTAGATGGCGAAGGCGGCCCGGGGGTTCCTGTCCCGCGGCTGGCCGACCGAGCCGGGGTTGATGAGATAACGAACCCCTTTTTCGAGTCGGACCTCATTGGCGTTCCCCTCGAGAAAGGTGCCCTCGACGTTGCCGTCTTTCTCGGTGTAGATGAAGGGGAAGTGGGTGTGGCCGAAGAAACAGACGGGCGTCTGGATATAGGAGAAGGCCTCGGCCGCGTCGAACTCGCCGAAGATGTAGTAGTCCTCGTCGAAGGGAGCGCCGTGGCAGATGGTGATGGAGTCCTGGATGACTTCCGGGCTCTGCTTCAGCCGGACGAGAAAATCGAGGTACTTCCGGGCGATCGTCTTCTTGGTCCAGAAGATGGCCGAGGCGGCGATGGGATTGAAGGTCTGGACCGAATCGAGGCCCGAAACGGCCTTGTCGTGGTTGCCGCGGATGATGGACAGGGGTTTGAGGGTCAGGAGCTTCTGGATGACCTCGTTCGGCGACGCGCCGTAGCCGACGAGGTCGCCGAGAAAGACGTAATAGTCCACCCGCTTCTTCTGGACGGCCTTGAGGACCGCGTGGAAGGCTTCGAGGTTGCCGTGGATGTCCGTGAATATCAGGTAGCGCATGCTCGTTCGTCCTTTGTTTGAACCGCTTCGTATAGCCGTCCGGCATCGTAGGAGCTTCGGACCAGGGGTCCGGAGACGACCTCCAGGAACCCGGCCCGGCGGGCGGCCGACGCGAACTCCTCGAATTCCTCCGGCGTATAATATTTCGCGACCGGCGGGTGGGCCGCCGTCGGCTGGAGGTACTGGCCGACGGTCAGCAGGTCGCAGCCGGCGCGCCGCAGGTCGGCGAACGTCCGCAGGATGTCTTCTCCGCTCTCCCCGAGGCCGATCATCAGCCCGGATTTGGTCAAGGCGCCCCGCTTTTTGGCGGCCGCCAGGACGTCCAAGGAGCGGCGGTAGTTTTCCCGGGGCCGGCGGATCTGCGGATAAAGGGCCTCCGTTGTCTCCAGGTTGTGGTTGAGGACGTCGGGAGCGGCCTCGAGGACGCTCCCGAGAGCCGCCGCATCGCCCCCGAAATCCGGGATGAGCGCCTCGACCCGGGTCCCCGGGTTCTTCTCGCGGATGGCCCGGATGACCGCCGCGAAGTGGGCCGCCCCGCCGTCGGGGAGGTCGTCCCGTGTCACCGATGTGATAACGGCATAAGCCAGTCCGAGCGAGGCGACCGCAGCGGCGACGCGGGCGGGCTCGTCCGGGTCAAGCGGCAGGGGGCGTCCCTTGGCCACGGCGCAGAAGCCGCAGTCCCGGGTGCACGTGTCGCCGAGGACGAGGAACGTCGCCGTTCTTCGCTCCCAGCAGGCGCCGATGTTCGGACAGCGGGCGCTCTCGCAGATGGTGTGGAGATGTCCGGCCTTGAGGATCTCCGCGACACGGAAGAAGTCCCCGTGGGACGGAAGTCGGACCCTAAGCCAGACGGGTTTTTGTGTCGCCGTGGCTACCCCTCTCTCGCGATGGACTTGGCCCTTCGGTTACGTTGTTCTAACGGATCGGAACGATGAATTACGTCAAAGAGATGAAAGTTCTCAGTACTCGATGTCGCGGTCTCTCTTAATGCGTCGTCTCATCCGCTTCCGCGCCTGGGCATCCTTCATCCGCCGCTTTTCTCCGGGCTTGAAGTAGACGGAGTGCTTCTTGATCTCCTTGATGATCGCTTCCTGCTGGACCTTGCGTTTGAACCGGCGCAGGGCGGATTCCAGATTTTCACCTTCGTCAAGCTGTACAAATGCCAAAAACTTTCACCTCCTCACTGGGGAAAGTCCCGCAAATTTATACCGGATTGGCCCTCGAATGTCAACAGAATGCCGCTATTTCCTGATGCGGCCGCCGGCCCGCTTGACGGCCGCCCGGGCCCCGATGGCCATGGGCTCGATGAACGGGACCGGGAGGTCCTTGCCCCCGAGGACGAGAGGGACCTCGGTGCATCCGGCCAGGATCGCCCCGGCGCCCCGGCGGACGAGCTCCGCGGCGGTTTCGAGGAGGATCTCCCGGGGCCGGCCTTCTGTGAAGCCGGCCTTAATCCCTTTTTTACCGTAGATCGCGGCCATCACCCTCTTCTGGTCCCGGGCGGAAGGGACGATGACCTCGATCCCGGCCGGCGCAAACACGGCCGCGACGATCCCCGAACGGACCGTCCCCGTCGTTGCGATGAGGCCGATCGTCCGGGGGGCGGGCCGAAGGTTTTTCGCCTCGGCCAGGGTTTCCTCGAGAAGATTGAGAAGGGGGAGGGGCGACCGCGCGGCGAGCCGGGGATAGAAATAGTGGGCCGAGATGCAGGATATGATGGCGAAATCGGCGCCAGCCCGGCTGAGGGCTTGGAGACCGCGCCGGAGGTGCGGCAGGGGGCTCGGACCGCCGCGGAGGATGGCCTCGGTCCGGTCCGGGGTCTGGGGAAGGCTGTAGACGATGACGGGGACGTGGTCCTGGTCGGACGCGGCCGCCGTCGCCCGGATGAGCTGTCCGAAAAAGTAGGCGCTCGCCTCGGGACCCATGCCGCCCAGGACGCCGACCGTCTTCAGCTTTCTTCGGCTCACTTGAGGAGGCCCTTGACCCTGTCGAGGGGAAGCGCCTCGGCGGCGCGGCCATCCTTTCCCTCCGTCCGGACGGCCTTGAAGAGGGAGTTGAGGATGGCTTCCTCGGCGGCCTCGGCCGCGGCCTGGAAGAGCGGCGAAACGCTCTCGTCCCTGAGGAGCGTGACCGCACGCGTCGGCGACATCGAGCGGTGGGGGACCCGGACGGACGACGCGGTCGAGAAGGCGATGGCGTAGTCGCCGCTTCCGTTCGAGTAATAGCCGCCGGTCCTGGCGATGCCGAGGAGGGCCCGGCCGGCCAGGCGCTTGAGGTTTCGCGCGTCGAGAGGGGCGTCGGTGGCCACGACGATCATGCAGGAGCCGTCGCTGCGGGCGACGCTCCCGACTTCGGAGGCGGTCCCCCGTTTTTCGAAGGGGACGCCGCGGATGGTCAGGACGCCGCCGAAGTTCGTCTGAACGAGGACGCCGACCGTCCAGCCGCCCCAGTTTTCCGGCAGGCGGCGCGAGGCGGTGCCGATACCGCCCTTGTAGTCGAAGCACGTCGTTCCCGTCCCCGCGCCGACCGCTCCCTCGGCGACGGGCCCTTCGGAGGCGTTGCCGATGGCCTCGAGGACGTGGGCCTTGGTGACGTGCCGGCCGCGGATGTCGTTGAGCCAGCCGTCGTTCGTCTCGCCGACGACGGGATTGATCGACTCGACGCGCTCGTTCCCGGGCAGACCGAGTGTCCAGTCGATGATCGCGTCGGCGGCAGTTGGGACGCTCAGCGTGTTGGTCAGGACGACGGGCGTTTCGAGGGTGCCGAGCTCCTCGACCTGGGTCACGCCCGTCAGCTTGCCGTAGCCGTTGGCGACGGATATGCCCGCCGGCACCTTGTCCTGGAAGATGTTGCCGCCGTGAGGGAGGACGGCCGTGACGCCCGTCCGGACGTCCTTGCCTTCGATGAGGGTCACTTGGCCGACCTTGACTCCGGCGACGTCGGTGATGGCGTTGAGCGGGCCGGTGGGGAGGACGCCGACGACGAGGCCGAATTCCCGGGCCCGGGGCCGGTCTTCCGAGGCCAGGACGACGGCGCCGAGAAGGATGAGGGCAAGTCCGAAAGCGACGATGACGGGCATGGATTTTTCCTTGGCGGACATGTCCCCCTCATCATACCCAGGCGCGCGGACGGGGTCAATGCTCTTGAGCCGGCCGCGGCTTTCTGGTAATACTGGGCCCATGACCGACGACCCGGCCGGCTATTCCACGGTCCCGCGCCTGGCGGAAATCGCCGGGCTCGTCCACGGGTTTGGCGGCGCCGGATGGAGCGAGGCGGATTTCCTCGCCTTCGCGGCGTCCCGGGACCTCCGGCCGGTGATCGTGCGTCAGCTCCATTCGGACACCATCCGCCGCCTGACAGGAGTTCCGGCCGGGAAACTCGAGGGCGACGCCCTGATGACGAACGTGCCCGGACTCCTCCTCGTCATTCGCACGGCGGACTGCCTGCCGGTGTTCCTCGTGGACGCGAACAACCGGGCCGTTGCCGCCGTCCACTGCGGCTGGCGGGGGACGGAGAAGCGTATCCTCGAGAAGGCCGTGGAGGCCATGGGCCGGGCTTATGGCTCCGAACCCGGGGCGATGCTGGCGGCCCTGGGCCCCTGCATCGGGGCCCCCTGTTACGAGGTCGGGCCGGAGGTCCGGAAGTCGTTCCTAAGCGCTGGATTCCCCCCGGCTGTTTTTATCGAATACCAAGAAGGGGGACACGTACCGGAAGTACATGTCCCCGAACGCCAAGAACGGGGGACACGCACCGCTTCTCACGAAGCGGAGCATGTCCCCGTTCCGCTCCCCGCTCCGCTCGCCGATGCCCCCGACCACCCCGGAAAGTCGCTCCTCGACCTCCGGGCGGCCAACGTCTGGCTCCTCGGCGGAATGGGCTTTAAGAAAGAAAACATTCTGGACGCGGACTCCGCCTGCACCCACTGCGAGCCGCATCTTCTCTCCTACCGCCGCGACCCCGGCGAATCCCGCCGTATGTATAACTTCATCGGTTTCAAATTCTAACAAGAAGAGGGACAGTCCCCGTTGAGGACAGTCCCTGCCATTTGCTTTTTGAAAACGATTTCATTATCCTTAGCAGGTTCAAAGGAGATGGTTATGGAACGTCCAATTGACGATATCGAACTGGCCGGCCTGCCCCTTTTCAAGAAGGGAAAGGTCCGTAACGTCTATGAGGTCGGCGACAAGCTGCTCGTCGTCGCCACGGACCGGATCTCCGCCTTCGACTGGGTCCTGCCCTCCCTCATCCCTTATAAGGGCAAGGTTCTGACCCAGCTGTCGAGGTTCTGGTTCGATTTCGTCGGCCTGGTCCTGCCCAACCACCTTCTGGCCACGGAAACCAAGGACTTTCCCCCTGCTCTCGCCCCCTTCGCCGACATCCTCGCCAAGCGGTCCATGCTCGTCAAGAGGACCCAGGTCATCCCCATCGAGTGCGTCGTCCGCGGCTACCTCTCCGGCTCCGGCTGGAAGGAATACAAGACGACCGGGAAGATCTGCGGCCTCAAGATCCCCAAGGGGCTCAAGGAGTCCGATCGCCTGGAAGAGCCCATCTTCACGCCCTCGACCAAGGCCGAGCAGGGTCACGACATCAACATCTGCTTCAAGGAAGTTCAGAAGAAGATCGGCGCGGAGTTGGCCCAGAAGATCCGCAAGGCCAGCCTCGAGCTCTACCAGAAAGCCGCCCTCTACGCCATCTCCAAGGGCATCATCATCGCCGACACGAAATTCGAGTTCGGCCTCTCCGGCGACGAGCTCGTCCTGATCGACGAGATTTTCACCCCCGACTCTTCGCGTTTCTGGACCCTGTCGATGTACGAGCCGGGCCGGTCCCAGCCCAGCCTGGACAAGCAGTTCGTCCGCGATTACTTGGAGACGACGAGCTGGGACAAGAATACGCCCCCGCCGGAGCTCCCCGCGGAGATCGTCGCCAAGACATCCCAGAAGTACCTGGATATCTACAAAGTCCTGACCGGCCTCGACGACCTGGCATGAGCGGACGGGTCGATTTCCACGTCCATTCGGACAAAAGCTGCGACGGCGATTTTTCGCCGGCCGAGCTGGTCGGCTTCGCCAGGAACCTCGACATGCGGGCCATTTCGATCGCCGACCACGACACGGTGGCCGCCTACCCGGAAGCCGTCGAACTCGGCCGCAAAGCGGGGGTCGAAGTCATCCCGGGCATCGAGCTCACGACGCTCTTCGGCGGACGTGAGTTCCACCTCCTCCTGCCCTTCGTCGACTGGACGAGCCCGGCGCTCGCGGCGATCATCGAGGGCCAGGCGCGGTGCCGGATGGACGAGGCCCGGGAGCGCGTCGAGAAAATGCGCGGCCTCGGCTTCGCCCTGACCATGGAGGAGGTCCGGGAAAAGACAAACGGCGTTCCCCCTCTCGGCGTCAAGATCGCCCAGATCCTCCTCGAGAACCCGGAGAACGAGAAGAATCCCGCTCTGGAATTCTTCTATAGGAAGGAAAATAAGCCCTACGCGCCGTACATGTTCTATAAGGAATATTTCGCCGAGGGCAAGCCGGCCTACGTCCCTAAGAATTTCGTCGGCCTTCTCGACGTGCTGGCCGCCGCTCCCGGGACCGGTGGAGTCCCCGTCCTGGCCCATCCCGGCGCGTATTTCCAACGGACGACGGCCGAGGACGCCCGCGTCCTCAAGGATCACGGCCTGGCCGGCATGGAGGTCTACACGTTCTACCACATGGCCGAGCAGGTCGCCCTCTATCGCTCGATGGCCGAGGATCTCGACCTCGTGGCCACGGCCGGCTCAGATTTCCATGGCCGTATCAAGCCCCACGTCGCCTTCGGAGCGCTTCAGGAGGGGGACTACGGGATGGTCGAGCGGCTGAAGGCGAGAAGGGGAGGCAGGACATGAACTGGCTCGATATCGTTCTTCTGGTCATCCTGATCCTGACGGCGATCATCGGGCTCTTCAAGGGTCTGGTCAAGCAGGTCATCGGCCTCGTCGCGGTCATCGCCGGCCTCGTCCTGGCCGGCCTCTACTACGAGGGGGCGGCGGGGATCTTCGAGACGTTCGTCAAGAACCGGTTGCTCAGCAATTTCCTGGGCTTCCTCCTCATCTTCGTCGTCGTCCTCATCGCAGGCGGCATCCTCGGCCATCTCATCACCAAGGCCATGAAAGGCCCGCTGGCCATCGTCAACCGGCTCTTCGGCGGTATCTTCGGCGCGGTCAAGGGGGTCCTTATCTGCGGCATCCTCGTCTTCGCCCTGTTCGCGTTCCAGGTGGCCAAGCCGGCCCTGGAAACGTCCGTCCTCGCCCCGGTCTGCCTCGGTGTCACCCGGGCGGCCTTCAACATGATCCCACAGGACCTGAGGGCCAGGTTCAACTCCTCCTACAAGGAAATCCGGGAGAGCGGAGGGAAACATGGACAGAAGATCTAGCGACCTCAACCTCCACCAGCGGATGGAGCTGATCATCAAGGACATGGTGGAAAAAGAGATCAATCTCAAGGACGCCCTCCGGGAATTCGAGAAGATCTTCTTCGAGCAGTCGGCGAAAAAGCACGAAGGGAACAAGACCAAGATGGCCAGGGCCCTCGGCATCCATAGGAACACCCTCCACAATAGGGCCAAGCTCCTTAAGATCAAGAAAAAATTATAGCAGTCGACAGCTTAGACTGCTAATATTTCGTCCGCTCCCCCCTTGACAAATCGTCGGGATTTATGTATTATTAGCGCTCACGTTTATTGACTGCTAAATTTCAAGTATCACCAAGGAGGTTTAAATGAAAGTTCATCCTCTGTATGACAGAGTGCTCCTCAAGAGACTCGAGGAACAGGAAGTCAAGAGAGGCGGGATCATCATCCCGGACACGGCGAAGGAAAAGCCCCAGGAAGCCGAGATCATCGAAGTCGGCAAGGGCCGGGTCAATGACGATGGAAAGACCATCCCCCTCGCGGTCAAGAAGGGCGATAGGGTCCTCATCGGCAAGTACAGCGGCACGGAAGTGATGGTTGACGGCGTCGAGCACATCATCGTCCGCGAAGAAGAGATTCTCGCCGTCATCGAGAAGTAAGGAGACACTATGGCTAAACAAATCCTTTCCGGAGACGATGCAAGGCATGCCCTTCTCAAGGGCGTGAACATCCTCAGCAATGTCGTCAAGGCGACGCTCGGCCCCCGCGGCAAGAACATTGTCCTCGACAAGAAATTCGGCTCCCCCACGAGCACCAAGGACGGCGTCACCGTCGCCAAGGAGATCGAGCTCAAGGACCCGTGGGAGAACATGGGCGCCCAGCTCGTCAAGGAAGTCGCGTCCAAGACGTCGGACGTGGCCGGCGACGGCACGACGACCGCGACCGTGCTGGCCCAGGCCATCTACGGCGAGGGCCTGCGCTACGTCACGGCCGGGGCCAACCCGACCCTGATCAAGAAGGGCGTCGACAAGGCCGTCGAGACGGTCGTCGACGAGCTCAAGAAGTTGAGCCGCGAGGTCAGCGGCGAGATGATCGCCCAGGTCGGCGCCATCGCGGCCAACAACGACCCGTCCATCGGCAAGATCATCGCCGAGGCCATGGACAAAGTCGGCAAGGACGGCGTCATCACGGTCGAGGAGGCCAAGGGCCTGGAGACCACGATGGAGATCGTCGAGGGCATGCAGTTCGACCGCGGCTACCTGTCCCCCTATTTTGTGACCGACCCCGAGCGGATGGAATGCGTCCTGGAGAAGCCCCTCATCCTTCTCCACGAGAAGAAGATCAGCAACCTCAAGGACTTCCTGCCCCTCCTCGAGAACGTGGCGCGCCAGGGCCGGCCCCTGCTCGTCGTGGCCGAAGAGGTCGAGGGCGAAGCGCTGGCGACCCTCGTCGTCAACAAGCTCAAGGGCACCTTCATGTGCTGCGCCGTCAAGGCCCCCGGCTTCGGCGACCGCCGCAAGGCCATGCTCGAGGACATCGCCACGCTGACCGGCAGCCAGGTCATCACCGAGGAGATCGGCGTCAAGCTCGAAAAGGTCGGCTTGGACTGGCTGGGCGAGGCGAAGAAAGTCGTCATCGACAAGGACAACACGACGATCGTCGAGGGCAATGGCAAACAGAGCGACATCCAGGCCCGCATCAAGCAGATCCGGATCCAGATCGAGGATACGACCTCCGACTACGACCGGGAGAAGCTCCAGGAGCGGCTGGCCAAGATGGTCGGCGGCGTCGCCCTGATCAAGGTCGGCGCGGCCACCGAGACTGAGCTCAAGGAGAAGAAGGCCCGGGTCGAAGACGCCATGCACGCCACCAAGGCGGCCGTCGAGGAAGGCATCGTGCCCGGCGGCGGCGTCGCCCTGCTCCGCACCCAGAAAGCGCTCGAGAAACTCCAGCTCGAAGGTGACCTCCAGATCGGCACCAACCTCGTCAAGAGGGCCATCGAAGAGCCCCTGCGCCAGATCGCGGCCAACGCCGGGTTTGAAGGCTCCGTGGTCGTCGAAAAGGTCAAGGAGATGAAGCAGGACATGGGCTTCAACGCCCTCACCGAGAAGTACGAGGACATGATCAAGGGCGGCATCCTCGACCCGACCAAGGTCGTCCGGATCGCCCTCCAGAACGCGGCCTCCGTCGCCGGCCTGATGCTTACCACCGAAGGCCTCGTCGCCGAACTCCCCGAAGAAGACAAGAAGTCCGGCTACCCGAGTCCCTCCGGCGACATGTACTGATCGCGTCAAGCGAATGAACCGGAAGCCCCGGGCGGTCCGCCGCCCGGGGCTTTTTTATTAGGAGGGGGTCAAACCTACTTTTTTCGAAAAAAAGTAGGTTTGACCCCCTCCTCTCCTGTGCTATATTCTGACCAGCGTTCATGCCGAAGATCCTGGATCGTTACATCCTCCGCGAGGTCGTCCCGCCCTTCCTCGTCGGCCTTCTCCTCGTGACGTTCGTCCTGCTGATGAACCAGATCCTCCTCCTGGCCGAGCTCTTCATCGACAAGGGAGTGCCGGTGGCCGAGGCGGTCCGCATCCTGGCCCTGCTCATCCCGTCCATCCTAGCCTTCGCCCTGCCGATGGCCGTCTTGATGGGGATCCTGGGCGGGCTGGCCCGGCTTTCGGCCGACTCCGAGGTCGTCGCCTTCCAGTCGCTCGGGATCGGCCCTCGCCGGCTCCTCCAGCCCATTCTCTTTTTCGGGCTCTGCGGATTCTTCCTGACCTTGCCCTTCGCCCTCCTCGTCGCACCGCGGGCCAACCACGCCTGGGTCCAGGCCATGACCGACACCGTCCTCTCCCGGGTCCGGCTCAAAGTCAACCCTCTGGAGTTCAACGAGTCCATCCCCAACATGGTCTTCTTCGTCAGGGACATCGACAGGGACAAGGTCTGGCGCGACGTCTTCGCCTCCATGAGCAAAGACCCGGCCCATCCCCGCCTGGTCATGGCCCGGACAGGGTCGATCCACCTCTTCCCGGAAAAGCGGCGGGCTGTCCTGGAGCTCTCCGACGGTTTCGCTTATTCGGGGTCCCTGGCCGAGCCGGAAAAGGACAGCCTGACCACATTCGAGCGCCTGGAAGAGGAGGTCGATGTCGAAGGCCTTTTCGCCTCGGTCTCGAGCGAGAAGAGGGTCCGGGAAAAGGACATCGGCGAGCTCGTCCGGGACGTCAAGGCCCTTCAGGCCGACCCTTCCGACGCCACGGGACGACGGGAAGTCCGGGCCCATTGGATCGAGATCCACAAGAAACTCTCGCTGCCGTTCGCCTGCATCGTTTTCGCCTTCCTCGGCCTGCCGCTGGGCGTCATGACCGGGCGGGCCGGCCGGACGGGGGGCTTCTCGCTGGGCCTGGTCATCATCCTCCTTTACTACGTCCTGCTCACGGCGGGCGAGAAGATGGCCATGGACGGACGCGTTTCCGCGTTCCTGGGCATGTGGGCCCCGGATATCGTCCTGGCCGCCGCGGGGGTGTTCCTTTTCCAGAGGGCGGACCGAGGATCGTCCGCGCCGATCCGGCTCGCCGGCTTCTCGATGTCCCGCGAAAAGAGGGAGCAGCAGGCCCCGAAGGCCGTCTCCCGCAGGCCCCGGTCCGTGTCCCGTCTTTCGCCGGTCCGCTTCCCAGGCGTCCTGGACAGGTATGTTGCGCGGAAGTTCCTGGCCATCCTGGCCCTCGTTTTTTCCGCCCTGGCCGCCGCGACACTCCTGGCGACATTCTTCGAACGCCTGAACGATACCCTCCGGCACGGCAAGCCGGTCGGCCTCCTCGTCCGCTACGTCTGGTTCAAGCTCCCGGAATTCCTGGCCTACCTCCTGCCCGTCGCCGTCCTGGCGGCGACGCTCCTCACCTTCGGCTTGCTGGCCAAGTTCAACGAAGCGACGGCCATGAAGGCCTGCGGGATCAGCGCCTACCGGACGATCCTCCCGGTCCTCGTGCTGTCGGCAGCGGTGAGCGGCCTGGCTTTTCTCGTCCAGGAACGCGTCGTCCCGGCCGCGCACGCCCGGTCCGAAGCCGCCTGGAACCGGATCACGGACCTGCCGCCCCGCAGCTACAGCTATCTCAACCGCCACTGGGTCCTGGGCCGGGCCGGAGACAGGATCTACCATTACGATTATTTCGAGCCCGGCTCCTCGACCTTCAGCCGGATGTCGGTTTTCGACATCGATCCCGGCCGATGGGCCCTCGCCCGGCGGTTTTTCGCGGAGAAAGCGACTTTCGAAAAGGACGCCCTTTTTTACCGGGAAGGCTGGGTCCGGGATTTCGCGGCGCCGGCGGGCCCGTCATTCGCCAGAGCGGAAAGCGGCCGGTTCGCGGTCGACGAGGACAAGGGCGCTTTTCTCAAGGCCTGGAAAGAGCCCCTGCAGATGACCCTCCGCGAGCTCCGGAAATATATCGCCGAAGTCCGGGGCATGGGCTTCCGGGCCGGCCGGCTCCGGGCCGAGCTCGGACAGAAGACGGCCCTTCCCCTCGTCAGCCTGGTTATGGCCCTGCTGGCCGTGCCCTTCGGCTTCTCGATGGGGAAAAAGGGCGCCCTCGTAGGCGTCGGCCTGAGCGTCGTCCTGGCCATGGCCTACTGGGGGACGTTCGCGGTCTTCCGGAGTCTCGGCAGCGCTGAGGTCCTGACGCCATTCCTTGGGGCTTGGGGGGCCAATCTCCTTTTCGGGCTGGGGGGGGTGTCTCTTCTCTTCAGGCTCCGGACCTGATCACCTGATCACATCTTGTACTTGCCGAAGTCATCGGGCCGCAGGCTCTCGAGCCATTTTCGGAGCTTCTCGGAGGATTCGACCTTCTCGTCGAACTTCAGCCCGTTGGCCTTGCGGACGACCTCGTCCTCGACGAAGATGGGAGAGCTCATGCGCAGGGCCAGGGCGATGGCGTCGGAGGGGCGGGAGTCGATGAGGATAGCCTGCTCGGCCCGTCGGCAGTGGATCATGGCGAAGAAGGTGTTGTTCCGGACGTCGTTGACGACGATCTTTTCTATGGAGATGTCGAGTTTTTCGAGGAAGCTCTTGAGGAGGTCGTGGGTCATCGGCCGCGGCGTCGGGACGTTCTCGATGGTCAGGGCGATGGCGTTGGCCTCGAATACGCCGATCCAGATGGGCAGGATCTGCTCGTTTTTGGGGTTCTCCAGGACGACGATGGGCATCTTGGAGATGGGGTCCACCACCAGACCCTTGACCTTCATTTCGATTTCCATGGCCGGTTCGTACCGACTCTAATATAGGTGGTGGGGTGGGGCTTGTCAAATGCGGCGCCGCCCGTTCCGGCAGTGACGGGGGCCATGCATCTCCCCCGGACCCCCGGGAACCAGTCCCGGCGGTTCCCCCGTCGGACAAGCCGACTCTTGGAAGGGGGTCCAGGGGGATATCTCTCCCTGGCCGCAGGACGCCGCAGCGTCCGAGGAGGGGAGGCAGGGAGCGAAGCGACCGTTGGAAGGGGGAAGGCGGAGCGGATTCCCCCTCCAAGCAAGTCGGGTCCCCCTCCGCTACGGGGTCTATGCATGGCTCCCCTCACTGCCCGGGCAGCGGCGTGATTTGACAAGCCTAGAAAAAAAGGAGAAGGACGGGGACAAGTGCCGGAGGTACAAAAAGTACCTCCGGTACGTGTCCCCGCTTCTTCGTATTGAGCTCGGGGCGTGCTACTCAGTCGGCCTCTGAGGGGCCTCGGGCATCGCCCCCAGCCGTTTTCTTGAAAAACTCAAAGCGTCCTCTTCGGCCGCATCGATACGCCCGGGGGAAAGAAGGGGAAAAGGAGGGGTTAGAAGAGCGAGAGTTGGGAGGCGTAGGAATCCGCCGCGGCTTCCTCGCCGAAGAGGCGGATCGCGCCGTACTCGCCGTCGTGCCCGGGGAGGATCCGGACCTGGCCCTTGCGCATCCGGTCGACGGCGGCTGCGATCCTGTCCGGAGAGAGGCGGGCGAGGTCGGCCACGGGGACCTCGGTCAGGATGGCGTGCTCGTCCCCGAACTCCCGGATGAAGCGGAAGTAGAGGTCCCAGACGCCCTGGCTCTCCGGCGTTTTGCCCACGGCTTCGGCGATGACTTCGTTGAGCGGGATGAGGTTCTTGAAGGGGACCCCGTCCGGCCGCCCCTCTCCCGGCTCCCGGTCGGCCAGCTCCTCGACGCGATGGAGGACGCCGATGGTCAGACGTTTCCCGCACTTCGGGCAGAGGTCGTTGGTTTTACGGCTCTCCCGCGGCGAAGAGACCACGCCGCACTTGCGGTGCCCGTCGTAGTGGTACTTGCCTTCCTCGGGAAAGAACTCCACGGTGTAGAGGAACTTCGACGGGTCGTTCGTCCGCAGGGCGTTGACGAGCCCGCGGTAGCTGAAGTCCGTGTCGAAGACGTTGGCTTCGCGGCCGATCTTCGAGGGCGAATGGGCGTCGGAGTTGGAGACGAGGGCGTAGCGGTCGAGGGCGGAGATCCTTCTGTTCATCGGCGGGTCGGAGGACAGGCCCGTTTCCAGGGCGAAGATCGACGGCGTCATCTCCTCGAAGCACTCCTCGATCGCGTCGAACCCCGAGTTGGCCCCGAAGAGCGAGAACCAGGGCGTCCAAATGTGGGAGGGGATGACGACGCAGCGGGGGGCGGTGTCGGCAACCATCCGGCAGAAGAGACGGACGTCCATTCCCAAGATGGGCCGCCCGTCGGAGACGAGGTTGCCCACCGCCTGGAGGCGACTGTTGACCCTCTCGACGGATTCGAAATCCGGGGCCAGCAGCATGACGTGGACCTTCCGGACTTTGCCCCCTTTCGAGTAGATGAAGCTCAGCTCGGAGGAGAGGATGAACGCGACTTCCCGCGACAGGGCGGGGAGGCCCATGAACGGCGGCGCTTCGAAAGACGTCGTCCCGTTCTTGAGCCGGAGAAAACCGTTTCCCATCGGCTCGAGCTTTTCCTTCATCAGGAAGAGCCATTCGGGATGCGTGAAATCCCCGGTCGCCAGGAGCGAAATGCCCTTGACCTTGGCCCATGGCGCGAGGGAATCGAGGACCATGTCCCGCGACGTGGCCCGGGAGAATTTCGAATGTATGTGAAGGTCGGCGATGAACTTCATGTTGAAGGACCAGTTTAGAAAAAGCGCCGGGCAATTGCAAGCCCTTTCGCGCCGCCTGGCTCTAGTATTCTTTGCCAGCAGTCGTCGCGGCAGCAGTCGTCCCGGCGGGGTTCGTTCCGGCCGCGCCGGAGGCCGCCTTGAAAAAGACGGACGGAGAGGGTAAACTGAATTATTGAGGGTTGGATCTGAAAGGACTCGATCATGAAATTCAAAGCGATCGCCCTTCTTTGCGGCGTCCTGCTGGCCGGCCTCCCGGCCATCGGCCAGAAGGCCTCCGTCAAGGACCTGCCTCCCCGCTTTCGCGCCTGGCTCGAGGAAGAAGTCGTTTACATCATCGGGCCCAAGGAAAAGGACGTCTTCCTCCAACTCTCCACGGACCGGGAAAGGGACATGTTCATCGAGGCCTTCTGGAAGGCGCGGGACACCGACCCGACGACTCCCCAGAACGAGTTCAAGGACGAGCATACCCGCCGGATCGAATACGCCAACCTCTGGTTCGGGCGGGGTCGCAAGGCCGGCGGCTGGCGTTCGGACATGGGCCGGATCTATGTCACTCTCGGCGAGCCGAAATCCATCGAGAAATACGAGAACCAGAGCAACGTTTACCCCCTCATCATCTGGTTTTTCTCCGGCCATGTTGAAGCCGGGCTCCCCAGCGCTTTCAACGTCGTTTTCTTCAAGAAGGACGACGCCGGCGATTATATCCTCTATTCCCCCGTCCGGGACGGCCCGCAGAAGCTCATGCCGTTCTACAACGGAGACATGACGGACTACCTGCATGCCTTCAGGGAGCTCAGCAAAATCGAGCCGCTCATCGCCGAAGTATCGATGTCCCTGATCCCCGGCGAGTACGTCATGGGGATGAACCCCTCCCAATCCTCGGATATTCTCATCAGCCAAAAGATCCCAAAATCGGCCTACGACAACGTCAAGGACGCTTATGCCCAGAAACTCCTCAAGTACAAGGACCTGATCGAGGTCGAATACACCGCCAATTACATCGAATCCGACGCCCTGGTCCAGGTCTCCCGGGATAACGCCGGCCGGGCCTTCGTCCACTACCTCATCGAGCCGGCCAGGCTCAGTATCGAGCGCTTCGAAGGCCTCTACCGGACGACCTTCAACGTCAACGGCATCGTCTCCGACGCCCAGGGCAAAACCGTCTATCAGTTCGACCGCGTGATCCCCGTGGAGCTCAGCTCCGACCAATTCCCCAGGATCAAGGACCGCCTGGTCTCGTTCCAGGACGCCTTCCCGCTGATCGATGGCGACTACAAGCTCAGCATCCTGTGGAAAAACACGGTCTCCAAGGAATTCACCTCCGTCGAGGCGTCCCTGAAGATCCCGCCCGCCCGCAGCTTGACCTTGAGCACGCCGATCCTGGCCAACCGGACCGTCCGGAACCCGGCGTTCGCGGGCCAGGTCAAGCCGTTCACGGTCGGAGAAACGCAGTTGGTCCCCTCGCCGCGGAACGATTTCGTCGCCAACGATACCCTCTCCCTTTACTGCGAGCTCGGCGGACTCACCGACGAGCTCAAGCGGAACGGCAGCGTTTCGGTCACGATCACGCGGGACAACCAGGTCGTCGCTTCGACGGTCAAGGCTCTAGGGAACGCCGGGGCGCCGTATCGCATCCTCGAGGAGTTTCCGTTGGCCGCCTTCCCCCCCGCTTACTACATGGCCGGCGTCGCGCTGGTTGACGGGGCCAAGGCCGAGGTCGTCTCAACCAAGGCCGCGTTTTATATCAGTCCCAGCCCGGCCCTGCCGCGCTCTTGGATCCTGTATTCCCCGCTCCCGGCGGCGGGCGCCCCCTATTTCTCCAATGTCCTCGGGATGCAGTATCTTCAGGCCGGGGATACGGGGAAGGCCCGGATCCTCTTGGAGGAGGCCTTCCGCAGGTCCCCGGACTCCATCCCCTTCGCCCTCGACTTCTGCCGTGTCCTCTTTGCGGTCAAAGACTACCAGGGTGTCCTGAACGTGGCCACGCCGTTCTTCAGGGACAAGCAGAAATTCGAGTTCGGCCAGTTCCTCGGCGAGAGTTCGCAGGCCCTCGGACGCCACGCCGAGGCCATTGGATTCTACAAGGACTACCTGACCTCCTTCGGGACGAATCTCAACGTCCTCAACTCGATCGGAGAGTGTTACGTCAAGACGGGCGATCTCCAATCGGCCCTGACGGCCTGGAAGAAATCCCTCGAGCTCAACCCGGCCCAGGAGGAGCTGAAGAAGAAGTTCGCCGAGCTCGAAGGCAAGATCAAGGATCGGTCATGAAACCGTTGAATAGGCTGGCGGCGTTTTCGCTCGCGGCGTCTCTCCTCCTCGTTTCCTGCGCCTCGGCGCGTCTCGAAAAGCAGCTCGACCCGAAGAGCCGGGAGTTCATCTCCAAGGTCCGCTACATCATCACCTCCGAAGAGAGGCGGGCCTTCCTGGCCCTCCCCGAGGGAAACCGGGAGGCGTTCGTCGTCGATTTCTGGAAAAGGAGAGATCCGACGCCGGCGACGGCCGAGAACGAGTATAAGACGGAGTATTTCAGTCGGATCGAGCAGGCGAATCACCTGTTCTCCGGAGGGGCCGCCCCCGGCTGGCTTCAAGACCGGGGGCGGATCTATATAACCCTCGGGCCTCCGGACCACCGGGAAACCTATCCCCGCGGGGTCACTTTCTACGGTCTGCCCACGGAGATCTGGTGGTACGGGTTCTTCACCATGGTCTTCGTCGACGAGCGGTGGGTCGACGACTACAGGCTCGATCCCGCGAGCGCCGCCCAGATCGCCGTGATCAACCAGGCCCAACAGGAATGGAACGAACCGAGGCAAGGAATGGCGCGAGGCCCGGAGGCGGGGCGCGTGCCGGGCCTGCCGGGGCTCGACGTGAAGATCGAAAAGGCCGACGGGGAAGGCACGCGGTTCACGCTCGTCATCCCCTACAAGAACATCTGGCTGAAGTCCCGCGGCCCGAGATTCGAGGCGACCCTCGAGGCGACGATGAAAGTCCTGGATGCCGCCGGCTCCGAGGCTTGGACGTTCACGAAGGTCTTCCCCATCGATGTCCCCCAGAGCCGCCTGAAGGAGGTCCTGGCCCAGGATTTCACGGCGGAGGCCGTCGCCGCGCTCGGCCCAGGGGCCTATACGCTGAGCGTCACCGTGACCAATACGACCGACGGGAGCAAGGCCTCGCTCGAGCGGAAGTTCGAGATCTAGCTCAGTTCTTGACCCGGGCGGCGGCCTGGCCCTTCCTCGCGTATTCCTCGGACTGGACGATGTCCCCGACGCGGCTGTAGAGGTCGGCCAGGAGAAAATAGCCCAGCGGCAGGTCGGCCGGGGCGGGCTTGAGTTCGATCCCTTTTTTCACCAGGGCGATGGCCTCTTCGTAGTCCCGGCCGCGCCGGAGGTGGATCCGGGCGAGGTAGAAATAGGCGATCGGGAACTCCGGCTCGGCCTCGATCGTTTTTTGCAAGGCGTCGAATTCCTCATCCTCGCGCCCCATGAGGCGGTAGACCCGGGAGAGGTTGTAGAAGGCCTTGAAGCTCTTGGGGGCGTCCTGGATCTCCTGGAGGTAGAGGTCGGCGGCCTCGGCCAGCCGGTTCTGTTTCTCGCGGAGCTGGGCCATGTTGTAGCGCAGGCTCATGAGCGTCGGGTTGATGGCCGTGGCGGAATTCAGGTGCTCTTCCGCCCGGGGGAGGTCGCCGCTGCTTTCTCGGTTGAGATAGATCGCTGCCAGGCCGTTGTGGGCCGAGGCCGAACGGGGATTCCCGGCCAGGCACTTTTCGAAGTAGGGGACGGCCTTCTCCGGCTCTTTGTGGTTGACCATGAGGGTGCCCAGGAGGAAATAAAGCTGGGAGTCCTCGAACCCCCGGGCCAGATAGTCGAGGACGAACTTCTCGGCTTCGCCGGTGCGCCCCATGGCCTGGTAGGCGTTGGCGATGTTGATCACGGTGAAGGAATCGTCCGGCTTGAGGTCGAGCGACTTCGTGAACGCCTCGACCGCCTCCGGGAACCTTCGGGCCCGATGAAAAACATTCCCGAGCGCGAAATACGCGTCGGTGATGGTCGGGTCCTCAACGATGATGGCCTGTATGGTTTTTATGGCCTCTTCGAAGTTCCCTCCCATGCCCGTCTCGCGGGCTTTCGAGAGCTGGTTGAAGATGCCGATCTTGTCCTTGGGGTTGGCCAGTTTTTTTCCCTCGAGCTTCGAGGAGTCCATGAACGAGCCGATGTAGCCGAGGGCGGCCAGCTTCTCCCGGGTTTCTTCGTCGATCTTACGGAAGTCCACTTCGTGGGCGTTCCGTCCCGCTTCCGCCATGAAGACCTCCGCCCGGGCGCTGAGATCTTCGAAGACCTTTCTTTCGAGGTAAACGAGGTTTTTTTCCTCCGCGGGGTCCCGCCCGAGGTCGTAGAGCTCGGGCACCGGGGCGAGGATGAGCTTGAAACGGCCGTCCTGGACGCTCCGGAGGTCGGACCAGCCGTAATGGTAGCGGGGGTAGAACGTCTCCGAGTAGGCCAGGCGGTCTGTGGCGGCGCCGGGTGCGAAGAACGACGGAACGAGGCTTTCCCCTTGGACCTGGGGCGGCGTGGGGATCCCGGCCATTTCCAGGACCGTGGGCATGATGTCGGCCAAGCTCACGGTTTCCTTTGCGGTCACCCCCTGGAGCTCCGGAAATGGGGTGACGATGATCAAAGGCACGTGGATGGCGGCCTGGTAGACGAAGAAGCCGTGGGTCGTCTCTTCGTGTTCCCCCAGGCTCTCCCCGTGGTCGGCGGCGAAGACAAGGAAGAGGTTGTCGCGGAGGCCGTTTCGGTCGAGGAAGTCCCAGAGACGGGCGAGCTGGGAATCCGTAAAGGCGATTTCGCCGAGATAGGGATGCTGAGGATATTCGCTCGCGAAGGGCTCGGGCGGCGCGTAGGGGGTGTGCGGGTCGTAGAGGTGGATCCAGGCGAAGAACTTGCCGTCCTTCTTCTTGTCGATCCAGCCGAGGGCCTCGTCGATAACTTCGTTGGCCGGCCGCTGGACCTCGCCGAGCGAGATCCTCTCGAAGCGGCTCAGGTCGAACTTGTCGAAATACGTGTCGAAACCCTGGTTCAGCCCCCACTTGGAGTCGAGGACATAGGCGGCGACGAAAGCCGCCGTGTCATACCCCTTGCCTTTGAATATTTCGGCCAGGGTCACGAGCTCAGAGGGGACGACGAAGCCGCCGTTGTCGCGGACACCGTGGAACATCGGAAGAGTTCCGGTGAGAATCGTCGCGTGCGAGGGCAGCGTCAAGGGCGTCTGGGCGATGCACCGTTCGTAGCGGATTCCCCGCGCGGCGAAAACGTCCATGGTCGGGGTTTTCACTTGAGGGGCGCCGTAGCAGCCGATTTTATCCGCGCGAAGCGTATCCACGGTGATGAGGATGACGTTCCAGTCCTTGTCGCCCCGGAGGCGGTCGAAGTTCGGCGTCCGGGGCCGGAGAAGGAGGAATGCAGCCAGGCCGGCGGTGGCGAGCGCCGCGGCGCCGAAGATGAAGGTCTTTTTTTTGGACATCGAAGAACAATATTCTATCACGAAATCGGGGACAGGGTATTGCGTCCCCGAAAAAAAAGGGCGGCGGGAATGCCCGCCGCCCTCATGCGTCTGCGGTGTGCTTGAGTTTAGAAGATCACCCGGACACCCACGCGAGCCTGCCGCGGCCGGACGATGCCGTAGAGCGAGTGGCCGTCGGTTGACGGGGTGTAATTGGCATGGGTCGACGGGTACCAGTCGTAGCCGATGCGCGTGCCGAAGGACGTGATGGTGTCCTCGTTGAAGACGTTGAACACGTCGACCATCAGTCCGAGGCGGTACTTGCCGGCCAGGGTGAAGATCTTCTCCAGCCTCAGGTCGAGCAAATTCTGCGTGGGGTAGTGATTGGAGCCGCGGGGTTCGGCCAGGAAGGTGACGCGGCCCTGGTTGAACCGCGATGTCCGCAGCCGCGTCGTCCAGGCGTTGCCGGTGATGCTGCGGAAGTAGACGTTGAAGCTGATGTCGAAGGGCAGGACGTAGGTGCCCTGGAGCTTGATCATGTGGGTCGGGTCGTTGGTGAGGTTGCCTTTGGTGTTGATGTAGTTGTTCGGATCGCTCGGGTTCGCGCCCCAGCCGAGGTCGCCGCCGAAGCTGTTGTCCCTGGTCCCGGTTGCCTTCGAATAGACGTAGGAGGCCAGGAGCTGCCAGCGATGGGAGAAGCGCTTGTTGAACAGGAATTCGAGGCCCTCATATTTCCGGTAGACATCCTCGAGAACATACGGCAAATCATCGCTTCTCTCGAGATTGGTGATGATGTAGTCGTAAGTATCCACTGTGGCCAGGGTCCGCTCGTACACGGTGAAAGTCTGCCCGGGGAGATAGGAGGAGGTGACCGTGCGCGTGGCATAGACGCCCGCTCGGTCGTAGCGGCCGATGATGTCGTTCCATTTCCGGTTGATGTAAGTGACGCCGAAGGAGGTGTCCCGGAACAGCTCGCGCTCGATCCCGACCGTGAACTGGTCCATGTAAGGGTGCTTGATGTCGGGGTCCATCTCGTAGGTGGGGGGGGAGATACGGAACATCTCGAACCACTCCTCGCCTTCCGGGTCGTAGTAGTAGCCGATATAGTCCTTGAAGTTCGCGAGGGGATTCATCTTCTCGTGGTAGGCGGTCAGCATGGCCTCGGTGAACTGGCCGTACTGGGCCTTGAGGATGGTCGTCTTGTCGCCCAGGATGTCGAAGGTGAAGCCCAGGCGGGGGGCCAACCGGTTCGTCTTGAAGACCGAGCCGCTGACGCCCTTGACGTCGCCCCAGTTCTGGCTGTAGCGGACGCCGAGGCTGAGGTTCAGCCTTTTGCCGATCTGCCAGGAATCCTGGACGAAGGCCTCCAGCCGCGTGTAGCGGGTGTTCGTATCGTAGCCCTCGTACTGGTAAGCCAGATAGGGCCCCGAGTAGCCATAGCTGAAATAGTCGGTATAATTGATAAAATCACCCAGAGGTCCGCCCGTGCCGGTGTAGCCGAAGCGGCTCCGGGCCATGGACCGCTCGAACTCGGCCCCGAATTTGAAGTCGTGGGAGCCGAGCAGGAAGTCCTCGGCGTAGTGGGTCAGGCTGACGTTGGTCCCGAACCGGGCCCGGTCGGCCCAGTAGAAGTAGCCGGCGCTGTCGTAGAGCATGTTGTCGTCCAGGCTGAAGTGGGAGTAGGTGTCAAACCCGACCTCGGGGTCGAGATAATAGATGCCCTCGAAGTAGTTGGTCTTGATGTCGAAGAAAGTCCTCGGGCTGAGAATTTTGGTCAGGCTGAAACTGATCAGCCAGTCGGGCGAGTCCTGGGTGACGCAGGCTTCGGGAGAAGTGGTGGAACTGGCGCCGCGGTTTTGACCCTGATATTTTGTCGTCTGGAAGGCCAGGTTCATGTTCAGCGTGGGCGTCAGCTGGGAGGTCAGCTTGGCGAAGAGCCGCGGCTGTTTGTAGTCGACGTCCTCGGGGAAGCCTGTCGGACGGTTCTGCGTCCGGTAGAACTGGACGCCGGTGTAGAACCAGAGCTTGTCCTTGACGATGGGGCCGCCCAGGTGTCCGTTGATGTCCATCAGCTTGGATGTCGGCGAGGTCAAGTTAGGGAAATCCTCGAGGTAGGCCTGGTTGTTGGTGGTCTGCCAGAACGGGGAATCGTCCCGGTAGCCTTGGAAGTTGAACTCGAAGTGGCCGGAGAACTCGTTCCCGCCGGATTTCGTCACCAGGTTGAAGATGACGCCGGTGAAGTTGCCGTACTCGGCCGGCAGGCCGACGCCCATGACCTTGGCCTCTTCGATGATGTTGTGGTCGGAGAAGACCCAAGCCGAGCCGCCCTCTGGATCGGCGACGTTAACGCCGTCCATGGTGTAGGCGATTCCCGTGTTGGCCGAGGCGCCGTAGGCGACGTTGTTCGTGATGCCGGGGGCCAGGTTGACGATGTCGGCCGTGAACTGGTTGTAGGGGATGTTCCTGAGGATCTCGTTCGTCAGGGTGACGGACGCCGACTCTGTGGACTTGACGTCTACCGTCGGCGACTGGGCGACGACCGTGACCTCCTCGCTAATATCCGCCGCCTTGAGCTGGATATCGATGTTCAGGGTCACGGTGGTGTTCATCCGGATCTTCTCGCGGATGCTCGTCCCGAAGCCCTGGAGCTCGGCCTTGACCTTGTATTCGCCGGGCGGCAGGGCCGGGAACCGGAACACGCCGTTGGCGTCCGTGAGGTAGGTCCGGACCCCCATGAGATTCTCTCCCGACAGCGTCACGCTGACGCCGGGCAGGGGATTGTCTTGATCATCCGTCACGACGCCGATGATGGCCCCGGTCTCCCTGGACTGGGAGAAGGCGATGGGGGCGAGGAGCAGAGCGATCGCCAGGATCGATAAAAGCTTGTTTCTCAAATAGTCCTCCTTTCGGTTGTTACGGGTCTTGCTTCTTGGCCGGAATGATTTATGGATTTTTCGATTTCCACCTCCTCTATAAACTAAGCAATTTCAATGCCAACTTTAGGTTGCATGCATCCCATTGATAATAAATTAAATAAAAACCATGATAAGCATCCGCTCATCCATATATTTGAATGTTATCCAAAAAGACCGGCATTATCAAGAAATATTTTGCGAAAACGGGCTTTGTCCCGGGGGCGATTTGAATTGACCCCGGGCGTGTGCTATCTTAGTTTCTAGGAAGACAAGGCCGCACATCCATGAAAGCCCGAACGCTTGTTGTCGCATTTTCGCTCCTCCTCGTGGCCGGCGCCCTGGCCGGTCCGGAAAAGCTTTCTCCGGAACTTCAGGCCTGGTTCGAGGACGTTTCCCCGATCCTCACCCGGACGGAGCGGGCCGTTTTCCAGAAACTCCAGACCAACGCCGAACGGGAGAAGTTCGTCCGTTTCTTCTGGCGGGTCCGGGATCCGGCGCCCGATACCACGGAAAACGAGTTCCAGAAGGAATATGCGGGGCGCGTCCGCTTCGCCGACCAGAACTTCGGCCACTATTCGCCGAAACGGGGGAGCCAAACCGACAGGGGTTATTACCACCTCGTCCTTGGGCCGCCGCTCGAGCGCCATTTTTTCACGACGCAATCCGAGGTGTGGCCCCTTGAACTCTGGTTCTACAAGGGGGCTCAGGAATACGGCCTGCCGGCTTACTTTTACCTGATCTTCTACCAGCCCGCGGGGATCGGCGATTACCGTCTCTACTCGCCGGGCGTCGAGGGCCCGGAGAAGCTGGCCGTCCCCATCATGGGGGGAGGGACCATGAACCGCTCCCAGGCGGTCGAGGCCATCAGGAAAGCGAGTTCCGAGCTCGCCTCGGCGGCCCAGAGCTACATGCCCGGCGAACAACCGATGGGCATGGGCTCGTTTTCCTCCGACACCATCATCGCCTCCGTCCGCGGCCTCCCGGAGAAGAAATTCTCGGACACCTACGCCAAGTCGTACATGTCCTACAAGGATTATATAGAGACGGAGTATTCGGACAACTATCTCCAGAGCGCCTTCCAGGTCAAGGTTTTCCTGGAAGGCGGCCAGGCCTTCGTCCACTGGACGATCGAGCCGGAGAAGATGAACTTCGGCGTCCAGGGCAGCGCCATCTACGCCAGCTTCGAGCTCGTCCTGCGGCTCGAGGACGGCCGCGGCGGGACGGTTTTCGAGAAGGTCGAAGAGATCCCGCTCAAGCTCACGCCCGAGCAGTACAAGGCCCACGAGCGCCAGCGCTTCGCTTTTCAAGACCTCCTGGCGGTCGTCCCCGGGGGGCACAAGGCCCTGTTCCTCCTGAAGAACAAGACGGGCAAGGACTTCTCCTCTTTCGAGACGAGGATCGTCACGCCGGCGGAACCGGAGGCCGGCCAGGCCGGGCTCAGCGCTCCGCTCATCTTCCATGACCGGAAGGCCGTCCCCGAAGCCCAGATAAACAACCTCAAAGCTTTCGTTTTCGGCGGCTGGCAATATGTCGTCGGCGCCCGGAACGAGTTCAGCACGGCCTCGACGCTGGGCGTCTTCGTCCAGGCCTGGAATCTCGACAAGCTCGGCCTGGGCGGACCGCCGTCTTTCGTCCTCGACATCGTCTCGCTCGACGAGAACCGGAGCGCCGGGCCCTTTGCTCTGATGGACGTTGCCTCCGACCCCCATGACCCTGCCACCCTTCTCGTCTCAGGGACCGTCCCCCTGAAGGACGTCAAGCCCGGCTACTACCGGGCGGAGATCTCGGTCCGGGCCGCGGACGGACGGACGCTCCTCACGCAGAAGGAGAATTTCGTCGTCCTCTCCCAGGCCGTCCCGGTCATCCCGTGGGTTTACGCCCGCCTGCACGGGCCGTTCCCCGGCGCCGAGCACCTCAAGGTCCTCGGATCCCAGCATTTCCTGACCGGGGATTACGAACGCGCGAGGGGCGCTTTCGAGAAGGTTCTCCGGCAAAAGGACGATGCCGATTCGCGCCTGCTCCTGGCCAAGTCGCTCTACGGCCTCGGGCGCTTCAAGGAATCGCTCGGCCATGCCCTGCCGCTTTACGAGCGGGCGGCCGACCGGGAGGCGGCCAAGGTCATCGCCCTCGACTATGCCGCCCTGAAGGACTGGAATTCCGCCCTGACCTATCTCGACAAGCTCATGGCCGAGGCGACCGAAGTTCCGGTCCTGAACCTAGCCGCCGAATGCCTCCTGGCCCTCGACCGCCCGGAAAAAGCCCTGCCCCTGCTCCAGAAATCGCTTTCGCTCGTCCCCGACCAGCCGGCGATCAAGGCCCTGGAGGAAAAAACGAGAAAGCGCGCCGGTCAAAAATAGGAGTTCGAGATGATACCCAAGAAAACACTTGTCGTCGTTATTCTTTTCTTCCTGTTCGCGGCCGTATCCTGGGCCCAGTTCCAGGGGCGGATCTCCGGACGCGTCCTGGACCCTTCCGGGAATCCCGTTGAGAAGGCCGAGGTGACGATCGTCTCCCAGAAAGCCTCCACCATCCGCTACGAGAGCAAGACCAACAAAGAGGGCCGGTTCGTTCAGGTGGGATTGATGCCCGGCTACTACATGCTTTCCGTCAAGAAGGATGGTTTCATGCCCGGAACGAAAGAGCTCAAGGTCGGCGTCGCGGGCGAGGAGACCTTCGAAATCACCCTCAAAACCGTCGATGCCGAAGCGGCGAAAAACTACTCCGCCGCGGACAAGGCGTTCCTCAAAGGGAACAAGCTCTATGCCGAGCAGAAATACGCCGAAGCCGTGTCGGCCTACGGGGAGGCCATCGCGCTCGACTCCGGGAATTGGGGCTACCGGCTCAACCTGGGATTGTCCCTGAAAAAAGCCGGCCGTCCCGACGAGGCCCTGGCCGCCTTCCGCAAGGCGGCCGAGCTCAACCCGGAAAGCTACAGCGCCAACAAGGAAACCGGCGAGGCCCTGGGCATGGCCAAGCAGTTCGCCGAGGCCAGGCCCTTCTATGAAAAGGCCGTCGCCCTGAGTCCCGACGACCCCGACGCCCAATACAACCTGGGCGTTTGCCTCGTCAACGTCGGCGAATCCGAGGCGGCCCTGCCGCGTTTCCAGAAGGCCGTCGAAATCAAGCCGGACTACGCCGAGGCGTATTACCAGATGGGCACGATCCTCATCGGCCAGAACAAGGCGGCCGAAGCCTGCGCCAGCCTGGAGAAGTTCCTGGCTCTCGCCCCCGGTCACGAGAAGGCCGGGATCGCCAAGCAACTTCTCGAATTCCTGAAGAAAGACGATAAGAAGAATTACGCGTGAGCCGAGGGAGTCATATGAAAAAAGCAATCGTCGTCCTCGTCTTTTTTCTCGTGACAGGGTCGGGGCTCTGGGCGACCCGTGGCGGCGGCGCCAAGATCAAGCTTGACCCGGAAAGTAAAAAGTTCTTCCAGACGGCCCGCTTGATCATGGGCCGCGAGGAGATCAAGATCTTCAACCTCCTCCCGGACATCGAATCCCGGAAGGAGTTCATCGCTGATTTCTGGGCCAAGCGGGACCCCCTGCCGGACACCGAGGTCAACGAATTCCAAAGGGAATTCCAGGCCCGGGTGGACTACGTCACCAAGCGGTACAAGGGCGAAGGGCGTCCCGGATGGAACACGGACCGGGGCCGCATCCACATCTACATGGGGCCGCCCGACAAGTTCGAGGAGTTCTTCAGCCACGGCGATTCGGAGGTCCGGGGGCCGATCCTGTGGTGGATCTACTACGACTACCAACTGGGGATCGAGTTCGTCGACGCCAAGGGGAACGGCGAATATAAGATCAGGGAATACGACGGGGACTTCTTCGGGGCCGTCGACGTCCTCAAGCTGGGCGCGTACGTGGGCACCAAGGACGTCTTCCTGAAGAAGGTCGTCAACTTCGACCTAACCTACGACCGCGAGGCCGGGGAGATCGAGATCGCCTTGCCGGCCAAGCTCCTCAACTTCAAGGAGAACGACGAAGGCAAGCTCCAGATCGACCTGCGCTTCAAGTTCTACCTCTACGGGGGCGCCGGGCTCGCCAAGAAAGTGCTCACCGAGGAACGGTCCTTCTCCGCTTCCAGCGGGGAGATCGACGGCTTGAAGACCCTCACCTTCCGTTTCGCCTCCCGCCTCGCGACCGGCACGAATTTCGTCGACGTCATCATCCAGGGCAAGGAAGGGACCGCCAGCAAGGTCCGCAAGCTCTTCGAGGTCAAGGGTTAGTCCCGAGGCAAAAAACGGGACCGCCCCGAAGGGCGGTCCCGTTCCGTTCGTTCAGTCGGAGAAGTTACTTGACTTCGAATGCGACCTTGGTTTCGCCCTTCATCCCGGAAACCTTGTCCGTGACATGGGCGAGAAGGACGTACTTCCCCGCGGGCAGAGGCTTTTTCTCGACGCGCTCGCCCTTGTCGTCCTTGATCTGGAGCGTCTGGACGAGGGGCAGAGTCTGGTTGACGAAGTAGGCTTCATAGGCCGCCGGGGCCCACTTGACGGCCGCCTTGCCGTCTTCGCCCTGGACCTCGAAATTGACCTCGAGGTCGTTCACCGGCCGGACGGCGGCGGGGTCCTTGATGGCCGCGCCGAGGACGAAGAACAGGACTTCCAGGTTCTCGCCGGAAGCGATGCCGCCCGTCATGTTGGCCACGACTTTCATGGCGCCCCAGGTGAGACACCCGCGGTGCATCGTGGGCCGCTGGTCGGGCTCGACCTGCTCCAGCGCTTTGACGATCACCGGCTCCGTCAGCCAGAGGGCGGCCTGATAGGTCTCGGCCGCAGACAACGAAACGTCGCAGTAGGCGACGCTCATTTTCTTCATGTCGGGAGTGGCGAGGACCATGGCCAGCGTGTATTGGCCCGCGGACATGGCCAGGCCGAACGAGTACCAGTCCTCCTTCTCCGGATCATAGCCCGCGCCCTCGCTCTTCAGAACGGCCAGGGATTTCCCTCCGAACAAGGGCTTGATCGGCATGGCCTCTCCGGCCTGGAAAAACTGGAAGAAGACGTTGATGGTGGTTTCCATTTCTCCCGAACCGGAGGCCGAGGGCACGTAGCCGAGGTCCCCGTTTTTCGCTTTGAAGCAGAAGACGGGGTAGAGGTTGCCGCTCTGGGCCGGGAGGATGAGCTGTTTGAACATGCTGAAGGGGATATCCTGCCGTCCCTGCCGGGTGACCAGGCCTTCCTGGATCAGGGCCGCGACCTCTTTGGGCATCGAGGCTTTTGCCGGGGGCTTCACCTCTTGACCCTTGCCTTGGATTCCGGACGCCGCCTGTGCGGAAACCGAGAGCATGCTGATGACGGAGAGAAACGCGAGGCCGGCCGCGATCGTTCTAAGAGTTTTCATTTTTCCTCCTGTTGGAAATATCTCATTCCACCTCCCTAGAGAGCAATTCTCATGCCAACTTTTATGGCAGGGGCTCTCTTGGTCTCGAGAAAACCCGGCGGGACGTGTAAAAGTCCTTTACAGCCTTTCAACGAACTTTGCGCCGGCGTCTCCGGAGGCGAATAGAGTCAGCTAATATATCAAATTTTATTATTTTTTCAATCCTCGATAATTCCGGACGGCGTCGAGATGCTGGCCCAGGGTCCGGCTGAAACGATGGCTGCCGTCGCCCTGGAGAACGAAGTAGAGGTATTTCTCCGCCGCGGGATTCAGAGCGGCGTCGATGGCCGGCTTGCCCGGATTGGAGATGGGGCCGGGCGGCAGGCCGGGATGAATGTACGTGTTGTAGGGCGAGGGGAACTTGAGATCGCGGAGGAAAAGACGCCCGGCGTACTTGTTCTCGAGCTTGAGAGCGTAGATGACGGTCGGGTCGCAGTCGAGCTTCATGCCGATCCTCAACCGGTTGTGAAAGACGGCGGAAACGAGCGGCCGTTCTTCGGGCAGGGCGGTCTCTTCCTCGATGAGGGAGGCCAGCGTGACGACATCCCGGACGCTCATGCCGAGCTCCGCCGCCCTCAGCCGACGGCCCTCGTCGAAGACCTCTCGGAACTCGGCGACCATGGCCGCGACAAGCTCGGCCTCCGTCGCCTTCCGGGGGAGGAGATAGGTGTCCGGGAAAAGGTAGCCTTCGAGGTCCCTCGCCCGGCGGTCCCAGTCGGCGATGAGGCCGACGTCGAGCAGGGCCCGCCGGAAGGCCGCCTGCCCCTCCTCGTCATCGGGCCTGAGAAGCTCCCCGATGTCGCGCCCGGCCAGACCTTCGGGAATGGTGACGGGCTGGAGGTGGATGCGGCCCTTGAAGACCTGGAACAGGACATCCTTAGGCCTGAGGGGCGGGGAGAATTCGTATTCGCCGGCCTTGAACTGCTCCCCGGGGTAGAAGAGGCGACAGGCCAGCTTGAGAGGGAGCGCGCTCCGGACGAGGCCGCTCTGCCGCAGGCCGTCGACGACGCCGCGGGCGCTCCGGCCTTTCTCGAGGTCCAAGAGAACGGGAGAGGATCCGCCCCCGACGGGCGTAGCGAGCTCCCTGACGAGCCAGCCGGTGAAAGCGGGGACGATGAGGACGGCGGCCAGAAGAAGGGCCTTAATCGGCTTCAGGAACATCCCTCGCACCGCGCTTCTGCTCGAGGTAGGTCGACAGGATGATGACGGCCGCGATCTGGTCCTCCCACTCTTTTTTCTTCTTGCCGCGGAGCTTCTCGTCCTGGAGGACGTTGAGGGCCTGCCGGGTCGTCAGACGTTCGTCCATAAAGACGATGGGCTTCCCGACGGCCTTCCCCAGCCAGGCCGCGAACACGCGCGTCTTCTCGGCCCGGGTCCCGGAACTGCCGTCCATGCGAAGAGGGTCGCCGACGACGATTTCCCCGACATCGTGTTTGGCGACGAGATCGCGGAAGTGCTGCCGGTCGATGTTTTCCCTCCCGGTGAGCTCGTAGGTCCCCAGCGGCTGGGCCGTGATGAGGAGCGGGTCGCTCAGGGCGAGGCCGATGTAACGGTCGCCGTAGTCAATCCCCAGGACCCGCATCAGCGGTCCCTTTCGAGGCAGGCCTTTTTATTCCTGTGCCGCTCGAACCCGAGCTCGATGAGGCGCTCCAGGAGCCGGGGGAACGGCAGGCCCGAAGCGGCCCAAAGCTTCGGGTACATGCTGATCTCGGTGAAGCCCGGGATGGTGTTGATCTCGTTGATGTAGAGACGGTTCGTCCCCTTCTCGAGGAAAAAATCCACCCTGGCCAGGCCGGAACAGGAGAGGGCCTTAAAGACGGCGATGCCGAGCCCCCGGACCCTGGCCAGCGTCCGCGGCGCGAGCTTGGCCGGAATGACGAAGGTCGTCTTGCCGTCGAGGTACTTGTCGCTGTAGTCGTAGAACTCCCGGAAGGGGATGACTTCCCCGGGGAGGGAGGCCTCGGGCGTTTCGTTCCCGAGGACGCTCAATTCGAGCTCGCGGCCGCGGATGCCCTTCTCGACTAGGGCCGTCGTGTCATAGCGGAAGGCGGTGGCAAGGGCGGCCGGGACGTCTTTGGCCTCGCCGACCTTGGTGATCCCGACACTCGACCCGAGATTGGAGGGTTTGACGAAGAGAGGAAACGGCAAGGACCGGCGGACGCGGCGAAGGAGCCTGTCGGGGTCCGCTTTCCAATCCATTTCCCGGAGGACGAGGCAGGGGACGACAGGAAGGCCACGGTCGCGGAGGATCGACTTGGTCGCGGACTTGTCCATGCCCAGGGCCGAGCCCAGGACGCCGGCCCCGACATAGGGGACGCCGGCCATTTCGAGGAGACCTTGGATCGTCCCGTCCTCGCCATAGGGTCCGTGAAGGATCGGAAAATAGATGTCGGCGGCGAGCTCCGGCCCCTTGTCCCGCCCCGCCCAGGGAAGGAAGGATAAGGCCCGGCCCGCCTCGAGCATCCCTATATCGTTCGACGGCCCTTCGACGGCCTTCCAGAGGCCCTGTCGGGTGATGTAGATGGACCGGACTCCGAACCTGGTCTTGTCCAGGTTCTTGTGGATCGCGGCGGCCGAAACCAGGGAGATCTCGTGCTCCGCCGAGCGGCCTCCGAAGATCAGGGAGACCACGATTTTTTTGGACATTCAGGCCCTCGGCACGACTAACCTTATGGTTTGAATCATTTTAATCAAATCGCGGTCAATTGTCTAATGCCCGATGAGAGCCGCTAACTATATGTTGACAGCCGCGCGAATGGGTCTCTATAATACCGCCAGGTGGAATTCCATCGGCCGAGAGGTGTGACCATGAGCAGAAAATCAGTACTCTGTTTGGGCTTCCTGGTTCTCGTTTTCGCCAGCCTGACCCTGATCGTTCCGGGGCGGCCGTTCGCCCAGGAGAACGAGATCAAGAGAGCGAAGATCTTCGATGACACCTACCAGCTGATCACGGATTCGGACCTCAATTGCTCCTTCTATATGCATGAGGTAGGGAAGTTGCTTCCGGACATCCAGATCATCGGCGCCGAGCGCATGAACGAAAAGGGCGTCTTCAGCGACGGCGACGTCATCTACATCAACAAGGGGGCTGTCGACGGACTCGAGATCGGCCAGCTCTTTCTGACCGTCGGCCTCCGGGCCAAGGTGGCCAAGCTCGGCACCGTGATGGAACGGCACGGCCGGGCCCGGGTCGTCCGCCTCGAGGACAGGATGGCCACGGCCAAGGTCGAGAAGGGCTGCGGCACGATCCAGATCGGCGATTTCCTCCTCCCCTTCGAGCAGGACGCCGGCGAGATGGGCAAGGACATGGGCTTCGGGGACATGGACCCCAACGCCAGCAAGCACGGCAAGGTCGTCTACATCGAAAACGACTTCCACATCGCCGGCACCGGCCAGTGGGCCCTGATCGACATGGGCCGCCAGCAGTGCGTCCAGATCGGCGACCAGCTCAACGTCTTCTACCGCCCCCGGCCCGACCTGCCGCGGGAGGCCGTCGCCAGCGCCATCGTCATTGACGTCCGCGGCGCGACGTCGACGGTCAAGATCCTCGACGCCCGCGACATCGTCAGCATCGGCAGCGAAGTCCAGCTCAACGTCGCCCGCTAAGAGGGGCCTCGGGCATCCTCTCCGTCCGCTCGCAACCCGTTTTTTGGGCTACGGGTGCGGTTGACAGGCCCGGCCGATTCTGCTAGTTTAGGGCGTGCTGTCTCTCCCTCGAGGGAGGGGCGAGCGGGCGGGCGTAGTTCAGTGGTAGAACGTCTGCTTGCCATGCAGAAGGTCGTGGGTTCAAGTCCCATCGCCCGCTCCAAGCACTGACTCAGTCCTCATGACGAATCTGGCGCGGTACCCAAGCGGCTAAGGGAGAGGTCTGCAAAACCTTTATTCGTCGGTTCGAGTCCGACCCGCGCCTCCATTCCTCCTCCCCTTCCGCCCCGAATGCCGCATTGACACCCTTCTTGGAAAGGGGATATAGTTGGCCTGACTTCAGCAAGGAGGTTCCATGGATATCGTTCAGAGAGTCCAGTCGATCATTCTCAAGCCGAAAGAGGAATGGGTCAAGATCAAGGCCGAACCGTCGACCGTGGCCGACCTTTTCACCTCTTATGCCATGATCCTGGCCGCGATCCCGGCCGGCTGTCAATTCCTCGGCAACATCCTGGTCGGACACCGCTTGCCCGTCGTGGGCCTCTACCGGTGGTCCATCGGGCGGGCGCTCGGCAACGCCATCGTCTCCTACATTTTCGCCCTGGCGACCGTCTATCTCTTCGCCCTGATCATCAACGAGCTGGCCCCGAACTTCGGCTCGGCCAAGAACATGACGGGCGCCCTCAAGCTCTCCGTCTACAGCATGACCCCGGGTTGGGTGGCCGGTATCCTCTACATCATTCCCGGCCTCTGGATCCTGGGCATTCTGGCCGGTCTGTACGGCCTTTATGTCCTTTACCTGGGTTTCGATACGCCGATGATGGAGACGCCCAAGGACAAGGTCATGGGCTACATGGGCGTCAGCATTGTCGTCGTCATCGTCCTCTATGTGGTCTTTTCGCTGATCCTCGGAGGGATTTTCGCCGTCCGCTACGGCCGGCTCTGATCGAGCTCCTCGACGATCCTGAGAAAGGCTTCGTTCGGCGAGGGCGCTCCGGTGATGGGGCGTCCGATGACGAGATAATCCGCGCCCTTGGCCACGGCCTCGGCCGGCGTCATGATCCTCTTCTGGTCCTGGGCCGCCGCCCAGACGGGCCTAATCCCCGGCGTCACGATGAGAAGTTCCCGTCCGTACTCCTTCCGCAGGACCTCGATCTCCTGGGGCGAGCAGACGACGCCGTCCATGCCGGCCGCCTTGGCCAGCCCGGCCAGGCGGAGGACCTGGGAGGCCACGTCCGCGCCCATTCCCATTTCTTCGAGGTCGGCGCCCTTGAGGCTGGTCAGGATGGTGACTCCCAGAAGGAGCGGCTTGGGCCGCTTGCCGGCCTCGGCGGCGGAACGGGCCGCTTCCGCAGCTTTGGCCATCATCTCCCGGCCGCCCGAGGTGTGGATGGTCATCATCTGGACGCCGTGCTTGAAGGCCGACCGGACCGCCCCGGCCACGGTGTTGGGGATGTCGTGGAGCTTAAGGTCGAGGAAGATGTCCTTGCGCAGGGCCCTGAGCTTGCGGAAAAGCGTCGGGCCCTCGGCCGTGAAGAGCTCCAGGCCGACCTTGAACGTCCGGGCGTCCTTGAGCCGGCTGACGAGCGCTATTCCCTCTTCCTTGGTCTGAACGTCCAGGGCGATGATGATGCGGTTGGCGTTGACGTTGTCCATGGCGCCGGCCTTTCCTTTCAGGATACTTTGATCGTGCCCACGACCTCGCGGACCGCGGCGACGCCGTGCGCTTCGCACCAGCTCTCGATCTCGGCCACGATGCGGAGGGCGGCGTCGGGGTCGACGAAGTTGGCCGTCCCGACCTCGACGGCGGCCGCCCCGGCGACGAGGAACTCCAGGGCGTCCGTCCCGGTCATGATGCCGCCCATGCCGATGACCGGCACACGGACCCGCGAAGCCACCTGGTAGACCATGCGCAGGGAGATGGGCTTGATGGCCGGGCCGCTCAACCCGCCGAAAACGTTCCGGAGCTTGGGCCGGCGCGTCTCGAGATCGAGGGCCATGGCCAGGAAGGTGTTGACGAGGGCGATCGCGTCCGTGCCGGCCTCCTCGGCCGCCTTGGCGATCTCGACGATGCTGGTGACGTTCGGCGAGAGCTTGGTGATGAGCGGGCGGCGGCTTGCGGCCTTGATCCTTTTCACCAGATCGAACGTCGTCCGCGGCGAGAGGGCCGGGCAGAGGCCCTCGGTCTTGACGTTGGGGCAGGAGATGTTGAGCTCGTAGGCGGCGATCCCGTCCTGCTTATCGAGGTACTCGACGACCGCGGCGTACTCGTCGTCGTCCTCGCCGCAGACGTTGACGATGACCGCCGTCTTCAGGCGGCGGAGCTTGGGCAGAACTTTTTCCGAGAAAGCTTCGACCCCGATGCCCTGGAGGCCGATGGCGTTGATGAGGCCGCCGGCCGTTTCAACCAGCCGCGGCGGGGGATTGCCCTCCCGCGGCTTGTAGTAGAGGCCCTTAACGACGAATCCCCCGAGCTTCTCCAGGTCGAGGTAGGGCTCGAATTCGAGGCCGTAGCCGAAAGTGCCGCTCGCGGCGAGGACGGGGTTGCGGAGCTTCAGGAAGCCCAGGTCCGCCGTGAGATCCACGCTCTTTTTCGTCATGGCCATAGGATGCGCTCCCCGGGGAATACCGGGCCCTCCTCGCAGATCTTTATCCAGCCGTCCCCGCTCTCGTTCTTGATGCGGTGGACACAGCCCCAGCAGGCGCCAATGCCGCAGCCCATCACGGATTCGAGAGAGAACTCGGCAGGAACGCCGTGTTTCGCGGCGAGCGAGGCGAGCGTTTCCATCATCGCGTCCGGGCCGCAGGCGTAAATGGTGTTATGTTTCGTTTTGGCGAGCTCCCGGCCGACGAGCTCGGTGACGAGGCCGTGGAACCCATAACTGCCGTCGTCGGTCGAACAGAGGAGCTCGATCCCGGCCTTCTCGAACTTGTCGCGGAGTGGGATGTCGGCGAGCCGCCGCCCCCCGTAGAAGACGGTCGTCTGGACGCCGCGGGCGCCGAGCTCCCGGGCTAAAAAGTAGATGGGAGCGATGCCCCGGCCGCCGCCGACGCAGAAGGCCCTTTTTCCCTTCATTCCGTTCGCGACGGTGAAGCCTTTCCCGAGGGGACCGATGAGGTCGAGACGATCGCCCGGCTTTTTCCGGGACAGGATCTCCGTGCCTAGGCCGGCGACCTTGAAGAAGAGCTCGATGCCTCTCGCCCCGGCGTCGTGGATGCTCAGGGGGCGCCGGAGAAGGGGAGTCGGCCCGGCGGCGACCTTGACCATGACGAACTGCCCGGGCAGCGCCTCGCGCCCGGCCTCCGGGGCGTCGATGGAGAGGAGGAAATAATCGTCCCAGTTGCGGATCTCGCGGAGGCGGGCGTTTCGGACGATCGTCATGGCTTCTCGGGGGCTCGGTTCGCCCCCTAAACTAGCAGAAATCGCCTTCAGTTGGCAACCGGAATGTTCGGCAGCGCTCCCCCGGCCTGGCTTGACGAAAAATAGAAAAATCGCATATAGATAGGGGGCGATGAGAATCCTTCGCCTTCCCCCGCCGGCCGTGCTGGTCGTCCTCGCCTGCCTGGGCCTGGCCCCCGTCCTTTTCTGCCAGGATTCCCACTACTGGACGAACCAGTACGGGACGAGGGCCACCCTCCTTGGCGGGGCGGTCATCGGCAGCGTCCTCGACCTCAGCGGCACCTACTACAATCCGGGGGGCATGAGCCTGATCAAGGACCCGCAGACCCTGATGGCAGCCAAGGTCATCCAGTACCCCCACTTGTCCCTCGTCGGGAACGACCGGGGGAGCGTCCCCTTCAATTCCACCAGCCTGGGCCCGGCCCCGTCCCTCATCGCCGGGACGTTCAAGTTCAGGGGGCTCGGCAAGCACTGGTTCGGCTACTCCTACCTCTCCCGCCAGGACGTCAAGCTCGGCCTTTCGGTTTCGTCAACCGGCACCAGGGACATCCTCCCGGACGCCCCGGGATCGGAGAAGTATGTCACCCAGTTCCGGCTGGACGAAAAGATGTCCGAGCCGTGGTTCGGGCTGACCTGGTCCTATAAGGTCGCGAAAAACGTCGGCGTCGGCGTCAGCCAGTACATCGCGGTCCGGACGCACCGGGCGAGCATCCAGACGCTCGTCGAAGCGCTGACCTCTGAGAACCGGGTCGCCATGGCCCTTGGAGCCCGGCAGTATCACTATCAGAACATCCGGATCCTGTGGAAGATCGGCCTGGCCTTCGATTTCAAATGGGCGACGATGGGGCTGACGCTGACGACACCCGGCCTGACCCTTTCCGGCACCGGTTCGACGGGCGTGAACTCCACCGTGATCGCCCTGGACATGGACGGCGACGGCGGCGGCGACGATTTCATGGCCGCCGATTACCGCGACCGCCAGCCCGCGGCCTTCAGGTCGCCCTTCTCGCTGGCCGCCGGGGTGACATTCAAGCTCCAGAAGGTCCGCGTCTACTGGAGCGCAGAATGGTTCGCCCACATCAGCCCCTATACCGTCGTCGACACGGCCGAGTTCGCCGCCCAGAGCACCGGGGAGATGCTGTCGACCGATGTCACCCAGGAACTCGCCGCCGTGCTGAACATGGGGATAGGCCTCGAATGGGTCTATTCGCCCCGCTTCAAGGGCTACGCGAGTTTCACGACGGACGAATCGGCGAAGAAACCCGGGACCGCGACCAACATCTCCCTGACGGACTGGAACATCCACCATATCATTACCGGCGCCGAGGTCGCCATCAACAATTCGGCGTTGACCGTGGGGCTCGGCTATTCGTTCGGCAACCGCGAGATCGGCCGCCGGCCGGACATCCTCGCGCGCGAGGAGCTCGACGGATTCTGGGACCCCTTCGAAAGCCTGAAGTTCCGCTATTCCACTTACAAGCTGATCGTCGGCTTCGCTTTCTAACCGAGCCGTTGCGCGCCGCCCCGCATATCTCCTATAATGGGCCTAGAAGCCGCAGCCCATCACGCCGGAGGACTCAGCCATGAAGGTTTCCCAGCGCGGACACGACATCCAGGCGTCTCCCATCAGGAAGCTGAAACCCTATGCCGACGAGGCCAAGGCCAGGGGCGTCAAGGTCATCCATCTCAATATCGGGGACCCCGACATCCCCGCCCCGAAGCCCGTCATGGACACCTTCCGCAACTGGAACCAGCCTGTGCTGGGCTATGGCCCGGCCCAGGGCTTCCTCGAGCTCCGGGAGGCGGTCACCCGTTATTTCGCGAATTACAGCATCCCCCTCGGGGCGGACGATGTGCTCATCACCACGGGCGGCTCCGAAGCCATCCACTTCACCTTCTCCGTGCTGGCCGACGTCGGCGACGAGATCGTCATCCCCGAGCCCTATTATACGAACTATAACGGCTACGCTTCTTTCGCCGGCGTCCGCATCGTCCCCTTGCCGCTCAGCGTCGAGGACGGTTTCCGCCTGCCTCCTGTCGAGGCCATCGAGGCGAAGATCACGCCCTGGACTAAGGCCATCCTGCTCTGTTCCCCGAACAACCCCACGGGGACGGTCTATACGCCGGAGGAACTGGACCGGGTCGTCGGGCTGGTCAAGAAACACGATCTCTTCCTCATTGGCGACGAGGTCTACAAGGAGTTCGTCTACGACGGCCTAAAGCACAAGAGCATCCTCGAATACGAGGACATCAAGGAGCGAGTGGTCGTCGTCGACAGCATCTCCAAGCGCTACAGCTGCTGCGGCGCCCGGATCGGCATGATCATCACCCGCAACAAGGACGTCTATGCGGCCGCCCTCAAGTTCGCCCAGGCCCGGCTCTGCCCGCCCTCGGTCGAGCAGATGGCCGCCCTGGCCGCCTATAACATGCCCATGGACTATTTCCAGGGCGTCCGCGACGAATACGACAAGCGCCGGAACATCCTTTACGACGGCCTCAAGGACATCCCCGGCGTCGTCATCCGCAAGCCCCAGGGCGCCTTTTACGTCATCATCCGCCTCCCGGTCAAGGACGTCGAACATTTCGCCGTCTGGCTGCTCGCGGAGTTCTCGCTCGACGGCAAGACGGTCATGATCGCCCCGGCCCCGGGCTTCTACTCGACGCCGAGCCAGGGAACGGACGAGGCCCGGATCGCCTACGTGGTCAACGAGCACGAATTGCGCGAGGCCATCCGCGTCTTCAGGGCGGGACTCGAAAAGTACAGGGCCGTTCATGGCTGATGACGCCTTGAGCGAAACACGGAAGATCGTCCGGCAGGTCCTGGTTATCGGGGCCCTCAGCGTCCTCCTCGGTGCGGCCGTCCACTTTCCTCTCGTCAAACGGTTCGCCCGGGGAGAATTCCGGGAGACCTTCCTGTCCCAGGCGGAGTATCTGGGCGTCCGCTTGATCACGATCCAGGAAGCGGAGGACCTCTGGGCGGCGGGGGAGGCCGTCTTGTTCGACGCCCGGCCGGAGAGGCCCTTCCGGGAGGGTCACGTGCCGCGGGCCCGGAATCTCCCGGCGACCGAGTCCAAGCTGAAGATCCCCCCGGATGTCCTGGAGCTCCCACGGGAGCGGACGATTGTCGTCTACTGCGAGGGAGGGAACTGCCAGTCGAGCCTCCTCCTCGCGAAGCGGCTCCACGACGAAGGATTCAAGGACATCCGCGTCATGACCGGCGGTTGGGAGGAATGGAAAAAGGCCGGGTTGCCGGAGGAGAAGGGCGATGATAAAGAATAAAACCCTTCTCTTCGTCTTCCGGTTGGTCCTCGGCGGTCTTTTCGTATACGCCGGCGTCGTCAAGGTCCTCGACCCGCTCGACTTCGCCCAGAACATCCGTAACTACCGCCTCGTCGGTCAGTCGCTCTCCTTTATCGCGGCCGTCGTCCTGCCCTGGCTCGAGATCCTGGCCGGAGTCGCCCTGGCCGCCGGTATCTGGAAACGCGCCTCCGCCCTGATCATCTCCGGCCTCCTCGTCTTCTTCATCCTGCTGACCCTGGTCACGATCGCCCGCGGCCTCGACGTCGACTGCGGCTGTTTCGGGGCCCTCAGCCGGAAGTCCGGATTCGGGGTGATCCTCGAGGACCTCGGGATGCTCTTCATGGGCCTTTGCCTCCTCTTCGCCCCCGAAAGACGGGATTAGACAGAGAACTGGATTTTTTTGTCGAGTGGGATCCAGGGTGCAGAGGCGGATTCGACGCCACCCGTTATTGGCGACGACGGTAACCATCCTTTCCCCCGGCCCCCCCGGGAACCAGTCCCGGCGGTTCCCCCATCGCAAGCGATGGGTCCCCCTCCGCTACGGGGGATTCGGACGGTTACCGTCATCGCCCGAGCGGCGTCAAATCCGCTCCCGGCCACTCTGTCCCGCCCTTCTTCGCACCGCCAAAACGAGCGGCGTCCGAAAGAGCCGATGTCCGTTGATATTTCAGCCGATTCCGTGTATATTTCACTGAATATATTAGCGATCAGGAGATGACCAATGGCTAAGAAGTACGTCTATTTCTTCGGGGCCGGCGCCGCCGAAGGCAACATGAAGATGAAGGACGTCCTCGGCGGCAAGGGCGCCAACCTGGCCGAGATGGCCGGGATCGGCCTGCCCGTCCCCCCGGGGTTCACGGTCTCGACCGAGGTCTGCGCCCTCTTTTATAAGAATAAAAACAAGATCCCGGAAGCCGTCCGGCTGGAAGTCGAGAAGAACCTGAAAAAGCTGGAGAAGGCAGTCGGCCAGTCGTTCGGCGACCCCAAGAACCCCCTCCTCGTCTCCGTCCGCTCCGGCGCCCGGGCCTCGATGCCGGGGATGATGGACACCATCCTCAACCTCGGCCTCAACGACAAGACGGCCGCGGCCCTCGTCGCCAAGACCGGCAACGAGCGCTTCGTCTACGACTCCTACCGCCGCTTTGTCCAGATGTACGGCGACGTCGTCCTCGGCCTCAAGCCGGTCCACAAGGACGACATCGACCCCTTCGAGGTCATTATCGAGGCCAAAAAGCGCCAGCGCGGCATCAAGAGCGACACCGACCTCACCGCCGCCGACCTCAAGGCCCTCGTCGTCCGGTTCAAGGCCGCCATCAAGGAAAAAACAGGCCACGCATTCCCCGACGACCCCATGAAACAGCTCTGGGGCGCCGTCGGGGCGGTCTTCAGCTCGTGGATGAACGACCGGGCTATCGCCTACCGCAAGATGTACGACATCCCCGAAGCCTGGGGCACGGCCGTCAACGTCCAGCTCATGGTCTTCGGCAACATGGGCAACGACTCCGGCACCGGCGTCGCCTTCACCCGCGACGCGGCCACCGGCGAGAACACCTTTTACGGCGAGTACCTGATGAACGCCCAGGGCGAGGACGTCGTGGCCGGCACGCGGACGCCGCTCCCCATCGCCGACCTGCGCAAGGACGACGCCAAGGCTTTCGCGGCGCTCGAGAAGATCCGCCACATCCTGGAAAAGCACTACACCGACATGATGGACATCGAGTTCACCATCCAGCAGGGCCGGCTCTACATGCTCCAGTGCCGGGTCGGCAAGCGTACCGCCTTCGCCGCGATCAAGATCGCCGTGGACATGGTCGACGAGAAGCTCATCAGCGAGAAGGAAGCCTTGGCCCGCATCGAACCCGACCAGCTCAACCAGCTCCTCCGGCCGATCTTCGACCCCGCCGAGAAGGACGCCGCGATCAAGGGCGGGCGGCTTCTGGCCAAGGGCCTCAATGCCGGGCCCGGCGCGGCCACCGGCCGGATCGTCTTCAACTCCGTCGACGCCGAGGCCTGGGCTAAACGGGGCGAGAAGGTCATCCTGACCCGCATCGAGACCTCGCCCGATGACATCAAGGGCATGAACGCGGCCGAGGGCATCCTGACGGCCCGCGGCGGCATGACCTCGCACGCCGCCCTGGTCGCCCGGCAGATGGGCAAGGTCTGCGTCGCCGGCTGCGGCGAGCTGACCATCGATTACGCCGATCACACCATGACGGTCAAGGGCCGGACGCTCAAGGAAGGCGACTGGATCTCGATCGACGGCACGACCGGCCAGGTCATCGAAGGGAAGATCAACACCCGGCCGTCCGAAGTGCTCCAGGTCCTGATCGAGAAGACGCTCGACCCGTCCAAGGCGCCCGTCTACCGGACCTTCGCCAAGGTCATGACGTGGGCGGACAAGTTCCGGACGCTCAAGATCCGGACCAACGCCGACCAGCCCGACCAGTCGCGAAACGCCGTGGCCTTCGGCGCCGAGGGCATCGGCCTGTGCCGGACCGAGCACATGTTCTTCGGCGAGGGCAAGATCGGCCCCATGCGGGAGATGATCCTGGCCGACACGCTCGACGCCCGCAAGGCCGCCCTGGCCAAGCTCCTGCCGCTCCAGCGGAAGGACTTCGCCGGCATCTTCGAAGTCATGGCCGGCCGCCCGGTGACCATCCGGACGATCGACCCGCCGCTCCACGAGTTCCTGCCGCACGAGGAAAAGGACCAGCGGGCGCTGGCCGGTGAGATGGGCCTCTCTTACGAGAAGGTGAAGGAGCGCGTCGACTCCCTCCACGAGTTCAACCCGATGCTCGGCTTCCGCGGCTGCCGACTGGGCATCATCTACCCCGAGATCACGGAGATGCAGGCCCGGGCCATTTTCGAGGCGGCGGCGGCGACGAAGAAGAAGGGCATCGATGTCGAGCCCGAGGTCATGATCCCGCTCGTCGGCCACGTCAAGGAGCTCGCCCACCAGGAGAAGATCGTCCGGGCGACGGCCGAGGCGGTCATGAAGGAACAGGGGATCAAGTTCAAGTACCTCGTCGGGACGATGATCGAGATCCCGCGCGGCGCCCTCACCGCCGGCGAGATCGCGGCCGTGGCCGAGTTCTTCAGCTTCGGGACGAACGACCTGACCCAGACGGCCCTCGGCGTCAGCCGCGACGACGCCGGCCGCTTCCTTATCCCCTACGTCGAGATGGAGATCTATGCCAAGGACCCCTTCGAGGTCATCGACCGGGACGGCGTGGGTCAGCTCATGCGCATGGCCGTCGAGAGAGGACGCAAGACGCGTCCGGGGATCAAGCTGGGCATCTGCGGCGAGCACGGCGGCGATCCGTCATCGGTCGAGTTCTGCCACCTCATCGGCCTGAATTACGTCAGCTGCTCGCCCTTCCGCGTGCCCATTGCCAGGCTGGCGGCGGCCCGGGCGGCGCTCCTCAACGCGCCTAAGGCCAAGGCAAAGAAGCCCTCCGGTAAGCGCTGATACGCCTCCCGGTGAGTCCCCGAAAACGGGAGAAGAACCTTACGTCATCCCTGTCGGTGCCTTCCGGGTGGCTGCCGGTGGCCTTTCATCCGGCCGCAATTTTTGATATGGTGATGGCGGCATGGGCGACCTGCTCAATCTCTTCCGGGTGCTCGTCGGGAAACGGTTCCCTTTCCAGCTCGTCTACAGCAACGAATACTGGATGGTCGAGACCGGCAGGCATGTCTTTCCCCTCCAGAAATACCGCCTCGTCTACGAGAACCTCCTGGCCATGGGGGCCAAGAAGGAGAATTTCCTCAGGCCCCGGCCGGCGCCCGACGAGGACGTCCTGCTCGTCCATTCGGCCCGCTATCTCAGACGGATCAAGACGGGCACCCTGAGCCACGCCGAGCTCCGGGCCCTTGAGATCCGCTATTCCCCCGAGCTCGTCCGCTTCGCCCTATTATCGGTCGGCGGGACCGTTCTCGCCGCCCGCAAAGCCCTCGAATGCGGATTGGCTGTCCACATCGGCGGCGGTTTCCACCACGCCTTCCCCGACCACGGCGAAGGCTTCTGCCTTCTCAACGACGTCGCCGTGGCCGCCCGGAAGATGATCGAGGAGAAGCTCGCCCGGAAAGTCATGGTCGTCGACTGCGACCTCCACCAGGGCAACGGGACCGCCGCCGCTCTCGCCGGCCGGAAGGACGTCTTCACCCTATCCATCCACCAGATGGACATCTACCCCGCGGATAAACCCCAGAGCACCGTCGACGTCGGCCTCATGTCCGGCGACGGGGACGCCAAATACCTGGCCCAGCTCGGAGCCCATATCCCACTCATTTACAATGAGTTCCGGCCGGACCTCGTCATCTACCTGGCCGGCGCCGACCCCTACGAAAAAGACCAGTTGGGGGGCCTGTCGCTGACCAAGGCGGGTCTGAAGGAAAGGGACAAGGTCGTCATCGAGAACGCCCGGCGCCTCGGGATCCCGGTCGCCGTTGTCCTGGCCGGGGGATACGCCGCCGAGATCAAGGACACCGTGGACATCCACTTGAACACGGTCCGCATCGCCCAGCGCGTCCAGCGGGTTTTCCCGGAAGCGCCGGTGCCCTTGGCGGCCCGACCCCCCGGCTAGGGCCCGGGGACCGCGCCCGCCCCCCCGTCAATCCTGAAGGAAGATGTGGCCGTAGACCTTGGCGTCTCCGACCATGTTTTCGATGATGCAGTATTCGTTCGGCTGATGGGCGGTTTCGTCGAGCTTGGACCAGCAGGCCGCGGAGAATCCCGCCCGGCGGAATACGGCCGCGACCGTCCCGCCGCCGATGCCCATGGGCTTGGCTTCTTTCTTGTAGACGGCCTTGACGGCCTTCTTGAGAGCCTGGACGACGGGGGCCTGGACCGGCGTCGGGGGCGCGGCCGCCGCCCTCTGCTGGATCTCCGAATGGATCTTGACCTTGAACTTTTTTTCGATGCCGGCGGCGATCATCCGGATCGACTTCTCGACGTCCTGGACCTTGACCTTCGGCAGGATCCGGGAATCCATGTAGAAGACGTCCTCGCCGGGGATGGTGTTGACGTTCGGGACGTTGGCTTCTTTCTTGGTTGGTTCGAATGTGGAAATGGGCGGGTCGAAGAGCTTGTCCCGGCCCGGGTAGATCTTGTAGAGCTCGTTCAGGGCGGCAATGAAGAAGCTCGCCGCCTTGAAGCTGTTGATGCCTTTCTCGGGCGTCGAGCCGTGGGCCTGCTTGCCGAGAGTCTTGATCTTGAGCCAGAGGATGCTCTTTTCGGCCACCTCGATCATCGTCCCTGTTGCGTTGCCCGCGTCCGGGACGATGATCAGGTCCTGCTTGCGGAAGGCCTTGTAGTTCTGGACGACGTAATCGATCCCCTTGCGGCTGCCCGTTTCCTCGTCGGCGACAAGGGCGATACCGATGTCGTAGTTCGGCAGGATCCCCTCGGCCTGAAGGGCCTTTACGGCATAGAGGGAAGCGACCATGTCCTGCTGGTTGTCCTCGACGCCGCGGCCGTAGACCCGGCCTTTCTCGACCCAGGCCTTGTACGGGTGCCCGTGCCACAAGGACAGCTCGCCGGGGGGGACGATGTCGGTGTGAGTCATCACCCAGATCGTCCGGGCCGAGCTTTTCCCCCGCCAATAGGCGAGGATGTTGGGCCGGTAGCCGGCCGGCGCGTCCAGGTCCGGGGCCTTGATCAACGTGACGTCGACGAATCCGCCGGCCTTCAAGAAGTCGACCAGGAAGTCGGCCTTCTTGGCCTCTCCCTCTCCGCCGCTCGACGGCGCGATCGCCGGGATGGCGCAAAGGCGCACTTGGAGGTCGACCATCTCATCGCGGAACTGCTCGATTCTCCGGGCCAACCTGTCGAAGGGTTCGTTGGGGTTCATGCGGGGACTCCTCTTGGCGGACACATCGGCGGAATTTTAGCATGGCGGCGGAAAAAACCCAAGCGGACGAAGCGGGGCGCGTTTTCAGCTCGTGCCCTTGCGGCGGCTGCGGAGCAGGGCGATCCCCCTGAAACCATATTGGATCCAGGAGACACATGTGAGAAGGGCCGTCAGGACGTAGAGCCAGGCCAGGGCCTGGGGCGAACGGCCCGCGGCATTCGAGTAAAGAACGAGGTAAAGGACGAGGACCTGGCAGACCGTGCTGGCCTTGCCTGCGAGCACCGGCGTGAACGTCTGTTTTCCCCGGAGGGCGATGAAGACGAGCGTGGTCAGGGCGATGGCGACGTCCCGGCCGATGCAGATCCCCGTCAACCACAAGGGCAGGGTGTTGGGCTGGCTGAGCGCCGGGAGGGTGAGGACGACGAAGGCCGAGGTGAGAAGGACCTTGTCGGCGACGGGGTCGAGCCAAAGGCCGAGGGTCGACCTGAGGTGGAGCAGGCGGGCGGCGAAACCGTCGAGCGCGTCCGTCGCCCCGGCGGCCAGGAAAACGATGAACGCCGCCCAGGGCCTTTTCTGAACCATCATCCAGACGAAGACCGGCGTCAGCAGGATCCTGGAGAGAGAGAGCAGGTTGGGTAGGGTAAGTACCTCGGACCGGCGCGCCCCGCCCGCCGTTCTTTCGGGGTCCTTGACGGTTTCGTTCATGACACGCTTTTCCCCCCGTCCCTACCTGGCCAGTCCGAGGATGAGGTCCATGATCCGGATCGCCTCGTTCCCTGGAACGGTCCTCTCGGGCTCGAACATGCGCTCGGGCGTCAGGGTCATGACCTGGAAGGAGAGCGCCTGGATGATGGCCTGGTGGTAATAGTTGTCCGCGGAGACGTCGGCGACCTGTATCCGCCTCGTCTCGACGAGGGGCACGAACTTGGCCCCTCTGGACTGGAGGACTCCGATGAGCCGGACCGCCGTATCGGCCAGCTCGGCCCGGTTGATGATCCGCCGGGGCTGGAAGGTGTGGTTGTCGAAGACGCTCATGATGTCGAGGGAGGCGACCTTGACGATGTACCTCTGGGCCCAGGACATCGAGATATCGACGAGGATCTTCGTCCGCCTGCCGGAGGAGTCGAGGAGATCGCCGAACTTGACGCCGATCAGGGCGGCCAGGTCCTGCCGGGCCACGGCTTCCAGGGCGGGGATCTCGGAGTACTGGCTGGGCAGCTCATAAATTCCCAGTTTGGCCTTGAGCTCCTCGATGCGCTTTCCGACGGCCGCGTCCCGGGGCTCGAGCGCGGCCAGCTTTTCGAGGACGTCCAGACTCTGCCCGAGTTCTCCTGAATCGGCCAGGTATTCGGCATATTCCCGGAGGAGGGCCTTGTCCGCCGTCCGGCCTTCCATGGCGGCCTTGAAGTGGAGGAGCGCGCCGGCGGCGTTTTTCTCCTGCCGGTAGATCCGGGCCAGGTCGAGGTGGGCCTCTACAGTCTCGGGGGCGTAGAACAGGGCCTTTAGGAATTCCCTTTTGGCGCTTTCCCGGTCGCCGGCGGTTAGGGCCGTGCGGGCGTCGGCCATGGCCACTTTGACGAGGTCGTCGCGGAGGGCTTCGAATCGCGGCTTGGCCCAGCGGTCGTCGGGGTCTCCTTTGAGGATCTCCCGGTACTCGCCGAGGACCTTCTCGCTCTCTCGCCTCGTCTCGTAGATCTGGGCCAGGCCGATCCGGGCCGGGGTCATGTCCGGGAAGCTCCTGAGGGAGGTCTTAAACCCCTCCTCCGCGGCCGCGAGGTCGCCGAGGAGGAGATCGGCGTAAGCCAGCCCCACGGCGTAGGCGGGGCTCGCCGCCCCCAGCTTCGAGACGAGCTTTCTCGCCTGTTCGGCCCGGCCGGCCTTGAGCGCGTCCCAGGCCTCCTTGACGGCGATCCGGTCGTCCAGGCGCAGGCGCGTCGAGACGTCCGCAGGGATGTCCCCGACGAAGAAATCGGGCGGTCGGATCGGGAGGGTGGCACAGGACCAGGCCCCGAAGAGGGCGATGCCGATCGCGGCGAGTTTTCTCACCATAGCTCTTCTCCTTGCTCGATATAGGGCAGGAAATTGACGATCCCCGCCGGGTCGGCCATGACCTTGAATTCGAGGAAGCGTTCGCTCTCCCGTTTCTTCAGGACGAACGCGCGGCGGGTCAGGGAATCCGTGATCTCTCGGGTCTCCTTGGGGACCCGGATGTAGTAGAGCTTGTGGCCGCCGAAGAGGACCTCCCGGAGTCGGCGGAGGAACTCCGGGACGCCTTCCCCCGTTTGCGCCGAGAGGGCGATCGTTTGGGACTGCGGATCGCCGTTGCGCTTCAAGAGAAGGGCCCGCTCGTCTTCGGGCAGGAGGTCGATCTTGTTGAAGACCTTGACGACCGGGATACCGGCGATGCCGAGGTCGGCCAGGATACCTTCGACCGCGCCGAGCTGATGTTCCGAGGCGGGCGAGGCGATGTCGACGACGTGACAGATGCAGTCCGCTTCGCCGACCTCCTCGAGCGTCGCCCGGAAGGACGTGATCAGTTCGACGGGGAGCTTCTTGATGAAGCCGACGGTATCGGTGAGGAAAAAAAACGTGCCGTCGGAAAAGGAAACGCGCCGGAGGAGGGGGTCCAGTGTGGAGAAGAGGCTCGGCGACGTGTATCGTCGCTCTTCGGCGAGGAGATTGAACAGCGTCGATTTCCCGGCGCTCGTGTAGCCGACGAGCGAGACCGTGGGGATGGGGCTTTCCCTCCGGCCCTGGCGCTGGCTCGAGCGCCTTTTCTGGAGGGCGTCGATATCCTTTTTGATCCTCGTGATCCGGTCGGTGATGCGGCGGCGGTCAACCTCAAGCTTCTTCTCGCCCGGGCCGCGGGTCCCGATGCCGGCGCCCTGCTGGGTCAGTTCGGGGCCCTTGCCCCGGAGGCGCGGCAGTCGATATTTCAACTGGGCCAGCTCCACCTGGAGCTTCCCTTCGTTCGTCCGGGCCCGCTGGGCGAAGATGTCGAGAATGAGCTGGGCCCTGTCGACGACCTTGACCCGGATCTCATCCTCGAGGTTCCTCTGTTGGGTGGCGTTGAGGTTGTGGTCGAAAATGACCAGGTCGGCCGCCGATTCCCCGGCCAGCCGGGCGATCTCCTCGACCTTGCCCTCGCCGACGAACCAGCGGGGGTCGAGCCGGAGCCGGGCCTGGAAGATCTTTCCCACGACCTCGGCGCCGGCCGCGCCGGCCAGGCCGGCCATTTCCGCCAGGGACTCTTCGGCCTCGTCCCTTTCCTTCCTGGTCGTGGTCACGTTGATGAGGATAGCGCGTTCCATGGGCTTTGGGAGTCCTATTGTAAATGGTTTTGGACGTATTCCTCAAGGGCGGGGCCGTCGTCGGGTGAAAACCAGGCCACGTCGTCCATCTTCCGGAACCAGGTCGTCTGCCGCTTGGCGTAGTGGCGCGTGTCGATCTTGGTCGAGGCCATGGCCTCCTCGCGGCCGATCTCGCCCCGGAGGAACCTCAAGACATGGCTGTAGCCGAGGGCGCGGAAAGGCGGCGCGTCCTCGGCGACGCCCCGTTCGAGGAGGCCCCGAATCTCCTCGACGAGCCCCCGCTCGAACATCCGTTCGACGCGGTCGTCGATGCGCCGGTAGAGCGCGTCCCGTTCGAGCCTGAGGCCGAGGCGAAGGATGCGCCGGCCCTTGACCGGCGATTCGGTCCTGCGGAAGTGCTCCGATATGGGCTGTCCGGTCGCGGCGTGGACCTCGAGGGCGCGGATGATCCGGACGCGGTCGCGGCTCCGGACCTTCCGGGCGTATTCCGGGTCGACCGCCTGGAGGCGCCGGAAAAGGGAATCGAGCCCTTCCTCCCGGGCCACAGCCTCGAGCGAGGCCCGGACGGCCGGGTCACGTCCGGGGCCCGGAAAAAGGCCGTCCACGAGGGCCTTGATGTAGAGGCCCGTGCCTCCGGCGATCAACGGGAGATGTCCCCGGGAGGCGATCTCGCCGGCGGCCGTGAGCGCTTCCCGGACGAAATCGGCGGCCGTGAACTGGACCTCCGGCCCAACGATGTCGATCAGGTGATGGCGGACGCCGCGCCGGGACGCGGCCGTCGGCTTGTCGGTGCCGATGTCGAAGCCGCGGTAGACCTGGATGGAATCGCCGCCGATGACCTCGCCCCCGAAACGCAGGGCCAGGTCGACGGCCACCCGGCTCTTGCCGACGGCGGTCGGGCCGAGGACGATGACGATGCCGCTCTTGTCAGGTTCCAATTTCGATCAGTATCCAGATGGCGAGGGCCGAGGCGAATAGCAGGAGGGCGAAGAGCTGGCGCCGCTTCAAGGGGCTTCTCCGACCTTTTCCAGGCCCCTGACGAGCGCGGATTCGTGGGCCGGGCCGAGGGTCCTCTTGACGGCCAGGACTTCGGCGACGAGGACCTCGTCCATGCTCCGGAGGAGGCTCCGGCGGCATCCGTCCCCGACGATGTTGGCGTTCACCTTGAGCAGGGACTTGATCTCGAGCCGCCCGTCCGGCTTGAGCTCCGCGCCCTGGAAGGCCGGGTCGAGACGGCCCCGGACCTCCTCCAAGGCTTTCTCGACGATGGAGAAAGCCACCGGTCCGATCTCTTTCGAAATGTATCTGAAAACGAACGAGCACTTGGCGTTGAACGCGGCCAAGAGCCGGTCCATGCCGGCCAGGGACATGTCGGGGGGCAATTTCCCCGTCTTCGGCTTCGGGCCCGCCGTCCCGGCCAGGCCCAGGCAAAGAAGGGCGAAGAGGGCCCTCCGGGTCTCGGCTTCGCCGACGTCGCTCGCGTCGCAGAGTTCGGCCAGGGTCTTGGCCCCGTCGAGGAGGCCGAGGACGTATCTCTCGGTGAGGGAAAGCCGGAAGGCGTCCGGTGAAAAGGACGGGAGCCGTCGGACCATGTCCCCGTCGGCCGGAAGGAATTCGTCCAGGACCGTGTCGTCCTTCATCCGCCGGACGCCATCGAGCAGGAGGCTGGGGATGTCGATCGCCCCGACCAGGACCCGGGCAGGCGGACCGGCCCGGACGTGGAACTCGCGCTCGTGGCCGCGGGCGCCGAAGAGCGACAACGCCTCTTCCCGGGCGTAGGATTCGAGGAGCGCCCAGAGGCGCTCGGGTTCGAAAAGAGAGGTTTCGACGAGGGCCCGGAGGGCGGGCACTTCGTTTTTTTGGGCGTGCTCTTCGACCCGGGTCAGGGCGATGAGGTCCGCCTCTCCCGTGGTCAGGAGGAAGCGCAGGAAGTCCTTTTCCTCGAAGGAAGCCGAATCCAGGATGAGAGAGCCGCGTTCGAACGACAGGCATTTCGGGACGCCGTCGGCCTTGACATAGAGCGACCCGCTCTGCCCCTGCCGCCAGATCTCGGCTAAGACGCGGGCGATGGGAGCGCGGGCGAATTCCTCGGAAGCGAGCCAGTCGTCCATGTCCTTAATGTATAGACGAGAAGGCGCGAAGTCAATTTACCGGAGGAAACTCATGCTGATCATAGCGAGTGGGACGTTGACCAGGGCCTTGAGGAACCAGACGCCGTAGGACAGGAAGAGGGCTTTCTTGAGCTCGATCTTGAAAACCGCGGCCAGCCCGAAAGCCAGGATGCCGAACAGCCAGATCTGGAAGAAATCGACCTGGGAAAGCATGATGTACGACGTCGAAGTGACTTCCATCTTCGGGAAGAGCAGGGCCAGGCTGGTCGACGTCTGCATGAGGGATTTGCGGGTCAGGGCGAGGACCATGCGGACGGCGTTGCCGAACAGCTTGTCCACCAGGCTGGCGTGAAGGAGCACGGCCAGGACCTGGACGTAAGCCCCCTGCGAAGAGAGAAAGCGGCCCAGGATGAGCAGGATCAGCGCCTGGAGGAGGAGCGGGATCAGGTAGAAGAGAGGCGTCGTCACGAACGTCTGGATGATCCGGCTCCGGGCAGAAGGGTTCTCCATGTTCTGGATCATCTTGTCGTAGCTCGCCACTCCCACGCGCTCCTTGAGCGCCGAGTTGTCCTTCATGAGCTGGAGCTGGTCTTTCTGCATGTAGGGGGCGACGACGAGGTTGAAAGCGATGAGTGCGACGACGATGACGACGAGCGCGTCGACCCAGGCCGGTTTCGCGGCCAAGCCGTCGAAGACGGGACGGGGGTTGAAGAAGACGCCTTCGATGCGTTTGAAGAGGTTCATGGGCTAGGCTCCTTTCCGTTCATCTTTCTCGATCTCGCCGTCGCGGATATGGATGATGCGCTGGGCCTGGTTCGCCACTTCCCGGTCGTGGGAGACCATGATGATCGTGTTCCCTTGTTCGTGAAGCTTGTGGAAGAGGTTGAGGATCTCCCGGCCCGTCCGCGAGTCGAGGTTTCCCGTCGGCTCGTCGGCGAGGAGGAGGGAAGGCTCGTTGACCAGGGCCCGGGCGACGGCCACGCGCTGGCGCTCGCCGCCCGACAGCTCGGCCGGCTTGTGGCTCATCCGGGCCTTCATCTCGACCCTTTCCAGGGCCCGCCGGGTCCGCTCCTCGCGCTCGGCCTTCTTCATCCCGCCGTAGATGAGAGGGAGCTCGACGTTGCGGAACGCCGAGGCCCGGGCGAGGAGATTGAAGACCTGGAAGACGAACCCGATCTCGCTGTTCCGGGTGAAGGCCAATTCGTCCTCGGTCATAGTGCTGACGAGCTTGCCGTTGAGCCGGTAGGTCCCCGAGGTGGGCGTGTCCAGACAGCCGATGAGGTTCATCAGGGTGGACTTGCCGGAACCCGAGGGCCCCATGATGGCCACGAACTCGTTCCGCTCGATGGTCAGGGAAACCCCCCGAAGGGCCTCGACCTCCTGCTCGTCGAGCTTGTAGATCTTCCAGAGGTTTTCAGCGAAGATGAGGACGGGGTCGGCGCCGCTCATTTGGTCGGGGCGTCCTTCTTCGGCTCCGTCTTGATCAGGACGCCGTCCTTGAGTTCGCGCAGGGACGCGTAGGGGCCGGTGACGATGTCCTGTCCTTCCTGCAGGCCCGAGGTGATCTCGATCATCATTCCGCCGGTGATGCCCTTGCCGACCGGCTGGAACTTGACCCGGGCGTTCTCGACGGAGTAGACGCCTTCCTCATCCTTCTGCGCCGTCGAGGCGCTTGTGTCGGCGCCGGCTTTGTCCCGGAGGACGAGCGCGGAGATGGGCACGGCCAGGGCCTGTTTCTTCTCGGCGACGATGATGTCGGCCGAAGCGGACAGCCCGGGCTTGAGCTTCTGGGACGGGTTCTCGAGGGTGATGACGACCTTGAAGTCCTTGGATTCCTGGGTCGAGACGCCGCCCGTCGTCTTCTGCAGGGCGGAACTGCCGATCTCGGTGACCTTGCCCTTGAAGACGGTCTCGGGGAAGGCGTCGACGCGGATGTTGGACTCCTGGCCGAGGCCGACGCCGATGACGTCGGTTTCGTCGACCTCGACTTCGACCTCCATCACCGACAGGTCGGCGATGGTCAGCAGGACCGTGCCGGGATTGTTCATCGTCCCGATGATGGCCACCTCGCCCTCTTCGACGCGGAGGCTAGTGATGACCCCGTCGATCGGGGAGTTGTAGGTCGTTTTATTGAGGTTGTCGATCGTGCTCTTGAGGGACGCCTCAGCCTGCTTGATCTGGAAGCGGATGGAGTTCGTCTGGGCCGTGGAGATGTCGTATTGGGCCTTGGCCGTCTCGAGCAGATCCTTGGAGATCAGCTGCTCGTCGAAGAGCTTCTGCTGGCGCTCGTAGGAATTCTTGTCCCGCTGGAGCCGGGCTTCCGCCTGTATGAGGTCCGAGTTCGCGGCCCGGATGAAGTTCTGGTCGCGGTCGGCTATGGCCTCATATTGGGTGGAATCCAGCTTGAGGAGAAAATCCCCGGCTCTGACATCCTGCCCCTCGACGACGCCGATCTTGATGATCCGGCCCGGGACCTGGGCGCTGATGTTGATGTTCTTCTTGGGTTTGACTTCGCCGGACGCCGAGACGATCGAGGTCAGGTCCTGTTTCTTGACCTTGTCCACGGTCACCTTGACGGTCTTCTCGCGCTGGGACCGGAGGTTGGCGACGACGATGACGCCGATGACCAGGAGTATGGCCAGGATGATCAACGGCTTTCTCCGCCGTTTCAGGAAGCTTGTCTTTTCCGTCATGGTTTGAAGCCTTTCCCGTCGATTTCAGAGGTAATCAGTCTATTATACTACGGAAGTCCGGCGAATAAGTTCAAGATTGCCATGGGCTGGGGGAGTTGATAAGATATGGCCCGATGGACGTCCGCGAGGAGTTTCCGAGGATCGGCTGGCCCGGATGACCGCACTTAGGATCTTTTTAGCGGCGGGGGTCGTTGCTTTGGGCTTTGCCGCCCTCGCCCCGGGCGGGCTCGCGCCCCAAGTCCAGACGCCGGCCGCGGACGGTCCGGCCGTCAAAAAGATCGCCGTCCCGGCCGATGCCGGCTGGGTGGATACGGGGATCGATGTCGGGCCGGGGGAAGAGCTCGTCTTCCGCGCCGCCGGCGAAGTCAGCCTCCAGCGGGGAAACCCCGACGCCGGCTGCGGCCCCGGAGGGCTCGACGTGATCACCGTCGAGCAACCGGTCCCGGACGAGAACCTCGGGGCCCTCATCGGCCGGGTGGCCCAGCTCGTCTCCACCCGGACGGACGAGGATTCGGGGATGGAGATCCGCGACGAGATCTTCGTCCTTTTCTTCATCGGTCCGGAGAGAACCGTGACCGTCCCCATGAAGGGGCGGCTCTACCTCGGCCTCAACGAAAACGTCCTCAAGGATAACGCCGGGGAGTTCACCGTTCTCGTGTCCCGGAGCCCGGCCTGAGATCGGACAGGTCTTAAAGCGTTTCCTCGGCCGCCTTCGCGGCCAGGTGCCCGTCCATGAATTGGGTGTTATACCGCCCGGCCAGGAAATCGGTGTTGGACAGGATGTCCAGGTGGAGGGGGATGTTCGTCTTGATCCCGACGATGGTCGTCGTTTCGAGGGCCACCCGCATCTTGCGGATGGCCAGGTCCCGGTTCGGCGCGTAGGCGATGATCTTGGCCACCAGCGAATCGTAGTCCGGGGGGACGACCCAGCCCCCGTAGGCGACGGAATCGACGCGGATGCCTTCGCCCCCCGGCAGGACCAGGAAATCTATTTTTCCAGGCGAGGGGACGAAGGTCGCCGGGTCCTCGGCGTTGATCCGGCACTCGATGGCGTGGCCCCGCATCACGAGCTCGAAGGGGAAGGCGAACTTCTCGCCCGAGGCGATCCTGATCTGAGCCTTGATGAGGTTGATCCCGTAGACCATCTCCGTGATGGGGTGCTCGACCTGGACGCGGGCGTTGGTCTCCATGAAATAGAACTTGCGGTTCTCGTCGACCAGGAACTCGAAGGTGCCCAGGCTCTGGTAGCCGACTTCGGAGGCCGCGTCCTCGACTTCCTTCATCATCTTCCTGCGGGTCTTTTCGTCGATGAACGTGGACGGCGTTTCCTCGATGAGCTTCTGGTATTTCCTCTGGACGGAACACTCCCGCTCGCCGAAGGCGGTGACTTTTCCCTTTTTGTCCCCGATGACCTGGATCTCGATGTGCCGGGCCCCGGTGACGTACTTTTCGATGTAGAGCGAGGGGTCGTTGAAGGCCGCCTTGGCCTCTCCCTTGGCGATGGGGAACTGGTCCTCGAGCTGGGAAGACGAGCGGCAGATCCGCATCCCCTTGCCGCCGCCTCCGGCCGCGGCCTTGATGATCACGGGAAAGCCGATTTTCGCGGCGATCTTCTTGGCCACGGCGAGGTCGTCGATAACCGTGTCGCTCCCCGGCAGGATGGGCAGCCCGGCCTTTTTCATCGTCTGGCGGGCCTTGTTCTTGTCGCCCATGAGCCTGATGATGGATGGCGGCGGGCCGATGAAGACCAGACCATGGGTCTCGCAGACCTCGGCGAACTTGGCGTTCTCGGCGAGGAAACCGTAGCCGGGGTGGATGGCGTCGGCGCGGGTGATGTCGGCTGCGCTCAGGATGTTGGCGATGTTGAGGTAGCTCTCGGAGGCCTTGGCCGGGCCGATGCAGACCTTTTCGTCCGCGAGCAGGACGTGAAGGGATTGGCGGTCGGCTTCCGAATAGACAGCGACCGTCTTTATGCCGAGCTCGCGGGCGGAGCGGATGATGCGGAGGGCGATCTCTCCGCGGTTGGCGACCAGGATTTTCGAGATCATCGGGCCTTAACTCAAGGGCAGGATGGCGAAGAGCTTCTGGCCGTATTCCACGGGCTCGGCGTTTTCGCCGTAAATCTCGACGACCGTCCCGTCCACGTCGGCTTCGATCTCGTTCATCAGCTTCATGGCTTCGATGATGCAGAGCGTCTGGCCTTTCTTGACGACGTCGCCGATGTCGACGAAGGGGGGAGACGCCGGGTCGGAGGCTCGGTAGAACATCCCGACCATGGGCGAAGTGATCATGTGGTAGCCCTTGGCCACCTCGATGGCCTGGGCCCTGGCCTCGGCGGCCGCCGCGATCTCGTGCGGAGCGGCGGGGCCGGCGGCAAGGCCGCCTGGCGGGGCGATGGCCGAGGGCGCCGGCTGGGGCGCGTTCCGGCCGATCTTAATCTTCAGGCCCTCGACTTCGAGCTCGAAGACCGACAGGCCCTTCTCTTCGAGAAGGCCGATGAGCCTTCGGAGCTCTTCGTAGTCGATCTTCCCGCTCTTGGCGATTTCTTCCGGACCGGCCGGCTGCTTGTTCTTGTCGTTCATGCCCTTATCCACCTCGCGAAAGTGTATTTACCTTAACGGCATCGCCGCCGTTTGTCAAGTTAGAGCCTCGGAGGGCCTCAGGGATCATCCTCGCTCGCTGCGGTGATACGTTCGCTGGCGCCAAGCGCCGCTCAGTATTAACCCTGCGCATATCCCCGGGCTTAAGGCCGGGGAGTCGAATGGGTTTATTTTTCACGCCGGTCAGTGCGCCGGCCTCGGCGCCAAAACAACTCGCTCGGCGTGCGCTACGCCGAGCTCAAACACGTTTTGGCGGTTTCCCCTGAAACTGCCCTCGTCCGGCACGCTGCCCGGCTAAATCACCGCCTATGCTCGCTCTGATGACCCCCTCGGCCTTTTTTTCGGGCAGGAACCAGCAACACGCGCCGGGGTGTTCCCAGAGGAGGCCGCGGGGAAAAGGGGCTGAGGGAGTCGTCGGAGGGAGCATAAAGCGGTGATTTAGCATTCCCGGGGCGGATACGCGGACTCCTCCCACCGAATCCGGCCCGGGAAGGCGTGAAGAATCACCGCAGCGGACGGAGACGA
>CAZGJS010000018.1:0-51723 GCA_964525875.1 uncultured Eubacteriales bacterium
TTCTCGTCCTTGAGGATGCGACGGAGCTCGATGATCTTCTTCTTGAGCTCGGCGTACTCCTCCTGGATCTTGAGCCGCTCGAGCTGGCTCAGCCGCTGGAGCTGGATCTCCAGGACGGCCTGGGCCTGGATCTGGGTCAGGCCGAACTTCTCCATGAGGCCGCGCCGGGCCTCGTCCACGGTCTTCGACGCGCGGATGAGCTTGATGACAGCGTCGAGGTTGTCGAGGCAGATGACCAGGCCCTCCAGGATGTGGGCCCTCTCCTCGGCCTTTCGCAGATCGAAGCGCGTCCGCCGCAGAATGACCTCTTTGCGGTGGGCGATGAAGTACTTCATCATGTCGACGATGCCCAGGACCTTGGGCTGCTTGTCGACGATGGCCAGCATGATGATGCCGACGGAGACCTGGAGCTGGGTGTGCTTGTAGAGGTTGTTGAGGATGATCTCGGGAAGCTCGCCCTTCTTGACCTCGACGACGACCCGCATGCCCTCGCGGTCGGATTCGTCGCGGATGTCGGCGACGCCCTCGATTCTCTTCTCGTTGACGAGCGCGGCGATCGACTCGAGCAGGCGCGACTTGTTGACCTGGTAGGGGATCTCATTGACGACGATCTTGTCCTTCTCGCCCTTGGCCGCCCGCTCGATGACGGTCTTGGCCCGGAGGTGGAGGATGCCTCGGCCCTCCTTGTAGGCGTCGAGGAAGCCCTGACGGCCGTAGATGATGCCTCCCGTCGGGAAGTCCGGTCCCTGGACGTACTTGAGGATGTCCTTGAGCGAGGCGTTGGGGTGCTCGACGAGGTGGATGACACCGTCGCAGATCTCGCCCAGGTTGTGGGGCGGGATGTTCGTAGCCATACCGACGGCGATGCCGTTGCTGCCGTTGACGAGGAGGTTGGGGAACTTGGCCGGCAGGACCTCGGGCATGGTCAGGCTCTCGTCGTAGTTGGGGACGAAGTTGACCGTTTCCTTGTCGATGTCGGCCATGAGCTCGTGGGCCAGCTTCTTCAGCCGGACCTCGGTGTAGCGCATGGCCGCCGGAGGGTCGCCGTCGACGCTGCCGAAGTTCCCCTGCCCGTCGACGAGGAGGTAGCGGAGGCTGAAGTCCTGGGCCATGCGGACGAGCGTGTCGTAGGCGGCCTGGTCGCCGTGGGGATGGAATTTCCCGATGACGTCGCCGACGATGCGGGCCGATTTCTTGTGGGGCTTGTTGTAGTATGTCCCGCTCTCGTACATGGCGTAGAGGACGCGCCGATGGACCGGCTTGAGGCCGTCCTTGATGTCGGGGATGGCCCGGCCGATGATGACGCTCATGGCGTAGTCGAGGTACGACCGCCGCATCTCCTCCTCGAGGCTGACGACCGGATGGTGCTCTTTCTGTTCGCTGTCCATGGGAACTCCTTCTCGGGCCCGCCCGCGGGCGGGGTCATCAGACGTCGAGGTTCAGGGCCTCCAGGGCGTTCATTTCGATGAATTTCTTGCGCTCTTCGACCTCGTCGCCCATGAGGATGGTGAAAATCCGGTCGGCCTGGGCGGCGTCGACGATGGAGACCTTGAGGAGGATCCGCCGCGCCGGGTCCATCGTGGTTTCCCAGAGCTGGGTCGGGGTCATCTCGCCCAAGCCCTTGTAGCGCTGGATGTTGATCCCCTTCTTCCCCTTCTCGAAGAGGTAGTCGAGGAGCTTGTTCTCGTTCTCCAGGATCTGCTTTTCCGCGCCGTCGCCGTTCATCAGGACGGCGTAGGGGCCCTTCATGTCCTCGAGCTCCTGGACGATCCGGTAGAGGTTCTTGTATTCGGCGGAGGTGACGAGGTCCATGCCGATCTTGCCGCCCACGGCCAGGCCGTTGAGCTGGTAGGCGAACTCGAACTCGTAGACGCCGTACTCCTCGTCGCGGCCGAGCTTGACGTTGAAGCCTTTCCCGGCGACGAGCTTCATGACCCTCTCGACGTTTTTCTTGGAGCTCAGGAATTCCTGGCCGTCGACGCCCGCGCGGGCGAGGAGCTCGATGAGGAAGAGGGGGTAGTTCTTGCGCTCGAAGAACTGGGCGTAGTTCTTCTTGGCCATGAGGTTGCGGAAGAATTTGCGGAACTTGTCGCCTTCGAGGATCTCCTTCCGGCCGCCGGCCCGGACCTTGAACTCCTCGGAGATCTTGCGGACCATGAATTTCTCGTAATCGCGTTCGTCCTTGAGGTACTGGATGTCCCTGCCCCGGGTGACCTTGTAGAGGGGCGCCTGAGCGATGTACAGATGGCCCCGCTCGATGAGCCGGATCATCTGGCGGTAGAAGAAGGTCATGAGCAGGGTCCGGATGTGGGAGCCGTCGATGTCGGCGTCGGTCATCATGATGACCTTGTGGTAGCGGAGCTTGTCCAGGCTTTCCTCGGACTGCTCGACGCCGATGCCGAGGGCGGCAAACATCGTCCCGATCTCCTCGTTCTTGATGATCTTGTCGAAACGGGCCTTCTCGACGTTGAGGATCTTGCCCTTGAGGGGCAGGATGGCCTGGAAGCGGCGGTCGCGCCCTTGTTTCGCCGAGCCGCCGGCCGAATCGCCCTCGACGATGAAGATCTCGGAGGTTTCCGGGTTCCTGTCCTGGCAGTCGGCGAGCTTGCCGGGGAGGGACGTCGACTCGAGGACGCCCTTGCGACGGGCCAGCTCGCGGGCCTTGCGGGCGGCTTCCCGGGCCCGGGCCGCGTCCAGGATCTTCATGACGATCTTCTTGGCGACCGTCGGGTTCTCCTCAAGGAAGGTCGCCAACTGCTCGTTGACGATGGACTCGACGATGCCCTTGACCTCGGAATTGCCCAGCTTCGTCTTGGTCTGGCCCTCGAACTGGGGGTCGTGGAGTTTGATGCTCAGGACGGCCGTCAGGCCCTCCCGGCAGTCGTCCCCGGTGATGTTCTCGCTGAGGTCCTTGAGGAGGTTGTGGGCGGTCGCATAGGTGTTGATGGACCGGGTCAGGGCCGCCTTGAACCCGATGAGGTGGGTCCCGCCCTCCGTCGTGTTGATGTTGTTGACGAAGGAGTAGATCGTGTCGGCGTAGGACATGTTGTACTGGATGGCCAGGTCGACGAAGACGTTTTCGCGTTCGCCCTCGAACATGATGGGCTTGGGGTTGATCGTCTGCTTGCTCTGGTTGAGGTACTCGACGAACTCCCGGATGCCGCCCTTGTACTGGAACTCGTGGGACTTGTTGGTCCGCTCGTCGGTGATCGTGATCTTGAGGCCCTTGTTGAGGAAAGACAGCTCCCGCAGCCTTTGAGTCAGGATCTCGAAGTTATATTCGATAAACTCGAAAATGTCCTCGTCCGGCCAGAATGTGACCTTGGTCCCGGTCTTCTTGGTCTTGCCGATTTGTTTCAGCTTGGTGACGGGGTTGCCCCGCTCGTAGCTCTGGGTGAAGATCCCGCCCTCGCGCTTGATCTCGAGGTCGAGGCGCTTGGACAGGGCGTTGACTACCGAAACGCCGACGCCGTGGAGGCCGCCCGAGACCTTGTAGCTTTTCTGGTCGAATTTGCCGCCGGCGTGGAGCATGGTCATGACGACCTCGGCCGCCGACTTCTTCTCCTTCTTGTGCTCGCCGACGGGGATGCCGCGGCCGTTGTCGATGACCGTGATCGAGCTGTCGACGTGGATGAAGACGTCAACCTCGGTGCAGTAGCCGGCCAGGGCCTCGTCGACGCTGTTGTCGACGACTTCGTAGACGAGATGGTGGAGGCCTTCCGTCCCGGTGCTTCCGATGTACATGGCCGGTCGCTTCCGGACGGCCTCCAGGCCCTTCAGGACCTTGATGCTTTCAGCGGTGTACTTTTCTTGCGTCATGTCCGTTCACTTTAAAAAAATGCGGGTTTCCGGCGCAGGAACGTCACGGGACCCGGTGGGCATTTTCCAAGTCATTATTATAGCAAAAAAGGGGTCGAAAAGTAAAGGAAAATCTTCGCTTTTCATAAAATTTAATTTATTTTATTTCAATATCTTAAGCGAGTTTCTAGGCCCTCGGACACGGCCGTCCAGCCGGTCCTCTTAAAAGGACGCTCGAGGGGGCCTAATTTTCTCACAGTTAGGAGGGGGAAATATCCCCTCGCGCGGGAAAAAGAGGGACTGTCCCCTCGGGAGGGGACTGTCCCTCTGGGCCGATATTCGCTATAATTTCCCGCGAGGACCACATGCCGGCCAACCTGCCGCCCGAGTACCACAAGATCGAGGCCGAACTGCGCGCGGCCCGGACACCGCAGGAAAAAATCGAAATCTACGAGCGGCTGATCGCCGTCATCCCCCATCACAAGGGCACCGACAAGCTCATCGCCATGTACCGGCAGAAGATCGCCAAGGCCCGCGAGGATGGCGAGCGCCGGCAGGCCACGGCCAAGCACGCCCCGACGCACAAGGTCGAAAAATCGGGCGCCGGGCAAGTCGTCTGCGCCGGGCCGCCGAACGCCGGCAAATCCAGCCTGGTCAAGGCGCTCACAGGCGCCGATGTCGAAGTCGCCGACTATCCCTTCACCACCCGCCTCCCCGGGCCCTACATGATGCCCTTCGAGACGATCCAGATCCAGCTCATCGACACGCCCCCGGTGACCGGGGAGATCATGGAAACGTGGTTCCCGGAGATGGTCAAGATGGCCGACGCCGTCCTCCTCGTCGCCGACCTGTCCGATCCGGCGACCGCCGGCCGGCTCGACGGCGTCCTCCGCCGGCTCAAAGAACGGAAGGTGGGCCTCGTTCCCGCGGCGACGGACATCCCTCCCGAACGATTCCCGTTCCTGAAGCGGACCGTCCTCGCCGCGAACAAGGTCGATACGGAAGGCGCCATGAAGGCCTTCGAGGACCTCGGCGTCCTCCTCGAAGGGCCTTTCGAACGCATCCCCGTGTCAGCCACGACCGGCCGGGGCCTCGAAACGCTTCGCCGGGCGATTTTCGGCCTTCTCCATGTCGTCCGCGTCTACAGCAAGATCCCCGGGAAAAAGGCGGAGAGGGCCTCCCCGTTCGCCCTCAAGCTCGGGAGCACGGTGATGGACATGGCCAAGGCCGTCCACAAGGATTTTTCAGAAAGGCTCCAATACGCCCGCGTCTGGAACGCGGTCGGCATCGAGGGCCTGCGGGTCAACCGCGACTACGTCCTCGCCGACGAGGATGTGGTCGAACTTCATATCTGAAGAGAAAAGAGGGACAGCCCCCATCGGGGATTAAGCCGTTTACCCGATGGGGACAGTCCCTCGACCGCTTCATTGGGGGACTGTCCCCGCAGGGGACTGTCCCTCTTTTAATTATCGGAAGTTCAGCGCTGGCTCGTCGCTCATGTCCATGATGACCATGAACAGCAGCTGGGCTATGTCCTCCATGATCTCCGGCGTGACAAGATCGATCGAGTCCCGCGTGTTGTGGTAGGTCGGGTAGGGCGGGCGCGGTCCACCATAGGCGCCGAAGGTCAGGGACGGGACGCCCTTCCAGAAGAACCAGGCCGAGTCCTGCCGCGGCCGGGCGGGGTAGGACGCCGGTCCCGTGGTGAGGGTCCGGTGGATGAAGCCCTTGTTGGCCTTCTCGACGAATTCCCAGAACTTGGGGTAGGTCGTCCCGCCGGAAGCGGAGATCTTGTCGCCGCTGCCCGGGCCTTCCATGTTGATGAACACAGCGGTCTTGTCGAGCGGGAAGATCGGGTGGTCGGTGTAATAGTGCGACCCTTCCGTCCCCTGGTCCTCGCTCTGTTCCTCGCTGCCGAAGAAGAAGAAAACGACGGTCCGCTTCGGTTTGACGGCGCACTTGGCCATGGCTTCGGCGACGCCCAGCGTAACGGCGACCGCCGTGGCATTGTCGTTGGCCCCGGGCATGAGCGCCCACATCCGTCCGAGGTGGTCGAGGTGCCCGCCGACGATGATGACCTCGTTCTTGAGCTTGGGGTCGGTGCCGGGAATCTGGCCGATGAGGTTGAAACCGACGCCATCGGGATGGTGTTCCGTCTTGTTGCTGATGGTCATCGTCTTGCCCGTGGCGAAGGACTGGGGCTTGAGCTCGGCGCGGATCCTGGCTACCGCGTCCTTGTAGGTCCGCCCCGTGCCGGCGAAGACATCTTCGACCACGGTTTGGCCGACATGATGGTAGACGAAACTCTCAACGTAGGCGTTGTTGGGATTGCCGATGGGCCCGTAGTTGTAGATCATGCCCTTGGCCCCGTGGGCGGCCGCGTTCTTGAGCTTATACTGGTGGAAAGAATAGGGCCGCCATTTCTTGAACAGGTCGAGGGTCTTATCGCCAGGGCCGACCGGGACTTCCGGGTCCAGGAGCACGATTTTGCCCTTGACGTCGACACCTTTGTAGTCGTCGTAGCCGAGCTCGGGAGCTGTGACGCCATAGCCGACGAAGACGACCTCGGCCGTGACCTCGCCCGAACCGGAGGTGCCGCCGGGGATGAACTCGTCCTCGTACTTGTAGTATTTCTTGACGGCGCCGTTCTTCCCGTAGGGCACATGAAGAACGCACACGCCGCCTGGGTAGACGGTCGTATAAGGATTGGGAAAGTTCTGCCGGTAGGTCCCGTTGTCGCCCGCCGGCTGGACGCCCCAGCCCTTGAGCAGGGACTCGACCCAAGCGCCGCAGGCTTCGTACTCCTTGGTTCCGGTCAATCTCCCGCCGAACTTCTCGGAGACGAGCTCGGCGACATAGCCGTAGAGCGTGTGGCTGGAGATGAGATGCATAGCCTCCAGGATCTTGGTCTCGTCCGTAATTTGAGTTGCGGCCTGTTGGGAATTGAGGCCAAGTCCGGTGACCGCGAGAACTAAAAATACTGCCGGGATCAGTCGGCGGGAGATCTTCATGGTCCTTCCTCCTTCGTCGATGGGGTGGAGGGGTATTTTACGTTCGCGCCGGGTTCAAGTCAAAGACAAATGCACGAAATTGCCGGTTGAACGCTAGTGCGAATTCCGGGGCGGGAACGAGAACCGGGCTCAGGCGTCGTCTTCCCGCAAGGCCCGTGCTGAAATCAGGGAAACGAAGGCATCAGGGCGCCAGGGGCGGCCTCGTAGCTTCGAGGAGCTCGGCGACAGCGTGCTTTCAGTCCGTCCTGGTGATCTTCATCCGTTGTTCTGGCTCGATACTCAGCGGCAACCCTTGTGATGGGCGCACGCGCCCTCGGCCGTGAGCTTCTCGGATCTTTTCTCCCTGATTTCCCGGAGAGCCTCCTCGACGGTCAGGGCCTCGCTTCTGTAGACTTCGATCCCGGCCTTCTCGAGTTTTTGGAGGGCCCGGAGACCCATGCCCCCGCAAACGACGGCCTGGATCCCCAATCCCTCGAGCGCTCCGGCCGGATGGCAGGCGCCATGGGCATGAACTTGGCCCTGATTATCACGGACCTCGAGAATGCCGGTCTCGGTGTCTACAAGAGCAAAGAAGGGGGCGCTGCCGAAGTGCCCGTAGAGGGGGGCGTTCAGGCCCTGGTTGGTTTCGGTGGGAAGACAGATTTTCATGGCCTCTCTCCTCCCAGGAAACCGCAGCGGCCGGCGCCGCGTCCCCGTCCGCATCCTCTCTCAGCGGGGGACCTGTGTAAGCCGGAACCTCCGCATTTGGGACAGGCCTGCGGCCTTCCGGTCCCATAGGGGACCGCCCACTCGTGTTTGCAGTCGAAGCAGACAAAATTTCTCTCGTTCATTTGATATTGACCTCCATGAATTCTCAGCGCCCGGCCGTTGACCAGGCAGTCCGCTGTCTTGCGGCGAGCGGATTCCAGGATATTGCCGAAAGTTTGGCGGGAGACGCCCATTTTTTTCGAGGCTTTTTCATGATACAAGCCTTCGAGGTCCGCTAGGCGGAGAGCCTCGAGCTCGTCCAATGTGAGGTTGATCTCTTCGAGAGCCGAGACCGGGATCCCTGCCGGTTTGAAGCATCCCGCAGGCGGATGATGACCGATCCTCCGGCAGATCACCGGCCTGGACACCGAGGGCCCTCGATGGGAATTATTGGCATATGCTAATTATAGCAAAGGGAGACCGGATGTCAAATCCCAAGGAGTCATCCGGACTTCAACGAGCCGAAGCCCTTCATCTGCTCCTGGGCCAGGGGTGTGCTGGGGATGGCTCTCGAGGCCGGCGTGGATGACGCTGGTTTCAAGGCTTTTCGGCGTGGCCGATTTCACGATGAACCTCCTTTGCGTATTGTGGGCCGTTGACCGCGTGTCTAGGACATCAGTGCCCCTTCGGGGGAGAGCCGGTTTTTTTCCCGAATTTCAAAGACGCCATGGTCTCATAGAGGACCGGGACCATGATCAGGCGGAGGAAGATGGCGAAGAAAAATCCGCCGATGTAGACGACGGCGAGCGGGCGATGGAGCTCCGACCCCGTCGTGGTGATCAACGCCATGGGCAGAAGCCCGACGATCATGACCATGTCTGTCATGAAGATGGGGCGGAACTTGACCATGGCGCCCTCGACGACCGCTTCGCGAAGAGAAGCGCCGCGGCGCCGAAGGTCGTTGATTTTCGCGACCAGGATGATGTCGTTCTGGGCACAGATCCCGAACAGGGCGATGAGGCCGATCGTCGACGAAACGTTAAGCGTTTCGCCGACGACGATCAGGGCGACGATACCGCCGATGAGCGCCGAAGGGATGTTCATGATGACCAGGAAAGCCTGCCGGACCGACCCGAAGGACGAGAAGAGGATGACGAAGATGATCAGGATCACGAGGGCCATTAGGAGGGTCAGGTGGCGGAGGGCCCTCTGCTGGCTTTCGAACTGGCCGCCGAAGGTCACGTAATATCCCGCCGGCAGGGAGACCTCGGCGCCGATGATGGCCCGGGCTTCTTCGACGAACCCCCCGATGTCGCGTCCTTCGATGTTGCACAGGATGATTTTCCGGCGCATGAGGTTTTCCCGGAAGATGGTCTGGGGTCCCTCGTCCCTCCGGATCTCCGCCAGATCCGAGAGCGGGATCCGCTGGCCGCCCGGGGCGTCGACGAGGAGGTTTCGGATCGCCTCCTCGTCTCCCCTGTAACTCTCGGGCAGCCTGACCAGGACGGACGTAACCCGGTCAGCCTCGTAGACATCGGTGGCCTCGATGCCGTTGAGCGCGGTTTCGATGAGGTCGGCGACCTGGCCGACGGAAATGCCATGGAGGGCCATCCGGCCCCTGTCGAGGTGGATGACGAGTTGAGGGATCCCCGTAGTCTGTTCGACCTGGAGGTCGGCGACACCTCGGACATGTTCCAAGGCGCCGCGGATTTCCTCGACCTTCTCGTTGAGAACGGCCAGGTCCGGGCCGAACAGTTTCACGGAGAGCTCGCCCTCCGTCCCGGTCAGCATCTCGGCCAGCTTGTTGGCGATCGGCTGTTCGAAAAGCACCGCCAGACCGGGCAGGGCATCGAGCTTCTCGCGCATCTCCTGCGTGATCTCGCGGAAGCCCCGTCTCCGTTCCTCGCGCGGCAGAAGTTCGATGTTGTAGTGGCTGTGGCAGACGGGGTGGACGTGCTCCGAGGCTTCGGCCGTGCCCGTCGTCCGCGTGACCGAAACGACCTCGGGGATCGAGAGCAAAATTTTTTCGACGCGGATGCCCATCTTTACGGATTCCTCGAGGGATGTCTCCGGCAGCATGACGGTCGAAGCCAGGATGGCTCCCTCGTCGAGGGGCGGGACGAACTCCTTGCCGAGAAAAGTGAAGGCCACGCCGGCCAGGATAACGAGCATTCCGAAGAGGGCCAGCATCAGCTTTTTTCTCTCCAAGGCCTTGGCCAGGAGGACCCGATACTTCGAGATCAGGAACTCCGTGACCGGGTCCCGTCTCGAATTCCGGCGGCAGTTGACCAGGAACGTCGCCGCCAGGATGGGCTGCAGGGTGATATTGAGGAGCATCGCGCCGAAGAGGGCGGCGGCAACGGCAAAGGCCGTCGGCCGGAACATGGCGCCCTCGAGGCCTTGGAGGGTCAGGAGCGGGAGGAAGACGAGAATGATGATGAGGCTCGCCGAAAAGAGGTACTTCCCGACGTCCTTGGCCGCCTCGGTGACGATTTCCAATGGGGACGCCCGGTCGCATTTTTCTCCGAGAAGCCGGTAAATGTTCTCGACCATGATGATGGACCCGTTGGCCATTTTCCCGATGCCGATGGCCAGGCCGCCGATGGACATGACCGTGAGCTTGACACCGAAGAGGTCCATGATGACGAGGGCGATGAGGATCGAGAAAGGAATGGTCAGGGAGGCGATCAGGGAGCTGCGGAGGTTCCACATGAAGAAGATCATGACTAGGACGATGAGGACGATGCCTTCGAGGATGGTCACCTCGACGTGCTGGATGGATTTCAGGATCAGGACGGACTGGTCGTAAAAGGCCTTGATCCCGATCCCCGTCGGCAGGTCCCGGCCGATCCGGGCCAGCGCCTCCTTGACGTTCCGGATGGCGGTCAGGGTGTCGCCGCCGTATTGTTTTTCGATCGTGACGTTGACCGCCTCCCGGCCGTTGTGGCTGGCGGATTCCCGGCGGAACTTGTCGCCGACCCGGACATCGGCCACGTCCTTGACATAGACGGGAACGTTGTTCCTCGAAGTGATGACCGTCTCGCGCAAATCGTCCAGCGTTTCGATCCGGCCCTCGCCCTTGATTAGGATCTCCTGGGCTCCGTGGGGAATGATGCCGCCGCTGAAATTCCGGTTGCTGGCCTCGATCGCCTCCTTGACTTCAGCGATGGCGATCCCGTAGTTCTTGAGCATCTCGGGCTTGAGGAAGACCTGGAACTGGCGGACGAATCCGCCGAGGTTGATGACGAACGATACCCCCGGCACGCCCTGGAGCCGGTAGCGAATGGTCCAGTCCGCGACCGAGCGCAGCTCCATCGGATCCGTGGTCTCGTCTCCGACGACAGCGAACTCGAAAACCTCCCCCATCCGGGAGGAGACAGGGCCGAGGATGGGCTGGGCTGTCCCCAGGGGAAGCCGGCCGGTGACGAGTTCGAGCTTGCTGGCGACGATCTGGCGGGCCATGTAGATGTCCGTGCCCCAGGCGAATTCGACGGTCACAACGGAATCCCCCGTCGTCGATTCGGACCGGACACGCATCACCCCCGGCGCCCCGGAAAGGAGGCTTTCGAGGGGGAAGGTGATGAGCCGCTCGACGTCCTCCGAGGCCATGCCCGAATTTTCCGTGATGATGTTGACGAGGGGTGCGTTGAGGTCGGGATAGATGTCCTTGGGCATCCGGAAAAAGACGACGACGCCCCAGAGGCAGACCAGGCTGATCAGGAAGACGACCAGAAGCCGGTGTTTTAAGGCAAAGTCGATGATTTTGTCGATCATGGGCATCCCTCCGTTAGCGAGTGATCATGGGGTCGGGAAGCGGGGGTTATCAATGGACATGAGATCCCTTGAGGATTTCTTCATAGAGCTTGGACTTGAGCTGGTAGTTCCCCTTGGTGACCACCCTGTCCCCATCCGCGAGGCCGCTGAGGATTGTGAGAAAGCCGTCCATCTTGGGCCCCGTGACGACCTCCCTGGGAAAAAATTCGGCGCCCTTGCTGATGAACGCGATCTTCCGATCCCGGTCATCGAGGACGGCGGCCTGAGGCACGGTCAGGGCTCGGGCCTGCCGGTCGAGGAGGATGGACAGAGAGGCGAACATGCCGGGTTTCAGACGATACTCTGCGTTCTCAACTTCGGTCCTGAGGGTGACGGTCCTCGTCTCCTCTTTCAGGACGTCCCCGATATACTGAACGCTGCCTTTGAACACGAGGTCGGGGTAGGCGGGAACGATCACATCGACCTCCTGGCCCTTCCGGACCGAGGCGATGTCGCGCTCGTAGATGTCCGCGTCAACGCAAAGGACGCTCGGGTCGAGGACGGTCAAGATCTCCGTGCTCTGGTCCACCATGGTGCCCAGGGCCATGTTATTGTCAACGATCTTTCCCGGAAGGGGGGCAAACAGGGTGATGGTGGCGTTGATTTCGTGAGTTTCCGCCGTCGTCTTGACTTGGGCTTCCGTGAACCCCAGGACATGGAGCTTCTTCTCGGCGGCGTTGAGACTGGCTTCGGCCACTTTCCGCTCGGCCTCGGCGGCTTGGAGGTTCTTCCCGGCGCCGGCGCCGCGGTCAAAAAGCCGTTTTTCCCGTTCAAAACTGCTCTTGGCGAGTTCGAAATCGGCCATGGCCTTGAAATACTCCGACTTGGCCTCGCCCACGGCTTCGCTCTGGAGGGTGACAAGCTCTTGTCCGGTCTTCACCCAATCTCCGGGCCGGACGTGGATCCTGGCGATACGGGCGGGAAAGGGGTAGTTGACGATGGCTTTTCTGAACGGGCTGGCCAGGACCTTTCCCGTCGCCCGCAGGTGAGAGGACATGGGCTGATAGGACGCCGCGACAGTCTCCAGGTCGATGGCTTTCATCTCGTTTTCGGTGAGACGAAGGGAGGTCGTGCTGTCCCAGTCACGTCCTCCGCCGCGCCCGGCTCCCCTTCCGGCTTGCGGCCCGGGACCGGCCCCGCGGCGTCCGGGACCTCCCGCGAGGCCTTCCTGAGGGGCCTCCCTGGACATGGCGGGCCCGCCGTTGGACGTTGGACGGTCCGTCCGGCGCGAGCAGGCCAAGCCGCCGAGAACAAGGCCGGCCGATATGCCGACCGCTATGAGCTTATTATTCATGGTCGTCTCCTTCCAAGGGCTCGCCGACGGATTTCTCCAGCACGGCGAGAGTCAGGCTGTAGTTGTAGAGGGCGTCGGCGTAGGCCTTGCGCACTTCGAGCAGGGTCCGCCGGGCGTCGATGAGTTCGATGCCGCCGATCTCGCCCTCCTGGAAACTGAAGAGGATGAGGTTGTAGACATCCTCGGCCTGGGCCAGGATCTCCTTTTCGAAAAGCGCGATCTGGTCCGCGGCCGTCCGGGCGTTGAAACAGGCCTGGCCGACCTCGAGGCTGATGCGGTTCACCAGGTCCTCGGATTGTCTCTCGAGGGACCGGATGTTGGACTGGGTCTCGGCGATCCTGCCCCGGGCGGGCTGCCAGAAGAACAGCGGGATGGGAAAGGAGAGGGTGAAGTCCCAGGTCGTCGTTTCCCCGGCCAGGCGGTGCCGTGACAGGCTGACGTCGAAATCGGGGAGGTAGCTCATGACCGCTTCCGTCTTCCTCCGTTCCTCCTTGGCCATCCCGGACTTGGCCCTTTCGATCTCGGGGCGGGCCCTGACCGCTTTCTGGACGAGAACCTCCCGGTCGATGGGGACGGAGGCCCGGACGAGGCCCCCCCGGACCTCGAGAGGCTCGAGCTTAGCCCGGCCGAGGAAATAATTCAGCCGCGCCTTGGCCAGGAGGACGTCGTTTTCCGTGAGCTTGACCGCCGTGGCCGCCTTGGATGCTTCGACGCCGGCCCGGACGACTTCGACTTTAGCGATGTCTCCGGCCTCGTACTTGGCCTTGGCCTTCTCCAGGAAGTCCCGGGCGAGGTCGAGATCCTGGGCGGCATATTTACGTTTTTCGTCCGCCAGGAGAATACTGTAGAAGGCCTCCTTGACCTGAAAGACGATCTCCAGCCTAAGCAGATTCTTGTCCGCAAGGTATTCCCGGGATTCGAAAGACGCGATCTTCCCGCGGAGGGAGCGCCGTCCCGGGAACTCGACGGTTTGGCTCACTCCAAGATAGGATTCTCCCGACTGCCGAAAATTCAGGAGACCCGGCTGGAGGTCCGAGTCATATTCCAGGGACGGTTGGGGAAAGGCTTTCGCCTGCCTGACGCGGGCCAGGGAGGCTTGGTAATCCTCTTCGGCGGAAAGCCAGAGCGGGTTCCGCGAAAGGGAGATTTCGACGCATTGCTTCAGGGACAACGAGGACGGGCCATCATCCGCCTCAACCGGTAAAGGGCCGAAGAAAAATCCGACGGCTGCCGCGACCACCCAAAGGCGTAACCACTTCGCCATTTGTCCTCCTCATTTCCATACGGGGAACCATTTGTCCGCAAATCGGACGGCCGGAAGACCAGAAGAGGAGTCAGGCCTGAGGAGGGGATCGCGAACAGAGGGAGAGGACGATGACCTCGTCCGAGCGTGGGAGCTCGACCGGGGCGAGAATTCCTTGGCAGATAAGGGCGGGCAGAACGAACACGACGCCGGGATTGGTCGACAGCGACGACGTCAGGAAATGACAGGCGGGGCAATCGTTCCGGCCGCCGACGACGGTCTCTGTGTGGAAGCAATTGATGCCCAGGGTGACGCCGGCGAAGGCCAGCAACACCGCGATTCGAAGACAGGTCCGTGCGCGTGAGCTCATGACGATCATGGAATATATAACATCGTTCGCCCGAAAAAACAACCCTGTTTGATTCGGCCCTCCGAATCTGCTATTTTGTCGGTCTCTGAGAGTCCACAAGGAGGCTTCCATGACCCGGAACATTCTGCCCATCCTCTTCACCGCGAGTATCTTCCTCGCCGGAGTGGCCCTGGCCCAGACCCCGGCCGCCAATCCCAAGGTCCTGCTCAAGACGAGCAAGGGCGACATCACCGTCGAGCTCTATCCGGCCAAGGCGCCCATCACCGTCAAGAACATCCTGGGCTACGTCAACGACAAATTCTACGACGGGTTGATCTTCCACCGGGTCATCCCCGGCTTCATGATCCAGACCGGCGGCCTGACGGCCGAGATGAGCCAGAAGTCCGGCCGGCCCGCCATCAAAAACGAGTCCGGCAACGGCCTGAAGAACGCCCGCGGCTCCGCGGCCATGGCCCGGACCCAGGACCTCGACAGCGCCACGAGCCAGTTCTTCATCAACCTCGTGAACAATTCCCAGCTGGACGAAATGAAATATTGCGTCTTCGGCAAGGTCGTCGCCGGGATGGACGTCGTCGACGCCATCGCCAAGGTGCCCACGGGCAGCAAGCGCGGCCATCAGAACGTCCCCCTCGAGCCGATCACCATCCTTTCGGCCACGGTCGTCGACGGGAAGTGAGGCTCGTCGCGCCGGGCGGCGCTCGGCGCCGCCCGCCGCCGTAAAAGCCGGAAACGGGCGTTGTTCGACACGATCTTCGCATTCCTGCACCTGGGCGGCATTCTTGTCGCCGTCGCCTACGCGGTCGTGTCCCTCGTCCGGGGCAACGCCGCCCGCTTCGCCCTCATCCTGGCCCTCCTCGTCGTCTACTACCTTTTCATCCTCCACCCCGCCGTAAAAAAAGAAATCGCCCGCCGCAGGTCCCTCAAAAAATAGCGCCGAATCGGAACGGCGATAAAGAACGGGGACACGTACCGGAGGTACATGTCCCCGAACCCTGCCCCGCGGACGCTGCCCGGGCAGTGATGGGGGCCATGCAGAGCCCCCGTAGCGGAGGGGGACCCATCGGCTCGCCGATGGGGGAACCGCCGGGACTGGTTCCCGGGGGGCCGGGGGATATGCATGGCCCCCATCGCTGCCAAAACGGGTGGCGTCCCGCGCCCCGGCATTTACTTTTGGGGGGGAAGCGTCTATCATCTTCGGGTGAGAATCGCCAAAGAGGGCCTTCCTTTTATCCTCTCGTCTCTCGCCCTGACCCTCGCTTTTCTGGTTCAGGGCTGGTGGCCGGTCGCCGTCCTGTTCGCCGTCTTTGCCTCCGCCTTCACCTATTTCTTCCGCGATCCCGACCGGGTCCCGCCGCCGGGCGAGGATCTCCTCGTATCGCCCGCGGACGGCGAGGTCCTCGGTATCGACGCCCTCCCCGCCCACCCCGACCTGGCCGGGCCCGTGAACAAGGTCACGATCTTTCTCTCCCTCTACGACGTCCACATCGTCCGCTCTCCGCTCACGGCGACCGTCGCCCGCGCCGACTACCACCCGGGCAAGTTCCTGCCCGCCTACAAGCCCGAGGCCGGCGCGCACAACGAATCGAACACCCTCGTCCTCAAGGCGGGAGCGGCCGATATCGTCATGAAGATGATCGTCGGCGTCGCCGCCCGCCGCATCAAGTGCTTCGTCAAGGCCGGCGCGGCCGTCGCCCGCGGACAGAAGGTCGGTCTGATGTACTTCGGGTCGCGGGTCGAGCTCACCCTGCCCCAAAACATCACTATAAAAGTCGGACTTCACCAGAAGGTGAAGGCCGGCGAAACCGTCATCGCCGAGGTCCAGCCATGAAAGTCAAAAAACCGAGCAAGGGAGTCCTGGTCCTGCCCAGCCTGTTTTCCCTGACCAACCTGTTCTTCGGCTTCATGAGCGTCCTCCTGACCTTCCAAGGCCGCTACAAGATGGCCGCGTTCCTGATCATCATCGCCGCGCTGATGGACGGGCTGGACGGGCTGGTCGCCCGGGCGATGCACGCGCCGTCCGACTTCGGGGTCGAACTCGATTCCCTGGCCGACGCCGTCTCCTTCGGGCTGGCGACGTCGGTGCTCCTTTATTTCTGGGGCATGGAGATGGCCGGACCGCCGGCCGTTTTCTTCAGCTTCATCTTCCTGACGGCCGGCGTCCTCCGGCTGGCCCGCTACAACGTCCGCAGCCGGATCCCCTCGGACCGGAAGCATTACCAGGGATTGACGGTGCCCTCGGCGGCCATGTTCATGGCCGCGGTCGTCAATTTCCACCCCCTCCCGCTGGCCACGCGGCAATCCGGCTTCCTCGTGGCCGTCCTGACCCTCGTCGTCTCTCTGTGCATGGTCAGCACGTTCCCCTACCGGAATTTCGTCAAGGCCTTCATCGGCCACCGGATCGACATCCGGACCGCACTTTTCCTCGCCGTCTCGCTCTTCGGCGTGCTTTTCTACACGCGCATCTTCCTCCTCCTCTACTTCGGGCTGAACGTCCTCTCCGGCCCGACGGTCGCCCTCGTCCGGGCTTTCCGGAAACAGCCCCGGAAAAAACCGGAGCCGAAAGTCACCCCTTCATGACGACGCCTGCAGGATGGGACGACTCAAGCTGACCATCGACCCGGGGGCCGGCCGCGGAAAACCGCGGAGACGGATCAACGGGGCGCGCGTCGCCGCGGCCCTCGTCCTTCTCGCCTGCACCGCCGCCGCTCTCGTCTTCGTCATCCGCGCCGTCTTCCCGCCGGAAGCGGCCGAGGCCGCCGGTCCTCTTCCGTCGGGACCCGCCGAGGCCGCGATCATCCCGGCCCCCGCGGCCCCGGCGCTCGAAGAGGAGAGGATCGTCATCCCCCTGAGGTCCAGCCTGGCCGACCTTCTCAAGAGGCGCGATTTCGACAACCTCGAGATCCACCGGATCAAGGAAGCCGTCAAGCCCGTCTACAACCTGGGCAAGATCAGGGCGGGACAGCAGCTGCGGCTGGCATCCCTGCCGGGCGGGCCGTGGAAGACGCTCGAATACGATATCGACGAAACGCGCTTCCTCGTCGTCCACAACGACGAAGACGGGATCAAGGCGGAGGTGAAGCTCGTCCCCTTCGAGGTCAAGCCGGCCTTCGCCTGGGGCGTCATCGAGGACAGCCTGATCGGAGCCCTCAACAAGGCCGGCGAGGAGGACAGCCTGGCCCTCGACCTCGTCGAACGCTGTTTCGGCTGGGACATCGATTTCAACACCGACCTGCGCAAGGGGGATTCCTTCCGGATCTACGTCGAGAAAAAATACCTGGACGGCCGTTTCGCCGGATACCGCGATATCCTGGCCGCCGAGTTCACGAACGAAGGCAACGTCTTCCAGGCCTTCCGCTTCACCTATCCCGACACCAAGGCCTCCGACTATTACGACGAGAACGGCGGCTCCCGAAGGAAGGATTTTCTGCGCTCGCCCATCAAGTTCATGACGCCGCGGATCACCTCGCGTTTCTCCTCCAGCCGCTTCCATCCGATCTACAAGATCTACCGGCCGCACTACGGCGTCGACTACGCGGCCCCCATCGGGACGCCGGTCCAGGCGACGGCCGACGGGGAAGTGACCTTCGCCAGCCGGGACGGCGCGGCGGGCAACACGGTCAAGATCCGGCACAAGAATTCCTATGAGACGGCCTATCTCCACCTGAGCGGTTTCGGGAAGGGTGTCCGCAAGGGCGCTCAGATCAAGGGGGGGGACACCGTCGGGTACGTGGGTTCGTCGGGGGACTCGACGGGGCCCCATCTCGACTACCGGATCTACTACCACGGCGGTCCCGTCAACCCGCTGGGACATAAGTTCAAGCCGGCCGACCCGCTGCGCAAGGAATTCCTGGATGTTTACAAGAAGGAGGTCGAGCGGCTGCGCCTGGCGCTCCAGCTTCCCGAGATCATCCGGGCCGTTTCGACCGGCTTCAGTTTTTGATCTTCCCGCCTTCGCTTCCCTTGGATTCCCGGCCCTCCGAGCTGCCGGTGGTGCGGTTGGACGCACCGGCCTCCGCGGAAGAACCGGCGGAGCCGGACGCGACGGACGAACTCGAACCAACGGAGCCCGACGAGCCGGCCGGCTCGAAGCTGACGCCGTGCGACGTCAGGCGGGGGACGAACCGTGAAGCGAGTTCCCGGTCTCTCGAGGATATCCCCAACTCGGGACAACGGACCTCGTTCCTCGCGGTCGAGTATTCGATGCTGACGCCGAGATCGCGGGCGACGCGGACGTCCGGGTTCCAATCGCGGAACCGGGCGCCCGGACCGGCGACCGCTCCGCCGATATTCTTTCCCGCCCGGGAAGCATCGTCCCTCCGGACGGGCGTTTCAGAGCGCCCGGGGGCCAGGGGGACGGCGACGAAATTACCCCTGTCGACGGTCTTCCCGGCCGGGTTGACCCGCCTCTCCGGACCGGCCGCAGGCGTTTCGCCGCCGCGGAAGGCCCGGACGGCCTCGCGCTGTGGATCGACCGGACGCCGGGCTACACCGTTTTCCTTGGCCGGAGGCGCTCCGGATTTCGGCACCCGGTCCCAGGTCATCGCCTTTTCATTGACCGCCGGGGCTTTGAGGTCGCCCTTGGCGACGAAGACGAGATGCCCCGGAACTTCGCTCGCGGAATCCCGGATCCGGGCGTCGCCACTTTCGTAGGCGGTGGTCACCTTCTTGAGGACGCCCTTGAGTTCAGAGGGAACGGGATAGGTGGTTGCGCCCGGCTGCTTGAGCTGGTCCTTGCGGACGATGGTCCGGCCGGGATTCCCGGCCATGCCCAGGCCGTCGTTCACGTACGGCCAATTGTAGAACCAGCCGCCGTCGAGATAGTTGAAGCCGGACCCATAATAATAGGGGCCGCCCATCCAATCGTACAGGCTCCACGGCCGCCAGCAGGCATACCCGAAAAAGAAATCCCAAGTCGCCCAGGCCGGCGCGAACATCGAGCCGGGGAGCCAGACCCAGCCGTGTTTCTTGTCCCACTGCCAGATGCCGAGGTGATACGGGATCCAGCCCCAGGGCTCCTGGGGCACCCAGAACATCTGCCCTCCGGTCATGGCCCATTGACCGTAGTAATAGGGTTTCCAGCCCCAGGGATACATCCCGTTGTTGATGAAGGGCCGCCAGACGTAGCCGTAGAAGTCGTCCCAGAGCCACTCGCCATACCTGCTGCCGTAGGTCTGGGCAAAGTAGAAGACGGCCCCGGGAAGCTTCTGGATGGGCTTGGGCAAAGCGGTCAGGCCCTCGTGGAGGTCCTCGAAGTGGGCATTGACGTCCTTGTTCCAGAGCTCGAAGGCGGTATCGGCGATGGCGAAGGCGAGTTGGAATTGGTCGTCTTTCTGGACGATCAGCCGCTCGCCCTTCCTGACGGTCTGGTCATCGAGGAGTCTCTCGCTCGCGCCGAATCGCATTTGGGCCTTGCCGTACTTGACCTGGGTCTCGGTCGAGCCGTCCTCGGCCGCGGCGATGAGGGCGACCGCGTTGTGCTTCATCTTGACGGCCGCGTTAGGGGTCAGCACCTGGAATATCTCGCGGCGGTCGTACGCCCTGTACATGACATAGATCCGGCCCTTGTCGAGGGCCAGGATGGAGATCTGCTCGAGGCTGCTCAAGCTGCGGGCCAGGATCGTCTCGACCCGAACCACGGTGTTGAAGTCGAGCCGGACGACCGTCCCGGTGTCGAACTGGATCTCGCAGCGCCGGTCGGCCGAGGTCCGGACCATATCGCCGGGGCCGACGGGCAGGTTGAGGACGGCCTGTTCGGGAACCGATTGCCCCTCGCGCAGGACGACCGGGTCGGTCCCATCGGGTGTGGCCTCGATGTAGCTGATGTGGCCGTAATAAAAATTCTTCGGGCCGTTGAGGACCTTGTAATGATCGGCCGACCAAAGCCCGGAAGACGCGACGAGAAAGATCATCCCCTGAACGACTTTTCGAAAACCCCCACTTTTCATGGCCGTCTCCTCGTTTTCAGGCGTTTCACATCATCTATAATAGCACTTTCCGTGCCAATCGCCTGCCCTGAAGGGGCATCGGCCGCCGCCTGGCGCTGTCCTAATTGGGGACGATAGTCTCCAAATTAGGACGAAATGGGGACAGTTCCCAATTGGGGCAACTGGAAGAGGGACTGTCCCCATTGGGGCTTGCCCCCAATGGGGGCTGTCCCTCTTCTGTCTCTCTTTGGCTTCCCGTGCGCGGAGCCACGGCGATTGACAAGCACTGAAGGGCCCCCCTACAATGGGCGAGGCAGGCCAGGAGACAGGTCAGGAGTGAGCATGCCGCACCCGAAGTTCCGCAACCCCATGCCCACCGTTGATATCATCACTGAAATCGACGACTATCTCGATTCCAGGAAAGGACGATCCCAATGTCCGAACCCGACGAAAAGAATAAGCCGCACGACGACAACGCCGACCTCGCCGAAGCCGCGCGCGTCTTCGGCCCGTTCGAAGCGGACCTGATCAAGAGTCTCCTCGAAAGCCACGGCATCGCCTGTGTCGTTCGCGGCCGAACGGCGCCCTTCGTCTATCCGTTCACGGTCGACGGGCTGGCCGAGTTCAAGGTCATGGTCCAGGAAAAGGACCTGGAAAAGGCCAAGGACCTGCTGGCCGCCATGCCCGCCGCCGACGAGGAAAACGGCTCGGGAAAGGCCGGCTAACCGCGCCCTCCGACCGAACCCCCCAACTCCTAGCCCTCTCCCCCTAATTCTGAACTTTATTTAGGGCCCCTGCTTTTTAGTCCTTTTTTAGGCTTTTTTTGCTTGACAATCGCCGTTTTCTCTCATATATTTGGGAAGAAACGGGACAAATCGGGACGCACATAGATGGCCAACGTTTTAATCGGCAGCTACACCGCGCGGCTGGACGCGTCCGGGCGCATCAAAATTCCGGAGAAATTCCGCGAGGTCATCGAACAGGTTTACGGCAAGGACCTCTTCGTCACGTCGCTCTCCGACGATTCGATCAAGGTCTATCCCCTTTCCGTTTGGCTCTCGATGACGGACCTCACGGCCGAGGGCGCCGTCCATCTTCGTCCCGACGTCCGCAAGTTCATGCTCCGCGTAAACAGGCATGGCTCGCGGCACGAGCTCGATTCCAAGGGACGGGTCCTGATCAGCCAGGCCCTCAGGGAAAAAGCCAAGCTCCGGGACGAAGTCGAAGTCCTGGGCCTATCGAACCATCTGGAGATCTGGAACAAGGACGTTCTCGACGGAACTCTCGAGGAGAAACCGCTCTCGGACGAGGATTTCGAGAGCATCGCCCGCCTCATCCCTCGAGGAAAGCCGGAATGACGGAGCTAGGACACTGCCCGGTCCTGCCGACGGAAGTCCTAGAGTTCCTCGACGCGGGACGGGAAGGGACTTATGTCGACTGCACCCTGGGTCTGGCGGGACACGCCTGCGCCATCCTGGAGAGGAATCCCCGTTCCCGGCTGATCGGCCTGGACCGCGACGAGCAGTCCCTGGAAAAGGCCCGGGAGAGGCTCGCTGATTACGCCGGAAGGGTCAAGCTCTTCCACGCGGATTTCAAGTGCCTCCCCGAGCTCGGGATCTCCTTCAAGAATGTCCGGGGGGTCCTCGTCGACCTGGGGATCTCGTCCTTCCAGCTGGATTCCCCGGAGCGGGGATTCAGCTACACCCACGAGGGGCCTTTGGACATGCGCATGGACCTGAGAAACAAGACGACGGCCGGAAAGATACTCCGCACCTACCCGGAACAGAAGCTGGCCGAAATTTTCGCCAAGTACGGGGAGCTCACCCAGACCCGGCGGCTGGCCCGGGATATCGTCCACCTGCGCAAGCTCGGCCGGCTCGAAACGACCTCCGACCTGAGGATCCTCACCGAAGAGGTCTACCGGTGGCGTCCGCAGAGAGGGCGGATTCATCCGGCGGCCAAGGCCTTTCAGGCGCTCCGCATCGAGGTCAATCAGGAGCTCGAGGGGCTCGGCCCGTTCATCGAGGAGACGGTGCGGCTCTCGACCCCGGGAACGCGCTTCGTCGCCATTTCTTTCCACTCGCTCGAGGACCGGATCGTCAAGCACGCGTTCGCCGGCCTGGCCTCCTCGGCCGACCGTGCTCCCTTTCTTTCGATCCTGACCAGGAAACCGGTGATGGCCGGTGAGGAAGAGGTCGCCGCCAATTCCCGGGCCCGTTCCGCCAAGCTTCGGGCCGCGGAGAGGGTCTGAATGGTCCGCCGGCAATGGAGCCCGCGGGGGATCGCCCTGGGCGCCGCCCTGCTTATCGCCGTCATCGGCACCCTGACCTTCTACGTCTGGTACCAAACGGAATCGGTCAAGCTGGGCATCGACATCGGCAAGAGCGAGGACAGGATCCGGGAGCTCGAGCAGACCATCGAAACGCTCAAGCTGCGCAAGGCCGCCCTCCTCGACCCGGCCCGCGTCGAAAAGATCGCCCGGGAATCCCTGGGACTCATCGACCCCAAGGACGACGATGTCATCTACGAGAAACGGGACACGTCCCGCTGAAGCGCCGCCGATGAGGACATTCTACGAAAGCGACATCCGGAAGCGGACCCTGGTCCTGAGCTTCATCCTGGCCGCTTGGGCGGCCGTCGTAGCCCTCCGGCTCGTCCAGATCCAGGTCTTCGGCCACGCCCGGGCCAAGGCGGCCGTCCTCGACCAGAACCGGGACAAGATCACGATGGAGCCCCGCCGGGGGACGATCTTCGACCGTTACGGCGAGATCCTGGCCTGCAGTCTTCCCGCCGTGTCGATCAATATCCGGCCGGTCAAAAATGAAACGCCGGCCGAAGAACGGAACAAGGTCCGCGCCCTCCAAAGCCTTCTCGGCCTGTCCGAGAAAGACGTTGCCTACATCCTTGGCCGGCTGAAAGACAAGAGCAACTTCACCTACGTGAAAAAGAAGATCTCCAAGGAGGAAGCGGCCCGGGTCATGGCCTTGAAGCTGCCGGGCGTCGAATTCGAGCCGGCGACGAGAAGGCATTATCCCCTGCGGAGCCTGGCCGCGCACATTCTCGGCGGCCTCAGTCTGACCGAAGACAACAAGGCCGGGGTCGAGGCCCGCTACGACGACCTCTTGAAGGGGGAAGAGGGCGCGAAGGTCGTCTACAAAGTCAGAGGCGGCCGCGACTACCAGACCCAGGTCATCAAATCGCCCGTCCCCGGCCGGGACCTCGTCCTGACGATCGACGCGACGATCCAGTACTACGCCGAGAAGGAGCTCGCCCGGGCCGTAGCCGAACACGACGCGGCGTGGGGCGTGGTCATCGTCATGGAACCGCGTTCGGGAGAGATCCTGGCGCTGGCCAGCCTGCCCAGCTACGACGTCAACGATTTTCCCGGTCCCAAGAACGCCTGGATGAACCGGGCCGTGCAGCTGAGCTACGAGCCGGGCTCGACGTTCAAGATCGTCACCGCGGCGGCCGTTCGGGAGAGGAACCGCGTCGGCTTCACCGATCTCTTCGACTGCACCGCCGGCTCCATCACCATCGGCGGCCTAACCATCCGCGACCACGAGAGGGAGAACGTGCTGAGCTTCCCGCAAGTGCTCATCAAGTCCTCCAACGTCGGCACGGTGCTTTTCGCCCAACGGCTCATCATCGACGAATTATACGAGACGATCAAAGCCTTCCGCTTCGGGACGAAGACCGGCATCGACCTGCCGCGCGAGGACTCCGGGATCGTCCATCCCCCCAAGGACTGGAACAAGAGAACGTCCCTGCCCCACATCGCCATCGGCTACGAGGTCATGGCCACGCCGCTCCAGATCCTCCAGGCCATGAACGTCTACGCCACCGGCGGACTTCTCGTCCGGCCCCGGGTCGTCGTCAAGGACGAAGAAAGCCACCCCGTCCTTGACGGCGGCGAGGGGCCGGTCCGGGTCATCAGCGAGAAGACGGCCAACGAGCTCGTCAGCCGCGTGTTCGAGCCCGTCGTCGAAGAGGGCACGGCCAAGCTCGGCCGGCTCGACGGCTTCCGGGCCGCCGGCAAGACCGGGACGGCTCAGAAGTATGACAGCGCCCTGAGATCCTACACCAGGAAATACACGGCTTCGTTCGTCGGCTTCGTCCCCGTCGAGAGGCCCCGGCTGGCCATAGTCGTCGTCCTCGACGAACCCAAAGAAGGCTATTACGGCGGCCAGGTCTGCGCCCCGGTGTTCCGCGACATCGCCCGCCAGGTCCTGCGCTATCTCCGCGTCCCTCCGGAACGCCCGCTGCCCGTCCGCATCCTGACGGCGGGCATGGCGAAAGGCGGGAGGCCATGAAGCTCCGGGACGTCGTCCGGGACATCGACATCCTCGCCGGAGGCAGGCCGGGGAACGAGGAGATCTCCGGGATCGCCTACAACTCCAAGTCCGTCGGGCCCGGATTCCTTTTCGCGGCCCTGCGCGGCGCGGCCCGCAACGGCATGGACTTCGTGGCCGAGGCCGAGGCGAACGGCGCGGCGGCCGTCCTCTCGACCTGGCCCAAGCCCCCGGCGAGCGCGACGCCATGGCTCCAGGTCGCCGACGCGCGCGAAGCGCTGGCCCTGGCCGCGGCCAATTTCTACGGGCACCCCTCCGACCGGATGAAGGTCGTCGGCGTCACCGGGACCAAGGGCAAGACGACGACCACCTACCTTCTCGAAGAGATCCTGCGCGCGGCCGGCGCCGCGCCCGGAGTCATCGGGACGATCGAATATCGGCGGCCGGGGTGGAAGGTCCCGGCGCCGCGGACGACCCCCGAGGCCCCCGACCTGCAGGCCCTGCTCAAGGACATGCTCGACGCCGGCGTCACCCACTGCGTCATGGAAGTCTCCTCCCACGCCCTGGAACAGAAGCGGGTCTGGGGCGTCAGCTACGACGTCGCCGTCTTCACCAACCTCAGCGGCGAGCACCAGGACTATCATCCGTCCATGGAGGCCTACTTCGAGGCCAAGAAAAAGCTCTTCTATCTCAACCACAAGAGGAGCGCCGCCGTCGTCAACATGGACGACCCCTGGGGCCAGAAGCTCGTCGCCGAACTGCCCATGAAGACCGTCACCTTCGGTCTCGAGCCGGCGGCCATCGTCAGGGCCCTGAAATACGCCATGTCCGAGGACGGCATCGACGCCCAGGTCTCCTACCCCGGCGGCGTGATGAGGATCCAGTCGGCCCTCGTCGGCCGGCACAATCTCTCCAACATCCTGGCCGCGGCAGCTGCGGCCCTGGCCCTCAACATCGCCCCGGACATCATCGGCAAAGGCATCGCCGGGCTCAAAGGCGTCCCGGGCCGCTTCGAGCGGGTCCCGAACCGCCGCGGCATCCAGGTCGTCGTCGATTACGCCCACACGGATAACGCCCTCGAGCACATCCTCACGACGGCCCGCGAGTTCAAGCCGCGCCGGGTCATCCTCGTCTTCGGGGCCGGCGGAAACCGGGACAAGGAGAAACGGGAGCGGATGGGCCGGGTGGCCGCCCGCCTGGCGGACTGGACGATCCTGACAACGGACAACCCGCGCACCGAAGAGCCGATGGACATCATCTCCGCCATCGAAAAGGGCTTCGAGAAGGAAGCCGCCAAGACCTACGAGGTCGAGCCGGACCGGAGAAAGGCCATCGTCCGGGCCCTGGCCACGGCCAATAAGGGCGACATCGTCCTCATCGCCGGCAAGGGGCATGAGGATTACCAGATCTTCAAGGACCGGACCGTTCACTTCAGCGATATCGAAGTCGTCGAAGAGGCCATCCGGACCATGGAGGCCGTGTAAGCATGGCCAAGCTAAGGCTCGACGAGATCGCCCGGATCGCCGGCGGGACCATCCTGCAGGGCTCCCCCGGGCTGACCTTCGAAAGCTTCGGCATCGACTCCCGGCTGGCCGCTGCGGGCGGGCTCTTTTTCGCCGTTATCGGGAAGCGAGACGGCCACGACTTCGTCGGCGCCGCGGCGGCCGGGGGCGCGGCGGGCGCCGTCGTCGCCCGTCCGGTCCCCCTCCCCGTCAAGGACTTCGGCCTCGTCCAGGTCGAGGATACGGTTGCCGCCCTCCAAGCGCTCGCGCGCGACGTCCTCGCCCGGCGGCCGGTCAAGGTCGTGGGCATCACCGGAAGCGTCGGCAAGACGACGACCAAGGAATTCACGGCAGCCTTGCTCGCCGGCCGTTTCCGCCTCCTCAAATCCGAGGGGAACTTCAACAACCACCTGGGACTGGCCCTCTCGCTCCTCCGGCTCCGGCCGGACGACGAAGCGGCCGTCCTCGAGATGGGCATGAGCGCCGCCGGGGAGCTGCGGACCCTGACCCGGATCGCTCCGCCCGATGTCGCCGTGATCACCAACGTCAACCCCGTCCACCTCCAGTTCTTCAAGGGCCTGGACGACATCGCCCTGGCTAAAAAGGAGATCCTCGACGGGGCCAAGCCGGGCGCGACGGCCGTCCTCAACGGCGACGACCCTCTGGTCATGAAGATCGCCTCGGGCTTCCCCGGCCGGAGAGTGATCTTCGGCCGGACCCAGGGCTGCGACGTCCGGGCCGAGGACGTCAAGTCCGGGGGTTATTCGGGTTTCGAGTTCCTCCTGCGCTACGGACGGGAATCCGCCCGTATCGCTTTTCCGTTCGTCAACGACGCCGCCGTTTCGAACCTCCTCGCGGCTTCGGCCGTCTGTTTCGCGCTCGGCCTTCGGCTCGAGGAGATCCGGCCGGCCATCCTCGCTCTTCAGCCTTTCTCCGGACGCGGCACGCTGATCGAGACGGGCGGCGGCATCCGGGTCTACGATGACTCCTACAACTCCAACCCCCGCGCCCTCGAGGCCGCCCTGAAAAGTCTGGCCGCCCTCCCGGCCGCGCGGAAGGTCGCCGTCCTGGCCGACATGCTCGAGCTCGGCGAGGGCGAAAAGGAGTTCCACCGGCTGGCGGGCGAGTTCGCGGCCCGCGCCGGCTGGGACGTCCTCGTCGCCGTCGGCCCCCTCGCCGCCCTGATCGCCGAGGGCGCGGCCGGGACGGGCATGAGCGCCGCCGCCATCCACCGCTTCGCCGACGCCGCCACCGCCGCGGCAGTCATCGCGGCGATCGTCCGCGATGGCGACCTCGTGCTGGTCAAGGGCTCGCGGGGGATGAGAACCGAGACGATCGTCGACAAGCTCAAGTCGAGAGGAAAGGAGTAAGCCGTGCTGTACTGGCTCCTCGTCCCCCTGCGCGGCGACATTTTCTTCTTCAACGTCTTCCGCTACATCACCGTGCGCACGGCCCTGGCCGGGATCACCGCCCTCGTCCTGAGCTTCCTCCTCGGCCCCCGGCTGATCCGGCTCCTCCAAAAGCGTCAGATCGGACAGGAGATCAGGCCCGAAGGGCCCCAGTCCCACTATGCCAAGAAAGGGACACCGTCCATGGGCGGCCTCCTGATCATCATCTGCACGCTCGTCCCGACGCTCGTCTGGGGAAAATTGGACAACCTCTACGTCTGGGTCGCCGTCCTGTCCATGGTCCTCTTCGGCCTCGTCGGCCTCATCGACGATGTCCTCAAGGTCCGCAGGAAACGATCCTTGGGCCTCAGGACCGGACAGAAAATCCTCCTCCAGACGCTCCTCGCGGCTGCGATCGGCCTCGTCTTTGTCTGGATGGGATCGCGCGGCGAGTTCGACCTGAGCCTGAGCTTCCCCTTCCTCAAGCAGTGGGTCCCGTTCCTCGGCTGGTTCTACCTGCCCTGGATCGTCTTCATCCTGGTCGGCTCGTCCAACGCCGTCAACCTCGCCGACGGGCTGGACGGCCTGGCCATCGGCCTGACCCTGATCAGCGCCACGGCCCTGACCGCCCTGACCTACGTGGCCGGACACGCCCTCTGGTCCCAGTACCTCAACATCGCCCGGGTGCCGCTCGCCGCCGAGCTGACGGTCTTCGTCGGCGCCTTCGCCGGCGCCTGCCTCGGCTTCCTCTGGTACAACTGCCACCCGGCCCAGGTCTTCATGGGCGACGTCGGCGCCCTGTCCCTGGGCGGGACGATGGCCGTCATCGCTCTGCTCATCAAGCAGGAATTCCTGCTCTTCACGGTCGCCGGCGTGTTCATCCTGGAGGCGGCCTCGGTCCTCCTCCAAGTCTCCTATTTCAAGGTGAGCAAGGGCAAGCGCATCTTCAAGATGGCCCCGCTCCATCACCACTTCGAGCTCTCCGGCTGGCCCGAGGGCCGGGTGGTCATCCGGTTCTGGATCCTGGGCATCATCTTCGCCCTGTTCAGCCTGGCGACATTGAAATTGAGATAGACATGGAACTCAGGGATAAGAACGTCCTCATCGTCGGCTTCGAGCGGACGGGGGAAGCCCTCTGCCGCTTCCTCCTCGACCGCGGGGCGCGGGTCCGCGTCACCGAGAAGAAGGCCGCGGACGCTTTCGGCGACAAGGTCCGGGATTGGACGGAGCGGGGGGTCGTCTTCGAGACCGGCGGCCACCGCCCGGAATCCTTCCTCGGCGCCGACCTCATCGTCCCCAGCCCGGGCGTCCCGCCCCTCGCCGAGATCCTGGCCGCCCGCGAAAAAGGCGTCCCGGTCATCTCCGAGATCGAGCTGGCCTACCTTTTCCTGCGGGGCAAGATCGTCGGCATCACCGGCTCGAACGGCAAGTCGACGACGACGACCCTCGTTCACAGCATCCTCCGGGATGCCGGGCTCAAGGCGCGTCTGGCCGGGAATATCGGCACGCCGCTCGTCTCCTTCGTCGACAAGAGTCGCGACGACCATATCTACGTGACCGAGATCTCGAGCTTCCAGCTCGAATACACGGAGAGATTCACCCCCGCGGTCGCGGCCATCCTCAACGTTTCCGAGAACCACATCGATTGGCACAAGACCTTCGACAGCTATTTCGGGGCCAAGAAAAAGCTCGTCCTCCGGCAGGGCCGGGAAGGCAAGGCCGTCCTCAACCGCGACGATCCGCTCGTCTGGAGCCTGGCCGGGGAAGCGGCGTCCGATGTCTACGGCTTCAGCCGCAAGAGGCGGCTCCGCCGGGGCGCCTTCATCGAGGACGGCCGGGTCGTCGTCTGCGACGGGAAGCCGGAAACGGTCCTGCCGGCCTCCCGCATTCCCCTTCCGGGCGCGCACAACCTGGAGAACGTCCTGGCCGCCGCGCTCATCGGCCACCTCCTGGGTGTCCCGGCGCCGGAGCTCCGCCGTTCGATCCTCGCCTTCCGCGGGCTCGAGCACCGGCTCGAGGACATCCTTCGGGTCAAGGGCGTCCGCTTCGTCAACGACTCCAAGGCGACGACCGTGGACGCGACCCTCAAGGCTCTGGCCAGCTTCGACCGCCCGGTCGTCCTCATCCTGGGCGGGCGCGGCAAGGGCGGGGACTTCTCGCCGCTCCGCGGCGGGGTCCGCAAGAGGGCGAGGTCGGTCGTCCTGGTCGGCGAGGCGGCGGACAAGATCGAGACCGCGCTCGGCGGCGTCGTGCCCGTCGACCGGGTTTCGAATTATCGCGACGTTGTCCGCAAGGCCTTCGAACGGGCCGTTCGCGGCGACGTCGTCCTCCTGGCCCCGGCTTGCACGAGCTGGGACATGTTCGAGAACTTCGAGCAGCGCGGCCGGACCTTCAAGCGCGAAGTGCGCCTCCTCGCCGCGGGCTTGCGGAAGAAAGGGGCCCGGACGTGATCGGACGCAGACGGTTCGGCTTCGACGTGCCCCTGTTCGTGATCACCCTCGCCCTCGTGGCGATCGGCATCTTCTTCGTCTTCAGTTCGTCGAGCTTCGTGGCCAGGGAAAAGTACGACCAGTCCTTCCATTTCATGGCCCAGCAGATACTGGGGGCCGTGGCCGGGTTGGTCATCATCGCCTTCCTCGTCTCGGTCAAAAAGTCCTTTTTCCTGGAGCCCGCTTTCGTCTACGGGCTCCTCGCCCTGACGGTCTTCTTGCTGATGCTCTGCCTGGCCATGCCGACCGTGGCCAGGACCAACCGCTGGGTCATCCTCATGGGCTTCCGCTTCCAGCCGTCGGAGCTGGCCAAGATCAGCCTCATCCTCTTCCTGGCCACGTACATCGAAAGCAAGAAGGACAAGCTCAACGAGAAGAAGACACTGGCCATTCCCCTGGCCGTGCTCGTCGTCACGGTCGTCCTCGTCCTTCTCGAACCCGATTTCGGCACGGCCGTCCTGCTGGCCGTTCTGGCGGCGATGATGCTCTACCTCGGCGGGGTCAAGGTCCGCTATTTCGTCATCGCCGGGAGTCTCTTCGCCGCCCTGTTCGCCTTCTATCTCTTCCAGGCCGACTACCGGGTCGAGCGGCTCCAGGGTTTCTTCTCCCAACAAAAGGACGTCCTCGGCTCGGGCTACCAGGTCGACCAATCCAAGCTGGCCCTGGGCTCGGGCGGGCTCGTCGGCGCAGGCCTCGGCCAGAGCACCCAGAAGCTCGACTTCCTGCCCTTCGCCCACACCGATTTCATATTCGCCATCCTGGGCGAGGAGACGGGGCTCTTAGGGACGTTCGTCACTCTCGCCCTGTACCTCCTCTTCCTTTGGAGAGGCTTGAAGATCGCCACGGCGGCTCCCAACCCGACGTACAAGATGATCGCCGCGGGCGTCACCCTGGCCATCGTCGCCCAGGCCTTGATGAACATGTCGATCGTGCTCGGTCTCGGACCGGCCAAGGGGACCCCCCTCCCCCTACTTTCCTACGGCCGGTCCTCTCTCATCTGCACCCTGGCCGCGATCGGCCTGCTGCTCCATATCAGTCAGAAAAAAGGCGACAGCGGGACCGCGGTGAGGATATGAAGAAGCGCAGCGTGGTCATCAGCGGCGGAGGCACGGGGGGTCACCTCTACCCCGCCCTCGTCGTCGGCCGGAGGCTTTTAAGCATGGAGCCCGGCCTCGGCCTGACCTACGTCGGGACGCGCCGCGACGTCGAACAGAAGATCATGGCCGAGCACGGCGTCAAGTTCATCCCCATGCGCATCGAAGGGCTCAAGGGCCGCGGCCTGAAGAGCCTGCGGGCCCTCGTCATCCTACCGCTCGCCTTCGTCCATTCGCTGGCCATCCTCATCCGGACCCGGCCCGGCCTGGTCATCGGCGTCGGCGGCTACAGCTCGGGCCCGATCGTCCTCCTGGCTTCGTGGTTCCGTGTCCCAACCGTCATCCTCGAACAGAACGCCCGGCCCGGCTTCACCAACCGCCTGCTCGCCCGCCGGGTCGACCGGGCCGTCGTCGCCTTCCCCTCGACGCTTCCGGCTTTCAAGGGCAAGGGCGTCGTCCTCGGCAACCCCGTCCGGCAGGATTTCTACGCTCTCCCGGCGAAAAAGCGGACGGGGACGCTCGACGTCCTCGTCTTCGGCGGCAGTCAGGGCTCGCGCTTCCTCAACGACCGGATCACGGCCGCCCTGCCGCTTCTCGCCGCCGCCAAGGGCAGGCTCCGGCTGGCGCACCAGACCGGAACGAACGACCTGGAGCGCGTCCGCGCCGCCTATCGGGCCAACGGATTCGACGTGGCCGAAGTCGCCGCCTACTTCCCCGGCATGGCCGCCTACTTCGGCCGGGCCGACCTCATCGTCAGCCGGGCCGGGGCGACCACACTGGCCGAGATCATTGCCGCGCGCCGGGCCGCCCTGCTCGTTCCCTTCGCCGGGGCTTCGGAAGACCACCAATCCGCCAACGCCCGCGAACTCGAGGCCGCCGGCGCGGCCGAGGTCCTGCCCGAGGACAAGGCCACGCCCGAAACCCTGGCCGCCCGCATCCTCCACTACCTCGACCACGCCGGGGAACTCGAGGCGATGGAGCGCAACGTCGCCCGGCTCCAGGCCGACGACCCGGCCGGGCGCATCGCCGAGCTCTGCCTGTCCTTGATGAAGCCCGCCCCCAAGGAGACCGCATCGTGACCAAGAAAGGCTACCGCAAGCTCAACCACATCCACATGGTCGGCATCGGCGGGACGGGCATGAACGGCATCGCCGAGGTCCTGCTCAACCTGGGTTACAAGGTCTCCGGCTCCGACATCCAGGAGAACGACGCCACCCGCCGGCTGGCCAAGCTCGGCGCCGACGTCGCCATCGGCCATCGGGCCGAGAACCTCAAGGACGCCGACGTCGTCGTCATCTCCTCGGCCGTCCGCGAGGACAACGTCGAGGTCCAGAAGGCCCGGTCCCGCCTCATCCCGGTCATCCCCCGGGCCGAGATGCTGGCCGAGCTGATGCGGATGAAGTACGGCATCGCCGTGGCCGGCTCGCACGGCAAGACGACGACGACGTCCATGACCGCCCTCGTCCTCGAAGCCGGCGGGTTCGACCCGACGATCATCGTCGGCGGACGCTTGAACACGATCGGGGCCAACGCCAAGCTCGGCGCCGGGGACTTCATCGTGGCCGAGGCCGACGAGAGCGACCGCTCCTTCCTCTGCCTCTCCCCCTTCATCGCCGTCCTGACCAACATCGATGAAGAGCACCTCGACCAGTATCAGAGCCTCGACGACCTCAAGAGGACCTTCGTCAACTTCGCCAACAAGGTGCCGTTCTATTGCCCGGTCATCCTCTGCCTCGACGACCCCAACCTCCAGAGCATCATCCCCGCAATCGAGCGCCGGGTCATCACCTACGGCTTTTCCGCCCAATCCGATCTTTTCGCCCGCGACTTCGCCTTCGACGGGTTCCGCAGCGCGTCGGTCCTCTTCGCCAAGGGCAAGAAGCTCGGGGCGCTGAAGCTCCAGGTCCCCGGCATGCACAACATCCTCAACGCCATGGCCGCCGCGGCTGTCGGCCTCGACCTGGACATGCCCGTCCGGACGATCCTCGAGGCCTTGGAGAGCTACACCGGGACGGGCCGCCGCTTCGAGCTGCGCAAGACCGTCGGCGGGGTCATGGTTGTCGAGGACTACGCCCATCACCCGACCGAAATCAAGGCGACGCTCGAAGCCGCGAAACGGGGCTGGCCGCGCCGCGTCGTAGCCGTCTTCCAGCCCCACCGCTACACGCGGCTGGCCAAGCTCATGACGGCGTTCGCGACCGCTTTCAACCAGGCCGACGTCCTCGTCCTGACGGAGATCTACCCGGCCGGAGAGGACCCCATCCCCGGCGTCGACGGCCGGGCGCTCTACGAAGAGGTCCGCCAGTGCGGCCACAAGCACGTCTTCTTCGAGCCCGACCTGAAGAGGATCGGGGCCGTCCTTCAAAAGATCCTGGTCCCGGACGACATCGTCCTCGTCCTCGGGGCGGGGAACATCAACCGGACCATCCCGGACATCATCGCCGGGCTGGAGGCGAGAGGCTGACATGGCGACCGTCATCGGCACGCTGGGGCGGGAAAAAAGCGGGTCCCTCTTCGCCCGCCGCCCATTCCTCCGGCCGGGAGAGCGGGACCTCCCCCTCCAGAAGAACAGGCGCCGCCGGGCCCTCCGCCTCAAGCACGTCCTCGTCCTGCTCGGGCTCCAGGCCGGGTTCTTCCTGGCCGTCCGCGGCGCCTATCTCTTCCTCATCACCTGGGACCAGCTGGCCATCCGGAAGGTCGAGGTCGTCTGCGCCAAGGACAACCTGCGGCGGACCCTGGAGAACCACTTCGCCGTGCCGCGCCTGGGTAACATCCTCCTCTGCGACCTCCAAGCCCTGCGCGGCGACATCCGGCGCCTGGCCTGGGTCAAGGACGTCAGCATCCAGAAGGTCTTCCCCTCCGAGCTGCGCATCACGATCGTCGAGAGGACGCCCTTCGCCGTCCTCGAACGGGACGGGCTCTCTCTGGCGGATAAGGAAGGGCGGGTCCTCGAGAAGGTCTATTCGCTCGAGGAGTACCGCCTGCCGGTCATCTCCGACGAGAGCGGGTTCGCCTCGAACTTCCTCGAAAAGTGGGAGGCGGCCGGCCGCTGCCTCGAGACCCTGCCGCGCGCCGAACTCGACCGCCTCGCCGGCGTCCGCTGCGGCGACTACGGGTCGCTCGAGCTTCTCTTCAAGGACGACCCCGTCCGGATCGTCGTGGACCGCGGATCGCCGGCCGAAAGCCTGGCCCTGTTCCGGCGCCGGCGGCCGGAGTGGGAACGCCTTTTCGGCCCCCTGGCCGCCGTCAACATGTGCTATGACGGCCGGGTCTACCTGAGGGCCAACCTGACAAAGGAGACTGAGTAATGCCCAAGAACAACTACATCGTCGGGTTCGACATCGGGACGCGGAAGGTCGTCGCCGTCATCGGCGAGGTCACCGAGGAGCGCAAGGTCGAGATCATCGGCATCGGCACGGCCGACTCGCGCGGCCTGCGCAAGGGCGTCGTCGTCGACCTCGACGCGACGACCACGGCCATCAAGAAGGCCCAGGAAGAAGCCGAGCTCATGGCCGGCGTCGAGATCGACTCGGCTTTCTTCGGCATCTCCGGCTCCCACATCAAGAGCTTCAACAGCCGCGGCGTCGTCGCCGTCTCGGGCAAGAACCGGGTCATCACCCGCGAGGACGTGAAACGGGTCATCGACCAGTCCAAGGCCATCCCCATCCCCCCGGACCGGGACATCATCCACATCATCCCCCAGGAGTTCATCGTCGACGACCAGGACGGGATCAAGGACCCGGCCGGGATGAGCGGCATCAAGCTCGAAGTCAACGTTCACATCATCACCGCCGCCTTGACCTCGCTCCAGAACCTGAAGAGCTGCGTCGGGCGGGCCGGGATCGGCGTCGAGGAGGTCGTCCTCAACCAGATCGCCACGGCCCAGTCCGTCCTGACCCAGGACGAGCGGGAGCTCGGTGTCGGGCAGATCGACATCGGCGCGGGCACGACCGAGGTGGCCATCTACGAGCGCGGCAGCCTGTGGTACACCTCGACCATCCCCATCGGCGGCGACAACTTCACCAACGACATCGCCGTCGGCTTGCGGACGCCCATCCCCGAGGCCGAGCGGATCAAGAAGAAGTTCGGCTGCATCGCCGGGCCCCCGGTCGAGGACCAGGAGACGATCGAGGTCCCCTCGGTCGGCAAGGGCCGCAAGCCGCGGGTCTTGTCGCGCCAGCTCCTGGCCGACATCATCCAGCCCCGGGCCGAGGAGATCTTCCGGCTGGTCGACTCCGACATCAAGCGCATGGGCTACGACAAGTCGCTGAACTCGGGCATCGTCCTGACCGGCGGCACGGCCCTTCTCGAGGGCCTGGAGGAGGTCGCCGAGGAGATCTTCGACCTCCCCGTCCGGCGCGGCGACCCGGGCGGCGTCGGCGGCCTCGTCGACCGCGTTTCGACCCCGGACTTCTCCACATCGGTGGGACTCATCCTCTACGGTTTTCATATCTGGCAGAACAGGGGTCTCGCCAGGGACAGGAAAAAGGGCGGTTGGGCCAAATTCAAAGATTGGTTCAAGGAAGGATAAGGAGAGAACACATGAGCGACGAATCGAGCCGGCTGAAATTCCACCTCGTCGAGGAGCACATCGGGGCCAAGATCAAGGTCATCGGCCTCGGCGGCGGCGGCGGCAACGCCGTCAACCGGATGATCGAGCACGGCGTCCAGGGCGTCGAGTTCATCGCCGTCAACACCGACCTCCAGGCCCTCAACAGCAACCGGGCCCGGACGAAGATCCAGATCGGGAGCCAGCTGACGAAAGGGCTGGGCTCCGGCGGACGCCCGGAGGTGGGCAAGCAGGCGGCCATGGAGGACACGGAGCGGCTCCTCGAGATCCTCGAGGGCGCCGACATGATCTTCCTGACCACGGGCCTGGGCGGCGGGACGGGGACGGGCGCGACCCCGATCATCGCCAACATCGCCGCCGAGCTCGACATCCTGGTCATCGCCATCGTCACCCTGCCCTTCGAGTTCGAGGGCCGGGTCCGGGCCAAGCAGGCCGAGGAAGGGCTCAAGGAGCTCAAGTCGGCCGTGGACACGGTCATCGCCATCCCCAACGAGAGGCTCCTCCAGACGGTCAACCTGAACACGTCCATCCAGGACGCTTTCCGCCTCGCCGACGACATCCTGCGGCAGGCGGCCCAGGGCATCTCCGACCTTATCACCAAACCCGGGCTGATCAACCTGGATTTCGCCGACGTCAAATCGGTCATGAAAGGCATGGGCATGGCCTTCATGGGGACGGGCCTGGCCTCGGGCGAGAACCGGGCCCTGGAGGCCGCCGAGAAGGCCATCTCCAGCCCGCTCCTCATCGATACCTCCATCGAGGGCGCGCACGGCGTCCTCATCAACATCACCGGCGGCAAGACCATGACACTCCATGAGGTCTCCAAGGCCTCCCAGCTCATCCACAGCCTGGCCGACCCGGACGCCAACATCATATTCGGCACGGTCATCGACGAGAGCATGAAGGACACGGTCAAGGTGACCGTCATCGCCACCGGCTTCGACCAGAATCCGGCCCGGACGCTGGCCCCGGCCGAGGAAGCCCCGCGGCCGGCCGCCCGGAAAACCCCCCAGCCTTTCCCCGTGTTCCAGGAAACGCCGGCCTATGTCTTCGAGAGCAAGGGTGGAGCGCCGGCCTGGGAACCTCCGGTTTCCGACAAGCAGTGGGAAACCTACGAAACGCCCTCGTTCATCCGCAGGACGAAACACTCCTCCCTGAGGAAAACGTCGCATGATATCAGCTGATTGCGTCGTCGCCGGCTGCCGGGAGCTCCTGACCTGCGCCGGCCCCCTGCCCAAGCGCGGCCGGGCCCTGCGGCAGGTCGGCCTCGTCGAGAACGGCTGGGCGGCTTCGTCCAAGGGTGTCATCGTCTTCGTCGGGACCGAAGACGAATTCCTGGCCCAGGTCTCGCCCGAGCCGGGCGCGGTCACGGTCGACGGACGGGGCATGGTCGCCCTGCCCGGTTTCGTCGACGCCCACACGCATCTCCCCTTCGCCGGGGACCGGGCCCGGGAATTCGGGCTGAGGATCCAGGGCTGGACCTACCAGCAGCTGACCGAACGGGGCATGGGCATCCAGACGACGGTCAGGGCGACGCGCGCGGCCAGCCTGGACGACCTCCTCGCCCTTTGCCTCCGCCGGCTCGACCGGATGCTCCTCACGGGCACGACGACAGTCGAGGCCAAGAGCGGCTACGGCCTCAACCTCGAGGACGAGGTGAAGCAGCTCGAGGTCCTGCGCGACCTCGCCGCTCTCCACCCCGTGGACATCGTCCCGACCTTCATGGGGGCCCACGACGTCCCGCCGGAATACCGCGACCGGCGGGAAGAGTACGTCCGCCTGCTCATCGACACCTTGATCCCCGAGGTCGGCAAGCTGGGCTTGGCCGAGTTCTTCGACATCTTCTGCGAACCCGGTGTTTTCTCGGTCGAGGAGACGCGGGCGCTTGTTCAGGCGGCCAAAGCCGCCGGCTTCAAGATCAAGGTCCACGCCGACGAGTTCGTCACCCAGGGCGGGGCCGAGCTCGCGGCGGAGGTCGGGGCCGCGTCGGCGGAGCATCTCATCGCCGTTTCCGACGAGGGGATCACCCGGCTTGCGGCGAGCGACACGGCGGCCATCCTCCTCCCCGGCGTTTCTTTCTTCCTGATGCTCGACAAGCGCGCCCCGGCCCGGCGGCTCATCGACGCCGGCGCGGCCGTGGCCCTGGCCACGGACTTCAACCCCGGGAGCTCGAACCTGAGCGCGATGCCGTTCGTCCTCCAACTCGGCGTCTTCACCCTGGGGATGACGGTCGAAGAGGCCATCAACGCCTGTACGGGGAACGCCGCCTTCGCCGTCGGCCGGCACGGAACGGTCGGCAGCCTCGAGCCGGGGAAAAAGATGGACCTCATCCTCTGCGATGTCCCGGGTTATATGTCGCTGGCCTACGAAGCCGGCCGGAATCCGGTCCGGACCGTGATCAAGAACGGAAAGGTCGTCGTCGCGGACGGCCGGAGGGTCGGCGCCCGCTGATTAGGGGGCTGTTTTTTTAACGGCCTTCTTCTCACCTAAGGCTATGGCCAAGCCTGCGAGACCCAAAATTAGGCCGATTCCTCCGATAGCCCAGATGAGCCAGCTGACCAGTCCGGATATGGTCGATAAAATGAAGTACCGGGCAAAAAAGGCCACCAGGAAAAGGCCCGTCCCTACCATGGCCCGCTTCACGCCCCGCGAGAGAGTCCTCCAGTAGAAGTAAGCCGGAACTCCGATGATGATGATCAGCAAGCTCGCCATGGCGTTCCGGAAGGAGCTGAGAAAGGACCCCACGGCGACAAAGACCGCGGCCAGGACGAAAATGACCGGCGTCACCGGATAGCCCCAGGTCTTGTAAGGCCTCTCGAGGTCCGGCCGCTTCTTGCGCAGGACGATGACCGCCGCGACGGTCATGCCAAAGAAGATCCACTCGCCGAAAATGACGTAGGTGAAGAGCTGCTTGAACGTCCCGGTCAGCGTGAGCAGGATGCTCCAGACGCTGATGGCGATGATAGAGACATGGGGCGTCAGGAACTTGGGGTGGCACTCGGCGATCTTCTTGAAGAACATTCCGTCGCGGGCCATGGCGAAATAGACCCGCGGGGAGCAGAGGATCGTCTGGTTGGCCGCGCCGAGGATGGAAAAGAGGATGAGGAAGGCGATGAGGGAGGCCCCGAAAGGACCGGTTACGATCTCCATGGCGTCCAGGGCGACGCGGCCCTCGGAAGAGGCGATCTTGCCGACCGGCAGGACATAGAGGTAGGCCAGGTTGGCCAGGACGTAAAGGACGATGCACGCGACCGTGCCGATGAGGATGCCGAGGGGCAGGTTCCGCCGCGGGTTCTTGATTTCGCCCGCACTATAGGTCGCCGACTCCCAGCCCTTGTAGGCCCAGAGGGAGGCGACCAGGCCGACGCCGAAAGCCCCGAGCAGGCCGAAGTTGAACGGGCCGGGGCCGGGCTCGACGAAATTCTGCGCCTGCCCATGGCCCTTGGTGAAGAAAAAAATGGCGACGACAATGATGCCGATGGCCGCCGTCTTGATGTAGGTCAGGAGGTTTTGGAGACGCGACCCCCAACGCACGCCGACGTAGTTGACGGCGCCCAGGAAGGCGACGAAGCCGGCGGCGATGAGCTTCTTCGTGAGCGGCGTCATGTCGACGAACCGGGGCAGCATGTTGTGGGAGAAGGCGACGGCCAGGGTGGCGATCGAGCCCGAGTCGATGACCAGGAAGAGGGTCCAGCCGAAGAGGAAGGACAAGAGCGGGCCGTAGGCTTCCCGCAGGTAGACGTAGATGCCGCCGGCTTCTGGCATGGCCGCGCCGAGCTCGGCGAAGGCCACGGCGCCGAAGAAGCTGAACATGCCGCCGACGACCCAGACGGCCAGCATGAGGAGCGGGGCCGGCACGGCCGCGGCGATCTCGGACGGCGAGAGGAATATCCCCGAGCCGATGACGCCGCCGACGACGATCATGACGACGTCCCAGAGACTGAGGACCCGGGGCAGGGCGATTTTCGTTTTATCGACGACCGGGCAGGTTTTCACATCTTGTTCCATGGGCACTCTCTCCTTTCCCGAATCGAACTTATCGCGGGGGATTCTATCAAGCGCCGACGAAAAGGGCAACAGGAGAGGACTGGCAAAGCCGGCCCTCTGCCGTTGTGCTTACCATCGGCTGAGGACCGGCTCAGGTAGCCCTCCGCCTCGGCGGAGGGCTACCTGAGCCGGTCCATCATGCGGTACTGGATCGCCTCGGAGACGTGGGGCGTCTCGATCGCGTCCTTGCCGTCGAGGTCGGCGATCGTCCGGGCGACCTTGAGGACCCGGTCGAAGGCCCGGGCGCTGAAGCCGAGCTTGGTCACGGCCATCTCCAGAAGCTTCTCGGCCTCGTCCGGGATGGGGCAGAAGAGCTTGACGTCCCGGGGACCCATCTGGGCGTTGGCGTAGACGCGGCGCCCGGCGAACCGGTCGACCTGCCGCTCTCTCGCCCGGGTCACCCTGGCCCGGATGGTCGCCGAGCTCTCGGCCGGCGTCCGGGAGACGATATCGCGGAACTTGACCTCGGGCACCTCGAGCTGGATGTCGATCCTGTCGAGGAGCGGCCCGGAGATCTTGGAATAGTACCTGGCCTTCTCGCTGTCCGTGCAGTCGGCCCCGCTCGCGTCGAGGCCGCGTCGGATGTCGGCGCAGGGGTTCATGGCCGCGACCAGCATGAAAGACGCGGGAAAAGTGACGGAATAGCCCGAGCGGGCGACCGTGACCCGGCCGTCCTCGACGGGCTGTCTCAAGTCCTCGAGGACGCGGCGTCGGAATTCGGGGAGCTCGTCGAGAAAGAGGATGCCGTGGTGGGCCAGGCTGACTTCCCCCGGCTTGGGAACGCTGCCCCCGCCGACGAGCCCGGCGTCGGTCACCGTGTGATGGGGGGAGCGGAAAGGACGCACGCCGACCGTGCCCGAGCCGGCAAGGAGGCCCGCCGCGCTGTAGACCCGGGTGACCTCGATCATCTCGTCGTAGGTCATCTCGGGCAGGATGGTCGGCAGTCGCCGGGCCAGCATCGTCTTTCCTGCGCCCGGCGGCCCGATGAGCAGGACGTTGTGGGAGCCGGCCGCGGCTACTTCGAGCGCCCGCTTGACGTGTTGCTGCCCCTTGACGTCCTCGAAATCCACCGTGTAGCTGGCCGCGGAGACGAGCTCCCGCGGCTCGAAGCGGCAGGGCGGGACTTCGCCGGGGTCGCGGAGAAGCCGGACGACCCGAACGAGGTCCTCGAGGCCGTAGACATCGAGGTCGCGGACGAGCGCCGCCTCCCGGGCGTTCGCGCCCGGAATGACGATCCCCGGAAACCCGGCTTTCTTGGCCAGCAGGGCGACGGGCAGGGCGCCGCGCACGGGTTTGAGGCGCCCGTCGAGGGCCAGCTCGCCGGCGAAGAGATAGTCACGCAGGCGGGCCGCCGGGATGACCTCCAGGTAGGCCAGAAACCCGAGGGCAATGGGCAGGTCGAAGGCCGAACCCTCCTTCCGCCTGTCGGCGGGGGCGAGGTTGATGGTGATCCGTTTCGACTCCATGTCGTAGCCGCAGTTCTTGAGGGCGGTCCGGACACGTTCCTTGCTCTCCCGGACGGCGGCGTCGGGCAGTCCGACCGTGACGAACGTCGGGAAGCCGGGGCAGATATCGACCTCGACCTCGACGGAAAAAGCTTCGATCCCGTGGAGAGCGGCGCTCGCGATCTTGAACAGCATGGGGCCCGATAGTAAGGACGAACGGGCCCCGTGTTTGTGTCACCGGGGGAGAAAGAAAGCCGCTCGCCGGCCGGAAGGCCGGCCTTTACTTTCTGAAGTATTCCTTGGACAGCTTGTCGAGCTCGTCCTCGACGGCCTGCCTGGACTTGACCTTGACCTGGGTCAACTGTCCGGCGCCCGCCTCGCCCGCCTCCGGTCCCCTTCCCTGGAGGTCTTCGAGGTCCCGGGCGGAGAACTGGTTCGCATCGGATTCCTCGTGGGGTTTCTCCCCGAAAAGCCTCTCCCGGACGACGGGGACGGCGAGCTTCGAGATCTCGCGGAGCGACTCGAAGACGCCGACGCCGTTGACGGCCGCGGCCTCGACCCAGGGCGAGCGGCGGGGGTTGAGAAGGTTGTTGAAGGTCTCGACCGGGATGAGGTAATTGAGGTCCCGCTTGTTGTACTGGAAGACAAGAGGGATCTTCATCAGGTCGATGTCGTGCTGGACGCAGTTGCGACGGAGGCCGTCGAAGCTCTCCAGATTGGCGTCGAGGAGCGGGATCTGGGAGTCGGCGACGAAAATGATGCCGTCGGAACCTCGGAGGACGCTCTTGCGGGAGGCCTCATAGAACACCTGGCCCGGGACCGTCATGAGCTGGAAGTGGACTTTGTATTCCCCGATCATCCCGGCCCGGATGGGCAGAAGGTCGAAGAAATAGGTCCGGTCGGTGTCTGTCTCGAGGCAAACCAGGTCCCCCCGGTAGGCGCTGTCGAGTTTCAAGTAGATGTAGCGGAGGTTGGTCGTCTTCCCGCTCAGCCCGGGCCCATAGTAGACGATCTTGATGGCGATCGTTTTCGTGGCATAGTTGATGAAGGACATACCGGTCATCCCCTGATATTATTCTCATTCCTTAGCATACTCACCGCCTGAAGTCAATAAAAGGCGGCGGCCCCGAATAGGTTGCGGCTGTGATAGAATGAGGCTCGGAACGGCAGGAAAGGACGCCCCATGAAAGACATCCGGAAGAGGATCCGCATCGCCGTTATCGGCGGCAGCCGGCCCGGCCGGCAGGCTCTGGATACGGCCCTCGAGGTCGGCCGGCTCATCAGCCGCTCCGGCGCGGTCGTCGTCTGCGGCGGGCTCGGCGGGGTCATGGAAGCGGCCTCGCGCGGGGCCCGCGAAGAGGGTGGCCTCGTCGTCGGCATCCTGCCCGGCAATTCCCCGGCGGACGCCAACCCCTGGGTCGACATCCCCATCGCCACGGGCCTCGGCTACACCCGCAATTCCCTGGTCGTCATGAACGCCGATGCGATCATCGCCGTCGACGGCGAGTACGGCACGCTTTCGGAGATCGCCTACGGTCTGATCCACGGGAAGAAAGTCGTCGGCCTCCGGACCTGGGACGTCAGGGGCGTCACCGTCGCGGAGACGGCGGAGGAAGCGGTCCGGCTGGCCCTCGAGGGCCTCTCTTCCTGAGATGAAGAACTACAGGATCGTCCTGGCCTACGACGGCACGGATTTCCGCGGCTGGCAGCGCCAGCCGGACGGCCGTACGGTCCAGGGCGTCATCGAGGAGGCGGTCCGCAAGGTCACCCAGAAAAAAACCGTGGTCCACGGGGCGGGCCGGACCGACGCGGGCGTCCACGCGCTCGGGCAGGCGGCCAGCTTCCGCGGCGCCTTCAGGCTGGCCGACGCCGACCTTTTCCGAGCGCTCAACGCCGTTCTCCCCGCCGACGTCCGCATCTTCTCCCTCGGCGAGGTCCCGGCCGGATTCCACGCCCGGAAATCGGCCCGCTCCAAGGTCTACCGTTACCGCATCGTCCACGCTCCCCAGCCGAGCCCCCTCGACCGGCGCTACGTCCTCCACTGGCCCTATCCGCTCGACCTGAGGGCCATGCGGCAGGCGGCCCGCTTGTTCGTCCGGACCGACGATTTCACGGCATTCTCCTCCAACCGCGACCGCTCGCCGATGAGGACCGTAACCCGGTCGGAGATCCGGAAGACCGGACCCGAGATCGTCTACACCGTCGAAGCCGGGGGTTTCCTCCGCTACATGGTCCGGACGATCGTCGGGACGCTCATCGAGGTCGGCCGGGGCAGGATCGCGCCCGGCCAAGTGGAGGAGATCTTCCGCCGCAAGGACAGGACGCTCGCCGGACCGACGGCCGCCGCCAAGGGCCTGACGCTCGTCCGCGTCGACTACTGATCCAGAACGAGACCCAGGACGACGGCGTCCTCCTCGGGCTTCGTGTAATAGTTTTTCCTCGTGCCCAGGACCTTGAATCCGAGCTTCTTGTAGAGGGTCAAGGCCGCGGTGTTCGACTGCCGGACCTCGAGGGTCATGAAGCCCGCGCCCTCTCCACGGACCTTGGCGACGGCGAATTGCATCAGGGTTTCGCCGATGCCCAGGCCGCGGCAGTCGGGGTGGACGGCGATGTTGTTGACCTGGACGTCGTCCCGGATCTGCCAGAAGACGATGTAGGCGACGACCTCCTCCCCCGGCCGCCGGACGACGACGAAGGGGAAGGAAATGGATGTGTTCTGGATCTCGCCGCGGAAGGTGTTGTCGCTCCAAGGGTTGGAAAAGGACAGGGCTTCGATGACCCGGACCGCGGGGAGGTCGCCCTCCTGCATCCGCCGGATGAAATAACGGCTATCGCCCTCGATCAGGGTCGACATTTTTCCTCGGCCTGCGACCTCCGGAGATAGAAGGGCTCGAGGGCTGCGGCGCCGACGCCCTTCCCTTCGCGGATCATGCCGCAGCCGATACGGCCGACTTCGGCCGCGAGAAACGAGGACCGGCGCGGGAAGCGGGCCTTGTCCCGGACGTAGGGCAGAAGTTTCGCGCGGTAAACGGCCAGGCCGCTCCCGGCGAAGGCGATGACCCGCCGGGCGGGAAGCCGGGCGAAAAAGGCGTCCGGAATGTAGGCGCCCTGGGGGATGAGCTCGGTCAGGCCGGCCTTATGGACTTCGAACAGGCCGGCGTAGATCTCCTCTTTCTTCGCGTCGAGAAGAGGGCAGACGAGGCGGGGGCCGTCGGCGGCGAGCTTCGAAGCAAGGGCCAGGAGCGTCGACACGGGCGCGACGGGTTTTCCCGAGGCGTAGGCCAGCGACTTGACGGCGCTGACGCCGATGCGGATACCGGTGAAAGAGCCCGGGCCCGCCGCCACGGCGAACGCGCCGATATCCTTGACGTCCCGTCCATGGGCGGCGAGAAGGAAATCGACGGAGCGGAGGAGGCGGGCCGAATGGGTCGCCGCCGATTCGATGTTGGCCTCGCCGAGGAGCGCGTCGTCCTCGAGGAGGGCCACGGAGCCGCTGGGCGTCGTCGTGTCGACCGCGAGGATGAGCATGTGTCCGCCCGCCGGCCCGGCGCCTAGAGCTTGGCGGCGACGGCCCGGCCCATGTCGAGGCTCGTCGAGTGTCCGCCCATGTCGTAAGTTCGCTCCTTCCCTTCCCGGATGACTTCCGCGATCGCCTCCTCGACCGCCCGGCCCTTGTCCGTTTCGCCGATCCAGTCGAGCATCATCCTGGCCGCGAGGATGGTGGCGATGGGGTTGACCTTGTACATGCCCGAGTACTTGGGCGCCGAGCCGTGCGTCGGCTCGAAGACGGCGTAGCGGTCGCCGATGTTGCCGCTGCAGGCGAAGCCCAGCCCGCCGACGAGCTGGGCGGCGAGGTCGGAGATGATGTCGCCGAAGAGGTTCTCGGCGACGAGAACATCGTAGTCGTGGGGGTTCTTGAGGAGCCACATGCAGATGGCGTCGACGTTGGCGTCCCAGAACTTGATGTCGGGATAATCCTTGGCGACCGAGCGGGCCGTGTCGAGCATCAGGCCGCCCGTCTCACGGAGCACGTTCGGCTTCTCGATGAGCGTGACCGATTTCCGGCCGTACTTCCTGGCGAACTCGAAGGCGGCCCGGACGATCCGGGCGCAGGCGGATTTGGTCATGATGCGGGTCGAAACGGCGATCTCGTTGGCCGGGACGTCCTTGAAGCGCTTCATCTTGGGGTGCGTCAGGAGCGCGTCCCGGACGACCTGGGGCAGGGGCAGGAACTCCACGCCGGCGTACATCCCTTCGGTGTTCTCCCGGAAGATGACCAGATCGATCCCCTCCTTATAATTTAGAGGATTACCGGGGTAGGCCTTGCAGGGCCGGAGGTTCTGGTAGAGGTCGAACTCCTGGCGCAAGCGGACGATCGGGCTGAAATAGGACAACCCTTTGCCCTGGAGGGCGGGCGCGAGCTCGGCCGCAGCGTCCTCCTTGGGCTTGGAGGTGATGGCTCCGAAAAGGCAGGCGTCCGTTTCGCGGAGAAGCTTGAGCGTCCGGTCGGGCAGGGCGTTTCCTTCCGAGCGCCAGAATTCCCAGCCGATGTCCCCATAGATGTACTCGGCGTCGAGGCCGACCTTGTCGAGGACGATCATCGTCGCTTCGACGACTTCCTTCCCCACTCCGTCGCCGGGGAGGATGGCGATTTTGTGTTTTGGCATGGTCACTCCTTTTCGAGTTTCTTTTTCGTGTATTCGAGCAGGCCGCCGGCCTCGAGGATGCCGATGACGGAATCCGGGAGGGGCAGGAAACGGAACGTGCCTTTGGCCGAACGGATTTCGCCGCGGGCGAAATCGACCTCGATGTCGTCGCCCTTCTCCAGGGCGTCGACGGCTTCGTCGCACTGGAGGACGGCCAGGCCGAGGTTGATGGCGTTTCTAAAATAGATGCGGGCGAAGGAGCGGGCCACGACGGCCAGGACGCCCGCTCCCTTGAGGCAAGCGGCCGCCTGTTCCCGGGACGAGCCGCAGCCGAAGTTCTTGCCGGCCACAATGACGTCGCCGGACCTGACGTTCCCGGCGAACTCCGGGTCGAGGTCCTCAAGGGCGTGCTTGGCCATCTCTTCGGGCGGCATGATCTGGTAGGTGTAGCGGCCGGGGAAGATGACGTCCGTGTTGACGTTGTCGCCGTATTTCCAGACTTTTCCTTGGCTCATGCGAATTCCCTCGGGTCGGCGATCTTGCCCGCGACCGCGGTCGCGGCGGCCGTGGCCGGGGAGGCCAGGTAGATCTCGGAATCGCGGTGGCCCATGCGGCCCCGGAAGTTGCGGTTCGAAGTGCTCAGGCAGGCCTCGCCGGCGGCCATGATGCCCTCGTGGGCGCCGAGGCACGGCCCGCAGCCCGAATTGAGGATGACGCATCCGGCGTCGACTAGGACTGCGAGCGCGCCGCTCTTGAGCGCCTCCCGGTAGACTTCCCACGAGGCGGGGATGACGAGGCACCGCACAGACGGATGGACCTTGCGGCCCTTGAAGATGGCCGCGGCGGCTTCGAGGTCTTCGAGGCGCCCGTTGGTGCACGTACCGATGAGGACTTGATTGACGGGCTTGCCGGCGACAGCCCCAACGGGCTTGACGTTGTCGACGGTGTGCGGGCAGGCGACCTGGGGATCGAGCGCTCCGAGGTCGTATGTGAGGACGGATTCGAAGCGGGCGTCCGGGTCCGACGAGGCGACGACGAAAGGCCCCCGGGCCCGGCCCTCGAGCCATTTCAGGGTCTTCGCGTCCGGGGCGAAATAGCCGTTCTTGGCGCCCATCTCGGCGGACATGTTGGCCAGCGTCAGCCGGGCCCCGACGCTGAGATCGCCGGCCGCGGGCCCGGCGAATTCGACGGCCTTGTAGTTGGCCATCTCGGCGCCGTGGTCGCCGATGATCTTCAAGCTGAGGTCCTTGGCGAATATTCCGGCCCGGAAACGGCCCGAGAGGTCGATGCGCATGGTCTCCGGCACGCGGAGCCAGATCTCGTCGGTCGCCCAGGTGCAAGCGGTTTCGGTCCGGCCGATGCCGGTGGCGAAGGCCCCAAGAGCGCCGTAGCTCGGCGTGTGGGAGTCGCTGCCGACGATGACCTTGCCGGGAAGGGCGAAGCCCTGTTCGGGCAGGACCTGGTGGCAGATGCCGGCGTTGATGTCGAAGAAATGGGGGATCCCCTGCTCGGCGACGAACTCGCGGATGGACTTGTGGTTCTGGGCGTACTTTTCCTCGGAGGCCGGGACGATGTGGTCCAGGACGATGACGATCTTCTCCGGCGCCCTGACCTTCTTGACGCCGAGCTTCCTGAACTCCTGGATAATGGCCGCCGAATTGTCGTGGGAGAGGACGCAATCCGGGGAAACGGTGATGACTTCTCCGGCCTGGACATCCTTGCCCGCCTTGCGGCCGAGCACTTTCTCCGTCAGCGTTTTGCCCAACTAAACCTCCTGGCCTCCCCATTTTATGGGGGCCCGGAGGCCTTGTCAACGGAAAGAGGGACTGTCCCTCTTAATGGGGATGGGGACATGTCCCCTTGGTGCGTGTCCCCTTTCCTCTCCCACTCCTCCTCGTTCTTCTTTCTTCGGCCACGGCGGTTCTCCCAGGGGGATTGACAAAACCCTGCCCGGCGCGCTAATGTGATCTCAAAGAAATCCATCAGGAGGGACCCATGACAGCACGATGGCGGAACGTCTTTCTATGTCTCTTGGCCTTGAGCATCATGGTTTGGAGCGTGTTCTCCGCTCCGGGCCAGGTGCAAGTCCAGTCGCAGAAAGAACGACTGAGACTGCGGGAACTCAGCGCCTCGCCGGCCATCAAGCAGACCTTGAGCGCGATGCGGGCGGAGATCCAGCAGAAAGGACTGCGCTATAAGGTCGGCTACACCAAGGCCTTGGATAAGCCGAAAGCGAAGCTTCTGGGCGATTTCGACGACCCGAAACTCACTCCGGCTTGGCGGAGAGCGGTCAACGAACGGTCGGTCACGCTCTTGAAAACCGACCTGGAAGCGAGGACGGCCGCCCTCAAGGCCGACCCCACGCTCCAGGCTAAGATGCCTGAATTCAAGCTGCCCGTCTGTTCGGCCACGTATAGGGCCTTCAACTGGCGCGACCAGGGGAAAGTGACCCCGGTCAAGGAACAGGATTGCAACAACTGCTGGGCCTTCGCCGCCGCCGGGGCCTATGAGGCGAGCTATCTTCTGCGCAACGGCGTCACCCTCGACCTCTCAGAGCAATATATCAACGACTGCGGCCAAACGAACGCCGGAGAGGACGCCGGGAGCTGCAGCGGCGGGCTGGCGGCCAAGGCCCTGGAGCACATGGTCCGGGAGGGGAACGTCACCGAAGCGACCGTCCCCTATACGGCCACCAACCGGGCCTGCACGAATCCGGCGACTCCCTTGGACGCCTTAGCCTGGGCGTTCGTCGATGCCTCCGTCGAGCATCCCACGACCCAGCAGATCAAACAGGCGATCTGCACGCATGGTCCGGTGAGCACGCGCATGAGGGTCGTCTCCGGGAACTTCTTTGGCTACACCGAGGGCGTTTACAGCGAAGATGTCGCTTCCGATTCGAGCGGCGACGGCCACGCCGTCGTGCTGGTCGGGTGGGATGATGACCGCGGCGCCTGGCTGATGAAAAATTCCTGGAGCGAGGATTGGGGCGAGAACGGTTACTGCTGGATCGCCTACGGCAGCAACCGGATCGGCCGACAAACCGCCTGGGTCAAGGCGGAAAGCCGGTTCTATGTCCTTCCCCGGAACTATAAGCTACTGCAGAAAACCGTCCCTGTGAAAAAATAAAAAAGGCGGAGAATTATTCCAGCCAGATCTTGATGAGGGCGCCTTCGTCGCGGATTTCGATAAGGGCCGCGGGGCCGGCCTTTTTCAGGTCGGCGAAGAGGGCCTTGAGGTCGATCTCACAGTCCCCGTCGTCGACCTTGAAATGCCGGCTGTCCGTGCAGTTCAGGAGGACTTCGATGAGGGCCAGGGGCAGGGTCACGCTGACCCGCTCCTCCTTATCCCGGCTGTCCGTGATGAGGATCTTGAGCCACTTGGCTTCGCGGCCGGGCTCGTAAGCCGGGTTCTTCTTGACGGCCTTTTGGATGGCTTTGAAATCGTTGGCCCGCTCGGCCCTGAGGACCGGAGCGCCGATGAACGCGATGGCCAGGACGGCCAGGAGGATGATGGCTGTTTTTTTCATGGTCTTTTTCCCTTCCTTTCCTTGATTCATTCGATCCAGATCTCGATGATCGAACCGTCGTCGCCCACGATCCGGAGGATGCTCTCCTTGGACTTGGCCAGCTCGTTCACGATCTTGGTCAGGTCGTACCCCTTCTTCCGGAGCTCCGCCCGGTCATCCTCGTCCATGGCGCCCAGGGCCAGGTCGGCCAGGGCCCAGGGGATGTTAAGCGAGAACGCGGGTTCTTTTTGGCCCTTGTTCCAAATCCGGATCTTGAGCATCCGAGGTGAGCCGGGGGCGGTCCTCCTGTCCTCGGCGGATTTCAGGCTTTCGGGCGAGACGCGGAGGAGGGCGATCCGGGCCCGGTCGAGGAGCTCCGGGTCCTTCTCGGACTCGACGATATTCATGAGGACGGGCGCGGCCTTGGCGGCCAACTTCTTATCCTGGACAAGGCTCAGCTTGTAAGCCGCGTAGTAGCGGACGGCCTTGTTCCCGTGTCCGAGCCGGTCTTCGATGTCCCGGAGCGCGGACGCGTCGCCCTTTTCATAGAGCGCGAAAGCCAGCTCGACGATCGAGCCCTCGGATTCCTCGACGAGGCTGGGCTTGGCGTCGGCAAGCCGGATATAGTCCTTGTAGGCCCGCAGGGCGTCCCTCTCCCGGCCGCCGAGGCCGCTCAGGCACTCTCCCTTATAAAAGAGGGCCTGGCCGGCATAGGGGCCGTTGGGGAATTTCTCACGGAGGTCGTCGAGCTTGATCAAGGCGGCCTCCCAGCTCTTGTCGAAAACGAGGAGCTTGGCCTCCCTGAAGAGCGTCTCGTCCGGGGTCGTCTGGGCGTAAAGGCCCGACCCTGCCGACAAGACGAAAAACAGGCCGATGAGAACGGTGAATTTTTTCATGTCAGATCTCGCTTTGCAATTCTTTCTTGACCAGGTTGATCTTCAGGAGGAGCTGGCGCTCCTCGACAAAGCCCCGGATCCTGCCGAGCTCGGCGGCGGGCAGCTCGTCGCTGATCTGGGCGAGCTCCAGGAAGAGCATCTCGATCTGGTCGCAGATGGCCTTGGCCTTGGCCATCTGGAACTTCTCGAGCTGGGCGTTGAGGTACTTTTTCCTCGAGAGGAGGTCCCGGGCCTGCTCCGACCGGAATGGGGCCGGGGTCCCGCCCCCTTCCCCGGCCGATTCGAAGACGTCAAGAAGGACGTATTGGCTCTTCTCCAGGTAGTCCAGGGTGCTCCGGCGGGCCATTTCGAGCTCGGCCCTATCCAGGAACTCTCCGGACGCGTAATAGCCCGTGTCCCCGCCCGGACGGGGCCCGGGGGTTCTCAAGGCCAGGTACATGGCGGCCGCGCCGACGATGAGGCCGGCGGCGAGCCCGGCCAGCACCGGCTTCATCCGGAGCGGGAAGGCCCAGGCCCGGAACCAGCCGGCCCGCGGAGCCTTTTCCGGCTTGCCGGTATTGGCCAGGATGCGGTCGGCGATCACGGCGGGAAGCGCCTCCCAATTCACGGAGGCGACCGCCACGCGGATCTCGGCCTTGACGGCTTCTGTCTTTTCCAGGACCCGTCTCATCTCATCGGCCTCGGCCCGGCAGTCGGGGCACTTTTCGAGATGTTCGGCCATCGTCCGTCTCCTTCCTTCCTCCAGGTCGCCCGAGAGGAAGGCCGCCCAATCGTCCCTTTTCAGCGCGCATTTATTCATCGTTGCATCCCCAAATCCGGCGTCAGCCACTTTTTGAGATTCTGGACGGCCTTGAAATGGAGCGACTTGGCCGTCCCGACCGAGATCCGCATGGCTTCGGAGATCTCGTTGAACTGAAGCTCGTTGTAATGTCTCATGACGAAAACCATTTTCTGCCTGTTGGCCAGCTTCTCGACGGACCGCGCAAAGGCGCTCCGGAGGTCGGACGCGGTCGAATCCGAGGCCCTGTCCTCGACCGCGACGGGAATTTCCTCGAGGGGCTTCGACGTCTCCCATTCTTGCCGCTTTTTCTGGTGCTTCCGGTAGCTGTCGATGCTGATGTTCTTGGCCATCTGCAGGAGCCAGCCTTGGAACGAGTTGCCGGGCTTGTAGAGGCCGGCTTTCTGGTAGAGCCGGAGAAAAGTCTCCTGGACGGCGTCGAGGGCGTCCTCTCGGTTGCGGAGGATGGAGTAGGCCATGACGAACACTTTCTGCTGATAGAGCCGGATGATCGTCATGAAAGCCTCCCGGTCCCCGTCCTGAATCCGCTCCAGGAGAGAGGCGATCTCGGTCGGCTCGACCATCGTTCCGGGGTCCCTTCGTTCGTCCACGTGTGTCCGCTCCTCGATCCGCCGCCTGGTCTAGCTGTGCCCCAAGGGAACTTTATGACGTTGCCATCCGGCGGTCAAGGGAACGCTTAGCCGGTCCGACACCTTGAAACTCCTCTTGTGGGACTTCACAGGGTACAACGAAGCAAGATGGTTAAAGGTTCACCCCCGCAGCGGGTCCTCGGGGATTGTCTCCGTCCGCTGCGGTGATTTCATACGCCTTCCCGGTCCGGATCCGATGGGAGGAGTCCGCGTATCCGTCCCGGAAAGTCTAAATCCCCGCTTTATGCTTCCTCCGACAACCCCCTCGGCCCCGGTTTCTGCGG
>CAZGJS010000019.1:0-47100 GCA_964525875.1 uncultured Eubacteriales bacterium
AAAGCGGAAGTTTTCACGTTGGTGGAAACCGGAAGTATTCATGTTGGCTTGACACCGACGAGGCCGGCTATTGCTCAGGAAAGGGATTTCTGGTATAAAACCCCTTCCAATTCCACGGCTAGGGAGTCCGTTAACCCATGATCCGCACCGTTATTTCCGACCTGGGCCGCGTCGTCTTGTGGTTCGACAACAACATCTTCCTGCGCAAGCTGGCCGATCGGGCGGGGAAACCGTTCGAGGACGTCAAGGCGACCGTCCACGGCGACCTCGAGCTCCTCCGCCGCTTCGACGCGGGGGCCGTGACGCCGCGCGCGTTTTTCGAACGGGTCACGGGACTGGTCGGTGCCGACATTTCCTACGAGGCCTTCTTCGAGATGTACAACGATATCTTCTCGCTGAACGCGCCCGCGATCGATGTCCTTGCCCGGGCTAAAGCGGCGGGCTATAAGACGTTACTCCTCTCGAACACCGATCCCGAGCGCTTCTCTTTCGTCCGGACGAGGTTCCCCGAAATCCTGTTCTTCGACGACTACGTCCTGTCCTACGAACTCAAGCTCCTCAAACCCGACCCGGCCATCTACCTCGCCGCTGTGCGACTCGCCGGCACGAAGCCTCAGGAGTGCGTCTTTATCGACGACATGGAAGAGAACATCGCGGGCGCCGTCGCCGCCGGGCTGGCCGGAATCCACTACACGCCCGCGACCGACCTCGCCGCCGAGCTCAGGAAGCTCGGCCTGGTCTATTAAAGGTCATCCGCCGCCGGAATGCGGCGATGAGGCCACCCTTATCCCCCGGGCCCCCGGGAACCAGTCCCGGCGGTTCCCCCATCGGTTCCCGATGGGTCCCCCTCCGCTACGGGGGCTTGCGGGCGGCCATCATCACCGCCCGACGGCGGATTCATCTCGAATTATGCTGTCCCTGCTAATTTTCATGCGCGGCTTCGGGATTCCCCGACTCGGAATCTGACGAGCGGGCTCAAACTTAGCCGACGATTTGAATCCAAACCTTCCGCGTCCGGGGTCCGTCGAACTCGCAGAAGAAAACCCCCTGCCAGGTCCCCCGCAGCAGGCGTCCGCCCTCGACGACGAGGCTCACCGACGACCCGACGAGCGAGGCCTTGACATGAGCCGGGGAGTTCCCTTCGGCGTGGGCGTAGGCAAGCGAGTCGGGCACGATCCGCCGCAGCGTCATTAGCAAGTCCGCTATAACGTCCGGGTCGGCGTTCTCGTTGACGGTGACGCCGGCCGTCGTGTGGGGGACGGTGACGACGCACACGCCGCTCGCGACCCCCGACGCCGCCACGACCCGGTCGACTTCGGCCGTCAAATCGACGAATTCTTCCTTGCTTCGCGTCCGAATTTCGATAATATCCATCGTTGCCTCAATAACTTAAAAAAATCCCTCGAAAGGGCTTGACAAGTCTTTTTTCCGGGTGTAGAGTCTGCTCGGAAAATACAATATTTGGTATTTTCCTTAAAAAACTCCACAATATATGGGATATGGCCGAAAGGCTGTTAGTTTTCGCCATGGTTTCTGGAAGGGCTGATTTTAGCACGTTGCCTGCGAAAATCCCAGGCTTGTGAGCAGGGCAAAAAAGAAGGAAGAAGGAGGCGGATCATGGTCAGCACGATCGGCAGGATCAAAAAGAGAGACGGTTCCGTAACGGACTTCAACCAGGAGAAGATCACCAACGCCATCTTCAAGGCGATGCAGACCCAGGGCATCAAGGACCGGACGATCGCCAAGACCGCTTCCGACATCGTCTGTTTCATGATCGAGGAGAAGTTCGGCGGCTACACCGTCCCGTCCGTCGAGCAGATCCAGGACATCGTCGAGATGGTCCTCATGAAGCAGGGCTACCTCGAGGTCGCCAAGACCTACATCCTCTATCGCGAGAAGCACAAGGGCATCCGCGAGGCCAAGAAGATCGGGCTCAACCTCGAGCGGTTGGTCAAGGACTACCTCAGCAACGCCGACTGGAAGATCCGGGAGAACTCGAACGAAGGCGTGATGAGCTTCGCCGGCCTCAACGCCCGCGTTTCCGGCGAGGTCCTCTCGAACTTCGCCCTCAACCAGATCTATACCGAACGGGCCAAGAAGGCCCACGAGGAAGGCGACTTCCACATCCACGACCTGAGCTACCCCATCGTCGGCTACTGCGCCGGCTGGTCGCTCGAGAACCTCATCCGCAAGGGCTTCGGCCACGTCCCGAACCAGGTCCATTCCAACCCGGCCAAGCACCTCGACACCCTGACCCTGCACATGGTCAACTACATCGGGACGATGCAGGCCGAGTTCGCCGGCGCCCAGGCCTTCTCGAGCGTCGACACGCTCCTCGCCCCCTTCGTTCGCCACGACAATCTCAGCTACGAGGACGTCAAGCAGGACATGCAGAAGCTCATCTTCGGCCTCAACGTCCCCTGCCGCTGGGGCTGGCAGACGCCTTTTTCCAACCTGACCTTCGACTGGACGATCCCCGAGGACATGAAGAATAAGCGGGCCGTCGTCGGCGGCAAGGAGCTCGACACCTGCTACGGCGACTACCAGAAGGAGGTCGACTGGATCAACCGGGCCTTCCTCGAGATCATGATCGAGGGCGACCTCAAGGGCCGGGTCTTCACCTTCCCCATCCCGACCTACAACCTCAGCCGCGAGTTCGACTGGGATTCCCCCAAGGCTAAGCTCCTCTTCGACGCCACGGCCAAGTACGGCATCCCCTATTTCCAGAACTACATCGGGACGAACATGAACCCGGGCGACATCCGGGCCATGTGCTGCCGGCTCAATCTCGACCAGCGCGAGCTCATGCGCCGGCCGGGGAGCATCTGGGGCCCGGGCGACTCGACGGGGTCCGTCGGCGTCGTCACGGTCAACCTCAATCGGGTCGCCTTCGAGGCCACGTCCAAGGACGATTATTTTGACCGCCTCAAGGAGCTCATGACCATCGCCAAGGAGACGCTCGAGACCAAGCGCGAGATCGTCAACAACATGCTGGCCAAGGGCATGATGCCCTACACCAAGGTCTACCTCGGCCACTTCGACAACCACTTCTCGACGATCGGCATCTGCGGCATGCACGAGGCCTGCATGAACTTCCTGAAGAAGGGCATCGGCAGCCCCGAAGGCCGCGATTTCACCGTCGAGACGCTCCATTTCATGCGCGGCGTCCTGCGCGAGTTCCAGGAGGAGACGGGCAACCTCTATAACCTCGAGGCGACGCCGGCGGAATCCACGGCTTACCGCCTGGCCCGGCTCGACCGGCAGAAATACCCCCGGATCCACACGTCCGGCACGGAGAAGTACCCCTATCTCACCAACTCCACCCAGCTCAACGTCGACGCCACCCGGGATATCTTCGAAGCCATCCAGCACCAGGGGGAGATCCAGCCGCTCTACACCGGCGGGACGATCTTCCACGCCTTCTTGCCCGAGGCCATCGACGGCGAGACCTGCAAGAAGCTCGTCCAGCGGATCGCCCAGACCAAGCTGCCGTACTTCTCCATCACCCCGACGTTCAGTGTCTGCATGAACCACGGCTACCTTCCCGGCCGGCATTTCCAGTGCCCGGACTGCGGCGACGAGACCGAGGTTTACAGCCGGATCGTCGGCTACATGCGGCCGGTCCGGACCTGGAACGACGGGAAACAGCAGGAGTTCAAGGACCGGACGCCCTACAACAAGATCGCCTGAGTCCCGGCTTATTTCCGATGAGGCGGTGTCGAAATGGATTACTTGCTCTTTACCTACCCTAACTGCAACAAGTGTGAAGCGCTGAAGAAGCGGCTGGCCGAAACGGAGACCGCGTACGCCGAGTACAACCTGACCCAGGCCCAGGGCAAGGCCAAGATCCGCGAGTTTATCAATGTCATCAAGAGAGACGACAAGGGCGCCATCATCCTGCCGACCCTCGTCGCCCACACCCAGGGCATCGTCCGGGTCGTGATCAACTCGGCGGAGGAGTTCGACGAGTGGTCGAAATCAAGGGGATAGAGAAATTCTCCAGCCGGGACTTCCCCGGCCACATTTCCTCGACGGTCTTCCTCGGCGGCTGCTCCTTCCGCTGCCCTTACTGCCACAACTCCGAGCTCGTGCTGAGGCCCGAGACGATCCAGACGATGCCCGTCGACATCTTCCTGTCCTATCTCGACGGCCGGAAAGGCTGGCTCGAAGCCGTCTGTCTGACGGGAGGGGAGCCCCTTCTCCACGAGGACGTCGAGGACCTCGTCCGCGTCGTCCGGGAGCGCGGCCTTCTTGTCAAGCTGGACACGAACGGCTCGTTCCCGGAGCGTCTGGAGGGGCTTCTCGCCGCCGGGCTCCTCGACTGGGTGGCCATGGACGTCAAGGCCCCCCTCGAGCGTTACCGCGAGGTGACCCGCGTGAACGTCGACGTCGAGAGCATCGTCAGGAGCGCCGACATCCTGCGGAACTCGGGCGTGCGGCACACCTTCCGGACGACGGTCGTCCCGGGCTTTGTCGGGAAAGAGGACGTCGTCAAGATCGGCGAATGGCTCAACGGGGCGGCCAACTACCTCATCCAGCAGTTCGTGCCCCAGACGACGATCGACCCCGTTTTCCTTGAGGTCAAGCCGTTCAGCCGGCCCGAGCTCGAGGACATCGTCGCGGCGGCCAAGCCGTACTTCGACGATGTCCGGATCGAAGGGCCGGAATGAAAGGGGCGCCGACCATGGAACTCCGAGTCAAGCGCATTCACTCCGAGGCCAAGCTCCCCGTCTACGGCCACCCCGGCGATGCCGGCTTGGACCTTTTCTCTGTCGTCGACCGCGAGCTCGCGCCAGGTGAGGTCTTCGCCGTCCCGACCGGGATCCAGGTGGCCGTCCCGGACGGTCATGTCGGGCTCGTCTGGGACAAGAGCGGCATTTCCCTCAAGAGCGTGCACCGGCTGGCCGGCGTTGTCGACTCCGGCTACCGCGGTGAGGTCCAGGTCGTCATGATCAACCTCGGCGCCGCTCCGTTCGCTGTCCGAAAGGGCATGAAGATCGCCCAGATGCTTGTCCAGCCCGTGGCGGCCGTCGAGGTCGTCGAGTCGGATTCGCTCGACGGCACCTCGCGCGGCGAAGACGGCTTCGGCTCGACCGGGCTCTACTGACCGTCCTTCTTCCCCCTATCCTCCGGCCTGTGGTAATATGCCCTCTGGTCATTGCATAGGATTGGAGTCAAGTTGAGAAAAGCGTTAATCTGGGGTTTCATCGCGGCGGCCGTCATCTCGCCCTTCGTCTGGGCGGAGGAAAAGCCGGCGCCGCGCCTGAAGCTCATCTTCGTTGAGCGTTTCCGTTTCGAGGCCTGGGACAACGCTGTCAGCCTCGACGACACGGCCGGCGACGGCGTTGCCTACTCCCGGAACAGGACGACCCTTGGCCTGAACTGGTGGGCGGCGAAGAACCTCGAGATCCTGGGCAAGGTCACGAACGAATTCCGCGTCTTTCTGGCCCCCAAGGACCGGGCGTTCAACTGGCACGAAATCTTCTTCGACAACCTCTATGTCAAGTGGAGGATTTCCGGCCGCCTGCCGTTCACCATCACGGCCGGGCGCCAGGACATCAACCTGGGCGAGGGCTTCGTCATCGCCGACGGCACGCCGCTCGACGGATCCCGCTCCTACTACTTCAACGCCCTCCGTGTCGACGCCGACCTGCGCCCGAACCACAAGCTCATTTTTTTCCTCCATGCTCAGGAAACGCACGATAAGTACCTTCCCGTGATCAATGAACGGCCACAGCCGCTGGCAGAGCAGCCCGAGAACGCCCTGGCCTTCTACTATTCTGGGGCTTTTGGAAAAGCAAAGATCGATGCCTATGCCGTCCGCAAACTGACCGTTGGAACGGAGCTCTTCCCCGTCGCGGGAAGGATCGACACGTTCGGACTCCGGGCCCAGGTGCCGATCCTCCGCCCCCTCATGCTTACGGCGGAGGGAGCCGTTCAGACGGGCACTTACGGCGACGCCGGCCGCTCGGCCTTCGGCGGAATCGTCCATCTCGACTACGACATCGCGGGCGCTCTGCCTCTCCTCAAGACGGTCGTCTTCGGCGGCATCTTCCTCAGCGGCGACCGTCCCGGGACGGAGAAGATCGAAGGTTGGGACCCCATCTTCAGCCGCTGGCCGAAATGGAGCGAGAGCTACATCTACACGTTCACCCGGGAGAGCCGCCCGTCCTATTGGAGTAACCTGACGTCCCTCTACGGCTCCATTGCCCTGGACTTCGGCAGCCGGTCCGACGGCTTGCTGATGCTCCAGCGTCTGGGCGCGGTCGAAGCGCAGCCGGGAGTGTTTCCCGGCGGTATCGGTCGTACGCGCGGCACGCTCCTCAAAGGCCGTTTGAACTATAAGATCAGCAAGTTCCTCACGGGCCGCTTGATCTGGGAGCACTTCATTCCGGGGAGTTTTTACTTTCCGGGGGCCGCGAGCTACAACTGGCTGCAATTCGAAATGATCTTCCGCTACTGACGGCCGTTACCCGGCGAGGCTGGCCAGTGGGTTGACGGCGAGCGAAACGATCATCCCGATCGTTCCCGCTTCCGCCGGTGCCATCCCGGCGATGGCGAGGCCCAGGCACGCCCCGAGGCCGAGGATCGCCGACGCCAAAGCACCGAATTTCGTCACCTTTTTGCTGATAAGACCCCAGACGAACGGCCCGAGGAAGAACGAGCCGATCGCCCCCCACGAGACCGACAGGATGGCGACGATCGTCGCCGGACGGAGATAGGCCAGGACGACAGAGAGGAGGATGAAGATGGCTGAAGTGACCCGCATCATCCGGGTCAGTGTCCGGTCAGGGACGCCGGGGTTGACGAAACCGGCGTAGAGGTCCTTGATGACCGAGGAGCTCGAGATGAGCACCAGGGCGGCGAGCGTCGACATCGACGCGGAGAGGATGAGGAGCATCATGACGACGGAAAGGGACGGCGGGATGACCTTGGCCAGGAACTCCGGCATGACGACATCAAAAACCGGCTGGCCGGCGGCGAAGGCCCCGGGCGCGCTCTCGGGCGTGAGGAAAAGCCGGGCCGCGGCTCCTGTGAAGTAGGCTGTCCCCGCGATCAGGGCCGCGAAGGCCGTCGAGGCGATCATGCCCCTTCGGATGGCCCGCTCGTCCTTGATGGCGTAGAACTTCTGGACGAGCTGGGGCATGGCGAAGGGGGCGACACTCGTCAGGAAGACGAGAGAAAAAAGCGGCCAGACGCCGGCCGGGCCGACGGCGGCCGTGAGCCGCGGGTCGATGGCCGCGAGGCCCGCAGTCAGATTCCCTAGTCCGCCGGCCTTCTGGAGCGTGCTCCCGATGAGGACGGCCGAGCCAAAGCACATGATGATTCCGAAGACGACGTCGATCATGGTCATGGACTTGTAGCCGCCAAGGACAAGATAGAAGGCCGTGAACAGGCCCATGAACACGAGGGCTGTGCCGTAGGCCAGGCCGAAGTTCGCCTTGAAAAGGAAGGACAGGCCGATGAAGACGGCGGCCGAGTAGGGGACGAGGAATAGAAAAACGGCCAACGAGGCGATGAGCTTCAGGAACCGGCTGTTGTAGCGCTTTTCCAGGAACTCCGGCACGGTGGTGACCTGAAGCTCGACGGACATCCGCCGGATGCGGTTTCCGAGGAGTCCCCAGACGCCGAGAACGCCGACGAGGGCGTTCCCCAGGGCGATCCACAGCCCCGACATGCCGAACCCCCAGCCGACTTTCCCGGCGAAGCCGATGAAAAGGACTGCGGAAAAGTAGGCCGCGGCGTAGGTAAAGGCCGACATCCACGGTCCGACGGTCCGGCCGCCGAGGAAATAATCGTCGAACGTCCGGGTTTTCTTCAGGCCGAGATAGCCGATGAGCAGAGTCAGCGCCGCATAGGCACCGATGACGATAATCTTGACAAGCATCGTTTCGCCCTCTCCCTGGGAGGCCAGAAGTTTCTCTTATATCCGTGAAAGCGGCGCCTTGTCAATCCAAAAAAACAGGCTTTTTCCTTTTGGCTCACTCCATCAGCGACCTTTGAGCCTGCGGTCTGATTTGATATGATGCCAGGCTGACAGGCCATGGACAAAACGAAAAGCTCGGTTTACGACGTCGCCGTCATCGGCGGCGGGGTCGTCGGCTGCGCCGTCCTGCGGGAACTCTCGCGCTACGATCTGAAGCTCCTCCTCCTCGAGCGTGAAGCCGACCTGGCCGAGGGCATCAGTAAGGGCAACAGCGGGGTCATCCACGCCGGGTTCAACGTCCCGCCCGGGTCGCTCAAAGCCAGGACTAACGTCTCCGGCCTGGGGATGATCTATGGTCTGGCGTCGGAACTCGGCGTCCCCCACCGCAAGACCGGGAAGCTCGTCGTGGCCCTGGCCGACGAGGACAGGAACCGCCTCGAGGAGCTCAAGTCCGAGGGCGATAAAAGCGGCGTCCCGGACCTCGAGATCGTGGACGAGGCCGCCATCCGCCGCCTCGAGCCCCTGGCCCGCGGCCGCTGGGCGCTTTACTCGCCCCATACGGGCATCATCTCACCCTATGAATTCACGGTCGCCCTGGCCGAGTGCGCCTGGCAGAACGGCGCCCGGGTCCTGCTTGAAGCGCCCGTCGAGGCGGTCGTCTTCCGCGACGGCTTGTTTCGGCTGTCGACTCCGAAGGGGACGTTCGCGGCGCGCCGGGTCGTCAATAGCGCCGGCCTTTTTTCCGATGACGTGGCCCGCCTGGCCGGGATCGACGATTACCGGGTCTTCCCGTATCGGGGCGAGTATCTCATCACGGACAAGGATTGCGGGCTTCGGCTCAATCTCCCCGTCTATCCCGTGCCGCCACGCGACGACCCCGGCCTCGGCATCCACATCACGCCGACCCTCGAGGGGAACATCATCCTCGGCCCGAGCGCGGAACCGGTCGACGACAAGCGCGACGCCGCCTCGACCCGGAAAGTCATGGCCCGGCTCAAGGCCGAGGCCGTCCGGCTCATGCCGGAGCTCTCCCGCGTCTCCTTCATCCACAGCTACGCGGGCCTCCGGCCCAAGCTCGTCGACCCGAGTGGAAAGGACAAGTTCGGCGATTTCATCGTCGAGGAGAGCGCCCTCCGTCCGGGCTGGATAAGCCTTGTCGGTATCGAATCGCCCGGCCTGACCGCGGCGTCGGCCATCGCCGAAATGGTGGCCGGGATGATCGGTGCGCGGATGGACTTGAGACGGAAACCCGACTTCAACCCGGCGCGGCCGCGCCGGACCCGCTTCGCACACGTGGGCGACGACGAGCGGGCCGAGCGGGTCGCCTGCGACGCCGACTGGGGCGAGATGGTCTGCCGCTGCGAGCACGTCCCACGGGCCGAGGTCGTCGCCGCGCTCCGGAACCCGTTTGGGGCGCGGGCGATGGACGCCGTCAAGCGCCGGACCCGCTGCGGCATGGGCCGCTGCCAGGGCGGCTTCTGCACGCCGCGGATCGTCGAGATCCTCCAGGACGAAGGTGTGCCCGTCGACAGGATCACCAAGCGAGGCGGCGGTTCGCGCCTGTTTATCGGACGGGTCAAGGGCTGAATGAAGATGGAAGCGAACGAGACCCACGACGTCGTCGTCATCGGCGGTGGCCCGGCCGGATTGGCCGCGGCCCTTGGCGCCCGGCGGGCTGGGGCGGGGAAAGTCCTCCTCGTCGAGCGCGACCGGATGCTCGGCGGCATCCTCAACCAGTGCGTCCACGACGGTTTCGGGCTTTTCCTTTACAAAGAGACGATCAGCGGCCCCGAGTATGCCGAGCGGCTCATCGAGGACGTCGTCCGCGAAACTATCAAGGTCGAGACCGGGGCCATGGTCCTTGACATCACACCGGGCCGTGTCCTTCGGATCAACTCCCGGTCCGGATACCGCCTCGTCCGGGCCGGGGCGGTCGTGCTGGCTATGGGCTGCCGGGAGCGGACGCGAGAGATGATCGAGATCCCGGGAACGCGCCCGGCGGGTGTTTTCACGGCCGGATCGGCCCAGAACCTGGTCAACCTCCAGAATCTCCGCATCGGCAACGAGGCCGTCATCCTCGGTTCGGGCGACATCGGCCTGATCATGGCCCGCCGCCTGGTTTTCGAGGGCGTGGCGGTGAAGGGCGTCTTCGAGATCCTGTCCTGGGCGAGCGGCCTCGAGCGCAACGTCCGCCAGTGCCTCATGGACTTCGGCATCCCCCTCGAGCTGCGCTCGACGGTTGTCGAGATCCGCGGCCGGGACCGGGTGGAAAGCGTCGTCGTGGCCAAGGTCGACGGTAAGCTGATGCCCATTCCGGGGACCGAGAGCGTCATCCCCTGCGACACCCTGCTCCTATCGATCGGCCTCATCCCCGAGAACGAGCTCTCGAAGAGGGCGGGCGTCGCGCTCTCGCCGTTCACCGGAGGCGCCGTCGTCGACGAGAGGTTCATGACCTCTGTCTCCGGCGTCTTCTCCTGCGGCAATGTCCTCCATATCCACGACGTCGCCGACTGGGCCTCGTTCGAAGGGTTCGCGGCCGGGGAATCCGCCGCCCGCTACGCGGCGGGGGAGAGGCCGGCCGGCGCGACGATCCGCATCACCGCCGGACCGAACGTCAAATACGCCCTGCCTCAGCTCGTGACGGCCGGGACGGCCGGCGTCGAATGGAACTTCCGGGTCGGCCGGCCGCTCAGGAACGTCCAGGTCGTCGTCAAAGGGAAAGCGACGAAGAAGGTCTACGCACGAAAGAAGTTCGGCCGCCTCCTCCCGACCGAGCTCCAGAAAATCAAGGTGCGATCGGCCGTCGAAGAGGATCTCGAGGTGAGCTGCCATGAGTGACCGTCCCGTCCTCGACCGCCTGACCTGCGTCCTCTGCCCTGTCGGCTGCGAGCTCGAGGTCCGCAAGGACGGGGACGGGGAGCTCGACGTCCAAGGGAACCAGTGCGACAAGGGCGTACCCTTCGCCGTCGAAGAAATCCTCCGTCCAAAGCGGAACCTGGCCACGTCGGTCCCTATCCGGAACACTGCGGCGAAAATGGTCTCGGTCCGGCTCAGCGACCGCGTGCCGAGGGAGATGATCTTCCCCATCCTCGCCGAGATCGCAAAGTTGAGGCCCGAAGTCCCGGTCCGCCGCGGCCAGGTCCTCATCACCGATGTCCTCGGCACGGGTGTCGATGTCATCGCCACCCGCACCGTATAAGAGGGACTGTCCCCTCTTAAGGGGACTGTCCCTCTTTATACTTTTTATGCCGGTGAGAAAAAAGCGTCACCTCATCCGTTTATTCCAGCGTAGTCTTTTTTGGATAAAGAATGCCGCGAACCGCCCGAAAACTCGTCGATGGAGCCTTCTATCACATCATCAACAGAGGGAACAATAAAAACACGATATTTCGAACACGACTTGACTATCTTGTTTTCATAGGCCTTTTGAGGGAGGCTAAAAGACGTTACCCGCTGACGGTTTTCGGCTACTGCTTGATGCCCAATCACTTTCACCTGATCGTATACGCTCGAGACGGGGGACATGTTCGTGCGTTCATCCATTGGACAATGACTTGCTTTGCCCATTATTATCATGCGAAGTACAACACCAGCGGGCATCTGTGGCAGGGGCGCTTTAAGAACCTTCTCATTGAACGCGAAGAGTATTTGATCGTTGCCCTCCGGTACATCGAGAACAATCCCGTTAGAGCCGGAATGGTACGCTCCAGCTGGGATTGGGAGTGGTCGAGCATCCGCCAGCAATGTCAGCGCGATTATAGTGGGCTTATCGATCCTCCCCCCTTCGCCGTTCCCGCCGATTGGCTGGGTCTTGTGGACATGCCTCTTACGCCAAAAGAATTTGAGGCCATAAAGAGAAGGAATCAGAGGGACAGTCCCCTTCCCAGGGGACAGTCCCTCTCTTAGGGGACAGTCCCTCTTATTTCTCGAGGATAGCCAGGGTTTCGAGGTGCGGGGTGTGGGGGAAGAGGTCGAAGGGCGAGAGGGATTTGACCTTGTAGCCCGCATCGAGGAAACCGCGGAGGTCCCGGGCGAGCGAAGCCGGGTTGCAGGATACGTAGACGACCGCGGGGACGCCGAGGTCCAAGACCCGGCGGAGCGCCTTGCCCGTGAGCCCGACGCGTGGCGGATCGACGATGACGACGTTGGCCGGCTCGCGGAGCGGTCCGCTCAGCAAGGCCTCGACCGTCCCCGGCACGAACGCGGCGTTCTCGACGCGGTTGACCAGGGCGTTTTCCACGGCGTTGGCGATATTGGCGGGGGAGGAGTCGATACCCGTCACCTTCCGGACCGCCCCGGCGAGCGAGAGCTCGATCGGCCCGCTGCCGCAGTAAAGCCCCAGGATGCGGCTCTCCGGAGATAGCGGAGATTCTTCCCTGATCCTTCGGTAGAGCAGCTCGGCGCCGGCTGTGTTGGTCTGGAAGAACGTCTGGGGGTAGACCCGGAAGGTGAGGCCGAGAAGCGTTTCCTCGATGAACGGCGCTCCGGCCACGAGCCGTGTCCTTTCGTGCTCGACGAGGTCGGAGGGGCGGCTGTTCGTGACGTGGACGAAACTCTTGAGTTCCGGGACGTGGGCCATCAGGCGCTCGGCTAGGACGGCGATATCCGTGCCAGGAAGCTCGGTCGTCACGAGGATGACCATGAGCTCCCCGGTCCTTTTCCCCTGCCGGAGGACGAGGTGGCGGACGTGTCCGTGGCCCGACAGAATGTCGAAGACGGCCAGGCCTTTTTCGTGGACGAAATCGATCACGGCAGGGAAGACACGCTCAACGACAGGACCGAATATCGGGCACGCGTCGATGGACAGAGTGCGGCGGTGGGTCTGCCGGGTGGCCGTGACTCTCTCCCTGAGCCCGAGCACGAGCCGGCCCCAGTTCTCCCCGAAGCCGAACTCCATCTTGTTCCTGTAGGCGTAGAAGTCCGGTGAGGGCGTGATGGCCTTGACGGCCGCGGCCGCCTCGGCGATGCCGGCCTCCTCGAGCGTCCGTCTGAGGTGCCGTTCCTTGAGCTCGAGCTGGGTCCCGTAATCGATGTTCTGGAAGAGGCAACCGCCGCACGGCCCGAAATGAGGACAGCGGGGCTCGGCCCGGTGGCGCGAAGGGGACTCGACCCGGATGACCTCGGCGACGCGGGCGGCGCCGCGCTCACCAACGACCTGGACCCGGACGGTTTCGCCGGTGACGGCGCCCGGGATGAGCAGCTTGCGGCCGCCGGCCACGGCCTTCCCGGAGCTCGCCGGGAAATCGATGTCCTCGACCTCGACGGTGAGCGGCGGGGCCTTGAACAGGGCCAGGAGCCGCCGGACCTTTTCCACGGGAAAGCCGACGACATTGTCGTAATCCCCATTGAGCCTGGAGACGAACGCGTCACCGACCTCCTGAACGGCGTAGGCTCCGGCCTTATCGAGGTAGCTTTCCTGGTCGAGGTAGCCTTCGATCATCTCCGCGGAGAGCTCGCGGAAGGTGACGTAGGTCAGATCGTAGCCCGTGAGAAGACGGGCCTCGGCTTTGTTGTAAAAGGCCAACCCGGTCATCACCCGGTGCCGCCGGCCCGAAAGCGCCCGGAGCATGGCCCGGGCCGATTCCCGGTCGGACGGTTTACCGAGGATGCGCAGGCCCAGGGCGACGACGGTATCCGCCCCGATGACGATGGCTTCGGGGAAGGATTCGGCCGCCGTTTTGGCCTTCAGCACGGCGGCCGCGATGGCGAACTCGAGCGGGTCTTCCCCCTGAACCGAGGATTCGTCGACGTCGGCCGGGAAGACGCGGAACTCCGGCGCGACCCGGGCCATGAGCTCCCGGCGCCGGGGCGAAGCCGAGGCGAGGATGATGTCAACCGTCTCTGATCGGTCCATAGATGCGGCTCTATTTTACACGATTCGCTCCGGGGCGCCATGACGGAAAGCGGGCCTCCGGCCCGTGTCTTCAGGGAAAGAGCCGCGCCCCCCAGCCCGTCTCCACAGCGTAGCTCATGCATCGGGCGAAAACGTCGTAGTCGAATTCCGGACAAACCAGCCCATGCCTCTCGAGGGACGCCGCGGCGTTCTTGATCTCGAAGGTCCGCAGGTCCAGCATGTACGGCCGGTAAGCCTCGAGATAAGCATCGTAAAGGTTCTCCAGGGCGTTTTTCGGTCGCGCGACGAAGGCCTCCGGCCCGCAGGTCTCGATGCCGTCCAGGCGGAAAAGACGCTTGGCGTGGAGGACGAGATCTTCGATCCTCGTCGGCCGGGAGTTGACGATGTGATAGACGCCGCCTTCGAGGCCGTCCTCCAGGATGGCCATGAAGACATCGACGAAGTGGTCGATCGGGACGAGGTTGATGCCGCCATCCCGGCCGACCTCGATACGGATGGGCATGAAAAGATGCCCGTTCTCCTTCATCCGGATGCCCAGTTCCGAGGCTTTCCTCCCGTCCCGCTCGCGAATGTCGGCGAGGTAGATGTCGCGGAGGAAGACGGCCGCCTTGACCGGGAAATAGAGAGCGTTGAAGCGCAAGGTTCGTCCCGTCCGGGAATCGCCGTAGACGATGGACGGCCGGTAGACGTTGAGCCGGATGCCCTCGCGCCGGCAGACGTCCCGGGCCAGGATCTCACCCCGGGCCTTGGTTTCTTCGTAGACGTTGGTGAACTCGCCCGATTCGACCCAGTCCTCCCGGCAGAGCCCGGTCTGCCTTCCGGCGACGAAAGCGGTGCTGACATGGTGGAAAAAGACGCACCCGCTCCGGGCGGCGAAGTCGAGGACGTTGCGGAGCCCGCCGACGTTGGCCGCCTCGACCTCGGCCCGCTTCCGCTCGGCGAAAGCCGTGTTCGAGGCGCAGTGGACGATCTCGTCGACCGGGCCAGGTCCCGCCGTCCCCCCAAGCGCCGCGGCAGCCCAACCGGGGTCGAGGATATCGCCCTCGGCGACGTCGAGAGACCGGCGTAACCCCTCATCGAGGCCGAACCAGTCGGCGAGACGGGCGACCCTATCCCGGGCCGGGAGCTTTTTCGACGACCGGGCCAAAACCGTCACCCGGTGGCCGGCTCTCAGCAGGGCGACGACGATGTGGCTGCCGAGGAACCCCGTCCCGCCCGTGACGAGAAAGCGCTGGCTGCGGGCCGTCCGTTGTTCGCCGAGCGTCCCTGACCCGATTCTCATCAAGCCCCTCCCGGCCCGAGCCCGAAAATATCCGCATTCTCGCGTCTTCCCAACGGGGTCATTCACTGTATCAAACGGCCACGGAAATAAAAAGGGGGGGGAACCGTCCTTGCCTGGAAATGGCGACAATCTTGGAAAATATCCGCGGTTACCATAAAATAGCGGCGGAGATCACAGAGTGAGCCGTTTTGCTGTCGGGATCGACTTGGGTGGAACCAAGGTTGAAGCCTGTCTCGTTGACGAGACACGGAAGATCCTGGCCCGCAAACGCCGGCCGTCTGAGCCCGGCCTCGGCCGGGAGCGGGTCATCGTGAATATCCTCGAGCTCATTGCCGAGACGGCCGGAGCGGTCCGTTATGAGGCCGTGGGTCTGGGCACGCCCGGGACCTACCATGCGCGGGACGACATCATGTACGGCGCCCCGCATACACCACTTTACGAGAAGCCCGGTCTCGTCAGCCTGCTCCGGTCCAGGCTTCAAGTTCCGCTTATCGTCGAGAACGATGCCAACTGCCTGGCCCTGGCGGAGTTCTTCGCCCAATGCTTTGGCAAGTACTCCACGGTCATGGCCGTCATCCTGGGCACCGGCATGGGCTCGGGGCTCATCTTGGGAAACAGGCTCCATCGCGGCCCGAACGGGAACGCCGGCGAGATCGGCCATACCTCGATCGACATCGATGGTCGGGCCTGCGAGTGCGGTCGCAAAGGCTGCGGCGAGGCCTATCTCTCCGGGCCGAGCCTCACCCGGCGCTACGCCGAGCTCGCCGGCGAAAGCCTTTCACCGGACAAGATCTTCGAGAAATATCTGGACGGGGACAGATCTGCACGCCGGGTTTTCGAAGAATCCTTCAGGGTCATGGGAGAGCTCTTTGCAAATTGCATCAACGCCCTCGACCTCGAGGCCATCGTCCTCGGCGGCGGCGTCTCGAACATTCCCCTCTGGTACGAACACGTCCCGCCGATCATGGACAAATCCCTTTTCGGGATCCCCGGCAGAAAGATCCCCATGCTGAAAGCCGTACTGGGCGATTCGGCGGGAGTGCTCGGCGCAGCCTACCTCGCTTTGCGCGAGATGCGCCTCATGGATTTCTGAAAAAAGAGGGACAGTCCCCTTTGGGGACAGTCCCTCTTTCGGGCCCTTATTGATACTTCCCCATGATGTAGTTTTCGAGGTTCTCGATCGTCACCTTCTGCTGGGTCATGATGGCCTTGACCACGTCGCCGATGGAGATGACGCCGGCGAGCTTTCCGTCCTTGCAAACGGGCAGGTGTCGAATATGTTTGTCGGTCATCAAGACCATGCATTCTTCGGCTGTCGTTTCGAAGTGGACGCCGTAGACTTCCTTGGTCATGATGTCCCGGACGGGCGTGTCCTGGGACTGCCGTCCCATGAGAATGATCTTCCGGGCGTAGTCCCGTTCGGACAAGATGCCGGCGACTTCGTCCTTCTCCAGAACGACCAGGGCGCCGAGCCCTTTCTTGGACATGAGCTCGAGGGCCTCGAGGACCGTGGCCTCGGGCGATATCGTCCAGGCCGTGTGGCCCTTTTGGTCGAGGATTTCCTTGACGGTGATCATGATCTTCCCTCCATCCCGATATCCGGTGTCCTTTCCGGCGTGGCTCCTATATAGCCGAGCTTCGGGCGCTTGTCAATCGAAATACCCGGTCAGGTCGTCCCGGTTGAGCCCCTGCTCGAGGGCGACCCGGGCCGCGGCCGGACAGGAAAGGGCATTGACACGGCCCTTCCGGCCCGCTATCGTTAGAAAGAAACGAGGCCCGGTCGGGCGGATAAGGAGGGGAGGATGTCGATTAAGAAACTCCCGGCTTTGATCATTCTCGTAGGCTTGCTCGTCCCGGCCTCCCTTCCGGCCGCGCAAAATGACGACCTCCGCATCTGGAAAGAATTCGTGGCCGACCTTCGCTCTGGAAAAATGGAGGACGCGGCCCGCATCCGCGCTTACTATCCCGAGCTCCTGGAGCCGATGAAGGGATACTTCGTGCAGCTCAGGGAGGGGATCGCTTGGGACATGCTCAAGGCCGAGCCCGAGGTCTTCCGGGTCGACAACCAGGTCCATTTCGTCATTTCCCTGCCTTATAAGGGTGATGAGCAAACTCTCTCCCCTCCTTTTTGTTTCAGCTTTCTCGATGTGAAAGGGCGGTGGTACTTCCAGCACATGGAGACGATCATGATCCGCATGGACCAGCTCGGCCCGCTCCCGGCGACGTCCTTCCCGGATGTCCCGGACGAGCGCAAGGCCTGGATGCGGGAAGAGATCGATATCTCCGACCAGGTCCGCCTGTTCTCTTTCCTGGCCAAGGAAAAAGGGAAGGATTTCGCCTTCGGCTGGTTTCGCGACGGAGCCGGTTATGCCCTGGCCGCCAGGACCTGGGTTCCTTTTGTCCCGCCCGAGCGCGCATTCGTCTTATACCTGTGCTGGGACTTCGCTCGCCGGAGAGAAAACCCTGTGACGTTGGAGAAGCTTGCCGACACGGAGGCGGTGGTTCGGGTCGTCCCGCGCTGGTTCCAGCTCTACGAAGCCGCGGCCCACCTCAAGCCTCAGATCTCTTTGGAGGACTACCGCCGCCTGTTCGAGACCATCTGGCAGGACCGGGCAAAAAACGCGGGCTGGAACTTGGTGATCTCTTACGAAGGCAAGGCGTGCCTGTTCCGCTTGACCCGTTCGCCGACGCTAAGCCCCGCCTTTCAAGGCGGGGATGAGAAGCGAGGCTCAGGGTTAACCCCGAACAAGCCCCGGCCTTGCTAGGACCGGGACTGGGAAGCCCGGCCCCGGCAATCAAGCCGGGGTGTCAAGGGGTTGACCCGCCCTAATCGATGAGCAGGAAAGCGTAGCGGTTCATTTCCTGCTTATAGTCGGACAAGACGTTGATCGGGTAGCCCAATTTTCGCACCGTGCTGTAGACGTCCATGGCCAGGGCGTCGGGCGTCGGTCGGGAGAGCTTGGGCTCCTTGCAAGCCGTCCGGCTGGCCGCGCATTCGAGGCAGATGCCGCAGCTGTCGAAAAAAAGCAGGAAGGCCTTGACGAAGCCCGCCTTGAACACGTCCCCCTCGAGTTTGAGAAGTTCGAGGTTGACCTTCCGGCCCCAGGCGTGACGGTCTTCGGGCCGCTCGACCGCCTTGGCGAAATGGAAGACGGCGGCCCGCTTGTACTCCCGGAAGAAACGCGCGCAGGCGTCGACCGGCGGCGCGTTGGGTGGGCAGGCGGCGTTCTTTCCGTATTCCCGGCAACCGTACAGGCATTTCATCCGGACCCACTCCGCGACGACGATCTCGCCCGGGTCGAGCCAGCGATAATCTGAGAATCCATGTTTGGAGAAAATGGCCTTGAGGCCTTTGAGGCCTGACTTGTCCGCTCGGGGCTTCGGGAAGGCAGTCTTGCGACGAGCTGGTTTTTGGGGCATGAAGGATTTATAGCACCGCCGCTTCGCCCAAGTCAACGCCTCGCGTAAAGGCTTCCCGGCGGCCCCGTCCTCCGCTATAATCGTGCGGCATGATCGACCTTTCGCGGTTCGCCGTCGTCCTCGTCCGGCCGGACAGCCCGGAGAACATCGGCCTGGCGGCGCGGGGCATGGTCAACACGGGCTTTGCGGACCTGCGCATCGTCGGGCTCGACAAGCTCGAACCGCCGGCCTGGCGGACGGCCATCCACGCCGAGTCGGTCATCGAGGGGGCGCGGTTTTTCCCCTCGCTCGCGGAAGCTGTCGCTGACCTCCACGTCGTCCTGGGGTCGACGGCCCGCGTTCGCCACGATTTTCCGCTCATCACCCTCGCGGACAGCGTCCGGCGCCTCGACGAGTATCCGGCCGAAACCCGGATCGGCCTCGTTTTCGGCAACGAGAGGACGGGGTTGACCCAGGAGGAGATCGGCCTGGCCAATGTCCGTTTCCACATTCCCCAGGCGGCGCGCCAGCCGTCCTACAACCTCGGCGTCGCCGTCACCCTGACGCTCCACGCCATCGCCTTCGAGAACGCGCCGGATCCCACCGCCCGGAAGGATTTCCCCTTGACGCACGCCGAACAGGCCGACGCCGGACGCCGATTCCGCGACATGCTCGACAGCCTCGGCTTCATGCACGATACCAACCGAGCCTTCATCACGGAGAAGGTCCAGGACATCTTTTTCCGCATGACCTTGACGGCCAAGGACCGGGACATCATCCTGGCCATGTTCCGCAAGGCCCTCGAAGGCCCGCGGGAAACGGGGCCCCGAGCGAGGAGAGGAAAGGAGAACTCATGAGCGCGAAAGAACTGATCGTGAAATTCGGAGACGGACTCGAGGTCGATGTCGAATACAAGGGATTCGTCGTCAAGACCGACCAGCCCGCCCGCGAGGGCGGCGGCGGGACGGCCCCCTCGCCCTTCGACTATTTCCTCGTTTCCCTGGCCGCCTGCGCCGGGTTCTACACCCTGGCCTTCTGCCGCGAGCGCAAAATCTCCGTCGAGGGCCTGAACGTGACCATGAACACCGAAAGGGGAGAGGTCTCCAAGATGATCGACAAGGTGACGATTTCCGTCGACCTCCCGGCCGACTTCCCCGGGAAATACAAATTAGCCCTGGTCAAGGCCATCGACCACTGCACGGTCAAGGCCCACATCCTCCGACCGCCGCAGTTCGAGATCGTCACCCGGCCTTAAGCCCGGGAGTTACGGCGTCTGGGGCAGCCAGAGATAATAGAAACCGGTCTTGAGGACCGCCAGCATCGATTCCAGGACTTTCGTGTCGAGGGGCGAGAAGTCGCCGAGACGGCCGGCGTAGATGTTCGTCTTGGTCTTCGGATAGTACGTGTAGGAAACGAGCTTGGCGCTCTTGAGCGGGACGAGAGAAAGGGCCTGGCCGAAGGCGTCGTCGAAGTAGCCGATGGCGTCGATGAGCCCGAGCTTCAAGGCCTGCGGGGCGGTATAGACGCGGCCGTCGGCGATCGTCCGCAGCTTCTCGGCCGGGATCTTGTCTTTCCGGTTCCGGGCCACGACCCCCAGGAAGCCCTCGTAATATTCGTCGATGACCCCCTGAAAGACCTTTTTCTCCTCTTCCGTCATGTCCCGGAACGGGGAGCCGGAGTCCTTGGAGGCCCCGGATTTGATGACGTCGACCTTGACCCCGACCTTGGCCATCAGCGACTCGACGTTGGGGAAGATAGAGATGACGCCGATGCTCCCGGTCAGGGTCGACGGATGGGCCATGATGAGGTCGCAGGCCGAGGCGATGTAGTAGCCGCCCGACGCGGCGACGCTCATCATCAGGCCGAGGACGGGCCGGCCCGTCCGTTCCTTGAAACGGAGGATCTCGTGATAGATGATGTCGCTCGCCGTCACTTCTCCGCCGGGCGTATCGATCCTGAGAATGACCGCTTTGACCCAGGGGTCCCGGGCGGCCGCTTCGAGACGCTCGAAGACGCGGGAGACGGCGTTCTTTTCCCGGGAGAAAAGGCCCGTGTCGAGCGCCGACGAGATCATGCCGTCGACGTCGATCATCAGGATCTTTTCCTTGGCCGGACTCGAAACGAGGACGATCTCCCCGAGTTTCTCCTGCCCCAGCAGGTCGATGTGGATTTGCGGAGAACAAGCCGCAAGAGCGGCCAGGACGGCCGAGAGTAGGATGACGACCTTTTTCATGGGGCCTCCTCGGGAATGTCGCTGCGCTTCAATTATAGCACAGCGAAGGGGTTCGGCCGGACGCTGCCCGGGCAGTGATGGGGGCCGTGTATAGCCCCCGTAGCGGAGGGGGACCCGCCGCTTACGGTGGGGGAACCGCCGGGACTGGTTCCCGGGGGGGCCGGGGGAGATACATGGGCCCTATTACTGCCAAAACGGGCGTCGTCCCGCATCGCCGGTCGGGTGTCTCCGGCCGCTAGGAAGCGGCCTTCTGGAACCTCTTTCCGGCCCGGCGGGTCGGCGGGCAGACCATCCGGATCGCCTGCGGCAGGACCCGGAATTCGAGGCGGTCCCGGTCGCCGAGGAACTCGCCGTTGAACTGGAGGGGCAGGTTGCGGCCGCTGATGACGACGCGCTTGGCCTTGAAGTGCCGCATCCGCCTCTGGTAGAGGCCGAAATAGATCAAGGGGAAGAGAAAGGCGTATTTGAGCGGCCCCATCTCGAACAGGGAGATGTCCAGATAGCCGTCGTCCACGACGGCGCGGGGGGCGATGTTCCAGCTGTAGCCGAAATAGTTCGTCTTGGCGACGATGCAGTCGAAGAAGTTCGAAGTGATCGTCTTCGCCTCGAATGGGCCCGATCTATCGAACCCATCGAAAAGTTCGAGCGTTTTCTTGTCGCGCGATGTTCCGAAGAGGTGCCGGGCGGCGAGAACGTGGCCCCAGACGCCCATGACGGTGCCGCGGAGCTTTTCCCCGGTGACCCGGGCCGTCGCCCCGACGCTGGCGAACGCGGCAATGCGGCCCTCGACCTCCATGAGGTCGATAAGCCGGGGGACGCCTTCGACCAGATAGTCGATCGCCCGGAGCGGGTTCTTGGGGATGGCGAAGGCCTTCCGGAAGGCGTTGCCGCTGCCGAACGGTATGACCCCGAAGAGGACGTCGTCCTGCTTGCCGGCCATGAAGATCCCCTGGAGCGTGTCGGCGATCGTCCCGTCTCCGCCCATGGCCACGATGGTCCCGGAATCCTTGCAAGCGGCGACCGTCCTGTCCATGGTCGTCCGCATATCGTCGAGCCCGTCGTAGATCTCGCCGGGGAGTTTCTTTTTCAGGTAGGCGCGGAGAAACTTCCGCCTCATCCACCTGGAATTCGCCGCCCGGGGGTTGACGAGACAGGCGACTTTGAGGGTCCTCTTCGTTTCCGTCATATTTCTGATGGTTCCGTGATCGTGCCGCTCGACTCCATCATGTATAGCATGCCATAGGCATCCTGTCAAAAACCGCGGCGCCGGGTCATTGAACGCGCCCCGTCCTTCGGTTAGAATAGGGCGGCAGAACGATGAAAGACCTGGAAAAGATCGTCGCCGTCCGGGACAGACGATTCCTTCTGCGCGTCGAGATCTCCCACGAATCCGAGGATTACAGGATGTACGAGGACCTGCGCAACGCAATCTGGGATTTTCCCGACGATCGCCTTTCCGGCGTGCGGAACATGATGTGCGAAAACGTCTTCCACGAGGGGGGAAGCCTCTTCATCGGCGCTTTCGTCGAAGCCCCCGGCGAAGGCTTCGTGGCCGGCGGGAAGGACCTCGTCGGCTTCTGCTACGGCTTCGTCGGCGTCCGCGACAAGGAGGTCGGTTTCCGCGACCGCTCGAACCTGCGTTTCTACTCCCAGTACACCGGGGTCCGGAAGGCCTACCAGAGCCATGGGCTGGGCATCCAGCTCAAAGAGTTCCAGAGGGAGATGGTCCTCGGCATCCTGGGCGTCTCCACCGTGATCTGCACCTACGATCCGTTGACCGGGGTCAACGCCCACCGCAACGTCCGCCATTTCGGCATGGACGTCCTCGAATACCGGGTGGCGACCTACGGCGAATATGGCGGCCTCCTCAACCGGCCGGACGTCCCCACCGACCGCTTCCTGATGTCATGGGACCTCGAAAGGAAGGCGGGAAGGGATAAACCGGCCTATGACCTCGACGCGGCGCTTGCGGCGCCCCAGCCCATCCGGGCCGGCATCCGGCGGGTGACGGGGAAGAGTTCCGAACTCGAGCTCGAAGTCGTGGAGCGGACCGATGGGAACGTCGAGGGAGAGGTCCTTCTCGTCCGGGTCCCCTTGGATTTCTACAGGATGCTCCAGGAAACCGACGTGGCCGACGTGGACGTACGCCGGATCCCCGTCGACTGGAGGCTGGCCACCCGCGAGATCTTCCAGGGTCTCTTCGCCCGTGGCTACCGGGTGGTCGATTTCCGGAAAGCGAAGGGAAGCGTTTCCGGCAACTATTACGTCCTGTCGCGTCACGCCGCGCCGAGATGATGAACACGCCCCCGATCATCCTGACCCGGTCCCTCGCCAAAACCTACGTCATCGGTCGCGTCCGGGTCGCGGCGCTCGAGGACGTTACCCTGTCCGTGGGCGAAGGACGCTTCGTCGCCATTTCCGGGGCTTCGGGCTCGGGCAAGTCGACCCTTCTCAACCTGCTCGGCGGTCTGGACACGCCGAGCGCCGGGACGATCGAGGTCGCCGGCTCCCTTATCTCGGCCATGGACCGGGATACCCTGGCCCGCTACCGCCGACACCAGGCCGGGATGATCTTTCAATCCTTCAACCTCATCCCTTCCCGGACCGCCCTCGAGAACGTCGAGCTTCCCCTCATCTTTTCGAACGTTGATAAAAAGGAAAGGAAGCGCCGGGCCGCTGAGCTCCTTGAAAAAGTAGGACTCGCCCATCGGGCGAACCACCGCCCGTCGGAGCTTTCGGGCGGCGAACAACAGCGGGTGGCCGTGGCCCGGGCCCTGGCCAACAATCCCCGGCTCCTGCTGGCCGACGAGCCGACGGGAAACCTCGACAGCCACACGGCCAAGGAGATCGTCGGCCTGCTGGCCGAGCTCAACCGGAGCCGGAACCTGACCGTGGTCATGGTTTCCCACGAAGAGGGCCTCGTCCGCGAATACGCCCAGGAAGTCGTCAGGCTCAGGGACGGCCGTATCATCGGGACGGAGAGCTGGGCATGAGGCTCCGGGACGCCATCGAATTCTCCCTGGCCGGCCTCCGGAAGCGGCGGCTGCGGACCTTCCTCACGGCCTCAGGCGTCATGATCGGCATCGGCGCTCTCGTCTCGATGATCTCCTTCGGCACGGGCATGCAGAAAAACGTCACCGAGGCCTTCAAGGCGTCCGACCTGTTCACGACAGTCCTGGTCATGCCCGGCGGGCCGGACGTCCCCTCCAGAGACCCGGACCGGCCCGGCCGAGCCGCAAAATCGGCCGGGCGGAGCGATGCTGTCCTCGACGCCGTTGCCGTGGCCGAAATCGCTCGGATCCCGGGCGTGAAGCTGGCCTATCCAGACGTCAATTTTCCGGCCATTGTCAGCCTCGGAGAGAATGAGGAATTCCGCCTCGTCCAGGTCGTCCCGGCGGCGGTCGCGGCCTCGAACGCCGTGCAGGTCAGGTGGGGAAGAGCTTACGCTTCGGATGAGGAGGAGGGGGTCGTCGTCAGTCGATCGCTCGTCCGCCGGCTGGGGACGGACGAACCTGCGGCGGCCGTGGGCAAGACACTGCGTGTCACGTCCGTTTCGATCGACCTCGGCAAACTCGCCTCGCTCGACCTCTCCGCGCTTTTTTCCGGGAAGGGGTTGCCCGTGGGCCGGGAGGACTACAAGTTCCCCATCGTCGGGGTCATCGAGACCGGGGCTTTCGGCGGCGGTCCGAGCCCGGTCCAGAACGATGTCCTCATCCCGCCGGGGACGGCCCGCCGGATCAAGCGGCTGCCCATGACGAGCATCTGGGACCTCTTCCGGATCAGGGACGGCCGGCTGGGCTACTCGGCCGTAAGCGTCAAGGTCGGGTCGATGAAGGACCTCGAACCCGTCAAGTCCCGGATCCGCGAGATGGGCTTCACCACGTTCGCGCTGGCCGACCAGTTCGAACAGGTCACCCGGGGCTTCTATATCATGGATATGATCCTGGCCGCCGTGGGGATGATAGCCATCGTCGTCGCCGCGCTCGGGATCGTCAACACCATGGTCATGTCCATCCTCGAACGCTACCGGGAGATCGGGGTCATGAAGGCCGTCGGAGCGGGGGACGGGGACATCAAGAGGATCTTCTTTTTCGAATCCGGCGCCATCGGCCTCCTCGGCGGCGCGGCCGGAGGCGTCCTCGGCTGGGCGGTCAGCCTGGTCATCAACCGGGTCCTCAATTTCTACATGGCCCGGCAGGGGATGCCCTATATCGATTACTTCGCCTTCCCGTTCTGGATATTCGCGGGCGCGCTGGGCTTCTCCCTCCTGGTCAGCCTCGTCTCAGGGATCTATCCGGCGCGCCGGGCCGCCCGTGTCGATCCGGTGATCGCGCTGCGTCATGATTAGGCCTCGGGGATCGCCGCCCCTTGCTTCGGCAATCCCCTCGGCCTTGGGTTCAGCGGGCGACTCGCTTTATTAAGAACGGGGACACGTACCGCTTCGAGAGAAGCGGTACATGTCCCCTGAAACGCGCTCGACATTTTGGCCTCGGGAATAACTAAGCCGGATTTGCTATAATGCGCCTCTTATGCATGTCCTAGTCAGCATCGTGCCGATGAGTGAGGCGTTTCTGGCCGGGGGACCCAAGGAGTAACCATGAAGAATCGTCGCATCGGATTTGCTCTGACTGCCGTCTTGGGAATCGCCGTTGCCGCATGCAACGTGGCCAAAACGCCTCCAACCGTCGAAGAGAAGGCGCGGGCGCTTCACGACCGGATGCTGACCGTTGATACTCACAGCGACACCGCGTTCAGCCTGCTCCGGACCGACTGGAAGATCGGCGACCGCCACGACCCGAGCGTTCGCGGCGCCGGCAAGATCGACCTGCCCCGGATGAAAGAAGGGGGGCTCGACGCGGAATTCTTCGCCGCCTTCGTCGGCCAAGGTCCCCGGACGCCGGAAGCCTATGTCAAGGCCAAAGACCGCGCCCTGCAGGCCGTCGAGGCCGTCCGCGAGATGACGGAGGAGTACCCTTCGATGATCGGTCTCGCCGTCGACCCCGAGGGCGCCCGGCGACTCAAGAAAGAGGGCAAACTCACGGCCTTTATCGGCATGGAGAACGGCTATCCCATCGGCCGGGACCTTTCCCTCATCGAATTCTTCCACAAGAAGGGCGTCCGCTACATCACCCTCTGCCATTCCTCGGATAACGACATCTGCGACTCATCGACCGACCGCCGCGACCCGCAGGACAAGGGCTTGAGCGAGTTCGGGCGCCAGGCCGTGGCCGAATGCAACCGGGCGGGCATGATCGTGGACATCTCCCACGCTTCCGAAAGATCGTTCTTCGATGTTCTGGCCGTGACCAAGGCCCCGATCATCGCCTCCCATTCGAGCGCCCGGGCCGTCTGCGACAATCCCCGGAACCTGACGGACGACCAGCTCCGGGCCCTGGCCAAGAACGGCGGCGTCATCCAGATCTGCTTCCTGGCCGCCTACGTTAAAACGCCGCCCGTCATCCCCGGGCGCGAGAAGGCCCTCAAAGAGCTCGAAGCCAAGTACGGCACCATCCGCCAGATACAGGACGAGGCCCTCCGGACGAAAGCGATGGCCGAGCGGGAGGCCGTCAACCGGGAGTACCCGGAGGTCCGGGCCAACGTCCAGGACCTCGTCGACCACATCGACCACGTCAGGAAGGTCGTCGGCGTGGATTATGTCGGGATCGGCACCGACTTCGACGGCGGCGGCGGGGTCGTCGGCTGCGACGACGTCAGCGGCATGATCCACGTGACCGAGGAGCTCATCCGCCGCGGCTATACCGATCGTGAGATCGAGATGATTTGGGGCGGCAATTTCCTCCGAGTCTTCCAGAAGGTCCTGGACCTGGCGGGGAAATAAGGCCAAATCCGCCCGCAACAACGTAAAATATTTTTACGTTGTTCTTGGCTGCTTCCCATGGGGATGGCCTTTCCCCAAGGTCCAGTCCCCCTTTTCTTGGCATGAAGCTTGCTTTGAATGGAGCGGGCACCGGCAGATGTATTTTTACCGGTTTTTCGATATCATGAGAGCATCTCCATGCTGACCGCCCGCCGCGAACGCCCTTTTTCCCTGTCGTTCCTCGCCCTGCTCATCGCCGTCGCCGCGTCCGGCTCCCCGGCCGCGCTCTTCCAGCAAAGCCCTGTGCCCACGCCGAGGTACAACGGGACCTTGCGGATCAAGGCGTACCTGACGCCTTTCAACCAGGTCTTCGACCCGGCCGCGGTATCCCATTACTTCATCTGCGAACAGCTCTACGACGGGCTGGTCAAGTTCGACAGCCATTTCAACCCAACGCCCTCCCTCTCCGAGTACTGGACGGTCTCCGACGGCGGGACGCGCATCACGTTTTTCCTCCGGCGGGGCGTCCGCTTCCATAATGGGCGCGAACTCACGGCCGACGACGTCAAGTACTCCCTCGAACGGCTGGTCAAGAACAGACCCGGCAATACCTACTATCAATACTTCACCCAAAAGGTCGTGGGAGCCGAGGAGTTCTGGCAGGGTAAAGCGTCCGAGGTCACGGGGTTCCGGGTGATCGACAAGTCGACTTTCGAAATACACTGGAAGCGTCCCTACGTCTCCGGCCTCTATCTTTTAGGGATGTACTACTGCAAGGTCCTGCCGAAAGATCTCCTCGAGAGCCAGGGCCGGGGATTCTTCCATAAGCCCATTGGGACGGGCCCCTTCCAGTTCGCCGAATGGATCCGCAGTCCCCGCCTGGACATTCTGGGCGTCCGGCTCGAACGGAACCCTTCGTATTTCGGCAAGAAGCCCTACCTCTCGAGGATCGAGTACAGCCCCCATTTCACGGATGACCAGTTCGAGGAGGGGGACGTCCACCTGATCTCGGTGACTTCGGAGAAAATCCTCCGCAAGCGTTACCCGATCCTGGAGAACAGCACGCTGAAATCGTTCTTCCTGGCCCTGAGCTGCGATATCCCCCCTTTCGACCGTCCCGAGGTCCGCAAGGCCCTGGCCCTGGGGCTCGACAAGGCCCGCCTGGCCGAGGCCTGCGACACCCCCGCGACCCTCCACCAGGTCATGGACAACTACATCCCGCCCCTGCTCCCTGGTTTCTTCCCGAAGGCGGCCGGCCCTTTCACTGACATCGATACGGCCAAGCTCCTCCTCGACCGGCTCCTGCCGGGAGGCGGGCGAAAAGACCTGACGGTCACGCTTGTTTTCCCGTCGCCGCGGACAGAGGAGTCTTCCCGTTTCGCCCGGGAGCTCGGGCGGCAGCTCGGGGCGATGGAGATCAAGCTCGACGTGAAGTACCTTCGGAAGCCGGAGGACATCCGGGACGTCCGGGGGCCCTACCTGAAATTCCTCGAATACACGATGGACTTTCCTGACCCCGAGAACATCATCGTCCCTCTATATCATTCCCGGTCGGTCGTCAACGGGCTCAACTCCCGCTACGCTAACCCGCGGCTCGACGGCCTGCTCGAGCAGGCCGAGGTCGAGCCGAGCTGGGAAAGGCGGGCTGGCCTTTTCCGGGAGATCGAAAAGACCCTATACGAGGAGGTGCCCTCGATCCCCCTGTTCTCGGAACGCATCCGCATCGCTCTTCTGCCCCGGGTCCGGGGGGTGCGTCTCCCGGCCATGGGGTTCGTCTTTCTCGACGTCAAAGACATCTGGCTGGAGGATTGAGCAGGGCCAGGTGAAGCTAAAAATATCGATCTACACGCGCCTCGTCTTCTGGATCACCCTGCTTGTCTGCCTTCTCTTCGGGGCCGTCCTCGTCGTCATCCAGGGCCGCGAGGCCGCCATCCTATCCGAGGAAGCGGAGGCCCGGGCCCTCCTTCTTGCCGAGAGCATGAGAGACGCCAACTTTCAATCGCTCTTCCGCCAGGATCGGGACGCGATCCAGAGATACATCGACGACCACATCGATGAGGACATGCCCTACATCGTTTTCTATGACAGGACGGGGCGGCCGTACGTCACCGGCGAACTCATCCCCGGGCAGGGAGCCCTCGATCCGGGGAGCCGCCTCCCGGAAGACCTCGTCCGCGATGATCCCCCGTTTTCCGAAGAGAAAGTGATCCAAGTCCGGGGCCGAGAGCTGAGGGTCCGCGAGGTCGAGATCGCCGTCTTCCCGCAGAATAATGAAGACGAAAAGTGGGCCTCGGTCAAGATCGGCATGTCCCTCGAACCCATGTACGCCAGGCGGCGCGAGATCCAGAAGGTCCTCCTGCTCATCGGCGCCGGCGGGTTCCTCCTTGGGGTCGCCGGGGCGACGTTCCTGGCCCGGCGGATCACCCGGCCCATCCACAGGCTGGTCGAGGGGACCGTCAGGATCTCGAAGGGGGATTTCTCCCAGGCCATCGCCATCACTTCGAGGGACGAGGTCGGCGACCTGGCCCGGAGCTTCAACGAGATGACGGGCCAGCTCCTCCACGCCCGGGACCGGATGGAGGACGCCAACCTGAAGCTCGTCCAGCACGAGAAGCTGGCCTCCATCGGGCGCATGGCGGCGACGATCGCCCACGAGATCCGTAATCCCCTCACCTCCGTCAAGCTCAACGTCCAGAAAGTCGCCGAAGACGAGAGTTTCACCGAGACGGTCAAGGCCCACCTCGGCCTGTCGCTCGAGGGCATCGACCAGATCGAACGCTTTATCAAAGAGCTCCTCAATTTCACCCGCGTCCAGGAACTCAGCCTGGAGCGGTGGCCGATCGAACTGGTCGTCGAGGAATCGCTCAAGCTGCTCAGGGAGACGCTCGCCCGGAAGAAGGTCGTCTTGGAGACGACCTACGCCGAAGGGCTGCCCCAGATCCACGTCGACGGCGACAAGATGCGCCAGGTCCTCCTCAACGTCCTCCGCAACGCCCACGAGGCCCTCGAGGCCGGGGGAAAGATCAGCATCCTCTGTGAACCGGTCGTGGAAGGCGGAAAGAAGAAGGCCCGGATCCGGATCTCGGACAACGGACCCGGTATCCCGGAAAAGGACTGGGAGAATATTTTCGAGCCGTTCTTCTCGACCAAGCCCTCCGGCTTCGGGCTCGGCCTGGCCAACGCCCGGAAGATCGTCGAACAGCACAACGGGACGATCCGCGTCGGCAAGAAGCGGGGGAGGGGGAGCACGTTCGTCATTCTCATCCCGGTGGAGGAGGCGTCATGAAATCCATCCTGATCATCGAAGACGACCCGCTCGTCCGGAAAACCCTGGCCTCCCAGCTCTCGAAAAAAGGCTTCGAGGTCGCCACGGTCGACACCGGAGAGGGCGGCGTCCGGACCTTCGGGGAATCCTCCCCGGACGTCGTTCTCCTCGACCTCCGCCTCCCCGACATCGACGGGCTCGAGGTCCTGCGCCAGATCAAGGAGCGCAACCGCCGGGCCATCATCCTGATCATGACGGCCTTCGACGACATGAAGACGACGGTCGAGGCGATCAAGCTGGGGGCCTTCGAATATCTCGTCAAGCCTCTGAACGCCGCGGAGCTCGACCTGACGATCGACAAGGCCTTCCAGGTCCGGGCCTTGGAGGAGAAGGTCAGCTACCTCGTCGAGGAGAGGAAGAAGGATTACACGATCGACAACATCATCGGCCACTCGGCCGGGATGAGGGGCGTCTTCAAGCTCATCGGGTCCGTCGCCAACACTCGGACCAACGTCCTCGTCCAGGGCGAGAGCGGCACGGGCAAGGAGCTCGTGGCCAAGGCCATCCACTACAACGGCCTCTGCCGGGACGAGCCGTTCATCGTCATCAATTGCTCCGCGATCTCCGACACCCTCCTCGAAAGCGAGCTCTTCGGGCACGTCAAGGGCGCCTTCACCGACGCCGTCAGCGAGACCAAGGGCAAGTTCGAGATCGCCGGCAAAGGCACGCTCTTCCTGGACGAGGTCGGCGATGTCTCCACCAATCTCCAGAGCAAGCTCCTCCGGATCATCGAGACCCGGGATTTCATGAAGGTCGGGGGGGAGAAGGTCCTCAAAACCGAGGCCCGCATCATCGCCGCCACCAACCAGAACCTGAAGGGATTGATCGAAAAAGGAAAGTTCCGCGAGGACCTCTACTACCGGCTCAAGGTCGTCGAGATCACCCTGCCGCCGCTCCGGGAACGGCGGGAGGACATCCCCGACCTCGTCGCCTACCTCCTCGAAAAGATCAACCGGGACCTCCGCCGCAACGTCCACAAGGTCCCGCCGGAAGTCATGAAGATCCTCGTCGACATTCCCTGGCGGGGAAACGTCCGTGAGCTCGAGAACGCCCTGACTCGGGCCGTCATCCTGGCCAAGGGGGACGTCGTGCTCAAGGAGAACCTGCCGCTCGAGCCCGACGAGAGGCGGTCCTTCGCCGACGAGCTGGTCCCTCTCGAAGAGGTCGAAAAAAAGTACATCCAGTACGTCCTCAGCTCCGTCAAGGGAAGCAAGACCCGGGCCAGCCAGATCCTCCAAATCAGCCGTCCGACCCTGGACAAGAAGATCAGGGAATACGGCCTCGACTTAGGGGAACCGTCCTGATCCGTGGTCTGTAAACTCCCTTGCCGGCCTGTAAATAATCTTGGGCCGTTCTCCCCCTGGAGGCCTTTCCCCGACTCCTTTTTCCCCTGATGAACGGCGGCCGGAATTGGCACAAAAGGTGCAATTAATAGGGCTGATCAACGGACAGAGGCATCAAATGGCAGCGAAAAAGATCGTGATCGTCGACGACGACGAAAACATCCGCAAGACGTTCACCCTGCTTCTCGGCAAGAAATACCGGGTTTCCTCCCTCAAGGACTCGCGGGAGGCCCTGTCCAAGCTCAAGAACTCGCGGGTGGACCTCGTCATCGCCGACTACAAGCTTCCCTACATGAACGGCATGGAGCTCATCAAGAAACTTAGGGAGCAGGGCTTCCAAGGGGGAGCCATGCTGATCACCGCCCATCCGGACGATGTCAGGATCGAGGACATGAGCCGCTTTGCCATCAGCCATTTTTTCGTCAAGCCGCTCGACCTCAACGTCCTCGATCTCTCGATTGACAGGGTCCTTCAGCCCAGTATCCCTCTAAAATAAACGTCCTGAACCGACCTGTCATCCCGCCCTGTTGACTCGGGCCTCCCCATATTCCTACAATGACCTCGCATGGTGTGCGCGTCTCCACGCCGATCTATATTTCGACAAAAGAAGTCGATATGGTCGTCGAGGGCGTCCGGACGCTCATCGCCCACAAGGCCTGACGGCCGGCGGCGACTTTCCAAGGCTCCTTCCCGGCCCGTAAAGCGGGATCGCGCTTCTGTAAACGAAATTTACGCCCCTCCGCGCCCCATCAGGGGAAAAACCTTGATCCGAACTGGCACAAAATATGCAGTAATTCAAATACCCTTCCATAACCCTCCTTCTTTTTGTTCCGGAGCGAGGGGTGCCGCGGGGGCACCCCTCCTCCATTATCATTCCCTCAATGCCAGGCCCCTTGGCCAAAGGTCCGCACATCGCCCCTCCCCGCTGACTCCCGGGTATTTTGGTTGACAAGGCTTTTTCGGCGGCTCTATAATGTCCTCGAAGGTCATGCGGACATCGGGAAAAGACCTCCAATCGTCCTCTCGTCCGACTAAAACGATATAGTAGGCTGGGAGGCGGCCTCTATCTGGAGATAAAGGTTTTTTTTCTGAGGAAGGAGGACCGAATGGACATCGTTTTCGCATGCCGCCGTTGGCCGCGGGTTTTCATCCTGGCCGGCCTCGTTCTCGGGGCCGTTTCGTCCCTGTCGTCGGCCGTCGTCTATGATTTCGTCGAAAAGGCGCCAGGGGCCAGGTGGGCCCGCGCTCTTTCGGCGTTGGGGGAACTCCCTTGGAACGGTCCCGACAGTGACAGCCGGGGATTTGTCCGCCATCTCGTCAACGTCCCTCTCGAGAACGGGAAGGCTTTCGCTCTCGTCCTTGAAACCCACCCCGAGTGGAAAAAGGGCGGGATGGTCTACGGCGTCTATTCGAATGTTTCCATCCCGGCCAACGCCAAGTTCGCCGCCACGGTGGGCTTCCTGAAGGACGCGACCGCCACCGACGGCGCGACCTTCGAGGTCCACGTCTTCGATCAGACGACGGGGGCCATCCGTCTCATCGCGGCCAAGACGGCCCGCGCCGACGGGGTCCTGGACGAGCTTTCGGCCGACCTCGGCGCCTATGCCGGAAAGACCGTGACCTTCCGGCTGCAGGTCGCGGCCGGCGAGACCGCCCGTCAGGACTGGGCCGTCTGGGCTATGGCCGCCGTCACGCAAGAGGTCAACCTCCTGCTCCAGAAGGCCGCCGGCAGCAAGCCCATGGTCACGGCCAAACTCCCCGCCCAACAACCGAGCCTGGCCGGGATCCAGAAATTCCAGCCGGCCGTCATCAAAAGGATCCCGCTGACGCCCGCGGGCTCCGCTCCGCCCAAGCACAAGATCGAGGACGTCGGGCCCCTGCCCGTCGAGGAACCCCTGACGCTCCTCAACAGGATCTACAAGGACAACGAGAAGCCCAACACCTATTACTATCTGCCGCGCGAGATCAACCTCATCCGCGAAAAGGCCACCGGGGACTACCGGGTGAGCGCCGTCTGGACCCAGGACCAGAAGATCCGGACGACCCTGACGCTCCAAGCCAACATCGATCCGGCCGACGTCAAGGTCCTGGAGGAAGGCGTCAAGGCGTCCAAGGGCTCCTCGGCCGTCCTCAAGTCCATGCCCTACGACGAGGCCAACATCATCGACATGAAGGGCTGGGAAGACTGGCAGATCGAGGACATCCGCATCCCGACCTTCGGGTCCCTCGAGACCGAGCTCCCCATCAGCATCGCCATGACCCCGGAGACCCTGGCCCAGCTCAAGCCGCTCCTCGAGAAGGAAGGCCTGACGGCGGGCATGCGCATCAAGACCGGGGAGATCGAACGTGAGATCCCCATCAAGGTCGGGCTCAAGTATTTCACCGGGCGGTGGTATTCGCCCCTCGAGGAGCTCGGCTTCTCCTACGACGAGCGGGCCTCGCTCCTGACCCTCCATAACGTCCGCAACCTGTCCGATTTCCCCCTGAAAATCGCCAACGTCAGCCTGCGCTTCCGGCTGCCCAACAAGGAGGAAGTCTATAAGAGCCTCGCTTGCCGGCCCGAGGTCGTCATCCCGCCGGGCGAATCCCGGGACGTCCAGGCCCAACTCGTCCTCCGCGACCAGCTCCTGGCCGAGTACCGCAAGCTGTACCCGACGGCGCCTCCGCCCCCCAAGAAAAAGAACCCGCTTCTCGAGACGGCCATGGGGCTTCTGAAGGGCGAGCTCGACAAAAAGCTCGACAAGGACCAGGAGGCCGCCAAGACGGCCGAAAAGAGTGTCCCGGCCGACCCGAAGATGGACAACTTCTTCAAGACCTACGCCCGGAGCTTCTGGATGGAGGCCGCCCCCGATTTCGACTGCCAGACCTGCCTCGACAAGATCTGGGGGAATATCGAGGTCGTCTCCTACATCGAGCGGATGCGAAAGGTCAACGTCGAGGCCCTGGCCAATGTCTTCGATCCGTCCTCTTACGAAACGCCTCTCGAGGTCGAGAAGCTCCACGTCGAGATCCGTTCCCCCTACCTCAGCGCCCAGGCCAAAGAAGGCCTGATGGCTGCCGTCGACCTGAACAAGGACAAGCTCAAGGACCTCGTCGTGGTCTACCTGCCCCTGGCGACCCAAGAGCAGCTCTCGTTCGAATTCAAAATCAAGGCCGTTCTTAAAACGGGCGAATCGGCCGAGTCGGCCGAATGGGAAAAGATCGTGGATTCCCTGGACCTCACTCTGGGGACCTTCCATGTCAAGAAAATATTCCAGCGCTAGCCTTGGACGATAGGAGGAACACCATGAACAGAATCCTGAAGCTTTTTCTTGGCCTCTGCCTGCTCGCGGCCGTCCTGCCCCCGGCCCTGCGGGCCGAGGTCCTGCTCGACGTCGAACCGATCCAGGTCAAGAACGCCCTGCTCTTCCGGGACCATGCCGACGCCCACGGCTATCACTACATGCCGCTCGGGCCGCGGATCGCCGCCTGGCCCGACGGCGTGCCGAAGTTCAGCTTCCTCCAGTACGTCCGCACCGGGAAGGAGATCACCGGCGGCATCCTCCATTTCCTGTGCACATTCGGGCTGACCCAGGCCGAGCTCAACGAGGCCCGCAAGGAGCTCACCCGGGTAGACAAGGACGGCAAGATCCTCGGCCCGGTGATGTTCACCAAGGGCGATTTCCACATCATCTCGGCCTCGGCCGGGGAGGGCGGCGTCTTTGCCCGCAAGGTCTGCGGCACGGGCAAGGCCCCGCTCCTGGCCGGTTCGGAAGCGGCCGTCTCCATCGCCCTGACCGAAGAGGGCTCGACCCTGCTCATGAACTCCTTCAAACAGCCGACCTCGGACGTCTCCGTCCAGTTCGTCCTGACCTACCAGGGTCTGACCCCCGCCTACCAAGCCAAGTTGACCGTCGACTGGGAGAAGGTCTACAACCACAAGGAATTCAAGATGGACGCCGGCAACGTCTTTGTCAGCGTCAATATCCAGAAAATTTACAGCGAACTCAGAGAGCAGGGGGCCATCAAGCTCGAGGTCATCGGCGAGGACACCAAGATGGACGAGCTCCTGGAGACGGCCTATAACACCATCACCAAGATGATGTTCGACGCCAAGCCCGTCAAGCCCGAGGACATCGGGAAATCGCAGGCCTCGACGGGCGGCAACTGGTTCGGCAAGCTCTTCGGCCAGGCCCACATGGGTTTCTACCAGAAGACCGTCAAGATGACCGGCAAGTACACGGTCGACCTGACCCGGAGGAAGCGCGACAGCCGGGAGGTCCCCCTGACCGGGAACATCGGCCACTTCTATAAGGAGCATGGCCAGAATGCGGCCCTCTTCACGGTCGTCGACCTCGACGACCCGACCTTCGAGGAGCGGACGGTCAGCGTCATCCTCGACGGCGAGGACCTGGAGACCTTCAAGCAGTACATCAACTTCGCCGGGATCACCTTCAAGAAGGAATATCAGGACCCTGAGATGAAATCCATCACCGAGGACCTCATCTTCGACAAGACCAAGTTCGGCCAGAACGGCAACAAGCTGTCGCTGAAGTACAGGAGAAAGGGAGACTCGACGGAGAAGTGGCTCGAGTACCAGTACAAGCCCGTCTGGAGCTATAACGGCGGGCTCGAGGTCGCTGGGGATTGGGTCACGACGTCCCAGCCGGCGGTCACGCTGGCCCCGCCCCACAAGTACCGCACGATCGAGATCCTGGCGGACGAGGAGAACATGAGCACGAAGGGCGTCATCCGGGTGGCCGTCCAGTTCCGCCACAAGAACTTCGGCCGCGAGCTCCAGAAGGAGGTCGTCCTGAGGAAGGGCGAGCCCCTCAACATCAACTATGTCTATTTCCACGAGCCCAACAACCTCGAATACGAGTATAGCGTCACGTGGCTGTTCAAGGACAACACCAAGGCTTCCTCGGGCTGGCAAAACGCCACCGACCCCTTCATCTACGCGTTCTTCGAGAAATAGGACATGAAACGCGGCGCGGCCGTCATCGGATTTCTGGCCTTCTTGGGGGCGGCGGGCTCCGGCCTTTTCGCCGACCCCCTGCTCACGAAGCCCGAGACGGTTGGCGGCCGCATCCTCGTTTTCCCCGACCACAAGGCGCCGAACGTCTACTACTACGTCCCGACCGGGCTGGCCCTGGTCCGGACGTTCGACAAGCCCCAGTTCTTCTTCTACAAGTACGTCTACGTCAAAGCCGACGCGCCTGAGGGACCCCAAACGATCGCCGGCGGCGTCCTGGCGCTCGCCGTCGAGTTCGCGGATGAGACGGAGGCGTTGCGGAAGGCGAAGGGGGCGGCCTTCGAATACCGGCCCGTCCCGATCGACAAGTTGACCTGTGTCCTGAGCTACAGCCGCCTGGAGCCGGGGGACCTCGAGGAAAAGAAAGAGGAACTGGCCAAAAAGGAGCTCCTCTGGACGAGAAAAAGTTTCACCCTGCCGCTCGGCCGCGCTTCGGCGAGTTACCTCTGGAAGATCTTCGAAGACGCGAAGGCGACGGGCCTTTCCGTCGAGTGCGAGTTCACTTTTAGCGGCTACGAGATCGACGATGAAGGCAAGTTCAAGGCTGGCGAGCGGGACCACCGGCTGTCCTTCGCCGTGCCCGTCTCGATGACCGGCGACCCGGGGCTTTTCAAGCTCATCAACCTGGCCGACAAGGTTTCCTTCAACTACAGGCGGATGAGCGTCCTTTGTTTTGACTTCGTCAACGGGACGAGCGGCGAGACGGCCAAGATCACGGCCGAGATCGAGATCCTGACGGCCAAGAAACAGCGCGATTTCAAGACAGTCGCGTTCATGGCCGGGTCCGAGCCGCAGGTCGACCTCGAGTTCAATATCCCCGAGGCCAAAGGCGGCGCCTACAGGTACCGGGTGACCCGGATCTTCTCGGACGGCCGGTCGGAAAAGAGCGAATGGAGGGCGGGCGGGGAGATGTTCCTCGACCTGTCGACCTATGATATCGAGGCCAAGGACGGCCCAGCTCCAGTTCTCTAAGAGGGAGGACGGCATGAGAGGAAAAAAAGCGTTTCTTGCGGCCATCGTCGTGCTCGCTGCGGCGCTTTTCGCGACCGCCGAAGTGGCTCTGGACGAGGTCGTCCAGGCCGGACGGTTCGTGCTCTATAGGGACCACGCCGACCCGCACAAGTATTACTACGTTCCGGACGCGCCGCGCCTGGCGACGAAGCGGGACGGGACGCCGGAGTTCACCTTCATCAAGTATTCAAAAACCGACGGCGAGACCAAGGGCGGGATCATCCATTTCCTGGTGACGTGGGGCCTGAGCGAGGGCGAGCTGAGCTCGGCCGAGTCGGCCCTGCGCCTGAAGGACCCGGAAGCCAAGATCGCCGGTCCCGTGCCGTTCAGAGAGGGGACGTTCAAGGTCGTCTCGGCGACGGCGGGCGAAGGCGGCCTCTTCAACCGCCGGATCGTCGGCGAGGGCAAGGCGCCCGTCATGCCCGGCCAGAAGGCGGCCGTCTCGATCGCCCTGACCGAGGAGGGGGCGTCGCTCCTCTGGGAATCGTTCAAGAACCCGACCTCGGACATCTCGGTCATGTTCGCCCTGAAGTTCGCCGGCGTGACTCCGGCCTTCCAAGCCAAGCTCAAGGTCAACTGGGACAAGGTCTACACCCAGCACGACATCAAGCTCCACGCCGAGGGCCAGATCAAGGTCGTCAAGCTCGAGGCCGACGTTCGGGCCATCCTGGAGGAACTGCGCCAGAAGGGCGCGGTCCAGCTCGAGGTCGTCGGCGAGAACGAGAACATGCAGAAGATGCTTGACGTTGTCTATACCCATCTCCTCTCGCTCATGTGCGAGAAGGTGCCCATGGGCCCGGGCGAAGCGGTGAGCCCACCGGCGAAGAAACGGCCCGTCCCGGCGATCGTAGCGGACTGGCCGGGAGGCCATCCGGCCTGGTCGATGGGCGTGCTGGCGGACGTCGTCCGTGCGGCGGACGGGCGGCTCCACGGCGGCCCGTTCTGGAAGCAGGAGCAGGCCCAAGAGGCGGCGAGGTCCGCGGCGTTGTGCGATGATCAGAGCCGAAGGTCCGCGGAGTCCTCCGCGCGCCGGGCCAAAACGCTCATCAATCAGAGGAATTTCCGGGACGTGGAGGGGCTCTACCTAAAGGCCTTCCGCGAATGCCCCGACCCGGGGTATTTTTACGATCTGGCCGAATTCTACCGCGTTTACACGTACGATATTCCCAAGTCCACCGAGTATTTCGAGAAGTTCTTGAATGACCCGAACGCGTTTCCCCGCTATCAGGACCGAAGGAGCCAGGCGGAGAAGTCCATCGCCGATGCGGAGGCCGCGGCCGCGACGTTTGAAGAGGGCGTCAGCCTGGAGAGCCAAGGACGACACTCTGAAGCCATCGAAGCGTTCACCAGCGCGAACACGTTCTGGAATCATCCGGCCTCCTCGATGAACGTCGCCGTCTCCTACGCGAACTGGGGCGCCCAGACGGGCAATCGGGATTATTATCAGAGGTCCATCGAGACCCTCGAGGGGATCGTGGCCTTGGCCTCTTCTTCCCCCGAAGGCGTCTTTCCCGCGGGCACCTTGGAACGGGCCCAGAATCTCTTGACCGAGAACCGGGAGCTCCTGGCCTCCGGACAGCCTCTCGGCGGGCAGACGGAGCGACGGGGCGCAGGACAGATGGAAACCCAGAGCCCGGCGCGAAGGAACGCGACAACAAGCCAGCCGCTCCCCGGCGCGGCCGGCGAGCAGGTCCAGGCCGTTTCCGGCGGAGGCAAGCCGCCCGATACGCAGGGGGCTGCCCAAACGGGCGGCGCCAAGCCGCCCGGGACCGTGGACACGGGGACGAAGCCGCCGGCCGGCCAGGTGCAAGGCGGCAATATCGCCGGAGGGCAGGCCCAACAGGGGCTCTCTTCCGGCCAGAGCGGAAAGCCGCCCGCGACGCCGCCGGCGGGCCAGACGCCGCCGGCCAAGCCGTCCGCGCAGGCGCCCGGCGCCAAACCCGCGGCCGCAGCCCCCGAGGTCAAGCCCATCGTCAGCGTCCAGCTCGGCTATTCTTTCAAGCGCGTCAAGATGTCCGGCAACTACGAAGTGGACATGCGCAAGCGCCTCCGCGAGGACCGCGACATCGTCATGAGCGGGAATATCGGCGGCATCTACCAGAAATACGGCGAGGACAAGAGGTTCTTCAGCGTCGTCAGCCTGGACGACCCGACCTTCCAAGAGCGATCGGTCGAGGTCATCCTCGACGGCCAGGACGCCTCGGACTTCAAGAGCTACATCAACAGCGTCTCGGTCCTCTTCCGCAAGCAGAGGTTCTCCGGCGCTCCGATGACGGGCGAGGTGAAATTCTTCGACCAGCAGTTCTCGCAGGGCGGCAACCGCCTGTCCTTCAAGTACGGGCGCCTCAACGAGGCCTCGACGGAGTGGCTCGACTACGAATACAAGCCGAAATGGAGCTTCTACGGCGGCGTCGAGTGGGAGGGCAACTGGACGAAAACTTCTGATTCCGTCCTGACGCTCAATCCGCCGGTTCGGCGCCGGACGCTCGAGATCTCGGTCGACGAGGACAACATCCTCAAGAACGGCGTCAAGGCCCTGGCCCTGCAGATCAAGCACCGGATCTACGGCAAGGACATCCTGAAGGAAGTCATCATCAACTACGACAAGGGCGACCCCCTGCAGGCCGATTACACGTACATGCACGAAGACGGAAATCTCGGATACAGTTACAAGGTCGTCTGGCTGTTCCTCGACGGGCGGGAGGTCCACACGGACTGGATGGCCAAGGAAAGCCCGTTCATCTACGCCGTCTACACGAAGAAATAGCCGCGAAAGGAGGCTGGAAAGATCATGAAAACAAAATTCTTCGCGACCGCCATCGTGGTGTTGTTCGCGGCCTCGTTCCTGGCCGCGGAGGTCGAGCTCGACAAGGCTCCCCTCCAGATCGGCAACGCCCTTCTCTTCAAGGACCATACCGAGGCCGGGGCCTATTATTACATGCCCAACCAGCCCCGCCTGGCCTACTGGCCGGATGGGACGCCCAAGCTGACCTTCCTGAAATACACCAAGGCCGGGAAGGAGGAGGCCAAGGGCGGCATCCTCCATTTCTTCGTCAAGTACGGCCTGAACGATCAGGAGCTGGCCAAGGTCCGCCAGGATCTAGCCAAGCTCGAGCCAACCGCCAAGCTCAAGGGTCCCATCGTCTTTAAAAAGGGAACGTTTCTCGTCGTCTCGGCCGCGGCCGGCGAAGGCGGCGTCTTCACCCGGAAGATCATCGGCGAGGGAAAAGCCCCCCTCATCACGGGGTCGGAAGTTTCCGTCTCCATCGCAGTGACCCCTGAAGGGGCGGCCTTCCTCGAGGAGGCCCTGCGCCAGCCGACATATCCCGTCAGCGTCCGTTTCGACATGACCTACGAAGGCTTGACGCCGAAGTACCAGGCCAACGCGACGATCTCCTGGTCCAAGGTCCGGACGTATTTCGAGCAGTACAAGAAGTGGCGGATCTATAAAAAGAAGAAATTCGCCTTTTGGACGTGGTACGTCCAGAAGGGCACCGGCGAGGAGCTCCAGATCTCCGACGACCTCAAATCCGTCGGGGCCGTCAAGATCGACGTAACGGGCGAGGACCAGAACATGGAAGCCATCCTCCAGACCGTCGTCGACCAGGTCATGCGGGAGATGTTCGACGCGAAGATGGAACTCCCCGGCGAGGGCCAGGAAGGGGAGGAGGGCGGCGGCCAGGAAGGCGGCCAGCCCCAGCAGCAGAACAAGCCCTACGGCGTCAGCACGACGATGAAGAAAGTGACGCGCTCGGACGATTGGACGGTCAACCTGACGAAAAGGCTGCGCCAGGACCGCGAGACCGGCCCCATGGACGCCAGCATCGGCGACACCCTCCGCAAGTTCAAGAACAACAAGAAGGTCTACGATATCATCAACCTCGACGACCCGGACCTCCAGGACCGGCAGGTCTTCGCCATCCTCGACGGCGAGGATTTCGACACCTTCAAAAAGTATATCAACTTCGTCACCGTGAGCTTCAAGAAGACCCACCCGTCGGGCGAGCCGACAACCCGCGACATCATCTTCAACGCCCAATCGTTCGCCGAGCGGGGCAACATGCTGCCGTTCGTCTACCCCCGGCTCGGCGAGGGGGCGAGCTGGCTCGGCTACGATTTCAAGACGACCTGGAGCTTCATGGGCGGCATCAAGGTCGACGGGACCTGGACCCGGAGCGAGGAGGCCGCGGTCAACCTCTTCCCGCCGCACCGCTACCGCCAGGTTGACGTCATCGCCGACGAGGAGAACGTCAAGGCCTTCAACATCAAGCTGATCACGGTCGCCTTCAAGAACAAGATCTTCGACCGGGAAAAGACGGGCGAGACCAAGATCCTGCCCGCGGAGACTCTCCTGACCAAGTACGAGTACCTCCACAAGGAGAACGACATGAGCTTCCAGTACCAGGTCACCTGGCTTCTCGGCGACGGCCGGCGGGCGAGCTCCGGCTGGCAGACGACGACCGACCCGTTCGTCTACGCCCTTTACAAGGAAAAATAGGGACAGCTGGCCTTCGGTTATTTCGCTTTGGGCGGGACGAAGCTCATGGCCCGCTCGGCCATCGCCGTGATGGTCAGGGACGGGTTCACGCCCAGGTTCGCGGGGATCACCGAGGCGTCGGTCACGTACATGTTGTCGTAGCCGAACACTCGGTGGCGCTCGTCGATCACCCCGTGGTCCTTGTCCTTTCCGATGATGCAGCCGCCGAGGATGTGGGCCGTCATGGGGATGTTGAACAACACCTCCGTGATCGCGTTTTGGGGGATGGCGTCCATCCGCTCGGCCATGGCGCGAACGGCCCGGTTGGCTTCCGGGATATAGGTCGGGATCCTCTTGCCGCCGTTCTTCGAGACGAGCCCCTTGCGGAAGAAGGCCCACCAGCGGCGTTTCCTCGACACGGTGAGGTAATTGTCGAGCGTCTGCATGACGAGCAGGATGACGCTGTTGCGCCCCCAATTGATGGGGATGCGGAGCCTCAAGAATTGCAGGGGGTGGCGGACGACGTTCCCGAAGAATCTCAGGGGGCGGGGGATTTTCCCGCCGCCGTCCGTCATCAGCCCGGCGAAAGCCGCCATCACGTCCGAACCCTTGGGGTAGCGGACCAACTCGATGTTCGTCGTGTCGTTGACGAAGACGTTCGACGTGATCGACACGCCCAGGGAGTGCTGCTGGTTCTTCCTCGAGGTCACGCCGGCCAGTACTTCGCTGTTGGTCCGGACGACATGTCCCAGCTTATCGGACAGATCGGGCAGGGAACCCTTCTCCCGGCACCGCATCAAGAGGTCCAGGGTCCCGATGACGCCCGCGGCGAAAACGATCCCCCTGGCCCTCGTCACGAGCTTCCTCTTGAAAACGTGGTCCGTGGTTTTCCGGGCCGTGACGACATACTCGCCGTTCCCGTCCCGCCCGACGTCGACGACCTTGTGTTCCGGGACGACCTCGGTGCCGAGCCCCTCGGCCAGGTGGAGGTAATTCCGGTCCAGGGAGTTCTTGCCGCCGTCGCGACAGCCGACCATGCAGTGCCCGGACATGGTGCATCCCGTCCGTTCCGGTCCCTTCCCCCCGAAATAGGGGTCGGGAACGGTGACGCCCGGCTTTCCGAAGAACACCCCGACATCGGTCGCTTTGAAATGCTCTTCCCGGCCGATCTCTCGGGCATAGTCCTTCAGCATATGGTCGGTCGGCCAGAATTTCGGATTGGTCACGACCCCGAGCATTCTTTTCGCGGTCTCGTAATGGGGACCGAGAGCGGCCTTCCAGTCCGGAACCAGTCCTTTCCACTGGGGGTCGTCGAAAAAGACGTCGGGGGGAACGAACAGCGTGTTGGCGAAGTTGAGACTCCCGCCGCCGACCCCGCTGCCGCCGAGGATGAGGACGTCGTTCAGCAGGTGGATCCTCTGGATGCCGGTGCAGAACACGGCCGGCGCCCAGAGGAATTTCCAGAACCTCCAATTCGTTTTAGGGAAATCCTCGGCCCGCCACCGCTTGCCGCTTTCGATCACGCAGACGGAATAACCCTTTTCCGCGAGCCGGAGAGCCGCGACACTGCCGCCGAATCCGGAACCGATCACGATGTAGTCGTAGGTCATATTCCCCTCAGGATGCCATATTCCGGGCCTGACGGCAATCCCCGTCATCCCGATGCCCTCATCCGGCCGGGGAACGCGATTGACTCCCCGTCCGGACCTGATGTAGCATTATTCGGACGTTCGGGGAGTTTAGCCCGAGGAATACGCTCTTCGACAAGGAGACCCGAGATGCGCACTTCCGCCAAGAGTCCCCACCTTCCGTTCGGCGACCAGCGCACGGCGCCCTGGTACGGCAAGGACATCATCTCCGTCAAGCAGTTCAGCCGGTCCGACCTCGAATACATCTTCGACGTGGCCCATGAAATGAGGGTCATGGTCGAGCGTGTCGGGACGTTCGACCTCCTCAAGGGAAAGATCCTGGCCAGCATCTTCTATGAGCCCTCCACACGGACTTCATCCTCCTTCGTGGCGGCCATGCAGCGGCTCGGCGGCAGCGTCATCTCCATCAACGAGGTGCGCTACTCTTCGGTGGCCAAGGGTGAGAGCTTGCCGGACACGATCCGGACCCTCGAGTGCTATGCGGACATCATCGTCATCCGCCATCCCGAGCTCGGCTCGGCGGCCAAGGCGGCCGAGGTCGCCCATAAGCCTGTCATCAACGCCGGGGACGGCGTCGGCGAGCACCCCACCCAGGCCTTGCTCGACGCCTTCACCATCCATGAAGAGCTGGCCCAGATGGACGACCTGACCGTGACCATGCTCGGCGACCTCAAGTACGGCCGGACCGTCCATTCCTTGTCGCGCCTGCTATCGCTTTACAATGCCAAGCTCAACTATGTCTCGCCCGAGATCCTGCGCATGCCCCCCGAGATCATTGCCGAGCTCGAGGCCAAGGGCATCCGGCAGACGGAGCACATGACCCTGGACAAGGCCCTCCCGGAGACCGACGTTCTCTACGTCACCCGAGTCCAGCGGGAGAGGTTCGAGAGCGAAGAGGTCTACAACTCCGTCAAGGGGGCCTTCGTCGTCGACAAGGGCGTGATGGTTGGCGCGAAACAGAAGATGATCGTCCTGCACCCCCTGCCGCGGGTCACGGAGATCAGCACCGACTTCGATGACGACCCCCGGGCCGCCTATTTCCGCCAGATGGAGTTCGGGCTCTACGTCCGGATGGCCCTGCTGGCCATGGTTCTCGGCAAGGCGTAATTGAAGGCCGGGCGGCTTTTATCGCTTTTGGCCTCAGCCCTTCTCCTCGTCTTCTTCGAGGCTCACGCTGCCGCCGGGGGACAGGCTCCTGTCCCCGAAGTGCGGGCCGCGCGCGTTTCCTCCCCGCCTAAGATCGACGGCCGGCTCGATGACCCGGTCTGGGCCTCCGCTGAGCCCGCCAGGGACTTTGTCCAGAGGGAGCCCCGGGAGGGCCAGCCGGCGAGCGAGAAGACCGAGGTCCGCGTCCTCTACGACAGCGAGCGGATCTATTTCGGCGTCATGTGCTTCGACTCCGAGCCCGCCCGTATCGTCGCCAACGAGATGCGCCGCGACGCCGAGCTTCAGGGTGACGACCGTTTCGTCGTCACCCTCGACGCCTTCAACGACCACCGCAACGCCGTCCTCTTCGCCACGAACCCCCTCGGCGCCCAGATGGACGCCCTCGTCCGGGACGAGGGGGCCAGCCTCAACACGAACTGGGACGGCATCTGGGTGGTCAAAACACAACGCGGGAAAGACGGCTGGTCGGCCGAAATCGCCATCCCCTTCCGGACCCTGCGCTTCAAGAAAGGTCAGGCGCAGACCTGGGGCGTCAACTTCGCCCGCTATGTCGTCCGTAAGAGGGAAGAGGACTTCTGGACGCCCGTCCTCCGGAGCTACGGTTTCACCGGGCACTTCAAGGTCTCGTACTACGGCCACCTCGCCGGCCTCGAAGGAATCCACCAGGGGGACAAGTGGCAGGCCATGCCTTACGTCCTCGGCGGCGGGAGCAAGGACGACCGGGAAGAGTCCTTCCGCGGCGCGGCCGACGCCGGCCTGGACCTCAAGTACCGCCTCACCTCCGACATCATGGCCGACCTCACGGTCAACACGGACTTCGCCCAGGTCGAGTCGGACCAGGAACAGTTCAACCTGACCCGCTTCGACCTCTTTTTCCCGGAGAAGCGCGAGTTCTTCCTCGAGGGCGGCGACATCTTCCGCTTCGGCGAGCGCTGGCAGGAGCACGAGCCGCCCACGTCGCTCCTCTTCTTCAGCCGGACGATCGGCCTTTCCGAGGATGGCCGGGAGATCCCCGTGCTGGCCGGCGTCAAGGCCACGGGCAAGGCCGGCCCCTACGACATCGGCCTGATGAACATCCTGACCGACCGCACCTCCTACACCGAGGACGAGGAGCTCATCGAAATCGAGCGGACGAATTCCTCCGTCTTCCGCCTCAAGCGCGACATCTTCGAGAAGTCGACGGTCGGGATCATGGCGCTCAGCAAGGACTCCCTCTCGAGCGGCGATTACAATCGGGCGGTGGGCCTCGATTTCAACCTCGCCTTCGGCAGCCATGTCCAGGGCACGGGCTTCCTGGCCAAGACTTTCTCGCCGGACCTCAGCGGCGCCGATCTGGCCGGTCACCTGGGCTTCATCTACCAAAGCGACTTTTTTTCGAACGACATCTCCTACACGGATATCGGGGAAAACTTCAACGCCGAGATGGGCTTCATCCCGAGGACGGATATCCGCAAGCTCCGCTGGAACGTCGGCGTGTCGCCCCGGCCGAAATTCCTGGGCCTCCGCCAGAGCTTCATCTTCAACTGGCTGACGTCCATCGACAACCACGCCGGGCGGCTCGAGTCGCGGACCAACATGACCGGGATCTTCAACCTCTTCCAGAACGGCACGACGCTGTTCTTCGGGGTCATGCAGAACTACGAATTCCTCGAAGAGGGCTTCGAGATCGAGGACAGCGTCGAGATCCCGGCCGGCGTCCACCGCTTCAACTCGTTCCTGCTCTTCGTCGAGTCGGACCAGAGCCGCGCCCTGTCGTTCCGGACGGAAATCAATGCCGGGAACTTCTACAACGGGACGCTTTTCAGCCTCCAGCCCCAGGCCCGCGTCAAGCTCTCCCGCCACTTCAACGCCGAGCTCGTCTTTTCGCGGAACAGCTTCAACATCCCCGTTCCGGGCGGGCGGTTCGCCACGTCGATCGCCGGCGGCCGGCTCATTTACTCGTTCAGCCCGAACCTCTACGCCAAGGCCTACGTCCAGTGGAACGACAGCGAGAAGCGCTTCCGGACCAACTTCCTCGTCCGCTGGATTTACAAGCCCGGCGCCAACGTCTATGTCATCTACAACGAGACCCGCGAGCTCGGCCCGGCCGGCTTCCTCCAGGACCGGGCGGTCATGGTCAAGGCCGGCTTCCTCTTCAATTTCTGATATAATCGAGTCCTCATCATGGATCCCGATGACATCCTGAGCCGGGTCGAGAAAGGCCTCTGGGCCCCGCTCCCCGGCATCGCGGCCCAGCTGCGGATGGTCCCGGAGCCCCGGCCGGGCCAAAAGGCCTATTTCGAGGTCGAGGACACTTCGCTCAAGGCCGGGGTCCTCATCCTCCTCTATGAGAAAGACGGCCGCCTGTGGATGCTCCTGACCCGGCGCACGGAGCGCGTCCTCCACCACCGCGGCCAGATCTCTCTCCCGGGCGGCGAGCAGCATCCCGGGGAATCCCTCGAGGCCACGGTCCTCCGGGAGACCGTCGAGGAGCTGGGGCCGGACCTTGGCGCGGTCCGTGTCCTGGGCCGGCTGACGCCCCTCTACATCCCTCCCAGCAACTACTGTAGGGTCTGCTGAAAAAGCCGATCTTGTCTTCAACGGCCGATTGATTATCCTGAC
>CAZGJS010000020.1:0-43712 GCA_964525875.1 uncultured Eubacteriales bacterium
CCAGCGGATCGCCCAGCAGCTCAAGGAAGTCCAGGTCCAACGGGAAGCCCTGGCCAACGAAACCAAGAACCTGGCCCTGCTCACGGAAAAGCTCACCACGGAGAAGGAGAAGGATGCCATTGCCGCCGACCGGGACGCCGTCAAGGCCGAGCAGGACAAGGTCGCCGCCGAAAAAGAGCGCGACGAGCTGGTCGGGATGCTCAAAGGCGCCCTGTCCTCGGTCGCCGAAACGACCGAAACGGCCCGGGGCGTCATCGTCAGCCTCTCCGGCCTCTTCGACGTCGGCAAGGCCACACTCAAGCCGGCCTCCCAGCTCTCGGTGGCCAAATTGGCCGGGATCCTCATGGTCTTCCCGAACATGAACCTGAGCATCGAAAGCTTTACCGATTCCACGGGCACGAACGAGCTGAACATGAGGCTGTCCACGGCCCGGGCCCGCTCGGTGTACGAATTCCTCATGGGCCAGGGGATATCCAACAGCCGGATGAAGTACCAGGGCTTCGGCCCGGACAACCCGGTCGCGCCCAACGACACGGAGACCAACCGGGCCAAGAACCGGCGGGTCGAGGTCGTCGTGACCCAGGCGGTCAAGGCCCCCTGATAAAAACCTAAAAAAACCCGCCTTTTCCAGAACTTTCGTCCCTACATCTGCGTCTCTTTGGTTATAAGCCGAAGTTCGAGGTGTATCATGAAAAAATGGATTCTCCGCGGCATGTCTCTTGTCCTCCTCCTCACGTTCTTCTATTTCCTGTTCGCCTGCGGCAAGAAAAAAGAGGAGACGAAGCTCGTCTCCGCCACCCGGGGCGACATTCGGGAAAAAGCCCTGGCCGTGGGCACGATCGAGCCGGAGAAAGAGATCAAGGTCAAATCGATCATCCCCGGGATCGTCGCCGAGGTCTTGTTCAAGGTCGGCGACGCCGTGAAAGCGGGAGCGCCCCTCTTCAAGATCTCGCCCAACCCCACCCCCCTCGAATACGTGGAGTCCCGCCGCAGCATGGAGCTGGCCGAAGTGACCATGCAGAAGCTCAAAAGCGACTGGACGCGTCAGCTCGAGCTTTATAAAGGGAACCTCATCTCCCGGTCCGAAATGGACGCCACCGAGGCCTCCTACAGGGAAACCGAACTGAGGTTCAAGACTGCCGCGGAGCGCCTCGAGCTCCTGGAAAAGGGACGGATCCGCATGTCCAACAGGGATATCGACTCCCTGCTCAGGTCCCCGATCACCGGCATCGTCCTGTCCCAGAGCGTCTTCCAGGGGGACCCCGTCGTCCCATTGACCAACTACCAGCCCGGCACCGAACTCTGCTCCCTGGCCGACATGGCCAGCCTGCTCTTCAAGGGCACGGTCGACGAGATCGACGTCGGCAAGATCACGGACGGGATGGAAGCGGAAATCCAGATCGGGGCCCTCCCCGATACGAAAATCCTCGCCCGCGTCGACCGGATCTTTCCCAAAGCCAAAAAGGAAGGCAACGCCACTCTCTTCGATATCTGGATCGGAATCAAGGAAACGGCCGGAGTGACCCTGAGGGCCGGCTTCTCGGCGACGGCGAGCATCCAGATCCGCGAGCGGAAGCAGGTCGTTCTCATTCCCGAGCGCTTGGTGATATTCGAGGACGGCAAGAAGTTCGTCGAGGTCGCCGAAAACGGTGAAAGCAAGGGCGAGCCGAAGACCCGCAAGGTCGAGATCCAGACCGGCCTCTCCGACGGCCTGAACATCGAGATCCTGTCCGGGTTGAAAGAGGGCGAGAAGGTCGTCGAAAGGCCCCCCCGCGAAATCAAGTAAATGATCGGCATCTTCTTCCGCAACCTTTTCCGGGACCTCGTCCGCCAGCCCCTGCGGACCGCCCTGACCTTGTCCGGAGTCGTCTGGGGCACGTTCTCCGTCGTTCTCCTTCTCGCCTTCGGCGACTCCGTGGGCAAGGCCCAGATCAAGCGGTTCCACGGCATGGGGCAGGGGATCGTCCTGGCCTTCCCCTCGAGGACGACTCTCCCCTGGCAAGGACTCCTGAAAGGCAAGGCCGTGCGGATCACCCCGGAGACGGTCGAAGCGATCCCGGAAAAGGTCCCGGGAATCGAGCTCATCAGTCCCGAGTTCGTCGGCAGCCGCCTGATCAGCTACGGGCGGAAGGAATTCCGGAACACCGTCCGGGGCATCAACCCCGAGTTCGAGCTGATGCGCAACACCATCGCCGGCAAGGGGCGTTTCATCGACCCCGAGGACATGGGCGCCCGGAAAAGGGTCTGCTTCATCGGCGACGTCATCGCGACGGACCTCTTCGGGAACGAAGAGCCGGTGGGCAAAGCCGTTTTCATCGACAGCGTCCCTTTCACCGTCGTCGGTGTTATGCGGACCAAGCTCCAGAACTCGAACTACAACGGCCAGCGCGACGAGCGCTGCGCCTTCATCCCCTGGACGACCTACGCCTCGCTCTACGGCGCCAAGTTCGTCTCGAACTTCATCTTCCGTCCCCGCGACCTCGGCCGAAGCAAGGCTGTGACCGAAGATATCAAAAAGCACCTCTCCAAGCTCGCGGGCTTTTCCCCCGCCGACCCGGACGCCGTCTCCATCTGGGACACCATGGAGTTCGAAAAACAGTTCACGACCTTCTTCCTCGCCTTCACGGTCTTCCTCGGCGTCATCGGCTCGTTCACGCTTCTCGTCGGCGGCGTCGGTGTCGCTTCGATCATGCGGGTCGTGGTGGACGAGCGGACGCGGGAGATCGGCGTCAAGCTGGCCGTCGGCGCCCGCCGCCGGACGATCCTCTGGCAGTTCTTCAGCGAATCGCTCGTGATCATGCTCCTCGGCGGAGCCGCCGGTTTCGGCCTCTCGGCCGGCGTTCTCCAGGCGACCAAAGCCGTCCCGGCCGGCGGGTTCACCGAGTTTGTCGGCATCCCCGTCCTCAACCCTCTCGTCATCGTCTCCACCGTCCTGATCCTCCTCGTCATCGGCGTCGTCGCCGGGATGATCCCGGCCCGGACGGCCGCGTCGACCGACCCCATCGAGGCCCTGAGGAAATAGGGGAGCGCCATGAACCTGACCCTGCCCCGCTTTTTCTGGAGCGAGTACCGGAAACGCCGGAAGAAGGCCGCGCTCATCACCTTCGCCCTTTTCTGGGGCACACTTTCCATCCTCCTTCTTATGGCCTTCGGCCAGGGCATGTCCGCCCAATTCCGGGTCGCCTTCAGCGGCCTCGGCGACACGCTGATCATGGTCTACGGCGGGCAGACCTCGCTCGAATTCGAAGGCCTGCCCAAGGGGCGTTCGGTCTCCCTTTACCCCGAGGACATCGACTACCTCAGGGAGCGGATCCCGGAAATCCGGCGTATCGTCCCAGAGTCGTACAACTTCCTCCAGGTCTCGGCCAACGGCAAGGAGATCAATCGCACCGTCCACGGCACCACGGCCGAATTCGCCTTGATGCGGACCCAGGTCCCCCGGATGGGCGGCCGCTTTCTCAACGCCGCCGATGTTGCCGAGGGAAGGAAAGTCGCTTTCATCGGCTGGAAAGTCGCCGCGGACCTGTTCGGCGCCGAGGACCCCATCGGGAAGCCGGTCGTCATCAACCGTATCCCGTTCACCGTCATCGGCGTCCTCCAGAAAAAGATCCAGGATTCGATGTACAACGGCCCGGACGCCGACCAGATCTATCTGCCGTTTTACGCCTACAGCCAGATCGACAACCGGCGGCGCATCAACCAGATCCATATCCAGCCCCGCGCGGCGGCCCAGTCCAAACTGATCGAAGCGCGGGTCCGGACCCTCCTCGGGAGGAAATACCGTTTCGACCCCGACGACCGCTATGCCACGAGCTTCTGGAACACCATCGAGGACGCCAAGGAGGGCCTGGCCATTTTCAAGGGGATCGAGATCTTCCTCGGCATCATCGGCGCTCTGACCTTGCTCATCGGGGCCGTGGGCGTCACCAACTTGATGTACGCCGTGGCCAAGGAGCGGACCAAAGAGATCGGCATCAAGCTGGCCATCGGGGCGCGGCGGCGGGTCATCGTCCAGCAATTTTTCCTGGAGACGCTCTTCGTCTTCGCCAAGGGGACGTTCTGGGGGTTCGTCACCGCCTTCAACATCGTCTACCTCATCCGGCCCACCCCGATCAATTACGATTCTTTCGGCATCGAGGCCTACCTGCTGCGGCCGGTGTTCTCTTGGCAGATCTTCGCTGCCTACATGGCCATCCTGGGAGTCCTCGTCTTCCTTTCGGGGATATTCCCGGCGCTCCGGGCCTCGCGGTCGAATCCCATCGAGTCGCTCCGCTATGAATAGAGGATCATCATGATCGAACTCCAAGGCATCACCAAGGTCTACCGGACAGGGAGTCAGGTCCTGGAGGCGCTCCGAAGCGTGTCCCTGACGATCGCGCGGGGCGCGTTCATCTCGATCATGGGCCCTTCCGGGTCGGGGAAATCGACGCTGATGAACATCGTCGGCTGCCTGGACACGCCGACGGCGGGGGAGTACGTCCTCGACGGCGATAACGTCGCGGGTCTGACTTTCGACCAGCTGGCGGCCGTGCGCAACAGGAAGATCGGATTCGTGTTCCAGAACTTCAACCTGCTGCCGTACGCGACCGCCTGGGAGAATATCGAGCTGCCGATGCTCTTCGACGGGAAGAACGGCCGGAGACGCAAGGAGCGGGTCACGGAGCTCCTCAATGCCGTCGGGCTCTACGAATGGCGCGACCACCGCCCCTCGGAGCTTTCGGGCGGCCAGCAGCAGCGCATAGCCCTGGCCCGGGCCCTGGCCAACGACCCTCCCATCCTGCTCGCCGACGAGCCGACGGGCAACCTCGATTCGCGAAGCGGCGAGGAGATCATGGCCATCTTGACGGAGCTCTGGCGGGACGGCCGGACCATCGTCATGGTCACCCACAACGACCATATTGCCGCGCATTCCGAGCGGACGATCCGCCTCTTCGACGGCCAGGTTCTGCCCTAGCGGGATCCTGTTTGACATCCCCGGGAGCCGAGGACTATCATGCCTCCGCGTCCCGGGTCCGGGAAGCGCTGCCCCGGCCGGGATGTTCGCGCGAGGAGGGATGTGATGAAAAAAAGCGTAGGTTTCGGAGTTTTCGCGCTGGCCGGGCTCCTGACGCTGGCCTCGCCGTCCACCCTCCAGGAGCTCCAGTGGCCCCAGCAAAGGGGCTACGACGTCCCCTACGTGCCCACGCCTCCGGAGGTCGTCGATGAGATGCTCGGCCTGGCCGGCGTCAAGGCGGGAGACATTCTCTACGACCTGGGCTGCGGGGACGGCCGGATCGTCATCGCCGCGGCCAAGAGGTTCGGCATCAAGGCCGTGGGCATCGACATCGATCCCGTGCGGATCGCCGAGAGCAACGAAAATGCTGAGACCGCGGGCGTGAATGAGAAGGTCAAGTTCATCCAGCAGGATCTCTTCGAAGCGGATTTCAGGGACGCCACGGTCGTCACGATGTACCTCTTGACCTCGGTCAACCGGCGACTACGGCCTAAGCTCCTGGCGGAACTCAAGCCGGGGACCCGGCTCGTTTCCCACAGCTTCGACATGGGGGACTGGAGGCCCGACCAGACGAGCGTCGTCACAACGTCCTACGATGACCAGCGCGACGTCCATTTCTGGGTTGTCCCGGCCAACCTCACGGGGAGATGGGAGTGGAACCTCGCCGACGGCCCGCGGAATCGCCACTACACGCTCCAGACGACTCAGCAGTTCCAGGTCGTGACCGCATCGGGAACTGCGGGCGACTGGCCGCTCAACATCAATGACGTCGAGCTCGCGGGGGACGTGATCGAGTTTCGTGCCGACGCCGAGGCCGACGGGAAAATGGTCTCTTTTCTCTACGAAGGGAAGGTCCAGGGCCACACGATCGTGGGGACGGTCAAGCCGGCCGATAACCCGAAAGCCCCCGCCGTCAAGTGGAAAGCCGCCCGGGACCCTAAGACGGCCGAGGCTCTCGATAAAGGCCTCTGACCGCCTCGCGGCTTAATCCAGGGCGAACGCCCTCGAGGAAAGGGCCATCAGAGCGACCAGGCCGGGGTCGAGGTCGGAAAGCCGGTGCTTGCTGCTTGAAAACAGGGGGGTTCTGGAGAAGGCTTGGGCCTGATCAGTGGGAGACGGTTGAGGGGATGCCCCCGTTCTTCTCGGCGTAAAGGTGCTTGATCAACGAGAGGAGCGTCTGGGAAATGCTGTGCAGGAACTCGACGCCGCTCACGAATAGGTTGTCATCCTCGTCGCTCTTCCTGGTCCACTTGATCTCTCCGTCGACCTTGATGGACTGGTGCGTCCTCTCGAGCTCGATGACGATGCGGACGACGCTGCCGATGGGGAAATACTGGGGAGTGCAGATCCTCGCTCCGGACAGGGAGAGGTCATGGGTGTGCGCGTTGATCCCTATGCCGTAGACGGGCTCGCGACCTTCCGACGTGGATTTGATGAAGACCGCGTTCCGTTCCAAGAACCGCTTGTCTTTGCGATTGTCCATTGTCCGCGTCCTCCCAGCGAGGGTATTAGGTACTTCCGCGATAATTTTCGCCCTGGAGGTGACCGGGGTCAATCACCCGTAAGGGTGATTCGTGAGGTGATATGTCACCCCCTCACGAAGCAGGGGGGATACTAGCTCCTGCGCGTAAGGCTGTAGTCCAGGAGAGCTTGCAGGATAGCGCGGTGTGTTCCGGCTATAGGCAGTCCCCGGATGGCTTCGGCAGCCCGCCTCCCGAAGCGTTCCATGACCCGCCGGACGTCCTCCAGGACGCCGAGACGCTCGGCCAGACCCCGGACGAAGAGAATGTCCTGTTTGGAGGCGTCCAGCTGCCCGAAGACGGCGGATAACCTGTCCAGATCCGGGCCCGCCGCCCGGTCGAGGAGGCGCAGGTGGAAGAGGGTCTTTTTCCCTTGGCGGATGTCGGAGCCCACGGGCTTGCCGAGCGTTTTTTCATTGCCGAACAGGCCGAGTTCGTCGTCCTTGATCTGGAACACCAGGCCGAGGTCTTCGCCGAGGCGTTGGATCTTCGGCAGGACGGATCCCCGCCCTCCGGCCAGCATCCAGCCTGCGGAGAGCGGTAGGGAAAAGGAATACCGGGCTGTTTTGTACCTGTAGATGTCAAGAACGTCGCGTTCCTTGAGGGGCAGGGTGGACGTCCCCGCCAGGATATCGCGCATTTGGCCGAGGCCGACGAGCCCGAATTCGGCGGCGAAGAGCTTTTGGACGGCGGCCGTGTTTTTCCCGGATCCGGGAAGGCCGGCCAGGGCTTCGAACGCGAGGAAGATGGAGATCTCCCCGGCGCAGATGGCCATGCTCGTCCCGAAGTGTGCGGCCTCGGGCGTCCCCGGGCTTCCCGCGAGGAGCGCGTATTGTTCGTGGATGGACGGCGCCCCTCGTCGGCGGGCGTCCCTGTCCATGATGTCGTCGTGGATGAGCAGGCCCGACTGGATGAGCTCGAAGGCCGTCCCGGCCCGGACGGCTGCACGGGAGATCCTGCCTCCGGCCATCTCGGAGCCGAGCGAGACGAGGCTGCCGCGGATCATCTTGCCCTTTCGAACGAATTTCGCCAGGCGGCGGAGGACGTCGGTTCCCCGGGGCTTCAGCCCGGCCATGTCCTTTCGCTTTGCGGCCAGGAATTCGTCCAGGTCGTTTATGAGACGCTTTCTTGTTTTCTGGAAATAGCTGTCGAACGTCATGCCCCACCGCCCTTCTTTTTCCCCGGGAGTGCCGCCGTCTTTTCCTCCGGACGTCCGGACGCGCCGTCACGGGCTTCGAGCCTCCGGACGACTTCGACGATGAGCTCCCCGGGGGTGGAAGCGCCCGAAGCGACGAAGACCGTCGCCCCGCAGGGGATGCCGATGGTTTCGACACTCTCCGGCTTGTCGATGAGATGGGTTTGAGGATTGATTATCCGGGCGATGTGGAAGAGGTGCATGGTGTTCGCGCTGTGCCTGGAGCCGATGACGATGACGCAGTCGGCCCTCCGGGTGTGGGCCTCGACCTCGCGCTGGCGGGTCTTCGTCGGCTGGCAGATCGTATCGTGGAAGACGACGTCCGGGACGATCCCGCGGATTCGTTCGACGATGCGGAGGGCGTCCTCCTCGATGAACGTCGATTGGGCTACGATGCCGGCGCGACGAACCCCTTCGAAAAGCTCGGCCGTCACTTCTTCGGGGGCCTTCACGACGAGGGCCCGGGCGACCTGGCCGACGATACCCCGGACCTCCTCGTGTCCAACCTGCCCGATGACGACGGGCGTGCGGCCCTCGGCCTCGACCTCTCTGATACGGTCGTGGATGATCTTGACCATGGGGCAGGTGGCGTCGACATACTCGAGCCCCCTCTCTTCGAGCTCCCGATAGCGTTTCCGCGTCGATCCGTGGCTCTGGAGGATGACGACGCCGCCCGGCGGGACGTCCTCGAGCGTCTGGACGATGCGCAGGCCCTTGGCCATGAGGTCCTCGATGACGTGCTCGTTGTGCACGATCTCGCCCAGCATATAGTAGATCCTGTCCGGCCGCTCGGCCAGGAGCTTGTCCGTGAGCTCGAGCGTCTTGCGGACGCCGAAACAGTAGCTCAGCGTTTCGGACAGGACGATCTTCACGAGGACATTACTCCCAGCGAAAGGCCTTGGCCGAAACGGCGACGCCGAGGACGAGAAGGCCGGCCAAGACGGCGATCTCGAGGACGTGCTTGCCCATCGGATCGCCGATCCACAGCCCCTGGAGGAGGTCGACGACGTGGGTGAGGGGCACGAACTTGCTGACCGCCTTCACGGCCTGAGGAAAAGTCTGCTTGGGGATGGTCGCCCCGGACAGGAAGAGGTTCGGGAAGTAGAGGACCATGCCCAGGATGTTGGCTGCCCGGGCCGTCTTGGCCACGCTGGCCAGGAGGAAGCCCACGGCGAAGAAGCTCAGAGTGCTCAGCGTGAACCCGAACAGGACGTCCAGGGGCCGGCCTTCGAACTTCAGGCCGTAGACGAGCAGGGCGGAGGCGATGAGCAGGGCCCCGCCGAAAAGCGTCATCAGGAAGTGGACGACGATCTGGGAGGCCAGCACCGCCGCGGGTCGGAGCGGCGTCGCCCGGTAGCGGCGGAGCACGCCCTTCTCTCTGTTGCTGCTGACCGTGATGGCGATCGACATGAGCCCCGTCGAGCCGATGATCATGGCCAGGTAGGCCGGCGTGCTGACGTCGACCATGCCCCGGCCGCCGAAGAACGTGTTGGGCTTGTTGCCGTAGATGCTGCCGAAGAGGAAAAGGAGCAGCATGGGGAAGACAAGAGTGAAAAAAGCGGCCTCGGGCTGGCGAAGATAGATCTTGATCTCGACCCAGGCGAGCTTCCAAAAGCCTTTCATCGCGACCCTCCGTCGAGGCCGGTTTCCGCGGTCAGCGCAAGGAAGACGTCATCCAGGTCGGGCTGCTCGGTGCGTAAGTCCCGGAAGCGCACTCCCGCGGCGTCCAGCGCGTTGACGACGACGACGATGAGGCGGTCGCCCTGCCCGGCCACGATGACCTTTTCCCCGTTCTTCTCGGCGCGGGTGACGCCCGGCAGGGCCCGGAGTGCGGCGGGGTCGAAGCCGGGCTCGGCGGTGAACAGGATCCGTATCTCGCTCTTGAGTCCCCGAACGAGGTTGGCCGGCGAATCCAAGGCGACGATCCGTCCGTGGTCGATGACGAGGACGCGGTCGCAGAGGTGCTCGGCCTCCTCCATGTAGTGGGTCGTCAGGAAGACCGTCTTCCCGCGTTCGCGGATTCCCCGAACAAGGTCCCACATGGAGCGCCGGGCGTGGGGGTCGAGCCCGGTCGTCAGCTCGTCGAGGAAGACGAGCTCGGGGTCGTTGACCAGGGCTAAAGCGATGAAGAGGCGCTGTTTCTGGCCGCCGGAGAGCTTTGAGAAACGGGCGTTCTTTTTGTCTGAGATTTCCAGCCGTTCGAGAAGCGGCTTCCAGGCCGCCGGCTTCCGGTAATAGGAGGCGAAGAGGTCGAGGGCCTCCCAGACTTTCATGTCGTCGGGAAGAGAGCTCTGCTGGAGCTGGACGCCGATCCTTTCCCGCAGTTCGTGTCCGTCCTTGCGGGGATCGAGGCCGAGGACCCAGAGCTTGCCGGAGTCGGGGAAGCGCATGCCCTCAAGACACTCGATCGTCGTTGTCTTGCCGGCGCCGTTCGGGCCCACCATGCCGAAGATCTCACCCGTGCCGACGCTGAAGCTGACGCCGTCGACGGCCTTGAGCCGGCCGTAGGACTTGGCCAGAGAGGTGACCTCGATGGCCGGCGTTGTCAGGGGCATGTTCCTCCCGCCTTTCCGTCAGAAAAGCGGAGTGAAGTATAAATCGCCGCGCAAAAAGATGCAAGGAATCCTAATTGACCCCCTCTTCTCGGCCGAAGGTGTTACGGTAATAATCCCAGCCGTCGCGGACGGTCTTTTCCGCGTCGATGTAGGCGTGGTCGAAATCCCGCCGGCTCTTTGTGTTGTCGTAGTAGGCCGTCCAGCCGCTCAGCCGGCCGTAGGCGGCGGTAAGCAGAGGCCGACGTCCGGTTTTTCGAGAAGCACGCTCCAAGATATGGCCGGCGGCGGCGAAAAGAGGAGCCGGGATGGGGAAGGGGCAGGCCCTTTTTCCGCAGGCCCGGCTGATCCGCCGGATAACCTCCCGGAAGCTGAGGTTGGCCCCGACGACGAGATAGCTTTCACCGGCGCGTCCCCGGCCTTCCAGGGCCTTGAGGATGAGCGCGACGAGGTCGCGGACATCGACGATAGCCAGCCCCCCAGCGAAGGAACCGAACAACGAGCCTCGCGAAATTCTCCGGTAGAGTTCGTTGTGAGGCGTGGCCGGATTGTGGTCGCCGGGCCCCATGATCGAGGCCGGATTGAGGATGACGGACCGCAGGCCGCGCTCGCGGACGGCCTCCTCGACGAGGTCTTGTCCCCGGCGCTTGGAGGCCATGTAGAGGATATCGTCCGGCCAGTTGAAAGGCGTCGCCTCGTCGGCCGGCTGTCCCGACTTGTGAAACCCGACGGCCCCGATGGACGAGACGTGGATGAGGCGCTCGACGCCGGCCGCGAACGATGCTTCGACCACCGACCGGACGCCGTCTTCGTTGACTGTCCGCAGCCTGTCCGCGTCACCTTTCCAGTAGGAGATGAACCCGGCAAGATGGACGATATGGCTGTGCGCGGCCGCCGCCGTGCTGACCGCTCGCGCGTCGGCGATGTCTCCTTCGAACGTCTGCACTCCGGCCCCCCGCCACGCCGCGGGAAGGGTGTCCCCCGGGAGGACGAACGCGGAGACGGCGGAGGCGCCGTACCTGGCGATGAGTTCCGGCATCAAAACCGAGCCGACAAAACCCGTCGCCCCGGTGACGAGGACCCTCACGGATTCCTTCGGCCGCGCCGGAGAAAGAGGAAGGTGTCCGTGGCGATGCCTGTCGCCGCATGAAGAATGAGCGGGTAGAGGAATGAACCGGTGGTGTAGGCGATCAGTCCGAAGACCAGCCCCGCCCCGGCCGCCGCGAAGATTTCGGTATCGGGATGCCCGATATGGAGGAGCGTGGAGATGACCGTCTGGACCGCCAGGGCCGGGATAAGCCCGACCGCCGGGACGAGAGGCAGAAAAAGGACCCCGCGGAAGACGGATTCCCAAGGGAGATAATAGAGGAAGAGGTAGGCGAGCTCGTAACCGGCGAAGGTCCGCGCGTTGGCGCAGGCGGCCTTGGCGAACGGGTACATCTTCCGCATCTCCGGGTTACGGGAGCCGATGAACCCGGCCAGGACGGCCAGCGGCAGTCCGGCGGCGGCGAGCGCTAGTCCCCGGCCGGCCTGCCCGAACGTCCAGCCGAACGAGGCCAGAGTCGCCCGCGGCTCGGACGAAGCCAAGGCCGCCAGGAGGCAGGGAACGACCAGCAGCAGGACGAAAAAGGCCAGAAAATAAATGCGCACGGCCGCGAGTTCATCCCGCGTCTTGCGGAGGGCGCGGAAGTGAAGGCCCGTCGTGAGGAGGGTCAGGGCGAGGATGAGTTCCAGATAGACAAGAGCCAGGGGAAGACCGCCCGGGCCGGCGGCCCGTTCAAGCCAAGTAGCCATTCCTTCGCTCCTTCACGTACCATTCGACGACCTCGGCGAACTGGCGCTCGAAGTCGTCGTCGGGCTGATAACCGAGATCGGAGACCGTCCGGGAAATGTCGTAGGTCGTTTCGGTCGTGATGCGCTTGATCCGGTAGTAGCTCAGCTCGCGCTCGAAATGGGGGAGGACGGCCTCGAGGAGGCCCGATACTCCCGAGGCGACATGGGCGAGCCAGATGGGGACATAAACCCTCTGCTTCCTTCCCAGTCCTTTCTGAAGGGCCTGGAAGAAATCGCGCCAGGTCGGGAGCGTGTCGTTCGTCACCGTGTAGGACTTCCCCTCGATCCCCTCCTCGACCAGGGCCAGCTCCACGGCCTGGCAGAGGTTGCCGACATGACAGTAGCCGAAACGCCAGCGGCCGTGCCCGACGATGAGGGGGGCGCCCCTTTCGCAGCCTCTGAGGATGTTGGCGCAGGTCACGCGGTCGTTCGGCCCGAAGACGTCGCCGGGCCTGAGAATGACGACGGGGAAACCCCGGCCCGCGTGCTGGTCGCGGAGCTCGTTTTCCGTCCGGATCTTGTGGCGCACGTAGGGCATGAACGCCGCAGACCTGCCGGGCCTATCTTCCGAGATATCGCGGCGGCCGAACCCGAGCGTCAGGGCCGTCGAGACGTAAACGAACCGCCGGAGGGGCGCGCCGGAGTCTCGGAGTCTCCGGACGAAATTCCGGGTCGTGTCGAAGATGTTCCGCGCGCATTCTTCGTCCCCGGCCAAGTCGGAAACGAGGGCGGCAGCGTGGACGATGTGCGTCGTCCCGGCCGGCACGTCGATCTCCTCGGCGAAACGGAGATCGCCCTTGATGAGCCGGACGTCGAGTCCGGTCAGGAAATGGAGGTCCGATGATTCCCGGACAAGAGCGTCGACCTCCCAGCCTCGATCCCGGAACCAGCGGCAGAGGTTGGAGCCGATGAAGCCGTTGGCGCCGGTGATCAGGACGCGGCTCACGAAGCGCCCCCGGTCCCTTTAGCGGTCCACCGGATCCAGGCCCCCGCGATAGAGGGCGCCGCGAGGAGAACGAGCCCGGCCGCGGCGATCCCGATGACCGAGTCGGAGAGGTAGTGAAAACGGCCGTAAACCGTCGAGACGTAGAGCGAGAGGATGACGGGGGCGAGAAGCCAGAAACCCCAGCGCGTGTACTTCAAGGACATGAACCACATGACCGTGGCCACGGCGCAATGGGGACTGGGGATGGTCCCGCCGGCCGCATGGACGTGCGCCCGGATGTACTCGGCCACGGAGGCGAAGACGCCGCCCCGGAGAGGTTCGGTCAGAAGGACGCGCACCTTCTCCAAGCGCATGGGGCCGGCCACGGGAAAGAGGATGAAGCCCAGGCCGCAGACGAGATTGATCAGGCCCAGCTGGAAGAGATAATCCTCGTTCGCCTCCTCGCCGCGCCGGAAGAAGATGATCGCGCCCAGGATGGGGTAGAGGACGATGTAGACAACGTAGACGAAAAACATCCACTCCGTCAGCGGCGGGGAGTAAAGCTTCTGGATCCAGACGAGAGGCTGGAGGCCGAAGACCGCCTTCTCCCAGGCGAGGACGCGGTCGTCGTTCCAGGTGAAGAAAAGGAGCTGGAGATCGCGGCCGGCCAGGAATATCCGGAGATACATGAGCTGGACGGAGGCCGTCCGCAGGAGAAACCGGAGCCCTTTCGGCCGGAGGCGCCGCAGGATGAGCAGGGTCCCGACATAGAGGACGACGGTGAGGAGGTTCGTGCCGATGAAGGCCGCCGGCCGGTCGAGGCGCCCGTTGAAAACGGCGGCCAGCAGGAGGAGAAAGCCGAGACCGCCGATGATGACGGCGTCGGCCGGCCGGAGATCGAGTCCGGCAAGGGAGCGCCTCTTGGACCCCATCACGCCTCTTCCTTCCGTCCGGCGAGGCCCTGTCTTCCGAGCCGGGACTCTTCGACGGCCCGCCGGATGGATTCGCGCAGGCCGTATCTTGGATGAAAGCCGAGCTCACGCTCGATTTTCAACCCGTCATAGATCCAGAAATAGTCCCTGGCCGCCCGGACGATCTCCCGGGTGAGGAGGGGAGGCCTCCGGCCGAGACGGGCGGCCGTTTCGGCGAGCCGAGCGGCCAGGATCTCGATGCCGAAGGGGATCTTGATCATGAACCGCTTGACGCCGAGCTCTTCGGCGATCGCCGCCGTGATCTCGGGCCAGGCGTAGGCCCGGCCGTCGGTGACGAAATAGGTCCGGCCAACGCTCCGGGGATTTTCCGCCACGAGGAGCAGGGCTTCGACGAGGTCGTCGACGTCGACGAGACTCGTCCGCGGCCGGCCGTCGCCGAGGACGGGAACGAGTCTTTTCCGGAGGAGGCCGAGGGCCAGCGCGATCTCCTTCGATCCCGGCCCGAGCACGTTCGGCGGCCGGACGATGGTCACCGGCAGCCTGTCCTTGGCGGCCAGGACGATGTGTTCCGCGGCGAGCTTGCTCCGGCCGTAGGCCGATACCGGGCGGGGCTCGTCTGCTTCCGTCAGGGCCCTTCCCGGCGGGCTCGGTCCGGCGGCGGCGATGCTCGAGACGAAGACGAACTTCTTGATGGCGGGGGCGGCCCGAAGACAGGCGTCGACCAGATTCCGGGTCCCGTGGGCGTTGGCTGCTTCGAAGGCCGGGCCGTCGACGGCTTGAATGACCCCGGCCAGGTGGAAGATATGGTCTCTGCCCTTGACTGCTTGGACGAGGGAGCCGGCGTCGCCGAGGTCTCCGAGGACGAGCTCGACCGGCAGGTCCCTGAGCGGAGCGGTCTTGCTCGTCGGCCGGACGAGACAGGCGGTCTCGTGGCCGCGGCGGGCCAGCTCCATGACCAGACGCCGGCCGATGAACCCGCTGGCTCCCGTGACGAGGGCCTTCATGCTGCGTCCTCCGGCAAGCAACCTCCAGTGATTTCCGAACGGTCCTGATTCTAGCAAAAACCGGGGGGGAATAAAAAGGACTTAAATCGTGCCGGCGGCGGCCTCGTGGATGACCATTTCAGATTCCGTCTTGGTCGGACGCGTGACGAGGATGCCCCGGCTCTCCAGGTCGAACCCGCCGCGGCTCGTGATCGTGTCGCGGGCGGCCGTGAGCCACGCGGCGATCCCCGCGAAATCCGGATGGTGCCGGTCGTTGTTATCGATGGGGTAGAGGACGTGCTTGGCCGTCCAGTAATCGAGGGCCACAGGGTCCTGGCTGGCCACGATCGTGTCGGCCCGGTATGTGGCCGATGCCGGATAGCCGGTGAGAGCGCCGTGGGAGACCCAGACGGCGTCCATGATGTTGAGGACGGGAGTGTGGATGGAGACCATCATCTTCCCGCAGGTTTCGCCGAGGCCGCCGTAGTGCCGGAATCCGGACTGACCGTCGGACATCGAAACGAGGCCGTACACGTGCTTGAGGGCGCCCGTGATCTCCGACCCGCCCGTGTCGTGGTGCTTGAGCACGGGAACGTTGATGAGCTTGAGGTTCGCGCCATGGGACGCGCCGTTCCAGATCCCCTCCCGGAGCTCGACCCGGCGGCCGCCGGCCGTGGTGAAGCAGGGGTATGAGACATTCTCATAGGTCCGGTAGCCGTTGGTCAGATGGTCGCCGGCGCCGATGAAGGCGCCTCGGACCGGGTCGAGAAGGAACGCGGAGACCCGGGAGTCGCGGAAGAGGCTGTTGACGAGCCAGAGGAACGAGTGGCTTTCGTCCTGGGCGTTGGCGTGGACTTCGCTGTTTCCGTAGGAGCTCGAAGTATCGCAAGCGAGACTGCCCCGGCCCTGGCCGTTTTCGACGATGACGACCTCTCCCTGGAATCCCTGGGGATGCTCGAGGACGCGCTGGACGAGGCCGCGGACGAGGTCGCTGTTCGTGCAGCCGCGGTATTTCCACTGAGCGTTGACCTTGATCAGGACGACGTCGTCGGTGGCGATGAGGCCGTTCGCCCCGTTCTGGGCGCCGGGGATGGCCGTTCTGTAGAACTTGAGACCGTTCCCGCCCATCAGGCTGAGGAGCGTATCGACGCCGGCGTGGTGATTGCCGGTCGTGAAGGCGTTAGCCGGGATTTGAGACACCCGGAAGAGGGCGTTTTTCGTCTCCCCCGGAGGAGGCTCGGGCGTCGTCGATGTCTCGCACCCGGAGAAGGGAAGGGCGGCCGCTCCGGCCAGGGTCAGCCTGACAAAATCGCGTCGTTTCATTCTCACACCTTCAGTTCTCGGATTTAGTCGGTTGACATCAATAGAAGAAGATATCCTCTCCCTTCCATATTATCAGATAAAGTCACAATTCTCCCATCCCGCCGGGCGGCCCTGCGGGCCGAGCCACAAAAAAGTTGACATCGACCGGCGAGAAGGTGTAGTTTTTTAGGTACCGGAGACCTGATGGGAGGGCTATCTATAAGACCTATGCGATGGCCGGCGTCCCTGCGGATCGCTTCTCCCCTTCGGGCTTCGACGGAAAAGGAGGAAATAGAATGAGTATGAAGAACAAGTTCGTTGCGCTCGGCATAGTGGCGTGTTTCCTCGCCGGAGCCGTCGGGCTCGCGGCCCAGGAAAGAGGGTCCGTCCGAGGCCTGGTCAAGGACTCCGACGGCAACACGCTCGAGGGCGCCAAGGTGACCCTCGTCGGGTCGCCCATCCCGCGGGGCCGGGATTTCGCGACCGGCAAGGACGGCGTGTTCCTGTTTCAGGGGGTGCCCCCCGGGACATATACGGTCCTGGTCATCCATCCCCAGATGATGGACTTCACGGCCGAAGTCCTCGTGTCCGTCGACAGGCAGACGGCTCTCAACGTCTCGATGTCCGCTGTCGGCCGAGTGACCGAAGAGGTCACCGTCCAGGCCATCTCTCCGGTCATCGACCTGAAATCGACGGAGGTCTCGGCGAGCTGGCAGAAAGAACTCGTCGAGAAACTGCCCCTGGGCCGGTCCTACGCGTCGCTCTTCCAGCTGGCGCCGGGTGTCGCCGACAACCGCGACTTCGCCCCGAACGCCGGGGGCAACAAGCAGGACAACGTCTACCTCTATGACGGGTCGAACATCACCAACCCCCTCTTCGGCTACCTGGGCGCGAACTTCTCCGAATTGGACATCCAGGAAGTCAACATCAAGAGGGGCGGCATCAGCGCCGAGTTCGGCCGCGCCGCCGGGATGGTGACCAACGCCATCACCAAGTCGGGGTCCAACCGCGTGACCGGGTCGCTTCGCTTCGTCTTCGAGCCGTCGGCCTTCACCGCCGCCTCTAAGGACCCTACCCTCGTTACGAAATACGAACAGAACGCCCCGGCGATCGGCATCGGCGGTCCCATCATCAAGGACCGCCTTTTCTTTTACGTTTCGGGGAACCTGCCCTATTCCCGGACGACGGGCCGGATCAACAACCTCGGCCCCGTGCCCGACTCCAAGACGACGTCAAGCGAGTTCTTCGGCAAGGTCACGGCCAACCCCTTCAAGGCCCACCTCTTCTCGGTGAGCGTCCGCAACAACGACTACACCTCCAGGAACGCAGGGATCGGCGTCAACGACGCCCCAAGCGTGGCCATCAACAGCGAGGGTTCGGACTGGATCATCTACGGCTCCTGGGTCTGGACGATCTCCCAGTCGACGCTCCTCGAGGTCCGCTACAACCACGTCAAGGAAAACCACTCCAGCGTGCCCATCACCGACCTCGGCTACCGGCCGACGTTCGACATCGCGAACCTCCCGGCCATGGGCTATTTCCGGACCGCGACCGGCTTCATTTACCCGCCGGCGACGCTCAGCGGCCAGTACGTCGGCGGCGCGTCGGAATACAACACCCAGAATTTCTTCCGCGATGAGTTCAAGCTCGTCCTCAGCCGGTACGTCGATATCGCCGGCACCTCCCACGTCATCAAGGCCGGGTTCTCCTTCGACGACGGCGGCGAATATCTCGTCCGGAAGGCCAACGGCTGGGGCACGATCACGACCACGACCTACAGCGGCACCCCGGCCTTCCGCGCCCGGCACTACACGGAACAGCCGCCCCAGGATTCCCGAGGCCGGACCTATTCGATCTTCCTCCAGGACAACGTCACTTTCGCCGAACGGCTGACCCTGACCCTGGGATTGCTCCTCAACCGGGACGAGTTCAGCGCCAAGACGGCGGCGGAGAAGAACACGTTCTTGCGATTCAGCTTCGACAAGGAGGTCCAGCCCCGCCTCGGCTTCGCCTTCACGCTCTTCCCCAAGGTCGGCGACAAGATCTACGCCAACTGGGGCCGCTACAACAACATGGACAACCGCAGCCTGGCCCGGGCCGCCGCGCCGATCCGGATATTCCGGACGGACGCCTATTTCAGGCGGGCGGACGGCGCACTGCTGGCCGAAGCGCCGCAGGCTTCGGAAACCGGCAAGGTCATCCTGCCGGGTCTCAAACCGATGTACACCGACGAATTCGTGGCCGGCTACAGCCGGCCGTTCGGCCGGTTCTGGAGCGTCGAGATCTGGGGCCAACATAGGGCGGTCAGGAACGTCATCGAGGACTTCCCGACCAGGAACCGGGACCTGTCCTCCGCGGGCACCTACGTTTACGGCAACCTCAACGGCCAGACGATGTCCTACGGCGGCAACCCCGAGTTCACGGCGGGCAAGGCACGGCGCGTCTACAAGGCCCTGAACTTCGAGCTCAAAAAGCAGTACGCGGACAAGTGGTCGCTCTCTTTCATGTACACATTGAGCCGGCTCTCCGGGAACTGGGACCTCGATTACGCGGCCGGCACGTCCCTCTTCTATTCGTCCTCCTACCTCGAGGACGCGCCTGGGCTCTACATCGGAGACCCCGACGACCCCGGCAACTTCCGGAACGGCCTCATGTTCGGCAACCGGACCCACGTCCTCAAGATCTTCGGGACCTGGCAGTTTATCAAGAACGCGACCCTGGGCTGGTTCGGCCGGCTCCAGAGCGGCCGGCCCTGGGAAGCCCGGGGGCAGGATGCCTACGGCAACTACTACCGCTACCTCGAACAGGCCGGGTCGAACACGCTCAAGACCTGGGTCAATCTTGACCTCCAGCTGTCCTATGTCATCCCCTTCGGCAACAAATTCAGCGGCACGCTCGAAGCGCGGTTCATGAACCTCTTCGACACCCAGACGATCCTGGGCATCGACATGCGCCAGGACCAGCCGACGTTCACGAACGCGACATCCTACGCGCCGCCGCGGAAATTCGCGCTCTCGTTCTACGTCAACTTCTGATCCTCGCGTTCCCACGGAAGGGGAGGCGGCCGTCAGGCCGCCTCCCCCTTGTTTTTAGCCGCCGGCCGTGGGATAATCCTCACCTAATGAAAAAGGCCGTGCTCATCGCTTTTATTGTCATCTTCACCGCCGGCATGTTCCATTATTTTTACGCCGAGGACCACTGCCAGGTCCACTGCCCTTCGAGAGGCGGCGGGTTCGGCCACGTCCATCAACATCACGGGGGCGCTTCGACCTGCCTCTGCTACTGGAGCTCGCTCTTCGGCCCGGAAACGGACGACTGGGTCGGAGCCTCGGACTTCCGGATCCAGCCGGCCCCGGTCGGCGAGAGCCGCCTGCGTGCTTCCTTGGGCGCGGACATCGCCCACCCTCCGAAATCCTTCCTCGTCTAATTCCTTCGCCGGTTTCCCTTCGACATCCCGACAAGGAGGATTCCCATGCCGGTCAAGAGACCGTTCGTTCTCGCCGTCTTAGCGGCGGCGATCATCGTCACCGCCCTTCCCGCCCGGGAGGGCGGTCTCACCATCGAAAAAGCCGTGGAGATCGCTCAGACTAGCAACCCGAACATCCTCGCGGCCCGGACCGCGATCGAGGCCGCCCGCGGCCGGAGGCTACAGCTTGCATCCCGGCCCGAACCCCGGCTTCTCGGGAGCGTCGAGGGAGCGCCTCTTCCCGCGCTGAACAAAGAAGGCGACCAGGCCGAGGTCAACCTCGGGGTCGAACAGGTCTTCGAATATCCCGGCAAGCGCTCGCTCAGGACAGAGATCGGCCGTTACGGCGAAGACCTGGCCGCGGCCGAGCTCGAGCGAGTCGAACTCATCATCGCGGCCAAGGTGAAGAGAGCCTACTGGAAAGCGGCCTACGCCGGGAGCGCGGCTGTGGCCCTGGGAAAATCCGCGGTGCGGCTCGACGCCCTCCTGGCCGACCTGCAGGTGAAATTCCGGACGAGTGCCGCCTCCTATGCCGATATCCTGCGGGCGCGGGCTGAAAAGGCCCGTCTGCGAAACCAGATCCTCGAGCAGACCAAGGAGAAGCAGATAGCCGGGTTGGAGCTGAATGAGCTCTTGGGAAGGGAGTCTGACGAACCTGTCGAACTCCTGACCGGCATGTCCTTCACTCCGCTCGCCGCGGATCTTGCCGTCCTTCATGAAAATGCCTTGGCGACCCGGCCGTCCTTCAAGATCGCCGCCCTCCGTAAGGACCGGGCTGCGGCGGCCGTAAAGCTGGCCGGGCTCAGCCGTCGTCCCGATTTCCTGGCCGGTTTCCTCCTCCCGAGCGTCCGGCCCAACGCCTGGGGAGTTTCGTTCGGCCTGACCATGCCCTTTCTCCGGCCGGGGAGAGCCAAGGGAGAAGCGATGGAGGCCGGCGCCGAGGCGGAGCTCGCCCGGCTCGCGGCCGAGGCCCTGGACAGGCGTGTCCTGTCGGTCCTGAAAAGGGCCTACGCCGCCGCCAAGGCCGCTGAGGAGCAGGTCCTCGTCTTTGAGAAGAGCCTGCTTGCGGAACTGGAGGGCGAGCTCCAGATTCAGCTCGAGTATTTCCGCTACGGCAAGGTCGAGGCCTACAGTCTTCTCGACCTTCATCGGACTTATGTCCTGGCCGAGGTCGAATACCTCCGTGCCCTCCTTCTTTATAACCTCGCCCTGGCTGACCTGGAAATCGCCGGCGAGGAAACGGAATAACGGAGAATCCCCATGAAAAATTTTCCCCGATGGATCGTCGGAGCGGCCCTCCCGGCCCTCTTCCTCATCGCCGCCTGCCGCGATAAGGCGCTCGTCGAAGCCGGTCACCCAGCCGAAAATCCTGCGTCCGAGGCGGCCGTGAAATCCTCGGTGACGCTGACGCCGGAGGGTGTCAGGGCCGCGGACATCAAGACCGAACCGGCGGCGACGCGTGTCCTCGCCCGGAGCATCAAGGCCGCGGGCGAACTCGAATTCAACAGGCGCCGACTCGTTCATCTCACGGCCCGAACTCCGGGCCGAGTCGAGCGCGTCCTCGTCGTCCGTGGCGATCGGGTCCGCGAAGGCCAGGTCCTGGCGGAGATCTACAGTCCGGATCATCTGACCCTCCAGGCCGAATATATCCTGATTGCGGAGCGCGCCAAAAGGCACGCCGGCGACCCGGCCGAAGCGGGCCCGGCCCGAGCCCTTCTCGATAGCGCCCGGGAACGGCTCCTTCTCCTGGGCGCGTCCCCGGCCGAGGTCGATGGGCTCGGCGCTTCTCCCGTACCCCGTCCACTTCTTTCGGTCCGGGCGACACTGTCGGGAACGGTCCTCGAATCCAGCGTTCTGTCCGGCGACCAAGTCGAGCTTGGGACGAACCTCTTCCGGCTGGCCGACCTGTCGACGCTCTGGGCCTACCTTCACGTCCAGGAAAAAGACCTCGCCGCCGTTAGGGCGGGCACCGAGGTCAGCCTGAAGACCCAGGCCTATCCCGGCGAGGAGTTCCGCGGCCGGCTCGTCCTCATCGGCGACGTCGTCGATGCCGGGACCCGGACGATCGAGGGCCGGGTCGAGGTCCCCAACCCCTCGGGCAAGCTCAAACCGGGGATGTACGTCGATGCTTCGGTGGCGGCCGCCGAAGGGAGGTCCGCCCTCGTCATACCCGAATCCGCCCTCCAGGATGACGACGGCCAAGCGGTGGTCTTCGTCAAGACGGGGGAGAGGACCTTCACTCGGCGGGAGGTCGAAGCCGGCGAACGACTGGCCGGCTACGTCGAGATCGTCAAGGGCCTCACGGAGGGAGAGACGATCGTCACGTCGGGTAGCTTCCTCTTGAAATCCGAGATATACAAGGGCGGGCTGGAGGACGAACATGGGCATGATTGACCGCCTCATCGAGGGCTCGCTCCGCAAGAGAGCCCTCGTCCTCATCGGCGTCTTCTTTCTCGTCGCCCTTGGCGTCTGGTCCGTCCTCCGCATCCCCATCGACGCTTTCCCCGACGTCACGAACATCCAAGTCGAGGTGCTGTCCACGGCCCCGGGCATGTCGCCCCCTGAGGTTGAGCGGTTCGTCACCTACCCCGTCGAGATCGCCATGCGCGGCCTGCCCCGGCTCGACCAGGTCCGTTCGATATCAAAGTCCGGGCTCTCGGTGATCACGATCGTATTCGAGGACGGCGTCGACATTTACTTCGCCCGCCAGCTCGTCCTCGAACGGCTGATCGAGGCCAGGCAGCGCGTCCCTGAGGGGATCCAGATCTCGATGGGGCCCGTCTCCACGGCGATGGGAGAGGTCTATCAATACACCCTCGACGGTCCGCGGCCGGCGGCGGGGGAGGACGTGGATTATCTGACCGATGTCCGGACGACTCAGGACTGGACGCTCGCCCCGCTCCTCAAGTCCATCCCGGGCGTCAACGAGGTCAACTCCTTCGGCGGCTACATCCGGCAGTACCATGTCACCGTCAACCCGGAAAAACTCCTCGCCTACGACCTCACTCTCGGGGCGATCGGCGACGCGCTCCGGCGGAACAACCTCAATGTCGGCGGCAACATCCTGGAGCGTGACGAAAGGCAGTTCATCGTCCGGGGGATAGGCCTTCTCCAGACCGTCGAGGACATCGGCGCCGTAGCCCTGAAGACGGAGGCGGGCGTGCCCGTGCTCTTGAGGGACATTGCCGAGGTCCACGCCGGCCAGGCCGTGCGCCAGGGCGGCGCCGTGAAGGACGGGAAAAGCGAAGTCGTGGGAGGCATCGTCATGATGCTCCGCGGCGCTAACGGGCGGGAGGTCGTCCGGGCCATCGAACACCGGGTCGGCGAGATCAACGTTTCGGGCGTCCTGCCGCTCGATCTCCAGATCGTGTCCTACTACAAGCGCTCGGATATCATCAACCGGGCCGTCCATACCGTGACCGAGGCGCTGCTTATCGGCTCCGTGCTCGTCGTCTTCGTCCTCTACCTTTTTCTCCGCAGCTTCCGCGGCGCGTTCATCGTCATCCTGGCGCTGCCGCTGTCGACGCTGTTCACCTTCGTCATGATGCGCCTCTTCGGGCTTTCGGCCAACCTCATGTCCCTCGGCGGGCTGGCCATCTCCATCGGGATGATCATCGACGCGACCATCATCCAGGTGGAGAACGCCCAGCGTCACCTCTCGGAGGCGGCGGCCGGGGCCCCGAAGTTGCCGACGATCCTCAAGGCCGTCCTCGAGGTCCGCAAACCGTCCATCTTCGGCGAACTTATCATCGCTCTGACCTTCATCCCCATCATCGCCCTCCAGGGGATCGAGGGCAAGATGTTTATGCCCCTGGCCTTCACCCACGTCATCGCCCTGTTCGCCTCGCTCTTGCTATCGCTCGCCGCTATCCCGGCGTTCTGCCATTTTTTCCTCAAACCCCACCGTGACAAGAGAAGTTTCCTGGTCGAGTGGGCGAAGCGGGCCTACCTGCCCCTCCTGCGCTGGGGGCTCCGGCGCAAGGCCGCTTTGATAACGCTTGCCGTCGGGCTCCTGGCCGGGACGGCCTTCCTCATTCCGCGTCTGGGGACGGAGTTCATGCCCATCATGGACGAGGGCGCCCTGGACATGGACATCCAGTTCCTTCCCGGCATCTCCCTCGACGAATCGCTGGCCATAAGCCGCAAGGTCGAAGCCCGTCTCATGGAGTTCCCCGAGCTCGTCACGATCGTCGGAAAAACGGGTCAGACAGGCGTCGCCCTCGAAGCCCGGGGCGTCGAGAAAACGGGCTACGTTGGGGTCTTCAAGCCGCGGAGGGAGTGGACGTCGGCCCGGACCCGCGAGGAGCTCACCGACCGCATGCGCGAGGCCATGGAGGACTTCCCGGGCATGGGCTTCTCCTTCAGCCAGCCTATCGCCTGCCGCATCGACGAGCTCGTCGCCGGGACGCGGGCCCAGCTCATCATCAAGCTCTTCGGCCCGGACCTCGACGTCCTCAAGGCCAAGGCCGGGCAGATCGGCGGAGCCCTGGCCCGGGTCCGCGGCGCGACGGACATCACCGTCGAGAGCGTCGCTGGACAGCCCTACATCACCGTCCGGGCCGACCGGGCCCGGATCGCCCGCCTCGGCCTCAACGTCGAAGACGTCCAGTCCGTCGTGGAGACGGCGGTCGGCGGCAAGACGGTCACGGAGATCTATGAGGGTGACAGATTTTTCGACCTCCAGCTCCGCTACCCGGAGGACCGGCGTGACTCGGTCGAGGCCATCGGGGCCATCCTCGTCCGGACCCCGGGCGGGGCGCGGATCCCGCTCAGCCAGGTGGCGGACATCGCCATGATCGAGGGCCCCAACCAGATCAGCCGTGAGGCCGGCCAGCGTCGGATCGGCGTCGAATGCAACATCTCGGGCCGTGACCTGGGCGGTTTCGTCGCCGAGGCCCGCCGAACGATCGGGCGCGACGTCAAACTGCCCCCGGGGTATTTCCTCGATTGGGGAGGACAGTTCGAAAGCCAGCAGCGGGCCATGCAGCGGCTGGCCATCATTCTTCCCGCCACGATCGGCCTGATCCTGTTCCTGCTCTTCCTGACGTTCGGCTCCCTCCGGCTTTCGCTGCTCGTCATCCTGAACCTGCCCTTCGCCCTGATCGGAGGGGTCCTGGCGCTCTACCTCGCCGGGCTTTATCTGTCCGTGCCGGCGTCCGTCGGCTTTATCGCCCTTTTTGGCATCGCCGTCCTCAACGGCATCGTCCTTCTCTCCTACATCACCCAGCTCCAGGCGGAGGGGCGGCCGCTCGGAGAGGCTATCGTCGAGGGCTGTCTGAATCGGCTCCGGCCCGTGCTCATGACGGCGACGATCACGATCTTCAGCCTCGTCCCACTCCTCTTCGCCCAGGGGCCGGGCTCGGAGATCCAGCGCCCCCTGGCCGTCGTCGTCGTGGGCGGCCTGATCTCCTCGACAATGTTGACCCTGCTTGTCCTGCCGGTGCTGTACAGCTGGCTCGGCCGGGCAAAACAAGCGAGCGAGTAGCGAGGCGAGGGGCGACGACACAACGGCGTGGCGGAGTAAGCCGCGATAATAGGGGCCGAGGGTGCCATTGGAGTGAGCATAAGCCGTGATTTAGACGGGCCGAAGCCGGACGAGGGTAGTTTCAGGGGAAACCTCCAAAACGTGTTTGAGCGAGGCGTAGCGCACGCCGAGCGAGTTGTTTTGGCACCGCTTGGGGCTGGGATCCACTCGCCCCAGCGGTGTGAAAAATCACGGCAGCGAACGGAAATGATACCCGAGGACCCATCGCGGCCGACCACGGGAAGACCCCGAGCCCCGAGCGGCTTTGACATCCTTCGAGCCGCCGTGCTATAACTCGACACCATGAAAAGCGCCCTGTTCGCCACGAAGAGCCTGGAGCAGCTAACCCGCGAAGCCGACTCGGAGACGTCGGGCCTTAAGCGCGTCCTCGGGCCGTGGCACCTCATCTTCCTCGGCGTCGGGGCCATCGTCGGCGCCGGGATCTTCGTCATCACCGGCCATGCCGCCGCCCAGTACGCCGGGCCGGCCGTCACGCTCTCCTTCATGCTGGCCGGCCTGACGTGCGCCTTTGCCGGGCTCTGCTACGCCGAATTCGCCTCCCTCATCCCCATCGCCGGCAGCGCCTACACCTACGCCTATTCCACTCTCGGCGAGCTCTTCGCCTGGATCATCGGCTGGGACCTCATCCTCGAGTATTCGCTGGGCGCCACGACGGTGGCCATCGGCTGGTCGGGCTACGTCGTCAGTTTCCTCAAGGACTTCGGCGTCGATTTCCCCGCTTCCCTGGCGGCGGCTCCTTACTCCTTCGACCCGCAAACCGGGGCCTGGACGAAGACCGGAGCCCTCCTCAACCTGCCGGCGGCCTTGATCATCGTTCTCATCGCCTGGGTCCTCGTCCGGGGCATCAAGGAGTCGGCGACGGTCAACTCCGTCATAGTCTTCCTCAAGATCGGCATCATCCTCATCTTCATCGGGGCGGGCCTGTTCTTCATCAAGCCGGACCTCTGGAAACCGTTCATCCCCCCGAACCAGGGCCAGTTCGGGTTTTTCGGCCTGAGCGGCGTCCTGCGCGGCGCGGGCGTGATGTTCTTCGCCTACCTCGGCTTCGACGCCGTCTCAACCGCGGCCCAAGAGGCCAAGAACCCGAAGCGGGACATGCCCATCGGCATCCTCGGCAGCCTCTTCGCCTGCACGGCCATCTACATCGCTTTTTCCCTCGTCCTCACCGGCGTCGTCCATTACACCCAGCTCAACGTCCCGGCGCCCGTCGCCGTGGCCATCGATGCCATGCGCCTCTTCTGGCTGTCGCCGCTGGTGAAGATCGCGGCCATCATCGGGCTCATGTCGGTGATGATGGTTCAGCTCATGGGCCAGCCGAGGATCTTCTTTGCCATGGCCAAGGACGGCCTTCTGCCCCCGGCGGCGGCCCGGGTCCACCCGAAACACGGCACGCCCCACGTCACGACGATCGCCACGGCCGTCTTCGTCGCGATCGCGGCGGCCCTGCTCCCCATCGGCATCGTCGGCGAGCTGGTCAGCATCGGGACTCTCTTCGCCTTCGTTATCGTTTGCGGCGGGGTCCTCGTCCTCCGCTACACCCGTCCCGACATCCCGCGGCCGTTCAAGACCCCCCTCGTCCCATTCGTCCCCATCATGGGCATCCTTTCCTGTTTCTACCTGATGTCGGGACTGCCCAAGGACACGTGGATCCGGCTCCTCGTCTGGATGGGGCTCGGGCTGGTCATCTATTTCACCTACGGCATCCGCAAGAGCAAGCTGAGGAGAAAGGCCTGAACGCGAACCCCGCTATTTCTTCTTGTCGGCGGCGAGGACACCGGCCGCCATAAATTCTTTCGGGGAAAACTCCTGGACCCAGACCCGGATCGTTTCGAGGGGGGCGCCGATCGATTCGTGAACGGCCGTCGTGACGGCGGCGAGGAGGGCTTTCTTCTGTTCGTCCGTCCGACCTTCGAGGAGGTGGATCTCTACAAACGGCATGGGGTTCTCCTTTCCCCCTCATTCTAGCAAAAAGAATGGGTTTTGTTGACATTGCGGCGGGCTTTTGATAAAAACATGGTCAAGGCGGGCAGACATGCTGATAAAAACACGAGAGGCCAATAACGTCGTCATTTTCGACATCGAAGGGGAGATCCGCCGCTCCGAGAGCATGCAGACGACCCTCCACAACCAGGTCAAGTCGCACCTCGACCGGGGCAGGAGGAACGTCCTGCTCAACCTCGAGGGCGTGGAGTTCATCGACAGCTTCGGCGTGGGAGAGATCCTGGCCAGCTACATCTCGACCCAAAACCTGGGCGGGAAGTTCAAGCTGTGCCGGATCTCCAAGAAGCTCCTCCTGATCTTCCAGATCACGATGCTGACCAAGGTCCTCGACATCCAGGAGGATTGCGAATGTGCCTTGGAGAGCTTTGACAAACTCTAACCTCGGGGGGGGCTGACAAGGGGAGCCGCGTGGCAAACGGCCGGCTCGAAAAGTTCCTCAACCGTTTCGCCGACGTCCGCGGCCACGAAGCCCACGCGGCGCTCTACCTGTCCGGGTTTTTCTTCCTGATCACGTTCACGTTCTACATCATCAAGCCGGTCAAGGAGAGCTTCCTGATCGGCTACGCCTCCTCCGCCTCGTGGCCATACGCCGACCTGGCCACCGCCCTTCTCATCGGCTTCGTCGTGGCCCTCAACACCCGGCTCCTCAACCGCCTGCCGCGGCGGACCTACATTTCTGTCACCATCCTGTTCTTCATCGGCTGCCTTCTCTTCTTCTGGTACGCCTTCGACGTCTACCTGAAAAGCCTGGTCTTGACGCCCGTGACCGATTCCTCCGGGGGCATCTTCTTCGTCTGGCTCCCGCTGGCCATCATGAAAGCCGGGACCATCCCCGTGTTCGTCTTCAGCTTCTGGACCGACGTCTTCATAGCCATGTCCGTCACCCAGTTCTGGATCGCCGTCAACGACGTTTTCGACCCCTACCAGGGCAAGAGGCTCGTCGGGCTCTTCGTCACGGGCGGGCTCTTCGGCGGGATCGCCGGATCGTCCGTGGCTGCGCTCATGGTTTTCGCCAGGCTCGTAAGCGCCGGGAACCTCCTCCTCCTCTGTCCCGTCATCCTCCTCCTCGCCCTGATGATGGTCAACCTCGTCTATGCCGAACAAAAACAGCTCAGAGAAACCGCCGGGGCCGAGGTCGACCCGGTCCAGGCCGGCGCCCGGGTCGGCTACTGGGAGAGTTTCCTGGCCGTCAAGCGGAGCCGCTACCTCCTCCTGCTGGCCGCGACGCTGGCGTCGGCCATGGTCGCGGGTTCCCTCATCAACTTTCAGTTCAAGTTCGCGGTCAAGAGTATTTTCCCCGACGCCAACGACCGGACATTTTTCGTGTCCATGTTCTTTTTGGGCATCCTTGTTCTCTCGACGGTTTTCCATCTGGCCACGACCGGCCGGATCCTGAGGTCCTTCGGTATCCGCTGGGCCCTTCTCGTCGCGCCGGCCCTTCTCCTGGCCGGGTCTCTGAGTGTTTTCCTGGTCTCCGCCGGCGCGCTCCTGGCTTGGGCCAGCATCGTCCGGGGTGGCGACAAGCTCTTCGACAACACGATCAGCCAGTCGGTCCGGGAGCTCCTTTACATTCCCGTCCCCGCTGACATCAAGTACAAGGCGAAGATCTTCATCGACATGTTCGTCAACAAGTTCGCCACGGGCCTCGGCGCCGGGCTCTACTGGGGTCTCTATCGGCTTTCGGGGTTCGACTACAAGAGCGACGTCGCCAAGGTCCGGGAGATCGGCATCCTGGTCGTCGTGTTCCTTGTTCTTTGGATCGCCCTGACCAGGGCTGTCTACGCGGAATACCCGGCCGTCCTGAAAAAGGATATACGCCGAAAATGGGACGAGGGCGACAAGATCGTCAGCGACAACGTCGACGTCGACCTGACCCGCGACGTCTTCGACGCTCTGCAAAGCCGGGAACGGAGCACGACCCTCTACCTCATGAACGTCTTCGACCTCGTCCGCAAGAACAACCTGACCCCCGAACTCAAGGAAGTCCTCGGGATCAAGCAAGACGAACTCCGGGCCCGGTCCATGGACTGCCTGTTCGACGCCGGCGGCGAGGTCCTCTTCCATAGCCTCGACGAGGCCATCGTCGACAAGGATCTCGCTTCCGAGATCGACCTCGTCTTCCTCCTGCCTTCCTATCAGGAGGTCATGGGAAAGCGCCTCGTGGAAGACGCCGGCTCCGCCTCGGAGGTGGACCGTATGGACGCGGCCAAGCTCGTCGGCCTGATGGTCCGGTCGCCTGAAACACTCCGGTACCTGGAACGCTTCCTGCAGGACCCGTCGCCCGAGGTCGTCACCTACGCCCTCCGCAGCGCGGCCGTCCACCGGCGCGCCGAGCATGTCCCTCTCATCCTCCGGCAGCTGGGAAACCCCCTGACCGCCATGGAGGCCCAGGGGACGCTCTCGGAGTACGGCCCCGGCATCGAAGACCGGCTCAAGTCCGCCCTCGGAGATGAGAGCGAAGCATTGGAAGTCCGGCGGGCCATCCCCGTCGTCCTGGCCCGCTTCGGGACTCAGCGGAGCGCCGACATCCTTTTCGATGAGCTGGCCCGCCGCCGCGGGGACGTCGAGCAGGAGCTCATCGGCGCCCTCTACAAGATCCGGACCGACCGGCCTGGGGTCCGTTTCCGGGGAAAGCAAGTCCGGCCGGAGATCCTCTTCCTGATCGAGAAAGGCTACGCCATCGTCCTGAATGCGCCGGGCCGCGCCCCGGGCGACGACCCCGCCGGCCTGACCTCCGAGGCCAAGGCGGCCCTGGACATCAAGGTCAGGCGGGTCTTCGACCTGATGACCCTCCTCCATCCCCCCGAGGATATCGTCAAGGCCTGCCAGAACATCCTCCAGGGAACCCGGAAGTCCGTCGATTACTCCCTCTCGCTCCTGGACGACATCCTCGACCGCGAGCTCAAGGCCCTTCTCTTCCCGCTCATCGAGGACCTTCCCCCGGGGGAAAGGGTCCTGCGCATGAAAAAGGCCATGAGGTTGAAATGAGCCGGCGCCTCCTCTACAATGATACCGAAAGGACGCGCATGGTCCAGCTTTTCATCTATCCGAAAACGGGCGAGCCTTCCACGTTCCCGCTCGGCGCGAAACGGGTGAGCATCGGCCGTGCGGCCACGAACGACATCGTCCTGTCCGACCAGTTCAGCTCGGGCTGCCACGCCGTCATCGCCCCGACGGAGCGGGGCTACGCCCTCCTCGACCAGGGCAGCAAGAACGGGACGTTCGTCAACGGGCGCCGCGTCAACGGCGAGCTCGACCTCACCCGGGGGGACGAGATCCTCGTCGGCTCGACCCGGTTCTATTTCGACCGGGACCTCCAGACCAACATCGAGATGGTCGAGGGGACGACCTTCACCCACAGCTCGAACACGATCATCCAGGTCAAAGACATCCTCAAGAAGCCGCCCTCGTCCGGCGCCCAGAAGACCCCGGGCGGCGGGCTCGACTTGGACCGCCTCCAGCAGGACCAGAAGATCATCGCCGTCATAGGCGAGGTCAGCCAAGCCCTGATCTACCACATGCCGCTCGACAAGCTCCTCGAACACATCATGGACGTTCTCACCCAGCACCTCCCGATGGACCGGGGCGTCCTCATGTTGAAGGACGAAACGACCCAGGTCCTCGAGCCCAAGGTCATCAAGATCATGAACGGGGCCCTGCGGACGCAGAGCATCTTCGTCAGCCGGACGATCGTCAAGACGGCCCTCGATCGGAACTCGGCCATCCTCATCTCGGACATTCAGTCCGAAGAGCAGCTGAGGAACCAGGCCAGCGTCGTCCAGGCCCAGATCCATTCGGCCATGTGCGTGCCGCTTTGGAACAACCAGGACATCATCGGACTCATCTACTGCGACCGGGCCTCCCTCCTCGAGCAGTTTGCGGAGGACGACCTGCGGCTCCTGACCCTTCTCGCCAACCTGGCCGCGATCAAGATCGAGAACGCCCGGCTCTACGAAGAATCCCTGAAAATGATCCAGATGGAGCGGGAGCTGGCCCTGGCCGTCCAGATCCAGAAGAACTTTCTGCCGCGTGAGGAACCCGCCTTCGCGCCCTACGACATCAGCGGCGGCACCCGGGCCTGCTACCACGTCGGGGGGGACTACTACGATTTCATCCCCATCGACAAGGACCGGCTGGGCGTCGTCATCGCCGACGTCGCCGGCGTGGGCGTCAGCGCCGCCCTGCTCATGGCCTCGCTGCGGGGGGCCCTCCACGAGAAGTTCCCCACGACCTACAACCTGAGCGAGCTCACCGCCGGCCTCAACGATTTCGTCTACACGAGCTCGGACAGCCACTGCTTCATCTCCTTTTTCCTGGTGGTCGTCGATCGGCGCAAGGATGAGCTGGCCTACGTCAACGCCGGCCACAACCCCCCCGTCATCGTCGGGCCGAAGGGGTCGCCGCGCGTCCTCGAGAGCACGGGTCTCTGCCTGGGAATGTTCCCGGGCCAGACCTACGAGGAGAAAACCCTTCCCCTCGGACCCGGCGACATCCTCTGCCTCTACACCGACGGCATCGTCGAGAGCCGGAAGGACAAGAAGGAGGAGTTCGGCGACGAACGCCTGATCGACATGCTCAAGGGCTCCGGGTCCCTCCCGTCCCGGGTGATCCTGGAGAAGATCTTCGAAGACGTCTTCGCTTTCAGCGGCTGCACCGAGGCGGGCGATGACATGACCCTCGTCGTCATCAAGCGGAATCCGTGAGGGTCGGAGCCAGGAGAGGCCGTTGACAGAAACCGATGCGCAAGAGATCGTCGTCCCGGCCTCCCTCAAAGAGGTCGACCGGGTCCGGCGCTTCCTCCGCGATTTCCTCGACGGCCTGGGCCTCAAGGAGGAGGACGAGCTCAAGATCGAGCTCGCGCTCCACGAGATCTGCGTCAACATCGCCCTGTACGCCTATCCCGAGGGCCAGGCGGGCGGCCTCGCCATCCGGATCTGGCGGGACGACGGGACCCTGTTCATGGAGATCCGGGACCGGGGCGTCCCCTTCGATCCGGTCAAGAAACCCAATCCCGACGTGATGGCCAGGCTCCGCCGCGGCAAGCGGGGCGGACTCGGCGTCTTTTTTTTCCGGACGATGATGGACGGCCTGAGCTACAGGCGTGACGGCGGCGAGAACATCCTGACCGTTTCGAAGAAGATCTGATCAGTAAATGACCTTGTCTTCCCCGTTGACCTTGATGAGCTTGTCGATCTCTGCCAGGATGAGGTCCCGGCGGGCGAGGACGGCGTTGATCTCGTCGTCGGAGAGGGTGTTACCGACGACGGACCTGATCGCGGCGAAATCGAGCGCCTTGACCTTGTCGACGACGGCCCGCGGCAGCTCGCTCATAAGCTTGGGTCCCTCCCGGTGCCTGGCGGTGTAAATGAGGCTCTTGGTGAATTTTGGGGACGTCCGGAACGAGCGGGAATGGTCGATGAGGATCATCCGCCAGTCGGGCGTGATCAGGATCTGGTTCATGTGTCGGTCTTCGTTGGCGATCAGGTTGTCCCAGAGCCTCTGGAGATAGGTCGCCCGGTTCCAATTGAAGACCTTGACCGCAGGCATCTTGATCTTCTTCTCCTCCCTGTCGCGGAGGCTCATGCAGTCGTCAATCCAGTACTGGCAGGAGCCCTTTTCTTCGCGGAAGCGGCGCTCGACCGTGGGCGGGACCATGCCCAATCCGAGGTGCCTATCGAGGCGGTAGGCGGCGATCTCGTAGTTCCAGCCCTCCCAGAACCCGCCCATGCGGCCCTGGGCGTTTTTCCAGAGGGCCCGGTGCGTCACGTCCCCCTTTTTGAGAGTCAGGACCCAGGGCGAGGTCACGGCTTCGGCCCCCGTCAGCTGCTTGCTGCCTATGACCTCCGCGGTCGCGAGGAAGTCCTCCCATTTTTCGCGCTGGGCGAGGTCGTCGGGCAGGAACTGGGGGGCGGAGATCCCGGACGGGGGATCGGCCGGTCCCTTGCCCGCGGGGGCGTCCCTGTCGAGGCAGGCCAGAAGCAATCCGGCGAGCGGGACGATGATCACAACCAAGCCGGAAAGAACTTTTTTCTTTGTCATGAGTCCCTCCCTATCCCCATCCGGACGACGGGCCGGCCGGCGGAATCGATCTCGCCGGACTCAGTAGAGAACGGCGGCTTCGCCCTGCTCCCGGACCATCAGCGCGACCTCTTTGAGGAGGATGTCCTTTCGGGCGAGGATGGCCTTGATCTCCCTGTCCTTGAGCGTCGTCCCGACGGCCGCCTTGACATTCTCGAATGTCAGCGTCTTGATCTTCTCCAGGAACCAACGGGGAAGCCGGCGGAAGAGAAACGCCGTACCCTGCTGGGAAACCTTGATCCCGTTCCGGCCGAACATCAGCCGCTCGGCGAATTCCCCGTCCGAACGGAAAGCCCTTGAATGGTCGAAGAGGATCATCCGCCAATCCTCGGTGTAGAGGACATTCTGTTGGGTCCGGTCCTCGTTGGCGATGAGGCTGTCCCAGGCCCGGGCCAGCCACTTCGCCTTCTCGGTCCGCTCGACGGCCTCGTCCGGGATCCGGATACCCTGTTCGACGACCTTGAGCAAGCTGTGCTTGTTCTCGACCCAGAAAACGAGCGCGCCTTCCTTGCCCTGGAACTCGCGTTCAACGGCCGGCGGGATCATGTTCAGGCCGATGAGCTTGTCAAGCCGGTAGGCCGCGATCTCGTACTGCCAGCCCTCGAGGAAGCCGCGCTGCACGCCGCTGGGATTCTTCCAGGCGGCCTTGGCCTCGACGTCGCCCTTCCTGAGATAGAGCTTGAAGGGCTTGGTCACGCCCTCGCCGATGGGTTCGGACCGGAGGATGTCCGCCGTCAGCAGGAATTCCTCCTGGGCGTCACGCTGGGCGATTTGCTCGGGCGTGAACTGGGCGAGGGCGATCTGCGGCCCCGACGACAGCAAAAAAGCCAGGGAAACGAGGACGAGTATGCGTTTCATTGCGATCTCCCCGCCGAAATGATGTCCTGACCGGATCGTAGTCCCTCCGGCAATTAAATTCAAACCGCGGCCATGGCCGCGTCGGAGGCGGCCTTCCGCGTCTTGTACGACTTGATGATCCTGAGGCAGATGACGAGCAGGACGATAATGACGAGGACGTTGAGGAGGGCATAGCGCTCGATCGGGAGCCCCAGGAGCTGGGTCCCGGCGACGACGGCCAGGGCCGAGAGTGTGTCGCCGCCCCGGACGAAGAACGTATCGATCGCCGCCTTGGCCTTGTACTTTTCCTCTCTCTTGGTGACCAGGAATAGGGCGGCTTTGGTCGTGTTCTGGAGCGAATAGTCCGTGCCGTTTTCGAGAGCTTTGACCCAGCGGACGAGGACGAAGACCGCCCCGAAGGAGATCAGAGCATATCCTCCCAGGGCGATGAGGGGCAGGAAGAGCAGGGCGCCTCCGATGCCGACCCACTTGAAGATCCGCGAGACGAGGAAAAGCTGGATGAACAGCGCGATCAGGTTTGTCAGGAACTGGTAATTCATGAACGCGTTGTGAATGCTCTTGATTTCCGTTTTCGTCGTCACGGTCGGCGAACCGGCAGGCAGGGCGTCCGCCGATTGTCCGCCCGGCACGGCCGCCGCCGGCTTTGGAGCCTGGTTGGCGATCGACTGGTCGACCGTAACCTTGGTAATGATGAATTCCCCGGTCGCATTGACGAAATTGTAGAGGCCGATCATGAGGGCGATGAGGATCAGATAGCGGCTCTTGAAGATGAGCCGGAAGCCGCCGCCGGCCTTGAGGGGCTGTTCCTGGATCTTGGCTTTTTCCTCGGCCCCGGCCAGGCCCTTTTCCCGGTCTTCGCGGGTTTTCCGGACCTCCCGGCGGTGGACGTACCAGGCCAGGGCGATGCAGAGGAACAGGATGACCCCGGCGATGAGCATGAGCTTGAATTGCCAGTTCTTCCCCAAGATGTCCCTCAACTGTTTCATGATGGGGAGCGTCGCGACGAGACCTCCGAGCGTCGCGCCCAGGGCGACGAGCGGAAAGGTCCGCTTTCCGACCTCGTCGGAATAGAGGTCGTTGGCGAAACCCCAGAACTGGGCGATGACGAAGTAGTTGAAGATGCCGACCCAGATGAAGAACATGATCCCCATGGGCTTGACGGCCATGCCGCCCAGGTTGAGGAAATAAAAGATGACGAGGTTGGAGATGAAAAACGACGTCGTCCAGGTGATGAGGACGTGCCGGGGGACCTTGGAGGCCAGACGGCTGAAGGCCTTGATAACGAAGACGAAGAGGACGGCCTGGGCCCCGCTCAGGCAGCTCTTGATCACGGCGGAGTCCTTGTCCACGAGCAGGAGCGCTTCGCGCAGCGGCTTGAGGATGTAATAGGCCAGGAGCAGCAGAAAGACGTTCAGGGCCAGCAGGAGCGCCTTGCCGGCTTCTCCCTGGCGGATGTCGGCGAAGAGCCTGAGGAACCGGTAGCCGAGATGATAGTGGGTTCCACTCTGCGGCTGGGTCCCCGCCGGCAACGGGTCAGGCATCTCTTCGCTCCTTTCGGCGTTATCAGTACAGGACGTTCTGCTCGCCCCGGACTTGAATCAGCTTCTGGATAAGCCGGACGATGAGCTCCCGGCGGGAGTTGAGGGCGCGGATTTCCTCCTCGTTGAGGTAACGGCCCAGGTATTCGGCGACGGTCTTGTCGTCCCAGGCGAGGAGCTTTTTATAAAGGACTCGCGAACACCTCAGGATGTCGCATTGGGGGAACGTGTCTTTTTTCGGGGCGAAGGCCTCGGAAAAGTCGACCCTGAAGATCTTCCAGTCGTCACGGCGGATCAGCGTGTCTTTTTCGTTCCGGCAGTCGTCGTAGACGAGGTTCTCGAAGACCCTCAGGTCGGTCATCGACTTTTCGAAAACTTCCGGGTCCTGGGGATCGAGATGCTGGGCCTTCCGGTCCGCCTCCGAGATGGAATTCGCGACGAAGGCCTGAAGGGCTCCCGGCGTCTGGTCGACCCGATACTCCACGATCGGCGGGACGTAGCCGAGGACGAGGTACTTGTCCAGGGCGTAGGCCGCCAGCTCGTACTTGTAACTGTCGGCCAGCGGGTCGGGCCGGCGCCGGTCGATGTATTTGAAGAGGGCCGTGCGGACCGTTCCGCCGGCTTCCAGGGTGAGCCGCCAGGCGTCGGTCCGTCCGCCCGGACCGGGCCCCCGGCCGACGACGGACGCCGTCCTGAGGAAATCCTCCATTTCCTTCGTCGAGAGGGCTTTGGGAGGAGGGGGCTTGACGGCCGTACGGGCGGCCACCTCCTCGGTCTCCCCCCAGACCTTGAAATCGCCCTTGTTGTAAATCAGGGCCGAGGGAACCCCCCCGTAGCTCCCGGAGATCCCGGTGTCCATGATCCAGACCCTGTCTTGGAAGCGGGCCACCTGGTTCTTTTCGACGACGGGGCTCGAACCGCCGTTGAAGCTGAAGAAGTTGTGCCCGATGACCATGGCCCGGGCGCCGAGGTTGGCCAGGATCCGGTCGACCCCGGCCCGGGCCGATTCCTCGCTCCCCTTGGCCAAACCCCGGTACCAATGGGGGCTATCGGGGTTGTAGACGATCTTGGGCTTGAAGGGATGCCGGTATTGCTGGGGGTCCCTCATCCTTCCCTGGAAAAGTTCGAGCTCCGCGCGCATGACGGTGTTGATCTCGCGGAGCGGCCACTTGGAAAAAGCCTCGCTCACCCCGCCGTGCACGAAGATGACGTCGTTGATCTTGATGATGACGTTCTTCTGGAGGAGCCAGTCGCCGTAGGCGTCGTTGAACCCGAGGACGTAGGCCTTCCGGGCTTCCGGGTCCTTGCGGTCCAGGATTTTCTGCCAGAAGGCCCTGAAGTTGTCGTCGGTGGCGACGTCGAGGCCCTCTTCCTTAGCCCGTTTCCTCTCCTCGGGGGAGAGGATTTTGAGGTACTCGGCTTCTTTGGCCTTGCGGTAGGAATCGGAGAGGAAGTCGACGAACTGCTCGACCCCGACGTAGTTCGGGTAATCGAGGGAGATCCCGGTGATGTTCATCTCCTCGTGGTTCCCGATGAGGGCGTGGACCATCCCCCCTACGGCAGCGGCTTCCTTCTCGAGGCGGATGAGGAGGTCGAATATATCCTTGGCATCGGTGCCCCGGTCCATGACGTCGCCGAGCTGGACGAGATGGGTCTTGCCCGCGACCCAGTGGAGCTCCTCGTCGAGGACGCCGACTCCCGGCTGAGTGAGGATGAAGACGAAGCGGTCGTAGTCGCCGTGGAGATCGGCGACGGCCACGATGCGATCGACGCCCGTCCAAATATAGGGGATGTCGGCGGCGGGGGAGAAGCGGAAGAAGAGGACGACGGACAGGAGCAGGAAAAGAAGACGGTGCCTAAATCGGCCCTTTCTGCTTCTGGACATCTCAATCCCTTGCGGTCGATATCCTTTATAGCCGATTTTCGGGTGGAAATCAACCCGGTTGCCTCCCCTGTTGCCTCCCCCGGCATTCATGCCGGGGAGTCTCGGGGTTGACTCCCGGCTGCCCATCCTGCTATCCTGAACGGGCGATCCAACCCGGGGAGAAAGGACACGAGGCCATGAGCGGACGATCTTGCTTCAACGCGAAAAGGCAAGGCCCGGGCTGCCGAGCGGCTGTGGCGGTCCTTGTCCTGACCGTCGCGACCGGCGCCGCCGCTTGCGGCAGGGCCGAGCGTCCCGCCGGTCCTGCCGCAGGCGGCGGTGTCAAGCCCGGGGTCGAGGTTTTCCTCGAGAAACATCTCGACCTCGTCGAGGGGAAGCGAGTCGGGCTCATCACCAACCCCACGGGCACGGACGGCCTCCTCCGGTCGACGATCGACCTCTTCCTGGCCAACCCGGCAGTCAAGCTCGTCGCCCTCTACGGCCCCGAGCACGGCGTTCGGGGCAATGCCCAGGCCGGGGAGCACGTGCCGTTCACGATGGACGAGAAATTCAACCTGCCGATGTTCAGCCTCTACGGACAGTCCTTCAAGCCCGACCCGGGCATGCTCAAGAACATCGACGCCTACATGCGGTCGTTCGACACGAAGGAGACGGGGAAGGTTCCGGAAGCGGCCATGGTCGACGGCATCGACGTCATGATCTTCGACATCCAGGACGTCGGGACGCGCGTCTACACGTATGTCGCGACCATGGCCTACGCCATGCAGGCCGCCGCCGAAAGCGGTATTGATTTCGTCGTCCTGGACCGGCCGAACCCCATCAATGGCGTGGACATGGAAGGTCCCGTCCTCGAATACCCGAAGTTCAGTTCCTTTATCGGGCTCTTCCCCATCCCCGAGCGGCACGGCATGACGGCGGGAGAGCTGGCCCGGTTGTTCAACGACAAGTTCCTGGCCCGCAAGGCCCGGCTGACGGTCATCCCCATGGAAGGCTGGAAGCGGGAGATGTGGTTCGATGAGACCGGACTTCCTTGGGTCATCCCGTCCCCCAATATGCCCACGCTCGAAACGGCGACCGTCTACCCGGGCCTGGTGGCCATCGAAGGCACGAACCTTTCGGAGGGCCGGGGGACGACGAAGCCGTTCGAGCTTTTCGGCGCCCCCTGGATCGACGGCTATGAGCTGGCCAAGGCGCTCAACGGCCTGGGGCTCGCCGGGGTCCGTTTCCGGGAGGCCTGGTTCACCCCGTCCTTCTCCAAGTACCAGGGCCGGCTCTGCGGCGGTTGTCAGGTTCACTTGACCGACCGTGCCGCCTTCAGGCCCTTTGCGACGGCCCTCCACATCATCAAGACGGTCCGGGACGCCTATCCGGGGAAATTCGAGTTCCACGCGGACTACTTCGACAAGGTCATGGGGACGGCCTCGGTGCGCGCGGCCCTCGAGGCGGGGACCGGCGTCCCGGCCATCCTGGAGAACATCCGCCCCGGCCTCGAGGCCTTCACCGACCTGCGCAAGCCCTATCTGATCTACTGAAGGGGGCCGGTTCTCGTAAGATATATATCTTTCCCCCCAGAGGAATTCGACGGACAAGGAGAGAGATACGATGGCGACAAAGATCCTGCCTTACGCCCTGGCCAACCCCCTATCCCTCCTGCTCGATAAACCCGCCTCCGGCTTCACCCGGGCCGACCTCCTCAAGGTCGTCGAAACGAAACAGATCGAGCGCGTCACGTTCCACTACATCGCTATCGACGGCAAGCTCAAGGAGCTCACCATCCCGGTCACGGACCGCCTCCAGCTCGAAACCGTCCTGGCCGAGGGGGAGCGCGTCGACGGGTCGTCGCTCTTCAAGGGCATGGTGGACATGGCTCTTTCCGACCTCTACGTCGTGCCCCAATACCGGACGGCCTTCTTCAATCCCTTCGACGAGGGCAGTTTGGACTTCGTCTGCCGCTACCTGACAGCGGACGGAACGCCGGCGCCTTTCACCTCCGACAGCATCCTGGCCCGGGCGGCGGCGATATTCCGCAAGACGACCGGCCTCGAGATCAACGCCCTGGGCGAGCTCGAGTTCTTCCTGCTGACCGCGCCGGCCGACCGGACCTTCACGGCCGAGCTGCAGCGGGGATATCACGGCTCGGCCCCTTTCATAAAGAGTGGTCCCATCCTGCATGAGATGGTCCGGCACATCGCCCGAGTGACCGGAGCCGTCAAGTACGCCCACAGCGAAAACGGCATCGTCGAGAGCGTCCGGAGCGACGTCGCGGAGATCGAGGGGCGCCTGGCCGAACAGCTCGAGATCGAGTTCATTCCCCGTCCCGTCGAAGAGATGGCCGACGATCTCGTCCTCGGCCGTTGGATCATCCGCAACACCGCCTTCCGCCACGGTGCGATCGCCACGTTCACCCCCAAGCTCGAGGAGGGGGTGGCCGGCAACGGCTTGCACTTCCACCTCGAGCTCACCCGGGCCGGGAAGAGCATCATGCGGAGCGCAGACGGCAAGCTCTCGACCGAAGCCCGCAAGCTCGTCGGGGGCCTCTGCGAATACGCCGACTCCCTGACGGCCTTCGGCAACACGGTCTCCTCCGCCTACCTCCGCCTGGTCCCGAACCAGGAGGCGCCGACCCGCATCTGCTGGAGCGATCTCAATCGCAGCGCGCTCATCCGGGTCCCTCTCGGCTGGAGCAACGTCTCCGGCCTGGCCCGGACGGTCAACCCCGCGGAGACCGAGGATTTCAAGGACGAGCGCGGCGGACGCCAGACCGTGGAGATCCGCAGCCCGGACGGCAGCGCCATCATCCACCTGATGCTGGCCGGGATCGTCATGGCCGCCAATTGGGCTTTCAAGGGCGACCTGTCCCTCTTCAAGGACTACGGCCCTCTCGAACTCGCCGAGAATCTCTACGTCAAGGGCAACATTTTCTCCGACAAGGAACTCCTCAAACGGCTGCCTGTCCTGCCGGCGAGCTGTGTCGAATCGAGCCGGGTCCTCCTTCAGAAGAGGGGCCTCTACGAACGCGACGGCGTCTTCCCGCCGAGCGTCGTCGATTACATCGCCCGGATGCTCCAGGCCGAGAACGACGAGTTCATGAACAAGAAGCTGACCGACCTTTCGGCCCACGACCGGCTCCACGAGATCCGGAAGATCATGCACAAGGACCTGCACAAGCATTGAGACGCGAGACCATGACCTCGCGCGAGCGCTGGCTGGCCGTCTTCGCGCGGCAGAAGCCCGACCGGGTCCCGACCGATTATTGGGGAACCGCCGAAGCCACGAAGAAGATCATGCGCCATCTCGGCTGCCGGACGCGGCGGCAGATGCTCGATAAGCTCCATGTGGATTACGAGGTCAGGGTCCAGCCGCGCTACGCCGGCCCCAAGCTCGCCCGGATGACGGACGAGTTTGGCCGCCGGTTCAGGAGCGTCGACTACGGGACCGGAACCTACAAGGAATGCGTCCACTTCCCGCTGGCTCGCTTCCAGTCCGTCGAGGAGATCGAGAAGAACTACGTCTGGCCGGCGGCCGACTGGTGGGATTCGAGCGGCATCGCGGCCCAGATCCGGAAGAACGAGACGCACCCCATCCGCGGCGGGGGCTCGGAGCCCTTCCTCATCTACAAGGAGCTCCGCGGCCAGGAGCAGGCTTTCGTCGACCTCGTCGAGAATCCCGAGATCGTCCATTACTGCCTCGGCAAGCTCTTCGATCTGGCCTACGAGACCTCGGCCCGGATCTTCAAGGCGGTCCCGGGCCGGGTCATGATCTCCTACGTCGCCGAGGACATGGGCGGCCAGACGGACCTGATGCTCTCGGTCCGCCACATCCGCGAATTCCTCCTGCCGGGGATGAAGCGCATGATCGACCTGGCTCATGAGGCCGGCGCCTACGCCTTCCACCACAACGACGGCAGCTGCTGGCGCATCATGCCCGAGATGATCGACCTCGGCATCGACCTGCTCAACCCCCTCCAATGGCGCTGTCCGGGCATGGATCGGGAGCGTCTCAAGCGCGACTTCGGCGGGAAAATTGTCCTCCACGGCGGCATGGACAATCAGTACACGCTTCCGTTCGGGACGGTCGACGAGGTCCGGCGGGAGGTCGAGGACAACCTTCGCCTCATCGGCTCCGGCGGCGGCTACATCCTGGCGCCCTGCCATAACATCCAGGCCAACACGCCCCCGGAGAATGTCGTGGCCATGTACGAAACCGCCCACGACCTCGGTTGGATCTAGAGCTTCACCCTCCGGACTTTGAACTCCGGGGTTAGGTTTTTCCAGAGCGCATTGAAACGGTCCTGCAGGTCCGCGTAGAGGGCCGTGTTCCGGGGGTCGGGGCGTGCGGCCAGCTTGTCTTTGGCGACCCATTTCGCGGCGATCTCGGCGATTCCCGTCTTCTCGCCCTTGGCTAAGCGCCAGTTCCATGCCGACTGGAGGGCGGCCCCATAAGCCGCGGCCTCCGTTTCCCGGAGCGTCACGACCGGCGTCCTGAAGATATCGGCCACGACCTGGAGCCAGAGACGGCTCTTGGCCCCGCCCCCGGTCGCTCTGATCTCGGCCGGCATCAGACCCAGTTCCCTCATCCGGGCGAAGCCGTAGCCCAGGTTGAGGACCGTGCCCTCCATGACCGACCGGACAATGTGGGCGGCGTCGAAGGTCTTCCTGTCGAGGCCGAAGAAAACGGCGCTCGAGAAGGGGAGGACGGGGACTCTCTCTCCGTCGACGAAAGGGAGAAAAAGGAGCCCGCCCGCGCCCGGCTCGGCCCGGCGGGCCAGCCGTTCGAGCTTGGCGTTGTCCAGGCCGAAAAGCGACTTGACGATCTCCGTCGTGTTGGTCACGTTCATCGTGCAGAGGAGCGGCAGCCAGCCGCCCGTGCTGTCGCAGAAGGCCGCGATCTCGCCTTCGGGGTCGCCGAAGGGCCGGTCGAAATGGGAATAGATCGTGCCCGAAGTGCCCAGGCTCAAGGTGCAAACGCCCGGCGTGACGTTGCCGCTGCCGATCGCGCCCATCATGTTGTCGCCGCCGCCGCTCGAGACGAGGACCCGGCCGAGGCCGAAGCGGCCGGCCAGGCTTTTTTTGAGGAAGCCTACGGGCTCGCGCGGGTGACTGAGCGGCGGGAGTTTCCCGGAGAGGCCCGGATCGACGGCTTTCGCGGCCTCCTCATCCCAGCGGAGCCGGCGGATGTCCATGAGCCCCGTGCCCGAGGCGTCGCCGTATTCCATGTGGGCCCGGCCCGTCAGACAAAAATTCAGGTAATTGTGCGGAAGGAGGACGGTCGCGAGCTTCATGAAATTCCGCGGCTCGTTCCTCTTGAGCCAGAGGATCTTCGAGGCCGTGAAGCCGACGGCCAGGCCGATGCCCAGTCGGGCGATCATTTTTTTGCGGCCGCCGAGAGCGGCGATCAGGTCCTCGGTTTCCCGGATGGTCGAGGTGTCGTTCCAGAGCTTGGCCGGCCGGATCGGCCGGCCCTTGCCGTCGAGCGCGACGAAGCCGTGCTGCTGGCCGGAGACGCCGAGCGAGGCCACCTTTTTAGCGTCGATCCGGGCTTGCTTGAGGGCCGCCGCCAGGGCGGTTTCCATGGCCCCGACCCAGGACGCCGGGTCCTGCTCGCTCGCTCCCGGCCCGAGGCCTTCGACCATGGCGTGCGGGCCGTAACCGCGGCCGAGGACCTGCCCGGTTTCGAAATCAACGACGAGGGCCTTGGTCCCTTGCGTTCCGGAATCGATACCGATGGCGTAAATATCCGACCGTTTCATGATTTGCTCAACGCGCGAAAATAGGGCCAGTAGATTTCGGGTCCGGCTCATTGTATGGGAGCCTCGGGAGCCCTGTCAACCGCGCGCAGAGTCTGGGGGTTGACCCGTTCGCCGCCGCTAAGCACTGCCCTTCAAGGGGGATGAGAAGCGCGGCTCAGGGTTAACCCCGAGAAGTCTGGGGGTTGACCCGTTCGCCGCCGCTAAGCACCGCCCTTCAAGGGGGATGAGAAGCGCGGCCCCGGCCTTGTCAGGGCCGGGACTGCCGGTTTCCAGCACCGGCACTGCAAAGCCGGTGGGAAGCCCGGCTCAGGGTTAACCCCGAGAAGTCTGGGGGTTGACCCGTTCGCCGCCGCTAAG
>CAZGJS010000021.1:0-38762 GCA_964525875.1 uncultured Eubacteriales bacterium
CGATGACGGAACGGCCCGAGTAGTCGACGCGCTTGCCGAGGAGGTTCTGGCGGAACCTGCCCTGCTTGCCGCGGAGGGCCTCGCTGAGGGACTTGAGGGGCCGGCGGTTGGCGCCGAGGTGGACGCGGCCGCGCTTGCCGTTGTCGAAGAGGGCGTCGACGGCCTCCTGGAGCATCCGTTTCTCGTTACGGATGATGAGCTCGGGGGCCTTGAGCTCGATGAGCTTCTTGAGCCGGTTGTTGCGGTTGATGACCCGGCGGTAGAGGTCGTTGAGGTCGGAGGTGGCGAAGCGCCCGCCGTCGAGGCGGACGAGGGGACGGAGGTCGGGAGGGATGACCGGGATGACGTCGAGGACCATCCACTCCGGCCGGTTCCCGGACCGCTTGAGGGCCTTGAAGACGCGCAGCCGCTTGGCGTAGCGGAGCTTGCGCTGCTGGGAGGCGTCCTTCTTCATCAGCTTGCGCAGACGTTCGGCCTCCTTCTGGATGTTGATCTTCAAGAGGAGGATCTTGATCGCTTCGGCCCCGATCGAGGCCTCGAACTTGTCGCCGTACTTCTCCTGGGCGTCCTTGAACTCCTCCTCGTTGAGGAGCTGCCTTTCCTTGAGCGGCGTGTCGGCGGGATCGATGACGATGTAGGACTCGAAATAGAGGACCTTCTCCAGGTCCTTGATGGACAGGTCGAGGATGAGCCCGACGCGGCTCGGAGGGCTCTTGAAGAACCAGATGTGGGCGACGGGGGACGCCAGCTGGATGTGGCCCATCCGTTCCCGGCGGACCTTGGACTTGGTGACCTCGACGCCGCAGCGCTCGCAGATGATGCCCCGGTACTTCATGCGCTTGTACTTGCCGCAGAGGCACTCGTAGTCGTTGATGGGGCCGAAGATCTTGGCGCAGAACAGGCCGTCCTTCTCGGGCTTGAACGTCCTGTAGTTGATGGTTTCGGGCTTGGTCACCTCGCCCCAGGACCAGCTCTTGATCTTGTCCGGGGAGGCGATGCTGATCCGGACCCGGTCGAATTCGAGTCGCGGCCGCGGAGCGGTCGTAATCGGTGGCCTGATATCCATTACGCTCCTCCTTTGCCCGCCTGGGGGGGTATGGCGATGCCCCAAGGGAGCACTTCTTCCTTGTCCCCCTTTTCGAGCTCGACGTTCAGGCACAGGCTCTGAAGCTCTCGGATGAGGACGTTGACGGATTCGGGAAGACCGGGCGTGAATTCCAGATCGCCTTTGACGATGGCCTCGTAGATCTTGGCCCGTCCTTCGACATCGTCGGACTTGACCGTTAAGAGCTCCTGGAGGCAGTAGGCCGCACCGTAGGCTTCGAGGGCCCAGACCTCCATCTCGCCGAACCGCTGGCCGCCGAACTGGGCCTTGCCGCCGAGCGGCTGCTGGGTGATGAGGGAGTACGGCCCGGTCGAACGGGCATGGATCTTGTCGTCGACGAGGTGGTAGAGCTTCATCATGTAGATGTAGCCCACGGTCACTTCCTGGTCGATGAGTTCGCCGCCCATGCCGTCGAAGAGCGGGGTCTTGCCGCTCTCCGGCAGTCCGGCTCTCTTGAGCAGCTGCTTGATCTCGATCTCGCTCGCGCCGTCGAAGACGGGGGTGGCCATCCAGATATCGAGGGTCCGGGCGGCCCACCCGGCGTGGGTCTCCAGGATCTGTCCGACGTTCATGCGGGAGGGGACGCCGAGCGGATTGAGGACGATCTCGACGGGTGTCCCGTCCTGCAGCCGGGGCATGTCCTCCATAGGCACGATCTTGGCGATGATGCCCTTGTTGCCGTGCCGGCCGGAGACCTTGTCGCCCACGGACAGCTTGCGCTTCATGGCGATGAAGACCTTGATCGACTGGATGACGCCCGGGGCGAGCTCGTCGCCCTTCTTCAGGTTGTCGACCTTTTCCTTGAAGATGGATCGGAGGGCTTCGATCTGGCGCTTGGCCTTCTTGTCGAGGTCCTTGATCTCGCGGTCGCGCTCCGCGTCGTCGCTGAGCTTGAGCTTTGCCGCGTCGTCGAAGTCCAGTGTTTCCAGGACCCTCTCGGTCAGCTTGGCGCCTTTTTCAAGGGTCAGGCCGCTGAGCTTCTGGGTCTTCTCGACGACAGAGCCCTTGAGGAGGGCCCGGACCTTCTCCCATTTCTCGGCCTCCATGATGGCGATCTCGTCGTCGAGGTTCCTCTTCAGCGCGGCAATCTCGTCCTTCTCGATGGCCTTGGCCCGGGGTCCCTTCTCGATGCCGCGGCGCGAGAAGATGCGGACGTCGATGATGGTCCCCTCGACGCCGGGTGAGCAGGAGAGGGAGGCGTCCTTGACGTCGAGCGCCTTCTCGCCGAAGATCGCCTTGAGAAGCTTCTCCTCGGGGGAGAGCTGGGTTTCCCCCTTCGGGGCCACCTTCCCGACAAGGATGTCGCCCGACTTGACGTGGGCGCCGATGCGGACGATGCCGTTCTCGTCGAGGTTGCGGAGCAGGTTCTCGGGGACGTTGGGGATGTCGCGGGTGATCTCCTCGGGGCCGAGTTTGGTATCGCGGGCCTCGATCGTCTCCTCGACGATGTGAAGGGAAGTGAAAATATCTTCCTTGATCAGCTTTTCGCTGACGATGATGGCGTCCTCGAAGTTGTAGCCCCGCCAGGGCATGAAGGCGACGAGGACATTGCGGCCGAGAGCGAGCTCGCCGCCGTCCGTGCAGGAGCTGTCGGCCAGGACCTGTCCCCGGGTGACCGTGTCCCCCTTCCGGACGATGGGCCGGTGGTTGGTGGAGGTGTTCTGGTTGGTCCGGAGGAACTTGACCAGGGTGTAGAGGTCCGTGCCGACGTCGTAGCTCCGACCGGCCTCCTTGTCGTCCACGCGGACGATGATCCGCTCGGCGTCGACGAACTCGACGACCCCGTTTCGGCGGCAGACGATGACGTCGCCCGAGCCGACGGCGACCAGGCCCTCGATCCCGGTCCCGATGAGCGGGGCTTCCGGGCGGATGAGCGGGACGGCCTGGCGCTGCATGTTGGAGCCCATCAGGGCGCGGTTGGCGTCGTCATGCTCGAGGAACGGGATGAGCGCGGCCGAGAGGGAGACGAGCTGCTTCGGGGAGACGTCGATATAGTGGATCTGTTCGCGGGGGATGAACTTGAAGTTGCCCCGTTCCCGGGCGCTGACGAGGTCGTCCGTGAAACGGCCTTTTTCGTCGACGACGGCGTTGGCCTGGGCGATGTTATGCTTCTCCTCCTCCCAGGCGGTGAGGTAAAAACAATAGGGCTGGACGACCGGGAGCTGGCGGGCCTTCTGCTCTTTGAGCCGTTCGACGGCCTTGTGCATCTTGTCCTTCTCGACGATCTCGCCGATCTTGTAGTCGCTCGTCCCGGGATGGAGGATCTTGACGTAGTCGATGATCCGGGAATTTTCGACCTTCCGGTAGGGGGTCTCGACGAAACCGTACTCGTTGACCCGGGCGAAACAGCTGAGGGAGGAGATCAGGCCGATGTTCGGGCCTTCCGGGGTCTCGACCGGGCAGATCCGGCCGTAGTGCGAGGCCTGAATGTCGCGGACCTCGAAGCCGGCCCGTTCCCGGCTGAGACCGCCGGGGCCGAGGGCGGAGAGGCGCCGCTTGTGGGTGATCTCGGCCAGGCTGTTGATCTGGTCCATGAACTGGGAGAGCTGGGAACTGCCGAAGAACTCCTTGAGGGCCGCGATGACCGGCTTGAAGTTGATGAGGTCCTGGGGCATGGCCGCCGCCAGGTCGGCGGTGATGGTCATCTTTTCCTTGATCGTCCGCTCCATCCGGGTCAGGCCGATGCGGAAGGCGTTCTCGACCAGTTCGCCGACGGAACGGACCCGCCGGTTGCCCAGGTGGTCGATGTCGTCGACCAGGCCCTCGCCGAAGCGGAGGTTGAGCAGGTACTTGAGGACGTCCACGTAATCGAGCGGCTTCAGCGTCTTGTCGTCGAGAGAGGTCTCGAGCCCGAGCTTGATGTTGAACTTGAGCCGGCCGATCCGGGAGAAGTTGTACTTCTGGGGGTTGAAGAACAGGCCGCGGAATAGATTTTGGGCGCTTTCCTGGGTGTGGGGCTCGCCCGGCCGCAGCTTGCGGTAGATCTCGCCGAGCGCGGACGGCTGGTCCTTGCGTAGGTCCTTCTTCAGGGTCGTGGTCAGGATGAGCCCGGCCCGGTCCTCCTCAGGGAAGAAGATCTCGAACGGCTCTCCCCGTCCGACGAGGAGGTCGAGCTGGGTGTCGGCGATGTCCTCGTTGACTCTGACCTTGCCCTTGATCCCGACGAGGGAGTATGCCCCCTGGAGCTCCTTCTTGAGGAGCGGGACCCGGGTGACGCCGGCGCCCTTCAGGACGGCCAGGACTTCCGGAGTGATCTTCTTCTTGCCGGGGGCGAGGATCTTGCGGCCTTTGGCATCGGTGACGTCCTCCGCCGCGGACTTCCCGACGAGGCTGTCCGTGACCTCCCAATACATCTTGCCGTCTTCGGGGATGACCTTGTAGGTCTTGTGGAAGAGCTTGAGGATCTCCTCATCCGTGCCGAAGCCGAGGGCCCGCAGGAAGACCGTGGCCAGGAACTTTTTCTTCCTGTCCAGCCGGACCCAGATGAGGTTTTTCGAATCGTGTTCGAACTCGACCCAGGCGCCGCGGTACGGGATGATCTTGGCGATGAAGAAGCCCTTGTTCTCCGCCTGACGGAAGAACACGCCCGGCGAGCGCTGGAGCTGGCTGACGACGACCCGCTCGATGCCGTTGAAGATGAAAGCCCCCTTCTCGGTCATGAGCGGGATGTCGCCGAAATAGACTTCCTGCTGCTTGATGTGCTTGAGGCGCTTGGCCTTGGTCACGGCGTCCTTTTCCCAGGACACGAGCTGGATCTTGAGCTTGAGGGGGATGGAGTAGCTGTAGCCCTTCTGGATGCACTCCATCGGCGTGTACTTGAGCTTGACGCCGACGCGGTCGCCGCAGTGCTCGCACAAGGGAAGCTCGATCTTTCTGGCCGCGCCGCAGAAGGGGCAGACCTCTTTCTCGGCGAACTCCATGTCCGCCGGGAGGAGGGTCTGGCAGGCGTTGCACCGGGCCCGGGAGTTCTCGACCCCCTTGAGCCGGCCGCACTTACATTCCCAGATCCCGATCGAATAGCTGAGGAACTCCAGCTCCGTCGTTTCCTTGAAGTCGGAGATGGGGAAGACATCCTTCAATGCGGCCTGGAGGCCGGTGTCCTTGCGCTCTTCGGGCAGGAGGTCCATCTGGAGGAATTCGGCGTAGGACTTGGTTTGGATGTCCAGAAGGTCGGGCATGGGGAAGACCGCCTTGATCTTCGAGAAATCGACCCTCTCGCGGTACGGTGTTTTAGGTTCTTTGAGCATGCTGTCTCACTCTCAAGCAGAGATAGAGTGTCCTCGTTTCCGAGACCGGACAAACGGACGCTCAGCCAACCGGATCACTTACTGAAGCTCGATGACGGCTCCGACTTCGGCAAACTTGGCCTTGATGGATTCGGCTTCTTCCTTGGTCACGCCCTCTTTGACCGGCTTGGGGGCGCCGTCGACGAGGTCCTTCGCCTCTTTGAGGCCGAGGTTGGTGACTTCCCGGACGACCTTGATGACGTTGATCTTCTTGTCGCCCACGGTTTTCAGGATAACGCTGAACTCGGTCTTCTCCTCGGCGGGCTTGGCGTCTGCCTGAGCGGCGGCGCCGGCCACCATGACGGGAGCGGCCGCGGCGGCGCTGATGCCGTACCGGGTCTCGAACTCCTTGATGTAGTCCGAGAGTTCCAGGATGGTCAAGGTGTCGAGGTGGGTGAAAAACTGTTCCTTGGTGAGTTTTTCCATGTCACGAGTCTCCTTATTATTAGTTTTCGGGGGTTTTCGTCTTCTTGAGTTCGCCGAGAAGGATCCCGACGTTGGCCAGCGGCGCCTGGAGGGTCCGCATGAGCCGGTGGAGCGGGTTGGCCATGATATGGGCGATCTTGCCGACCAGGTCCTCGCGAGAGGTGAGCTTGCTGACTTCGTCGAAACGGCCGGGGGCGAGGAATTGGCCCTCGACCCGGCCGCCCTTGACCGCCAAGACTTTCCCTTGGTTGGAGAAATCCTTGAGGATCTTGGCCAGACGGATCGGGTCCTTGCCGGCGAAAGCGATGGCCGTGGGCTTCTGGAAGAAGGGCCGGAGGGGCTCCGGGCAGCGCTCGCCGAGGGCCCGCAGGGCCAGCCGGTTCTTGATGACCTTGTAGGCGAAGGCGTTCTTCCGCAGGATCTTCCGCAGTTCGACCGACTGGGAGACCTTCATTTTTTTGAAATCCACCAGGTAGTAGGTGCTGTTCGTTTCGAAGAGACGCTCGAGCGTCTGGACGATGGGTTGCTTAACTTCCTTTTTCACTTGGCTCGCTCCTAGCTCTCTAAGATGTCCTCGGAAATCTTGAAGGATGGCCCCATGGTCGAAGACACGAACATCGTCCGGATGTACTTGCCTTTGGCGGCCGGCGGCTTGGCGTGGACGATGGCCTGGATGAAGGTCCTCAGGTTCTCGACGAGCTTGGCCTCCGGGAAGGAGACCTTCCCGAGGCTGGAATGGACGATGCTCGTCTTGTCGACGCGGAACTCGACCTTGCCCGCCTTGGTCTCCTCGACGGCCTTCTTGACATCGAAGGTGACCGTCCCCGACTTGGGGTTGGGCATGAGGCCCTTGGTGCCCAGGATGCGGCCGAGCTTGCCGACGCCGCGCATGACGTCGGGCGTCGCGATGACGATGTCGAAGTCGATCCAGCCGCCGGCGATCTTCTCGATGATCTCGTCTCCGCCGAAGTAGTCGGCCCCGGCCGCCTCGGCCTCCTTGAGCTTCTCCCCGGCGGCGATGACGCAGATTTTCTTCGTCTTGCCGGTGCCGTGGGGAAGGACGACGGTGCCGCGGACCATCTGGTCCGAGTGCTTGGGGTTGACGCCCAGCCGGATGTCCATGTCGACGGACTCGTCGAACTTGGCGAAGTGGGCCTTCTTGAGGAGGCTTACGGCCTCTTCCAGCGAATAATTGCGGGGCTCCGGCCCCTTGACCTCCCGGGCCTTGATGGTGTTCTTGCCGTGCTTACTCACTGATGATCTCCAATCCCATGTTTTTCGCGGTGCCCTCGATGATCTTCTTCGCGGCCTCGATATCGTAGGCGTTAAGGTCGGGGAGTTTCGTCCGGGCGATGTCCTCGATCTGCTTCTGGGTGACTTTGCCGACCTTCTCCTTGTTCGGCGCCCCGGATCCTTTGGCGATCCCGGCCGCCTTTTTCAGAAGATAGGACGCCGGCGGGGTCTTGACCACGAAATTGAACGACTTATCCTTGAACACGGTGATCAGGACGGGAACGACGGTGCCCTCATCCATCTTCTTCGTCCGCTCGTTGAACTCCCGGACGAAGCCCATGATGTTGACGCCGTGCTGGCCCAGGGCGGGGCCGATCGGAGGGGCGGGGCTCGCCTGTCCCGCGATGATCTCCAGCTTGATCTTGGCAATGACTTCTTTCGACATCTCTTCCTCCTAAAGCTTTTCCACCTGCAGGAACTCGAGCTCCACGGGGGTGGACCGGCCGAAGATGGTGACCAGGACCTTGAGAGTGCTCCGCTCGAGATTGACCTCTTCGACGATCCCGCTGAAGTTGAAGAAGGGGCCGTCGATGATCCGGACGGCCTCGCCCTTCTCGAAGGAGTGCTTGGGCTTGGGCTTTTCCGAGGTCGTCTCCATGTGCTCGACGATCTGGTCGACCTCTTTCTTGCTCAGGGGGGTAGGGGTCCGGCCGGAGCCGACGAAGCCCGTCACCTTGGGGACCTGGCGGATCATCAGCCAGTTCTCGTCGTTCATCTCCATTTCGACGAGGATGTACCCCGGATAAGACCTCCTCGTGGAAACGACCTTCTTCCCGCCCCGGATCTCGATGACGTCCTCGGTCGGGATGATGATCTTCCCGACCTGCTCCTCGAGATGGAGCTCGATCGCCTTCTGCTTGATCGATTCGGCGACGAATTTCTCGAAGCCCGAGTAGGTGTGAACGACAAACCAGTTTTTTGCCATCGTCCGATTCCTTGCGTTTATCCGAACAGCGTTTTGATCTGGCCGATGACCCAGGAAAAGATCACGTCCATGAAGAACAAGTAGAAGCCGAAGAAGATCACGGCGGCAATGACGACGATCGTCGTGCTGGTGACCTCGTTCTTGGAGGGCCAGGTGACCTTCTTGAGTTCCGACTTGACGTCCTTGAGAAAATTCCAGAACCGTTTGTACCAGCGAATCTTGTCGTTCATGGCATGTCCTTTGTCCGACTTGCGCGGCCGGACCGTCCCGGTCCAGCCGACGCCCGCCTTGCAGGGAGAAGATGGCAGGTGAGGCAGGGCTCGAACCCGCAACCTGCGGTTTTGGAGACCGCTGCTCTACCAATTGAGCTACTCACCTGTCGTCCCGTCATGGCCGTTCGCTTATTTAGCTTCCTTGTGGGTCGTGTGCTTCCGGCAAGAGGGGCAGAACTTGCTCGTCTCGAGCTTCTCCGTCTGCTTCTTCTTGTTCCGCGTCAAGGAATAATTCCGCCGCTTGCATTCGCCGCACTGGAGCGTGATGATCTCTCGCATGTTCAACCTTTCCTTCCGTCGGACGTCCTCTTGGACGTCCCGCTTCTGTCGCCTCGAACCCGGTCCTCGCGGACCTGCCGTTGCCTACGCGAAAAAGCCCAAGACCAGAATTGAACTGGTGACCCCGTCCTTACCAAGGACGTGCTCTACCAACTGAGCTACTTGGGCCCGACGACCTCGAAGAAGAGCGGGAAACGGGATTCGAACCCGCGACGTTCAGCTTGGAAGGCTGACGCTCTACCAACTGAGCTATTCCCGCGGAAGTGGGCAGGGAAGGATTCGAACCTCCGAAGCGTTTCCGCAACGGGTTTACAGCCCGTCCCATTTGGCCACTCTGGAACCTGCCCATCTTAAGATGCATTTTCGTCGCCCTCAATCGGCCGGCCGGCGATCCCCCCTCTTCGGGGATATCCGCAGCCTGCGAACGCGCCCAATCCTCGCTTCTAAGCCAGCGAAGGGACTCGAACCCCTGACCCGCTGATTACAAATCAGCCGCTCTACCTACTGAGCTACGCTGGCGTGCCCTCAACCTGACTGTCCAAATACCTTACTAATATATGGGGGAAATACGGAAAAATAGATGAAAAAAAGAAAAAGCTTCTCTCCTCGAGCTCGAATGTGTTCTTTTTTTCAGAGATTTAATCTGAAATATACAGAACGACCACGGATATTCTAGAGGAAATCGAAATTCTTGTCAAGGGGTTCTTTTTATCGGCCCTTTCAGGCCTCTGGCCCTCTCCAGGTTCCGCTCGATGCTCCGGAGGAAATCCACGGTGAAAATGAGATATCGGGCCTTCTGGACGGGAGTCAGGACACCGTCGAGGACACCGTCGACCCCATCGTCCTTCTGCCTAATGGCTGAGCGGGCTTCCTTGATCCGGGCGACCAGTTCGAGGACCCGCTGCCCCCCTGCCCCGGTATTGGCCAGCTCCGCCCGGAGGTCCCGCAGGTCCAGGCCCATCCGGCGCTGGATGACGGCTTTGTCCTTCTCGACCCTTGTCAGTAAAGGGTAGAGCCTGGCCGTCTGTTCCTCCGTCAGGTCGAGGGCGCGTGTGAGCCGGAGGAGATACAGGTTGGAAATATTCTCCCTAATCCTCATCCGGGCCTGTGGGTCACTTTGAAGGGCTCCCTGGGCCGGAGCCAACGTCCCCAGGACCAGAACAAGAACAAAGACGGCGGCGGGCGCGGATTTTTTCATTTCAGACCTCCGTTACCGGTTTCTTTCTCCAATTCCACGGCAATATACTCGAGTTCCTCCTCGCTCAGGCCCTCCCAGAAAAGAGGGTCGGCGGCGATAGGAAAGGCGTAATCTTCTTCCGGATCCGGGGCCAAGTCCGCGATCGAGGCCCGGAGCTCGCGGTTGACGAGGTTTTCGACCTCCGGGTCTGCCTCGGCTTCCTGGAGAAGCCGGGCGAGGGAGTCCTCGTAAGGGACCCAGGCCGTTCCCAGGGTCCCGCCCGGTCGGCTGACAACGAAATAGATTCCGACAGCCGCCATGACCAGAAAACCGGCCGCCGCCAAGGCCCATCTCCGGCCGGGGAAAAGCGGGGCGCGGGCCGGCTCCCGGACGGGCTCAACGAAAGCGAATTTGGACGCGAGCCTCTTCTCGAAGGCCGCCCAGTATTCCGGTGAACGGTCCGCCGGTGGAGGGGCTCCGGCCTGAAGATGAGCGAGGTCGGCCCGGTAGCCCCGGCAGACGCGGCATTCCCGGAGATGGGCTTCGAGACGAGACTTTCTTTTCGGCGAAAGGACCCCGTCCAGATCGTCCGAAAGCCATTTTTTTATCGTCTCACATCTCATGACCGGACCTCCCCGAGATACGGTTTGAGCCGGGCCTGGAGGATCTTGCGGGCCTTGTGCATCCTCCAGGAGACGGTGTTTTCCGAGCAACCGAGGATGCCGGCCGCTTCGGCGTGGCTCAGGCCCTGGCTCACGACCAGAACGAAAGATGCCCGGAAATGACCGGGCAGGGAATCGATGGCCTCGTCCATCCGGACCCGAAGCTCGCTCCGCGAGGAGCTTCCCTCGGGAGAAAAAGAGGCGTCCCGGCCGGTATCGACTCCGGTCCTATTCTCGTGGAATTCAGCCCTGGCCTTCTCCCGGCTTCTCTTCCGCAGGAACGTCAGCGAAGTATTGACGGCGATCCTGTAGAGCCATGTGTAGAAACTCGAGCTCCGTCTGAACGAGGCGATCGACCTCCAAGCGCTCAAGAAAACCTCCTGGGCCAGGTCGTCGGCGTCGGAATGATTCCCGGCCATCCGGAAGACGAGACCGTACACTCTCCGCTCGTGGAGCCGGACGAGCCCGGCGAAGGCCTCCCGGCTGCCCCGCCGCGCCTCGTCCACGAGATCGTCTTCCGGGCGTTCATCCATCACGTTCTCACCAGGTTAGACGGACATTATACAAAATCCTTTGAATAGAGGCGAGGTTCGTTGACAAGCCCTTCGTCCAACTGCTATGATTTCGTCCTCCACACGAAAGGCTGAAAAGCGCCATGATCGAACGCTACACCCGCCCCGGGATGGGGGCCATATGGACCGAAGAGAACCGCTACCGCAAATGGCTCGAGGTCGAGCTGGCCGTTTGCGACGCTTGGGCCAAGCTCGGCAAGATCCCCCGGCCCGCCAATCGGACGATCCGGGCCAAGGCCTGCTTTTCCGTGGACAGGATCGACGCTATCGAGAAGGTCGTCAAGCACGACATCGTCGCCTTCCTGACATCGGTCGCCGAGAAGGTCGGACCCGACTCCCGCTATATCCACCTCGGCTTGACCTCCTACGACGTCGTCGACACGGCCCTGTCCCTGCTCATCAAGGAGTCCCTGGAAATGGTCCTCGGCGACCTCCGCGCCTTCCGGCGGCTCTTGAAAAAGCAGGCGCTCAAACACCGCCGAACCGTCTGCATCGGCCGGACGCACGGCATCCACGCCGAGCCCGTGACCTTCGGCTTCAAGCTCCTCGTCTGGTACGAGGAAGTGGGACGCCACATCGGCCGCCTCGAAAACGCCCTGCGGACGATCTCCGTTGGACGGATCTCGGGTTCGGTGGGGACCTACATCCATCTCGACCCGAGGGTCGAGGTCCTGGCCCTGAAGAAGCTCAAGCTCGAGCCGGCCAAGGTTTCGACCCAGGTCCTCCAGCGCGATCGCCACGCCGAAGTCCTCTCGGCCCTGGCCCTCCTCGCCTCCTCCATCGAAAAGTTCGCCGTCGAGATCCGCCACCTCCAGCGGACCGAGGTCCTCGAAGTCGAGGAGCCCTTCACCAAAGGACAGAAGGGGTCTTCGTCCATGCCCCACAAGAAGAACCCCGTCCGCTCGGAGAGGATCTCGGGCCTGGCCCGCCTCGTCCGCGCCAATGCCCAGGTCGGCCTGGAGAACGTCGCCCTCTGGCACGAGCGGGACATCTCCCACTCCTCGGCCGAGCGGATCGTTTTCCCGGACTCGTTCATCCTGACCGATTTCCTTCTGGCCGACGCCGCCGACATCATCGGGAACTGGGTCGTCCATTCCGACCGCATGAAGGCCAACATCGGCGCGACCCGGGGCCTCATCTTCTCCCAGAGCGTTCTCCTGGCCCTGACCAAGAAGGGACTGACCCGCGAGGAGGCCTACCAGGTCGTCCAGAGGATCAGCCTCAAGGCCTGGAAGGAGGGCCTCGATTTCCGCGAACTCGTCTCCGCCGACCCCGACGCCGCGCGCGTCCTCGGGCCGAAGGACATCGAGCGCTGTTTTTCCTTGGCCCCATACCTCGATAAGATCGACTACATTTTCGAAAGGGTTTTCCGCGATGAAAGTTAGAATCCTCGTATCGTTCAAGGACAGCGTCCTCGACCCGCAGGGGCAGACCGTGAAGAACGCGCTCCACACCATGGGGTACGCCGCCGTCAAGGACGTCCGGCAGGGCAAGGTCTTCGAGCTCGATCTCGAAGGGGCGACGAAGAAAGAGGCCGAGGCCCTCGTCCCCGAGATCGCCAGCCGGGTCCTGGCCAACCCCATCATCGAGAAATTCGACTGGCAGATCATCAAGGGCCGGTAAGGGCCGCCGTCATGAAATTCGGAGTCGTCCAATTTCCCGGTTCTAACTGCGATTTCGACGCTTTCCACGCCCTGCAGAACGTCATGAAGAATCCGACCGTCCTGCTCTGGCACAAGGACCACGACCTCCAGGACGTCGACTGCGTCGTCCTGCCGGGAGGCTTTTCTTACGGCGACTACCTCCGCTCGGGAGCCATCGCCCGCTTCTCCCCTCTCATGCAGGAAGTCGAGGCCTTCGCCCGCAAGGGCGGCCATGTCCTGGGCATCTGCAACGGTTTCCAAATCCTCCTCGAGCTCGGCCTCCTGCCCGGGGCCATGATCCGGAACAAGAACCTCAAGTTCCTCTGCCGGCACGTCCACATCCGGATCGAGAACGAGAAGACGGACTTCACTCGGGCCGGCCGAACGGGTCAGGTCCTCCGGATCCCCATCGCCCACTTCGACGGCAACTACTACGCGCCGGCCCGCGTCCTGAAGGACATGGAGCGACACCGGCAGGTCGTCTTCCGCTATTGCGACGCCGCGGGGAACATCACCGAGGAGGCCAACGTCAACGGCTCCCTCGGGAATATCGCCGGTATACGGAATCGGGAAGGCAACGTCCTCGGACTGATGCCCCACCCGGAGCGCGCTGCGGAGGCCCTCCTCGGGAGCGAGGACGGCCGGACGATCTTCGCCTCCCTCATCCTCAGCCTCGAACGGCGGAAGCCGGTTCGCCGCCCCGTCCGCCGGGAAAGGGCCCGTCATGATTGACAAGAAGATCCTCGATCAGCACGGCCTGACCGAAGACGAATACGGGCTCATCGTCGGCATGATCGGACGCGAGCCGAACCTGACCGAGCTCGGCATCTTCTCGGTCATGTGGTCGGAGCACTGCGGCTACAAGAGCTCCCGCGTCCATCTCAAGAAGCTGCCGACCGAAGGGAAGCGCGTCGTCCAGGGGCCGGGGGAGAATGCCGGCATCCTCGACATCGGCGACGGCCAGGTCATCGTCTTCAAGATCGAATCCCACAATCATCCTTCCTATATCGAACCCTACCAGGGCGCGGCCACCGGCGTCGGCGGGATCCTGCGCGATATCTTCACCATGGGCGCCCGGCCCATCGCCGTCCTCGACTCCCTGCGCTTCGGCCCTCCCGACGACCCCAAGAACAGGTCGGTCATGGAGGGGGTCGTGTCCGGGATCGCCGGCTATGGGAATTCGATCGGCGTCCCGACCGTCGGCGGCGAGGTCTATTTCAACCCGTGCTACAACCTCAACCCCTTGGTCAACGTCTTCTGCCTGGGCCTGGCCGACAAGGACAAGATCTTCTACGCCAAGGCCGAGGGCGCCGGGAACAAGGTCCTCTACGTCGGGGCCAAGACGGGCCGGGACGGCATCCACGGCGCGACCATGGCCTCGGCCGAATTCGGCAAGGAGACGGAGCACAAGAGGCCGAACGTCCAGGTCGGCGACCCCTTCAAGGAAAAGCTCCTCCTCGAGGCCTGCCTCGAGGTCATGGACCGCGGCCTCATCGTCGGCATCCAGGACATGGGCGCCGCCGGCCTGACCTGCTCGACGACCGAGATGGCGGCCAAGGGCGGCATGGGTATCGTCGTCGACCTCGACAAGGTCCCCCAGCGCGAAGCCGGCATGACCCCCTACGAGATCCTGCTCTCGGAATCGCAGGAGCGCATGCTCCTGGTGGCCACGCCGGAAAGAGTCCGGGCGGTCCAGGCGGTCTTCGCGAAATGGGACCTGGACGCGCCCGTCATCGGAGAGGTCGTCGAGGGCGGCCGGGCCCGGATCAGCTTCAAGGGCAAGGTCGTCGTCGACATCCCGGTCGACGCCGTCGTCAACCTCTGCCCCGCCTACCGTAGGCCGAGCCGGGCGCCCGCCGCGCCCGTCGGCGGAACGGCCCTCCCGGCGCTGCTTCTTCCTCAGGATTATAACGACGTCTTCCTGAAACTGCTCGCCTCTCCCACGATCTCCGACAAGGAATGGGTTTTCCGGCAGTACGACCACATGGTCCAGGTCAACACGGTCTTCCTGCCCGGGGCGGACGCGGCCCTGCTGCGGATCAAGGGTTCGAAGAAGGCCCTGGCCATGACGCTGGACGGTAATTCCCTTTATACCCGGCTCGATCCGAAAACGGGAGCCAAGATCGCTGTCGCCGAAGCCTGCCGCAACCTCGCCTGCATCGGGGCCCGGCCGATCGGCGTCACCAACTGCCTGAATTTCGGCAACCCCGAAAAGCCCGAGGTCATGTGGCAGTTCGAGCAGGCTGTCGACGGCCTGGCCGAGGCCTGCCGGGCCTTCGACATCCCGGTCACCGGCGGCAACGTCAGCTTCTATAACGACACGGAGGGGCTGTCCATCCACCCCACGCCCGTGCTGGGGATCGTCGGCATCCTCGATGACATCCGCAAGGCCGTCAGCCCGGGATTCAAGGCGGCCGGGGATGTCGTCGTGCTCATCGGCGAAAACCGTGAAGAGCTGGGCGGGTCGGAATACCTCAGGATCATCCATGGCCTCGAGGCCGGGGCCCCGCCCTCGATCGACCTGGAGCGCGAAAAACGCCATCAAGAATTCTGCTTGGACGCCATCGAGGCCGGGCTTGTCCGGTCAGCCCACGACCTTTCCGAAGGAGGCCTGGCGGTGGCCCTTGCGGAATGCGCCTTCCACGGCCGGAAGAAAATCGGCTGTTCCGTCGCCCTCGAGGACTCCATCCGGCCTGACACCCTGCTTTTCGGCGAGACCCAGTCCCGGATTCTCATGACGTGCCGGAAAAAGGACCTCGACAATCTGCGGGAATCGGCCCGGCGGAAGGAGGTCCCGGCCAGAGCCATCGGCGAGACGGGCGGGACCGAGATCGCGGTCGAGCATCGCGGCCGAACGCTCCTTCGCCTTCCCCTCGAAAAGGCTTTCCGGGCCTGGAAAGACGCCCTGCCGAATCTTTTCAAGGTCCGGATTTAAGGAGGAATCATGGACGACATCGTCTTCCGGAGTCCCCGTAAAAGGGGCCGCATCGCCATCTTCCTCTCCGGCCGCGGCTCGAACTTCATGGCCATCCGCGAGGCGGTCCGGAAGGGCGATATCAACGCGGACATCGGCCTCGTCTTCAGCAATAAAGAGGATGCCCCCGGCCTCGGCAAGGCCCGCGAATGGGGCCTTGAGACCCTCGCCCTCAACCCCAAGCTTTTCGCCACCCGCGAGGATTACGACAGGGCGATCATCGGGCAGCTCGACAAAAGGCGGATCGACCTCGTCTGCCTGGCCGGTTACATGAAAATCCTGACGCCGGAGCTCTGCGACGCCTTCAAGCACCGGCTGGTCAACATCCACCCCGCGCTCCTGCCGGCTTTCCCCGGCCTCCACGTCCAGCAGAAAGCCATCGACTGGGGCGTCCGCTTTTCAGGATGCACGGTCCACTTCGTCGCCGCCGAGGTCGACATGGGCCCCATCATCCTCCAGGCCGTCGTGCCCCTCCTCCAGGACGACACGGAGGAAACCCTGGCCGCCCGCATTCTCGTCGAAGAGCACCGGGTCTATCCGGAAGCCGTCCGGCTCTATTTCGAGGGCCGCATCGAAGTCCGGGGGCGGCGCGTCTTCGTCCTCGAGCCCGAGGCCTGAGCCGGCCGTCATCGCGCCAAGCCCGGCATGGAGAGGGAGCTGACAAGAAAAACACGTTGCGCGGGAATCGTCGCCGCCCTCGTCCTCGTCTTCGCCGCGACATGGGCCCTGCTCGACCGCACGGAACATCGCCCCGGCTGGCTCACCGTCGAAGCGGCGGCGGCGGTCGTCGGGCAGCCGCTCGAGATCCGGGTCAAACTGGATAAGTCCGTCGAAGCGACCGAGATCAGCTGCGCCCTTCACCGGGCGGGAACCGACCGGAAGATCCGGGGGTATCTCGCCTCCTCCGGACCGGCGAGGGAGGCAGGCGGGGGCGAGACCACCTCATTCATCTTCGAAGTCCCGGAACGGGAGGACCTGGCTTTCGCTTCCGCCATCATTTTCCTGAGCCCGACTGGCGAATGGCCGGAGGGGACGCGCGCGGTCAGCACGAAGCTGATGCCGGTCAAGCTGGCCGGCGCAGCCAAGGAAAACCGGGGACTCAAAAAAACCCGGGTCTATCGTTTTTTGACCGCCGCAGAGTCCGCTGCGGCGAAGGCGGCCGAGCGGGGCCCGCGCCGCGGTCCCTCGCCTTGGGCCCATCCCATCATTTTCGTCATCCTCATCTCTTCGGCGGCCCTCTGCCGGGCGAAGGCCGGCCGCAAGAGGCCGGATGCGTCCCCGACAGAGACGAGGGAGCGGACGATCTGGCTGGCGTTCGCGGCCGTCTTCGTCCTCGGCGCTTTCCTCGAACTCTCCGGCGTCGTCGGGCATCTGGCCGCGTGGGGCCGCCGACTGGCCGAGGAGGAAAACCTTTACGATCTCCGCAAGCCCTTCCAGAAAGCGCTGATGGCCGCCGTGGCCGCGGCGGCGTTGGGGCTCTTCTTCCTCTTTATAAGGGCGCTGAGAAAGCCGGGCTCTCACCTCTTTCTGTGGTGGGTCGGGATCGGCCTCGCCGCCTATCTTTCGGCGTCGTTCATCAGCGTGCTGTCTTTCCACGCCGTCGATGTCGTCAAGGGCATGACTTGGCATGGCCTGTCCCCTGTCGACGCGGCACGAGGGGCGGGTGCGCTCGTCTCGTTCTTCGCGGCGGTCTTCGCCCTCCGGCGGAAAAACGGAACCCGGCGCGGCTAGCCGCCCCCTCCCTTTTCCCCGCTCATTGAAAGATCTTGGGAGGAGACAGCTTCGGCGGCCGGCCGAAGACCTTGGCGTAGATCCCGGGATAGGCGTCCTTCCCCCCCAGCATGAGACAGGTGAGCGGCATGGCTTTCTTGGCCAGGCGGGACATCTCGGCCGCGGCCCGCCGGATCTCCCACTGGGCCGTGCCGTCCTCCCGGAGCCGGGAGACGTGGTAGAGCTCGCGGACGTTGACCTTGAGCAGGGCCCGGCGCCTGTGGGCGTTGGTCAGAACATAATCGGCCGCCGGGCCGATCTCCTTTTCAAGCACGGCGTGGGTCTCGTTCGTCCGGTCGATGACGGCTCGAAATTCTTTCCCGGCACCGATCTCCAAGACCGCCGGCGGGACGGTCACGCCCAGGCCTGGGTCGTAGCGTTGCCAGGTCAAGGTGGCCATCCGGTGCCGCTTGAGCTGGGCGAAGCATGAAGCGGAGACGACAAGATCGTAAACGAGCTCGGCGTGCTCGAATTCGCGCGGCGGGAAATCGTAGAATTCCATCCGCTTGAAAACCAGGCGGACGATGTCTTTCCGGACCGACGGCCCGGCGTTCTTCACACGCTCCAGGCAGTCCTTATAAGAGAGGCGGGTGACCGTGTGGAGCAGGGCGGCGATGACGGCCGTGTCGCCGTCGGCCGGGAACCCGGCCAGGACGACCTCTTTCGCCGCGCCGGCGCGCCGCGGCTGGCCCTCCGGCGGCGTCTCCCGTCCCCGGGCGGCCTCAGCCAGGCCGGGGTAGGTTTCCTCGTCATAGGCACTCGGGTCGGTGAAGAGGATGATGGACGGGGCGACGCCCTTGGCCAGGGCATGGATCTTGGCGTTGAACGCCCGGAGCTCCTCGAGGCCCTTGGCCGCGAAACGACGGACGAGGAGCTCGAGGTTGCGGGCGTTGATGGTCAGCCCGAGCTGGCCTTCCGTGGCCAGGCTGACGATGTAGCGGGCGTCCTCCTTGGCCCAGCCGTCGAGGATGGAGTGGTTTTTTGGGTTGGCGGCGGCGGCCGCGAATTTCTCGAAGACGAACGGCTTGAGGCGTTCGTAAAGCCGGTGATAGAAGGCATTTTGGGCCTTGACCGTTCCGACGAAGAGGTCCTCCCTCCCCGCCCGGCGTACTTCTTCGGGGATGACGAAGTCCGCGCCGAGAGTGATGTAGCGCTGCGACTTTTCGGTGAAGGAACAGAGCCGGAAGCGCTCGATCTCCTCGATGGCCAGCCGGCTGATCCCGATGACATCGAAATTGAAGACGGCATGCTCGGCCACGGAGTGGTGCCCCATCTTGAAGATGATGGACTGGTTGGAGCGCCGGGCCCGGTCGACCTCGGCCCGGGCGGCGGCCCTGAGCTCGTCGACCGGACGAGGGTCGCGGGAGATCCGGGCGTAGGATGCGGACAGCGTTTCGGGCGTCACGTCCTCGCGCGGCGGAGAATTCTTCTTGAGCTCGTCGAGGACGGCGCTGTCGACGTTGTAACCGGCCAGGACGACTCTCATCGTTCCTCTACCTTAGAAGGCGCCGAAAGAATTGTCAAATCGGCCCGCATGACGCCACCCGTTATGCCAGCGATGGGGGCCATGCCTATCCGTCGGCCGCAGAGGGGCCTCGGGGTATCATCTTCGTTCGCTGCGGTGATTCTTAACGCCGGTCAGTGCGCCGGACTCAGCGCCAAAACAACTCGCTCGGCGTACGCTACGCCGAGCTCAAACACGTTTTGGCGGTTTCCCCTGAAACTGCCCTCGTCCGGCTTCCGACCGACTAAATCACCGCTTATGCTCTCTCCGATGATCCCCCTCAACCCCTTTTCCCGCGTCCTCCTCCAAGCGTTGCCATGACATCGGCAGGGAGCGGCGCGGAGAGGCTTCCAAGTCGCGTTCGTTTGGGGTAACTTAGAGGGCAGCGGGACAGGACGATGAAGAATCATCGGAAGGAGATCGAGCATGAAAACGAACGCGGGGACGATGTGCATGATGGCGGCCGGCATTTTTCTCGCGGCCGGGGCGAACGCAGGGACGGGTCAGACCGACCGCGACAAGGCGCTGGCCGCGCTCATCGAAGCCGAACGCTCTTTTTCCAGGACATCGGAGAAAAACGGCATCCGCGAAGCGTTCCTCACCTTCCTCGCCGAGAAGGCGATCGTCTTCCGGCCGGGGCCTGTCGAAGGGCGGCCGGTCTACGAAAAACTGGACCCGGCGAACCCGACTGTGCTGACTTGGGCGCCGGAGATCGCGGAGGTCTCGGCTTCGGGTGAGCTCGGCTACACTTCGGGGCCCTACGAGGTCAGGCCCGGTCGTGGAATCGAGCCGACAGGCTTCGGCCACTATGTTTCTATATGGAAAAAGCAGGCGGATGGGACATGGAAAGTCCTTCTGGACATCGGCGTCCAGCACGGCCTGCCTCAGTCCGCCGGGCCCGTTTCCGCCGTCGCCACGCCGCAGGTTTTGAAGACTTTCGAAGCGCTGTCACCTGAAGCCCTGCGGGATGAAGAGCGGGCTTTCGGAGAGCGGGCGGGATCATTCGAAAAAGAAACGGCCAGCCGCGGCTCACGAAAGGCCCTTTCGGCATTCGCCGCGGACGACATCCGGGTCTATCGCACCGGACATTTCCCTTCCGTCGGCAAACGCGCCGTCGAAGCCATCATCCCTTCGGGAGCCGGCCGGATCGCCCCCAGATCCGAACGGCGCAACGCGGTCTATCACGTCGGACTCGCCTGGTCCGGAGACCTCGCCTACAGCTTCGGGACCTTCGAGATCTCGAAGGTCCGTGCGGTCGTCGAAACCACGGCTTATCTCAGGATCTGGCGGAAAGACCTGTCGGGGATCTGGAAAATCTGCCTCGATATCGAGCTCGACGTTCCCCCGGACGCCACAAAATAGGATTGGCTCTTCTCCCACTATTGGGGAAGTCCGTCGCGAGGCGGCGATGGATGTCGCCCTGAAGACCCCCGTAGCGGAGGGGGACCCGCCGAAGGCGGGGGGACCGCCGGGACTGGTCCCTGGGGGGGCCGGGGGGCTAAGGGCGATATCCTGAGCAAAGCCGAATAGAGGACTTCCCCGAAATCGAGAGAAGAACCATAAAATCAGCCCTTCATGACGCCGATGGGGACGACCTTGGCGACGAGGCGGCCGAGTCCGACCTCGTGGGAGACGCGGACGACCTCGTCGACGTCCTTGTAGGCCTCGGAGGCCTCCTCGGCGACCCCCTTCCAATTCGTCGACCTGAGCTCGATCCCCTTGCGGGCCAGGTCGTCCCTGATCCTCTCGCCGCGAAAACGGCGGACGGCCTCGTGCCGGGACATGACCCGGCCGGCGCCGTGGGCCGTCGAGCTGAAGCTCAGCCCCTCGGCCTCCTCGGTCCCGGCCAGGATGAACGACGCCGTCCCCATGCTGCCGGGGATGATGACCGGCTGGCCGACGGAGCGGTAGCATTCGGGGATCTCTGGCCGGCCGGGGCCGAAGCTCCGCGTCGCCCCCTTGCGGTGGACAACGAGCTTTCTCGAGCGTCCGCCCGCCTCATGCGTTTCGACCTTGGCCACGTTGTGACAGACGTCGTAGACCTGGTCCATCCCTTTGGACGTGCCGAGAACGCGGGCGAAGACGTCGCGAACCCAGTGGGCGATCATCTGGCGGTTGGCGAAGGCGTAGTTGACCGCCGCGCACATCGACCGGTAATACTGCTGACCCTGGGGGGACTTGAAGGGAGCGTGGACGAGCTCGCGGTCGGGCAGGCCCTTGACGCCGAAAGCGTTCTCCATGAGCTCGATATAGTCCGTCGCCACCTGGTGGCCGAACCCCCGGCTGCCGCAGTGGATCATGACCAGGACCTGGCCGGCGGAGCGGATGCCGAACGCCCGGGCCGCGGCCTCGTCGTAGACCTCGTGGACTTTCTGGATCTCGAGGAAGTGGTTTCCGGAACCCAATGTCCCGAGCTGAGGAAGGCCTCTCTCCATAGCCCTGTCCGAAATGGCGTCGGCGGCGGCATCCTTCATCCGGCCGTATTCTTCGGTCCGCTCGAGGTCCTCTTTCCGGCCGTAGCCGTTCTCGACGGCCCACTCGGCGCCTTTGACCAGGATCTCTTTGAGGACGCCCCGGCTGAGTTTAGTGACCCCCCCCTTCCCCACTCCCGCGGGAACCTCCTTGAAGATCTCGGCCAGGAGCTCCTTGCGCTTGTCGGCGACGTCCGTTTCCGTGTAATCGGTCTTGAGCAGGCGGACGCCGCAGTTGATGTCGTAGCCGACGCCTCCCGGCGAGATGATGCCCGCATCGAGGTCGAAGGCGGCGACGCCGCCGATCGGGAAGCCGTAGCCCTGGTGGGCGTCGGGCATGACGTAGGACATCCGCTCGATGCCGGGCAGGCAGGCGACATTCCGGGCCTGGGTCAGGGTCATGTCGCGACGGATGTCGTCGAGAAGACGGGCCGACGAGTAGATGACGGCCGGGACCCTCATCTCGCCCTGCTTCGGGATCTCCCAGACGTTGTCGCTAATTCTTTTAAGGTCCATGGCTGTCCTCACATGTCCACGACGACCTGGACGGTGAAACCGCGGCACTCTTCGATCTTCAGCTCGTGATAGGTCACGGCCTTGACGTCGCCGAAGAGTTCATGGCGTTCCGACAGGGTGTCGCCCCCCAATAACGCCGCGAGGCTGAAGCCCTCGAATTCCGGACGGATCCTGAGCCCGTCGACTTTCGCCAGGAGGAACTGCTTGGTCTCGAAGAGGTAGATGGTCTCGCCGAGGAACTTGACCAGGAGCTGTTCCCTGTCGATGCCCCTGACGTGGACGAAATGACGGACTCTCGGTTCGACCTTCGACCAATCCCACATGAGCGACGACATGGCCAGGGCGGCGTTTCCGAACGCCTCCTCGAGCGTTGCCCCGTAGGCCTGGAACTTGCCGTCGGCCGTGTGGGGGAGAATTCTATATCTTTCCATGAGGAACCCACGGCTCCTTAGGAAATCTTACCCCAACTGCCCCGAAAAGTCAGCCCGAACGCGGGCCCACGGCCGAGCGGGCGGTCGGCCCTTCCCTTACTTGACGTCGGCGACGACGGTGTTGAGGACTTTCCTGGTCTCCTTGTCCTGGACGAAAAAGACGACCTTGAGGCCTTGCCGCGGGATGGCGTTCCGCCGGACGGCCCACTTGAAGTTCGGGACCCGGGTGTAGGTCTTCTCGAACTCGGTCAGGTAGGCGTCGGCGGCCTTTTCCGAGGCGGCCAGGTCGAACGTCGCCGTCTTCGGGGCGGCCGGATCGACGGTGACCAGGTCGCGGACGACCATCTTGTGGGAGACGAGGCCGTTCGAGCCCTTGTGCTCCTGCTCGTCCTGGACCAGGACGACGTGGTATTCGGCCCCCGGCACCACCCTATCGAACTCATAGGCGGCCTTGACCGTCTCGCCGGCCTGGGAAGCCCGGACTTTCAGCAAGACCTCCGGAGCGGCCGAAAGGAGCGGTTCGACGGCGGCCTTGTACTCCGCGAACTTGCCCTCGGCCATGCCGCGGTTTCCTCCTCCGACCATCTTGTTCGCCCCGTCAAAGAAAACCGTCGGCGTGCTGTTAACGCCGTAGACGCTCTGGCGGGCCTGGGTCGCCGGGTTCATCATCGGGTCCGGCCGGGGAATGGGCAAATGGTAAACGAGAATGACCAGGTACTTCGCCGGGACGGACTCGACGAGCCCGTCGAAGCCGAGGTCGGCGCCGACGCAGGGCGGGCACTCCGAACCGGTGAAGAGCTCGGCGAGCACGGCCTTGCCTTTCCAATCGGCCGGGGCCTTGAACGCCTCCGGGTGGAAAGGAAGGGCTTTGAGCTTGGCCTCGAGCGCCGCCTCGAAGCCGTCCGCCCGGCCGTTGATCTTGACGTAGAACCCCTTGGCTCTGTCCTTCGCGTCCTCGAAGTTTTCGACGGCCGCCGTGAGGTAGGCGTTATAGGCCTCGTCGACTCGGCCCAACTTCTCCTTGACGCCGGCCAGCACGTAGTAATAATTGCCCCCGGTCGCGCCGCCGGATTTTTTGTAGCTGTCGAGGGCCGCCGTGGCCTTCGCCGCGTCCCCTGCGTTCAGGTAGGCCTTGGCCGCCGGAATCTCAAAGCCGTTGACGGACTGGGACTTGAAGAAATCCCGCCGGTCCTCGGGAATCCCCTCGTAGGTCGCGGGGTCCTCGGCGGCCTTGAGGGCTTCTTCCCTGTATTTCAGGATGGCGGTCAGGACCGCGGCCTTGTCGAAAGCCCCGAGCTTCGGATGGCGAAGGATCTGGTCCGCCGCCATGATAGGATTCTGGAGGCGGGCCGGCCCCCGTCCCTTGGCCATGAAGTCGTTCTGGAGGGAGAGGACGGACTCCAGGGTTACGGCCAGCTCGATCTTGGCCTCCACGATGCTTCCCTCGATCGCTACCGCGAACTGGCTGTTCGGGTAAGCGGCTTTGATCCTTTCGAATTCCTTGATCCGGGCCGCGGCGTCCTTGATCTCGTAGGCCGCGACGAGCTCCTTGTATTCCGGCGGCGGGGCCGGCCGGCCCTGGGCGAGGGCCTGGCTCGAGGCCATCGATCCCAGGACCATAACAAGGATGAGAACCGCTTGAAATCGTATTTTCAAATTCATGGGGACCTCCTCGAAAAGGGCCATTATACAGGAATCCTATAGGAAAAGAAGGCGAGATAAGATTCAGCCGAACAAGCCGGCGAGCGCGGCGCCGCAGGACGGACAGCGCGAATCCCGGAGGGCGTTCTCGACGACCGAGAAACCCCGGCGGCGGATGAGGACGAGGCCGCACGTCCGGCAGAGCGTGTCTTCCGACTCGCCCGGGACGTTGCCGATGTAGATATATCGGAGGCCTTCGCGCCGGCCCGTTTCGGCGGCGGTCCGGAGGGTTGCGACGGGCGTCGGCGGCGCTTGGGTATATTGGTAATCCGGATGAAAACGGCTGAGATGCCAAGGGATGTCGGGGTCTACCGAGGCGATGAACCGGGCGATCGCCGCAAGCTCCTCCCCGCCGTCGTTGAGGCCGGGGACGACCAGAGTCGTGACTTCGACCCAGATGCCCAACCGGCGCATCAGGCGGATGGTTTCGAGGACGGGATCGAGCCGGCCCCCGCAGACCGTTCTGTAGGTTTCGTCCTTGAAAGCCTTGAGGTCGACGTTGGCGGCGTCGAGATAGGGCCGGATCGTCTCCAAGGCCTCGGCCGTCATGTAGCCGTTGGTGACGAAGTTATTGAGGAGGCCCGCCTCCCGGGCCAGCTTGGCCGTGTCGAAGGCGTACTCGAAGAAGATCGTCGGCTCGGTATAAGTATAGGAAATGCTCCGGCAGCCCTGGTCGAGGGCGGCCCGGACGATGTCTTCCGGAGCGAACGGCTCGCCCGCGATCCCGCCGCCTTTCCTCCGGGACGCTTGCGAGATCTGCCAGTTCTGACAGAAGCCGCAGCGGAAGTTGCAGCCCGCCGCGGCGACGGACAGGGCTTTGGAGCCGGGAAAAAAATGATAAAGGGGCTTCTTTTCGATGGGGTCGACGTGGGCGGCGACGACCTCGCCGTAGACGAGCGTCCGGAGATCCCCGTCGCGGTTTTCGCGGACGCCGCAGATCCCCTGCTTGCCGGGCGCGACGACGCAGCGATGAGCGCAGAGCCGGCATTGGACTTTCCCGCCCTCGAGCGGTCCCCAGAGCATGGCCTCGCGGGTCATTTCGGTTTTCCGCTTAAAATAAGGGCCGCGGCCGACGGGCAGAGCCGCCGCAGGAAGCAGTCCGGACACTTCGGCTTGCGCGCCGGACAGAAGGCCCGGCCGTGCTCGACGAGCAGGAAGTTGAAATCCAGCCAGTCGTCCTTGGGGACCAATTTCATGAGGTCGCGCTCGACTTTAACCGGGTCCTTGTGCCGGCTCAGCCCGAGGCGCCGGGAGAGGCGGCCGGCGTGGGTATCGACGGCGATCCCCTCGGCTTTGCCGTAGCCCGCGGACAAGACGATGTTGGCCGTCTTGCGGGCGACCCCGGGCAGCATGACGAGCGCGTCCATGGAATCAGGGACGGCGCCGGCGAAATCATTGACGACGAGGCGGGCCGCGCCGATGATATTCTTGGCCTTGTTCCGGAAAAAACCGGCCGAGCGGATCTCCTGCTCGAGCTCGGTCCGGTCGGCGCCGGCAAAGGCGTCCGCCGACGGGTATTTACGGAAGAGCCCCGGCGTGATCCGGTTGATCCGCTCGTCCGTGCACTGGGCGGCCAGGATCGTGGCGATGAGGATCTGGAGCGGGTTACGAAATTCGAGGGCGGTCCGGGCTTGCGGATAATGCTCCCGGAGGAGCCCGATGATCCGACCGATGCGCCGGGGCGCCCGCTCCATGACCTCTCCCCGCCTCCCCGCGTCAGGGCCCGACGTGGAAGAGGTCTTCGCCGAGATGGAAGTCCTCGACGCTGTAATAGTCGGGGAACTTCAGGAGGAGTTCGAGTTCCGACTTGATCATGGCCTGGTGGCTCCTTTCGACGCGGCCGAGGTAGGCCAGGATCTTCCGGCCCGCCTCGTCCTCCGCCCTCCCGCCGGCCTCGTTGTAAAATGCCTCGGCCGCCTCCTCGGCTTTAAGGGCCGCCTCGAAGAGGGCCGGGACCGTGGGCTCGGCGCCGACGGAGACGGCGATCGGCGGCATCAGGGACGACTCTGGGACGTCCTTGGGCATATCCGGGTATTTCTGACCGAGGAGCCGCTCGAGGATCTTCTTGTGGTGCTCTTCCTCCAAGGCTAGGAACTTGAGCTTCTGGACGAGGATGACGTTTTTTACCCGCTCCTGAAGCCGGGCGTAAAAGGCGGCGGCGTCGACCTCGGAGCGGATGGCTACACCGAGGACTTGCCAAACCGGGAGTTTTTTATCGATGGCCATGGCAGCCTCCCTTGGGTCCGGTTTCAGAATGTGACGAATTTGTCTTTCGGAGTGCCGCAGACGGGACACTTGTCCGGCGCGTCGCCTTCCATGGTGAAGCCGCAGACGGAGCAAACATGGACGGGCTTGAAGTCGATGTCCCGGCCCGACTCCGCGGCCGAGCGGGCGCCCCGGTAGATGCCGGCATGGACTTTTTCGGCGGCCAACGCCCAGTTGAAGAACATCTCGGCCGTCTTTTCGCCCTGGGCCTGGGCCACGACGAGATAGGCCGGGTACATTTCCTCGACCTCGAAGGACTCGCCGCCGACGGCCGCGTCGAGGTTGTCCTTGGTCGTGCCGATCCCGCCCAGCGTTTTGAGATGATTGGTGGCATGGACCTGCTCGGCGTACGCATTGGCCTTGAAGGCACGGGCGACGTTGGGCAGTTTCTCGGCGGCGGCCTTGTCGGCGAAGGCCAGGTATTTGATGTGGGCCTGGCTCTCTCCGGCGAGGGCGGCCTTGACGTTTTCTTCGGTCATTTTCCTCATATTCCATTCTCCTTTAGGGAATTTGTAACATGGCCACGATGGCCCCCCGGGCCCGGTCGGCGATCGCCGGGGGGACGACGATACGGGTGGTGTCCGTTTCGAGCGCCCGCAGGACTTTGGCGAGCGTCGTCATTTTCATATGGACGCAGAGCGCCGCGTCCCGGCCGGGATAGAATTTCACGGCCGGGTTCTCCCGGCCGAGCCGGTAGAGGATGCCTTTCTCGGTGCCGACGATGACTTCCCGCCGGGACGTCTTTCGCGCCTCGAGGACCATCTTTCCCGTGGACAGGACCTTGTCGGCGAGGTCGATGACGTCCAGGGGGCACTCGGGGTGGACCCAGGCCTCGGCGTCCGGATGGAGGGCCTTTGCCTTGAGGATGTCGCCGGGGGTGAACTTATGATGGACGTGGCAGTAACCGTCCCAGGCGATAAGCTTAATGCCCGTCTCCCGGGCGACCCACGCGGCCAGGTTCTTGTCGGGGACGAAGAGGGCTTCGTCGACGCCCAGGGAGTTGACGACATTGACCGCGTTCGAGGACGTGCAGCAGATATCGCTTTCGGCCTTGACCTCGGCGCTCGTGTTGACGTAACAGACGACCTTGAGCCCGGGGTAACGCTCTTTCCAGGCGCGGAGCTCGCGGGCGTTGATCATATCGGCCATCGGACAGCCGGCGGCGGCCTCGGGAAGGAGCACCGTCTTCGACGGCGAGAGGACGGCGGCCGTCTCGGCCATGAAGTGGACGCCGCAGAAGACGATGACTTCGGCGTCGAGAACGGCGGCCTTCCGGCTGAGCTCGAGGGAGTCTCCGACGAAGTCGGCGGCGTCCTGGACCTCGGGGATCTGGTAGTTGTGGGCTAGGATGACGGCGTTTCGCCGCCGCTTGAGCTCGGCGATCCTTTCGAGAGTGTTCGGTTCGTTCACGGGTTATCCCCCTGCCCGGCAGCCGTCTCGGGACCTAGCCCTTCATCGGTTTTCCGCAATGTAGGCACTTCGTGTCGCCCTTCTTCGAGATGCCGCCGCAGGAGGGGCACTCTTCGAACTCGACCCGGCAGGCCCGGCAGAATGTCTTGTCCTCCTCCTCGAGGGAAGAGTCGCAGTAGGGGCAGGCGCAGCCTTCGTGTTCGTGGGCGGCGGCGGGCGCGCCTTCGCGCGGCGCGCGGCCCTCCCGCTTATCCTGGAAATTTTTGATGGCTTCGTGAAGGGCGTCGGCGCCGAGGTTCGAGCAGTGCATCTTATTTTTGGGCAGCCCGCCGAGCTCCTCGGCCACGAGGTCGTTGGTGATGGCCATCGCCTCGCTGAGCGTCTTGCCCTTGGCCATCTCGCTGACCATGCTGGAAACGGCTATGGCGGCGCCGCAGCCGAAGGTCTGGAACTTGACGTCCTCCAGCCGGTCATCCTTGACCTTGATGTAGAACGTCATCATATCGCCGCACACGGGATTGCCGACCTGACCGACGCCGTCGGCCTCGGGAAGGACGCCTACGTTGCGGGGGTTGGCGAAATGGTCCATGACTTTGTCGCTGTACATTATGACCCTCTCTCTTTCAGGTACTGGGTGTAGAGCGGAGATATGCCTCGGAGCCGCTCGATCGCCGGAGGAAAGACGTCCAGCAGATAATCCACGTCTTCGGCGGAAGTCCCTTGGATCAGGCTAAACACAAGGGAGCCTTGGGCGGTGGCGTGGTCGAGCCCCATGGCCAGGAGGACGTGGGAGGCCTTCAGGGCCTTGGACGTGCAGGCGGAACCGCTCGATACGGCGACGCCCTTCATGTCCAGGCTCAGGAGCATGGCCTCGCCCTCCACGAACTCGATGCAGAAGCTGGCATGGTGGGGAAGGCGGGCCGTCCGGGATCCCGTCACGATCACGTGCCCTACGCGACCGGGGAGCTCTTCGAGGAGGCGGTCCCTCAGGGGAACGAGCGCTGCGGTTCTCGCCGCCATCTCCTGCCGGGCCAGCCGGGCGGCCCGGCCCATCCCGACGATACCGGCGACATTCTCCGTCCCGCCCCGGCGTCCGCCTTCCTGGATGCCGCCGTCGATGAGCGGCAGGATGCGCACACCCTTGCGGACGAAAAGCGCCGCCGAGCCCTTGGGGCCGTAGAACTGGTCGCCGGCCAGACTCAGGGCGTCCACGCCGAGCGCCTTGACGTCCAGCGGGATGCTGCCGGCCGCGGCCACGGCATCGGTGTGGACGAGGACACCGCGCGAGCGGCAGATGGCCGCGACCGCCGCGACGGGTTGGACCGTCCCGACCTCGCTGTTGGCCGTCATGACGGAGACGAAGACCGTCTCTGCGGTCAGGGCCTTCTCGACGTCGGCCGGGTCGATCCTCCCGATGCCGTCGACGGGGACGAGCGTCGCCGAGAAGCCCAGTTTTTCAAGGGCCTTGACGGAATTGAGGACCGAAGAATGTTCGATGGCCGAGACGATGACGTGCCTACCCCGGGCCTGCCGGCCGAGAGCCAGTCCCTTGACGGCGAAATTATTGGCCTCGGTCCCGCTCGAAGCGAAATAAATTTCGGAGCTTTGAGCGCCGACGAGCCCGGCGACTTCTTCGCGCGCCGCTTCGACGGCTTCCAGGGCCCGGCGGCCCTCGGCATGCAGGCTCTGGGGGTTCCCGGTGACGTCCCCGAGGCAGAGCCGCATGGCCTCTAATACCTCAGGATGCAGAGGAGTGGCCGCGATGTGATCGAGATACACTCTTTTCATGACAACTCCCCGCGTGGCCGCAATCCCCGGCGGCGGCGGAACCCCTCCGCCCCGCGCGAAAAATTGATCAGACCGCCTCGACCGACGTGACTTCGGGAACCTCTTTCTTCAGGATCCGCTCGATCCCCATTTTCAGGGTGAGCTGGGACATCGGGCAGCCGCCGCAAGCCCCTTTGAGCCGGACATGGACGACACCGTCCGCGCCGACGTCCACGAGTTCCACGTCGCCGCCGTCCGCCTGGAGGGCGGGGCGGATCTTGGTCAAAGCAAGTTCGATTCTTTCTTTCATCGAGAACTCCCTATTTTTTTGGCCGGCTTGGCGGCCTTTTTCAGCCTCGGATTTCATTCATACCACCGCGTTCTGGGGAAGTCAAACGTCCAGGCCCGGCGGGTCCCAGTCGAGGAGACGCTTCTCTCCACGGAGAGCCCGGATGTCGGTCACGTCCTGGCTGACTTCGAGCGAGCCGCGGTACTTGCCCCCGCCATCCCTCATGGCGAAATAGCGGATGTGGATGAACTTCCCGTTCATCTCGATCCAGAACTCCGCGACGTTCCGGCTTCCGTCCCGGAAGGCGGCCAGGATCTGAGTGACAACGCCGAGGCTCTTGGGCGGGTGGCAGTTCTGGACCTTCCGCCCGATGACCCCGGGAGTGCGGGGGAAAATCCTCTCCCGGGTTGCCGAGTAAAAAACGACGGTGTCGTTCTCGTCGACGAAGGAAATGTCAACGGGAAGGCTGGTCAGCAGGAGGTTGACCTGTTCCGCGCTCAGGACTCCCGTGTCGAGGGCCAGCCGGTTTCCTTCGGAAATGAGCTCCTGCTCCATCGCCGCGATCTCTCCTCCGGAGACGTCGCGGACGAGCTCAGCGAAGCGTTTCCGTAATTCTTCGACGTCGCCGCCCCGATGGAGGTCGCGGATGATGTCCTTCAGAATTTCCTTCTTATTGGTCTTCGCGTCGATGGTCATGGTTTCTCCTCACGTACCTCGTTATTATACAATATATCCTACTTAATTAGTAGTATTTATTCAAATTATTTTCCTCCCCCTCTCTCAGAGGCGTTTGAAACAGAGAATGGCCGATAGCGCATGGGCGCTACCCGGGCAGTGATGGGGGCCATGCATAGCCCCCGTAGCGGAGGGGGACCCATCGCTTCGCGATGGGGGAACCGCCGGGACTGGTTCCCGGGGGTCCGGGGGAGATGCGTGGCCCCCATCGCTGCCAAAACGGGTAGCGTAATTCGGCCAGGGCGTTGTAAACCGCACTCAGTATCCCTTCAGACGACGACGCGCGGCACGAGCGGGTTGATCCGGGAGAGGATCTCATAGCTGATCGTCCCGGCGAGCGCGGCCAGGTCCTCGGCCGAGATCCGCTCGCGGCCGTCCGCGCCGAGGAGCGTCACCTCGTCTTCGAGTTTGACGCCGGGGATATCCGTGACGTCGGCCATGAAGAAGTCCATGGCCACCCTCCCCCGCACCGGGGCCCGCCGCCCTTTGACGAGGACGTGCGCAGAATTCGAAAGGCCGCGGTCGTAGCCGTCGAAATAGCCGACGGGCACGACCGCCAGGACCGTCGGCCGGGTCGTGCGGAAGGTACAGCCGTAGCCCACGAAGGCCCCGGCGGGGGTTTTTTTTACCTGAGCGATCCGGGCTTTCCAGGAGAGGACCGGCTCGAGCGAGAGGGGCTTCTTCTTTTCGAGGATGCAGGAGAGGTAGGTCTCCTTGGAGGGCCACAGGCCGTAGAGACCGATGCCGACCCGGGCCAGGTTGAATTCCGGTTCCGGGAAAAGGATGGTCGAGGCGGTGCAGGACATGTGCTTGAGCGGGACCTCGAGGCCTCGCGCCTCGAGCTCCCGGCAGGCCGACCGGTAGCATTCGAGCTGACGGCGGGGATAATCGTGATTCGTCGTGTCCTCGATGTTGGCGAAATGGGAGGAAAGGCCCTCGACGACGAGCCCGGGGCGCTTCCGGATGTCCCGGACGAAAGGCCCGATGTCCTTGACATCGACGCCCTGCCGCCACGTCCCGGTCTCCACTTTGACATGCAAGCGAACCGTCTTGCGGAGACGGACAGCCAGCGCGGCCAGGCGTTTGACCGTCTCCCGGTTGTAGACGGTCAAACGCAGGTCCCGGGCGACGGCCTCCTCCAAACCGAGGAAGGGCACGTAGCCGATGACTAGGACGGGCGCCTGGATGCCCGCCTCCCGGAGCGCCGTGCCTTCCTCCATGGAATGGACGCCGAGCCAGTCGACGCCGCTCCGGAGGGCGATCCGAGAGACTTCGAGGAGCCCATGGCCGTAAGCGTTGGCTTTGACCACGGCCAGGAACTTCCGCTTTCGGCCGACGAGGCGGCGGAATTCGCGGATGTTGTGGACGAGGGCCGACTTTTTGATCTCGACGCGTTCGACCAGGGCCCCGGCCATCCCCTGCTCCCCTAAGTCGCCCGCTCCAGCCGAACCCTGGCCATGTCGACAAAACCCTTGAGCTCGGGTTCGACGAGGACGGTCTGGCCGCGCTCGACGCCCGTCGATACAACGGCGACGCGGGTTTCGACGAGGTCCTCGAGGACGCGGAGGTAGTCGACGAACGCCCGCGGCAAGGCATCGAACTCGGCGGCGCCGTGGAGGGACTCCGGCCAGCCCGGGAGCGTCCGGTATTCGGGAACAACCTCTTCGAGCACCCACGACTCCGTCGGAAAACTCTTCAGGATCTCCCGCTTGTAGCGGTAGCCCGTGCAGACCAGGATCTCCCCGATCCCGGACAGGACGTCCGGCTTGGTCAGGACGATCCTGTCGACCCCGTTGACCCGGCAGGCGGTCCGGACGGCCAAGGCGTCGAACCAGCCGCAGCGCCTGGGGCGTCCGGTCGTCGCCCCGAACTCGTCGCCGCGGGCGGCGATCGTCCGGCCCTTCTCGTCGTGGAGTTCTGTCGGGAAGGGCCCGCCGCCGACCCGCGTCGTGTAGGCCTTGGTGATGCCGAGCACACCGTGGATCGATTTCGGCCCGACGCCGAGCCCGGTCGCGGCGCCGCCGGCCGTCGAATTCGAGGAAGTCACATAGGGATAGGTGCCGTGGTCGACGTCGAGAAGAGCCCCCTGGGCGCCCTCGAAGAGCACGGTCTCGCCGCGCTTCATGCGCTCGTGGAGAAGTTCGGGGACGTCGCGGAGATAGGGGACGAGCTTCTCCGCCCAGCCCGCGTACTCCAGGCTGATGGAATCGGCATCGAGCGGAGGCAGGCCGAACGTCCCGAAGACGCGGTTCTTGACGGCGACGTTTTCGGCGATCTTCTCGCGGAGGACGCGGAGATCGGCCAGGTCCCCCGTCCGAATCCCGAGACGGGCGGCCTTGTCTTCGTAGGCCGGGCCGATGCCGCGGCAGGTCGTGCCGATTCTCTTCTCGCCGCGCATCTCTTCGCTCACCTTCTCGACGAGCGGATGCCAGGGCATGATCAGGTGGGCGCCGCGGCTGACGGCGACGCGCGTCGGGTCGACGCGAATGCCCTTGCTTTCGAGGTCGCCCGTCTCCTTGAAGAAGGCCCCCGGCGAGATGACCAGGCCGTTCCCGATGACGCAGAGAGTCCCGGGATGGAGGATGCCCGAGGGAATGAGATGGAGGACGACCTTCTTGCCGCGGACGTAGACGGTGTGGCCGGCGTTATGACCGCCCTGGTAGCGGGCGACGATGTCGAAGGCCGGCGTGAGCAAGTCGACGATCTTCCCCTTGCCTTCGTCGCCCCATTGTGTTCCGAGAACGAGCAGATTGGCCATGCCTCATCCTTTGACCGTGAATGCCGTCGCGAACGGGATGGCGGAAGCGAGCCGCGCCGCGATTTTATCAAAATGCCGCGGCCAACTCAAGGTCCGGGGCTCAGAAGCTCAGGGCCGCCTGGACCTGGAGCTGGTCGTTCTTGAGGATGGGCTCCTTTTCCTTGTTCCAAACGTATTCGACCTTGATGAAGAACGTGGAACCCAGGACATAGCGCAGGCCCATCGTCCAGCGGCTCAGGTCGCGAACGAGACCGTCTCCGCGGTAAGGATCGTCGACCTTGACCTTCTGGAAGCTCCCGATGGGCTGGAAGCTCCGCAAACCCATGGCCATCCAGATGGAATAACCCTCCGACTTGCCCGTCTGGAAGGGCTCGGGATTTTCGATCTTGGCCTTGGTGTATTCGCCGTGGATCTCCCACTGGCCGGTCGCCCAGGTGAGGTCCACCCCTTCCAGGGTGAGATCACGCATGTCCCGCTCATCGTACTTGCCCGTGTAATAGGAAAACCCCGCCCGTCCGTAGTCGCCGAGGGCGAGCCCGACCCGTCCGCCCTTGGCCTTGTTTGTATTGTTGTCCCGGAATTGCTGCCCGGAACCGATTTCGTCAAATTCGCCCAAGCCATTCCCCAGGAAGGCCGAGTAGGACAGGATCCCGACCTCGCCCTCGATGAGCAGGCCGATGTCGCGCCAGGTCCCGGGATACAGGTATTCCAGGTTGAGAGGAACGCCGACGAGGAGCGTTTCGTGGGGCCGGCTGGCCCGATTGTAGGCCCCGAAGGGCACGATGTAGAGTCCGGCCTTGACGCTGATGGCCCGGGACGGCACGAACCCCGCCCAGGCTTGGTCCAGCTCGAAGGCCCAGGCTTGGGCCGGCGCGGCGGTCGGGACGCCCAGGGTCCGGGCTTCAATAGAGAATCCGAATTTCCCGCCCACCAGGCCCGCCGCCCCGAAGCCGGCCAAAAGGTTCTGCAGGCCCGCTTTGGGATAGAGGCTTTCGGTCTGTCCATCGATGTATGCGAAGGACAAATAGCCTCCATACTTGATCTGACTCTGGCTTTGGGCCTGGATCTGGCTCTGACTCTGGCCCTGCGCCAGGGGCGCGAGAACCAGGAAAACGGCGAGAGCGACGGCGATGACGGCATATTTCCTGTTCATGGCATCTCCGCGAAATCGAATTTGTCTTCGAGGAGGTCCCCCTTCCGGCTCTCGACGTCCTTCTTCAGGGCGACGAAGCGACCGATCTCCGAGGCTCCCTTTTTCGTCCCCATCCAGATCGCGCCGACGAGACGGCCTTCCTTGAGGACGATCTTCTTGTAAAGCCCCTGCTCGGGAACGGACCGGACGAGGACCTCGTAGCCGCCCGCCTCGGGGTTGACCTCACCGGCCGACGTCACGAAGAGGCCGGCGACCTTGAGCGTGTTGGACGGTACCGTTCCGGCGTAGGGCATGTCCATCCCCAGCATGTTGTGGGCGGCTGCCCGGGCCTGCTCGAACGAGGCCGGAATGATCCCGTAGACCCTCCCCTTGTGTTCGGCGACGTCGCCAGCGGCGAAGATCTCCGGGCGGCTGGTGCGCAGATGGTCGTCGACGAGGACGCCCCGCTCGACGGCGAGCCCGGCGTCCTTGGCCAACGCGATATCGGGCTTGACGCCCGCGGCGATGACGACGAGATCCGCTTCGATCTCGTCCCCGGACTCGAAGCGGATGCCGCGGACCTCCGCCGAGCCGAGGATCTCCCGGCTGATGGCGCCGAGCCGGACGGAGATGCCCGTTCTTTCTATCTCGTGCTTGAGGATCCCGGCCGCCGCCGGGTCGAGTTGGCGGGGCAGGAGACGGTCGAAGAATTCGACGACAGAGACCTCGGCGCCCCGGCCGCAGATGGCCCGGGCGATCTCCAGGCCGAGGAGCCCGCCGCCGAGCACGGCGACATGGGCATGCGTCCGGAGATGGTCGAGGATAGCCAGCGCGTCGTCCAGTGTCCTCAGGACGAAAACGCCCTTCAGCCCGCTGCCCGTGAGCGGGGGGACGGCCGCCCGGGCGCCGCTCGCGAGCAGCAGGGTGTCATAGGGGAACACCCCGCCCGACCCGGTCTCGATCGTCCGCTCGTCCGGCCGTATCTTCGCGACCCTCTCGCCGAAATGGAGGCCGATCCTCTGCCGGACGCTCCAGATCTCAGGAAAGGCGAAGAGCTTCTCGTAGGGCAGGCGGCCGGCCAGGAACTCGATCAGGTTCGGCCGGGGGTAGTAGGCGTATTTTTCCTCCGCAAAGATCTCGATCCCGGCTTCCGAATCGAGCTCTCTCACGCTCTTGGCGGCCATGGTGCCGGCCAATCCGTTGCCGACGATGATGATCTTCATGGCCGGGAAACGACGCCCCTCCCGGGCTCAGTCGACCTTCGAAAAGAGTTCCTTGCCGACCCCGCACTGGGGGCAAACCCAGGAGTCGGGAAGGTCCTCGAACTTCGTCCCGGGAGCGACCCCGTTGTCCGGGTCACCCACGGCCGGGTCGTAAACGTATCCGCACGCCTGGCATTCCCATTTCTCCATCATGTCCTCCTTTCAATTCTCCTGCAGGAAGCTCTTTTCGTACTCGGCTTCGATCTTGAGCTTGTGGGCCCGCTCCTGGCCGGCGAGGAATTCGAAAACCCGGTGGTGGCTCGAAGCCTCGGCCATCCGGGCCAGGGTGTCGTAGAGCTCGGCGGCCTTCCTCTCTTTCTGGGCGGCAAAGATGAGCAATTCCTGGAGGGACATTTCGTCGGCGAGATTCTCCTCCGCGAGGTAGTCGATGAGCCGCAGATCCGGCACGAAGGCCGGGGCGAGGCCGTCGAGCTCCTCTTTGGTGAGCCCTTCCAGGAGCCGCCGGTGGGACTCTTCTTCCTGGCGGAGGAAGAGGAGGAACTCGCGCAGACCCGGCGTCCGGGCCAGATCGGCCATGCGGCCGTAGCCGTCAGCCGCTTCTTTTTCCCGTTCGATGGCGAAGACGATGATGTCCGCGACGGATCCGAAACGGCGATGGGGCATGGCGCATCCATCCTTTCACCTGGTCAGGGGCCCGAAAATGAATTCATTATAATAGATTCGTCCGGGGAGTCAAACCGCCCTGAAATCGCCGAAAAGGAATTCCTGGGACACGATACGAAATCCGGAGATTTCGTTCATGTCCCGGAATTCCCCGGACAGTTCTATCGGCAATTTCAGGCTTCCGCCCCGCAGAGCCGGATGAGCTTGTCCTTGACGAGGGAGTTCCTTTTCACCGGCTTGTCGTTCTTGATGGCGATGTAGAGCGCCTTGTAGGAGCCGATGACCACGCTCAGCTTCTTGGCCCGGGTCAGGGCCGTGTAGAAGAGGTTGCGCTGGAGCATGATGAAGTGCTGGGTCAGTAAGGGCATGATGACGGCCTGGTACTCGCTGCCCTGGGCCTTGTGGACGGAAACGGCGTAGGCCAGAGTGACGTCGTTGAGCTCGTCCCTCTCGTAGCTCACCGTCCGGCCGTCGAAGTCGACGAACAGCCGGAACTTGGCCTTGTCCGCGTGGAGGACGATCCCGATGTCACCGTTGAAGACGTCCTTGTCGTAGTCGTTGCGCACCTGCATGACCTTGTCGCGGGCGCGGAACTCGCGGCTCCCGACCTGGAGGCCTTCCCACCCCGGGTTGAGCCGCGCTTGGAGCTCCGTGTTGAGGTTGTCGACGCCGACGAGGCCCTTGTACATGGGGCTGATGACCTGGATCTGAGGGGAGATCGGGCTCAGGCCGAGCTTGGCAGGGATGCTAAAAGAGCACATCTTGAGGATGGTCTGGAAGGCCTTCCTCTCGTCGTCCTGACGGATGAAGTAGAAATCGGCGTTCTTGTCCGTCCGCGGCGCGTAGACCAGGGACTGTCCCTGATTGACGCGGTGGGCGTTGATGACGATGAGGCTCTCCTTCTCCTGCCGGAAGATCTCGTCGAGCCGGACGACGTCAACCGTGCCCGACTCGATGATGTCCCGGAGCAGGGTCCCGGGACCGACCGAGGGCAGCTGGTCTTTGTCGCCGACGAGGATGAGCCGCATCCAGGGTGGGACGGCCTTGAGGAGGTGGTACATGAGCGGCAGGTCGACCATCGAGAACTCGTCGATGACCAGGGCCTCGCCGCGGAGCGGGTTCGACTCGTTCCGCTTGAACGTCCCCTGCTTGGGACTGAATTCGAGGACCCGGTGGATCGTCCGGGCATCCTGCCCTGTCGTTTCCAATAGACGCTTGGCCGCGCGGCCCGTCGGGGCGGCCAGAAGGACATCCTTCCCCCACTTGCGGAAGATGTCCACGACAGCCCGGACGATGGTCGTCTTGCCCGTGCCGGGACCGCCCGTGATGACCAGGATCTTCCGCTCGAAGCTCTCCCGGATGGCCAGCTTTTGCAGCGGCGAGAAGGCCATTCCGAGTCCTTTTTCCGTGTCGGCGACGGCCTGGCCGAGGTCGAAGTCCGGGGCCCGGCAGGGAAACTCGGCCAGCTTGTGGATGGAGCGCACGACCTCTTCCTGGGCCTGGTAGAAGAAGGGCAGGTAGAGGGCCCGGCCGCCGCCCCACTCCTCGCTGACCACCTTCTCGCCCTTGAGCAGGCCGGCCAAGGCGACTTCGGCCTTGTCCGCGGGGACCTCCAGGTCGGTCCCGCATTTCTCCAGGACCTCCGAAGCAAGAGAAAAAATGTGGCCTTGCTCGTTGTCCTTTTCGAGGATATAGAGGATATAGGCCTTGACCCGGTCGAGCGAGCCCGGGTCCAGGCCGAGCTTCAGGGCGATCTGGTCGGCCGTCTTGAAGCCGACGCCCCAGATGTCGAAGCTCAGCTGGTAGGGGTTCGTCTTGAGGACGGTGAACGACCGGTCCCCGTACTGCCGGTAGATCTTCGTGGCCAGGCTGGTCGAGACGCTGTGCTCCTGGAGGAACATGATCAGGTCCCGGATGTCCTGGTGCTCGGCCCAGGATCTCCGGATCTCTTTCAGCTTGACGGCGCCGACCCCCCCGACCTCGCGGAGCCGCTCCGGGTCCCGGGTCAGGATGTCGATCGTCCCGGCGCCGAACGTCCCGACGATGCGCTTGGCCAGCACCGGACCGATCCCCTTGACCAGGCCCGAGGCCAGGAATTTTTCAATGCCCTTGACCGAGGCGGGCAGGGTGAGCGTGAAGTGGTCGACCTTGAACTGCCGGCCGAAGCGCGGGTTGAGCTCCCACTGGCCGCGGATGCGGAGGACCTCGCCGGGCGTCAATGGCGGGAATGAGCCGACGACGGTCATCACCTTGCCGCTTTCGGGCTGGAAGCGGCAGACCGTGTAGCCGTTGTCGGGGTTGGTGAAGACGATCTCGTCGATGGCGCCGTCGATATATTCCTGACCGGTGACGAGCGTCGCCTTCTTCACGTGACCCTCATGACAGCTTCATCTTAAGTTTTTCTTGAGGGCCGGTCAACCTGCCGCTCGGGGCGTTCCCGCCATCGGCCGCGGAGGGGCCTCGGGGATCGTCTCCGTCCGCTGCGGTGATTCTTCACGCCTTCCCGGTCCGGA
>CAZGJS010000022.1:0-35509 GCA_964525875.1 uncultured Eubacteriales bacterium
TCCCCCTCCGACTCCACCCTGGCCGGAATCGGTCCCCTTTTTACTGCCGCCTACAGTAAGTGAATATAGGGCTTCGGCGGGCGGTTGTCAAGCGGCCGGGGCCGGATGGGGACGGATGCGGAGACGATGGCACCGACATACCCGCAGCTCTCCTCCTGGCAAGACATCGACGCTTCGCTCGCCGAATACTGCGCCGCCAGGGGGCTCGCGCCGCCCCCGGGGATCGAGGAATCGATTGACATCCACATCCGGGCCATGGAGGAATGGCTCGACATCATCGACGAGAAGACCGACAAGTAAGCTGACCGGAAAAACCGACCTTGGGCCCGCCCGGCCTTTCCGGATGGCTCAGGAGGCCTTCCCGCGGGAGTTTAGGAGCTCTTCCGGCTCAGCCGGTAGCGGATCCCGGCGAGGAGCGTGACGGCCCGGGTTTTGATGGTCGGATATGATTCGGTCATCTCGACATCGATCCCCTTGCTGAGATTGACCAGGCCCAGATGGTAGCGGAGCTCGAGGAAGGAGGTCCACCGGCCCGCGCTGAGCTCTCCCCCTGCTCCCGCCACCAGCCCGAAGTCGGTCTTTCTGGTGTCGTCCATTAGGTCGATTTTCAAATTGGAAGGGGGCATGATGTAGCTATGGCTCAGGACGTGCGACAGCTCGAATCCCGCCAGGGCGTAGGGGAAGAGATTCGGGAAGGGCTTGACCTTGAGGAGCTGCGTGAGGCTGAGCACTTCGAGCTGGAAAGAATATGAGGCAAACCGTTCGTCCCAGTAATACCAGCCCATGTGCGAGCCCTTCTGGATGTACTCAATGGAGCTAACCGAGGCTAAGTGCCTGGAGAAGGGAAGGGCGATCTCGGTACCCACGCCGCCGGCCGGGCCGACCCTGTCGTTGAGACGGATGCCTGCTTCCGGGATGCTGGAATAGTGCGGCAGATGGGAATACCGCGCCCAGGCCGCCCCGCCGAAGAGCTTGAGGCTGACGTCGGTTTCCGTGCCGAAAGCCCCGGAAACCAGGGAAAGGACCGCTGCCGCCGCAAGAATTTTTTTCATTTTCCTGCCCCCATCGTGCGTAATCCGAACTGAAGCTCCACGGCCTTACGTCCGTGGGATCTACCCTTTGCAGGCGTTGGAGCGCCTGTCCCCGAAGCGGGGAATTCGCTATTCCTCCACGGACTAACGTCCGTGGAATCCCGCGAAGGGGATTAAACCCCTTAAAGTCGAGACCGGAATATGCTTCCTATCGAACATATAATACGCCCCAGGCCGGGAGGTTGTCAATCCGGGCGGCCGGGGGGCGGGAAGGGGAAGCGGAGTTGACAAAGTGAACGTTCGGGGCTATATTCGATGGGAAAGTAAGAAAATAAGAAAATCGCATGGAAGAGATCATCAAAGTGAGAGAAAAAGGCCAGGTCACGCTTCCTTTATCAATGAGGAAAAAACTCAATATCGCGGACGGGAGCATCGTCTTGTCGAAAATCGTCGATGACGCCATTGTCCTCATCCCCCAGGAAACGGTCGACCGCGACCAGGCCTGGTTTTGGAAAGAGAAGTGGCAGAAGCTCGAAGCCGAGGCCGGCCGGGACATTTCCGAAGGACGGACGATGACGTTTGACTCCGCAGAGGACCTCTTCCATGAAATCGAAGGAACCGCTCAAGCTGACCCTGACCGAAAGGTTCAGAAAAAGCGCCCTTGAGCTCGAGCCGGAGACCCGGGAGAAGCTGAAAAAACAAATCGGCCTCCCGGCCGCCGATCCCCGACATCCGTCTTTGAGGGTCAAAAAAATCAGAGGCACCGGTTCGGTCTTCGAGGCCCGGGTCGACCGGGACTTTCGGTTTACCTTCGAATACGGCGGCAAACACGAGATCATTCTCAGGGTCGTCGGCCCCCACGACCCGACCATGAAGAAGCCTTGACGCCGCTCCTTCGCAGGATGATCCCCGAAGCCATCATCGCGGCGACGAGAAGCCAGGTCTTCGGGGCCGGGGCACCATTTTTCCTTGCGCTCCGGCCCCGAAATTGATTATCCTACGGGGGCACGGGAAAATGAATTTGTCTCGAAGGAGGTCGCGGATGGTTCTCAAAAAAACCCTTTTGCTCGTTTCGGCGCTGGCCCTGATTTGCGCCGGAGCCTTCGCCGAGGATTGCCTGACCTGTCACAAGAAGGTCACGCCCAACATCGTCTCTGACTGGCAGATCAGCCGCCACAGCCAGAACGACGTCGACTGCTCGACGTGCCACGGCACGCTGCACCAGACTTCCGAGGATTTCGCCAAGACCGAGATCCCGACTCCCGATACCTGCGCGGCCTGCCACGAAAAGCAGGTTGCCCAGTTCAAGAAGGGCAAGCACGCCTTCGCCTGGGCGGCCATGAAGGCCATGCCCACGATCCACTGGCAGCCGATGGCCATGATCGACGGCATGAAGGGCTGCGGCGCGTGCCACAAGATCGGCCTGAAAACCGAGGCCGAGACGAAGGCTCTCAGCGATCAGGGCGTGGGCTTCGGCCGAGCTTCATGCGACGCCTGCCACACCCGGCACATATTCTCCAAGAAAGAGGCCCAGCAGCCCCAGGCCTGCCAGACCTGCCACATGGGCTTCGACCACCCGCAGTGGGAGATGTACTCGGCCTCCAAGCACGGCGTCCGCGCCATGCTCAAGCAGAGCCAGATCCTGCCCGAATCCGTGGCCGCCCCGACGTGCCAGACCTGCCACATGCAGGAAGGCGACCACGAGGTGATGACGGCCTGGGGTTTCCTGGCCGTCCGGCTGCCCCTGCCCGAGGACAAACAGTGGGCCGCTGACCAGGCTACGATCCTCCAGGGTCTCGGTGTCCTCGACCCGAAGGGCAACCCGACGGCCCGGCTCGACGTGGTCAAGGGGGCTGCGCTGGCCCGCCTGACGCAGGAGGATTGGCAGAAGCAGCGGGACAAGATGCTCAAGACCTGCAACGGCTGCCATTCGCTGAATTTCGCCAAGGCCGAGCTCGAGAAGGGCGACCGGATGATCAAGGCCGCCGACGGGCTGATGGCCGAGGCCATCCGGATCGTCGCCGGCCTCTACAAGAACGGCCTCCTGGCCAAGCCTGAGAGCTACGCCTATCCCTTCCCCGACCTGCTGACCTTCCACGACGCGCCCACGGTCATCGAACAGAAGCTGTTCGTCATGTTCCTCGAGCACCGCATGCGCACGTTCCAGGGGACGTTCCACGCCAATCCGGATTACGCTCTCTGGTACGGCTGGAGCGAGATGCGCCGCGACCTGACCGAAATCAAACGGGGAGCTGAAGAGCTTAGACGCAAGAAATAGCCGCGGGCCGGGAAGACCTTCGGCGTCAGGACAGGATTCTATAGCTCGTGACGTGGACGGTGATCGACGTTCCGGGGTTCTGGGCCGTGATGACGCCCTTCATCGAGAAGGCGTTGGCGATCAGGTTTAAGCCTGTCAACGTCAGGAACGTGGCGAGCACGAAAATGACGAATTTAGTTCTGAATTTCATGATATTTTCCTCTTTTCTTTGATATCTTGTTTCTATCCGTACATCCGTTTAGACGTAACGCCTGAGCAAAAGGTTTCAATTTCCTATTAAAATAGTAGGATTTACCCATATGGGGGCATGGATCTATAGAGCTCTTCTCCGCGACCACAACCTCTATATCCTCAGGGCGAGAACGTAGCCTTAGGACTTGGGATATTTTTCCAGAATGAGCCGGCCGGCGCGGAAGTCCATGTGGACGCGGTAGGGCCAGAGCAGGGGATTGCCCAGGAGACCGGCGGCGTACCGGCCGGTGATCGAATTCAGCCCCTCCATCGGGAATTCGTGGACGGTCTGGCCGTCGAAAACGAGAGGACCGAGGGCGATCGATAATCCATCGACGCGGTTGACGTATTGGGGCCCCCCGGCGCCCTGGATGCCGGAGCGGACGATCCGCGCCGGGTCGAGCGTCGGCTTCAAATGCTCCTCGAAAAACGGGCCGTCCACGAGGTTCGCGGCCGCCGCCGAATCCAGGATGTAAAGGGCCGCGGGCGCTCCGGCTAGAGACGCCTCGACGGTCGTCGCATCGAAGAGGTAAAGCGGGACGTCCGCCGCCACGGCCGCTCGGTCGATGTTGCCGGCGAGAAGCTCGGGACGGTCTAGCGGAAAAAGGTCCATGACTCCAGCCTCGACGTCGATCGTGACGTTGAAGCGTTTGAGCAAAGCCGTCCCGATCAGGCCCTTCTTCAATCCCCGGAACGGGCGCAGGTCGGAGACAAAGACGGGGACGTTCCTGAACGCGATCCCTCCGAACTCGACCCTGTCCAGCATGGAGAAACGGACCGCGGCCGTGGCCGTACCCACACCTGTCGCCGTGGAGTTCCCGGTCAGGGGGAGTCCCGGCTCCTCAGCCAGAAGGGGACTTACCGTCAGAAAATCTGCGGAGGCCGAATCGATGTCGAAGAGGTATTCGCCCTTCCCGTTGAGCTTGATGGTGATCATGCGGATGCGGATGCGGCTGTCCTCGTTCCTGACGAGGGGGATCCTCAGGCGTTCGAAGCGGCCTTCCATCTGAAAAAGCCGCTTACCGGGGAGCCCTTGGATTTGGGCCAGGCCATTGGTGAACCAGGAGGCCAAGGGCTTGGATTCGCGTCCGTAACGCTCTTCGGCCAGCTTGTAGACCTCATTGAGCTCGGAAACGAAGCCGCGGTCCCAGGTAGTCCGCCACAATTGCCGCAGGGCTTCTTCGTAAAAAGCCGAGGAGGGGATGGCCCGGCGGAGATGCGAAATGGCTGCGTCCGTGTCGTTCCGGATGCGGCCGATCCGCCCCAGACCGAGATGGGCTTCGGGGTTTTCGGGTGATAGCGAGATCACTTTGTCGAAGATCGCCTCGGCCTCCCGGACGTGCCCGGCTTTGAGGACGGCCAGACCGCAGATGGCCTGCGTTCGCGCGTCCGCGGTGGGGTCGGCCAGGAGCTTGGCCGCGAGCTTATCGGCTTCCCGGAACGAGCTGTCGCGCATGAGCGCCGCCAGCTTGTCCGCGTCCGGCCGCGGAGCCGCCGATTGGCCGCCTCGCGAATCGAGGGCCTGTTCAAGCAATAGGAACAACACTAGGAGCGAAAACACGGTCCGGGCGCACTTGTTCATCTGCCACCTCTATAAGAATACGCCCTGTCCTGCCGCGGCATTTAGAAAGGGCACAAAGGAGCGATTGACTGAGATTCTCTCGCGGTGGCAGGCGTCTTCAATAATGGCGATGACCCTGGACGGGCCGGGGCTGGCGCGGTTTGTTGACTTTTTAAGTGAAAGGAACCATAATGAAACCATATTACAACCATTTAGGTGATCAAATGGCAACAAATTTCACTCTGAAGAACATCCCGGATGACATTTATAAGAAGGTTAAGGAGAGGGCGGGGCGGAACAACCGGAGCATCAACGGCGAGATCATCTCGATTCTTAATGCGGCGATGGCCTCTAAGCGCTCTTCGGCCGATGAAATCCTCGCCAGGGCCAGAGCCGTGCGTGCTCAGACGGGCGGTTTCCTGACCGATGATTTCATCAATCAGGCCAAGAGGGAAGGCCGACCGTGATCGTCGTCGCCACGAACCTCATTGCCTATCTTTTGATCGACGGGGGCCAGACCGAGCTGGCCGAACGTGTTCTTCAGAAGGATGAGGTCTGGACCTCCCCCCTGCTCTGGCGGAGCGAACTCTGTAACACTCTTGTCAAATGCGTCAGGAACGGGCTTTTCGGATTGAATGCGGCGTTCCGGATCATGACTGAAGCGGAATCGTTGATGGCCGGTAACGAATACGCCGTGGTCTCGGGGGACGCGCTGAGCCTGGCTGCCTCTTCGACCTGCTCGGCCTATGACGCCGAATTCGTCGTCCTGGCTCGCGAGCTGGGTGTTCCCCTGGTTACGACGGACAAGCAGCTTCTGGAGAGCTTTCCGGAGACTGCCGTCTCGCCAACGCGATTTCTTGCGCGCTGAAATCGCCCCTCCCCCTAAATTCGATTCCTTACCTCAGCCAGCCGTCGAGGAGCGCCTTCTGCTCCGGCGTCGGGTTTGCGAGCGGCGTGATGCGGAAGCTCCGTTCGGTCTTTTTCCCGAGCGTGACCTCCGTCTCGCGCACCGTGCCGCGCCTGGCATAAAGGACCTTGACCTTGTCGCCGGGCTTGCGGGAGTTGACCGTCCCGGCGAACGAGCGCTGGGTGACGCGCGCGCCGTCAAAGGCCAGGATTTCGTCTTGGGCGCTGAGGCCGGCCAGGGACGCCGGAGAATCGGGCTCGACCGACGAGACGGCCGGGCTTCCGTTCTGGTCCTGGGTCGAGGCGCCGAACCAAATGCCGGACGCCGGACGCGGCTCGAGGTCGATCGCGAGTCCGGCGTAGCCGAGGTACTTGGCATAGTCCCAGTCCTTGACGGTCGCGGCGTAGACGTCGAAGATCTCGTCGAGAGGGCCGCCAGCCGCCCGCTCGCAAACCTCGCGGAACTCCAGGTCGGTGAAGCCCCGTTTCTTCTCTTTGTAGAAGGTCCGATAGAGCGTCCGCATGACGTCGTCGAGCGACGAGCGGCCCTTCGAGGCCTCGCGGATCTTGAGGTCGAGGAGAAGCCCCAATCCGGCGCCGATGTCGTAGTAGGAGATCGTCGTGTTGGCCGAGTGCTCGCCGCGGCTGAAGAAATTGATCCAGGTGTCGAAGCTCGAGGCCGTCGCGGGCTGGTGGCGGCGCCCGGGGGCGTTCTCGTATTTAGCGATGGTCGAGCCGAGCCGCTCGAGGACCTCGTCGCGGGTCATCAGGCCGGCCCGGTTGAGGAGGATGTACTCGTAGTAGACCGTCAGGCCCTCCGAGACCCAGAGCATGTTCGTATAGTTCTCGCGGTCGTAGTCGAACGGGCCGAGGGCGATGGGCCGGATCGACTTGACGTTGAAGAGATGGAAGTATTCGTGGGCGATGAAGCTCAGCCAGCCCTTGGTGGCCTGGGGGTTCGTGAGCGAGGCGGGATTGAGCGTCACGGCCGTCGAGTTCAGGTGCTCGAGGCCTCCGCCCCCGGGGCCGATGATGAGGAACGTGTAGTGGCGGTAGGGGAGATCGCCCATGAGCGCGGCCGCGGCCTCGACGATCTTTTCCAGTTCGCCCGTGAACTTCGCCCTGTCTGCCGTGCCGAGGTCGTAGGCGGCGACGGTGTGGGGGCGGCCGGCGGCTTCGAACGTCAGGATCTCCTGGTTGCCGATGAGGATCGGACAGTCGTAGAGGGTGTCGAAGTCGGGCGCGATGAACGCGTTGGGCCGTCCAGCGATAGGATCGAGGCCGGTCGAGACTTGCTTCCAGTCCGGATGCGGCAGAACGGTGACGGTCACCGGGTCCTTGAGCCGACCGGCGACGTGCATAAAGAGTCCGGTTGGGGTGATGAAACCGCCGTCGTCGCCGAGGTAGCTGTCGGCACAAAAGCGGGTGATAGCGTAGACGTCGTAGCTCACGACGATGGACGCGGCCTTGCCGGAACGGACGCGCCAGGTGTTCTTGGCCGTTTTTTCCCAGGCCAAGGGCCGGCCGGAGCCGTCTTCGGCCTTGAAGTCCTTGACGTTCTTGGCGTAGTCCATGATCCGGTAGTAGCCCGGCGTCCAGACCGGCATCTTGAAGTCCTGGGTCTCGCCCTTGAGACCGTCGACGCGGAAGACGAGGTGGTAGTAATGGGTCGTCGGCCGCTCCATGGACACGGTTACGGCCATGGCCGGCGAGCCGGCGCGGGATTGGGCCAGGGCGAGGCCGGGAGATGCGGCGATGATGATGGCGATGACGAAAAGTACGATGGGGGTCGTGGTTTTGCGTGAATTCACGATCATCCTCGTTCCTCCTTATGGACGGCTCCAAGCCGGGGCCCGAAAGCCATCAAAACGGGCAGGTGATTGGTATACCTCAGGCGCGAAGGCGAGTCAATTCGTCAAGACAGCTGTTTGACAGCCGAGGGCGGGCGCCCCTAAATCCTCACCCCCAGCCGCAGGGCGATGTAGAAACCGCTGGCGTCGGCCTTTCGAGAGGGGATGGTCACCTCGGTCAGGCGTTCGATGTAGTTGTAGGGATCGGCCGTATCCCAGAAGTTCAGGGTATCCGTCGCGGTCGATTCGGGGAAATTCGCCCGGAGATACCTGTAGCCGACGACGGCTCCGAGGGACAGGGTGGGGATAACGTAGAAATCGTAGGCGGCGTGCGCCCTCGCCGAGAGAGTGAGCTTTCTGGCGTATGACACGGATTGCCAGAAGTCCGTCTCTGCGATCTTGGCCCAGGCGGGCCCGAAGGCCAGCCCGGCTTCGACGATGTGACGCCGGAATTCCGACGGCGCATACGGCCGATAGGTCAGGCCGAGAAGTGCGGCCGAAAAATTCGTTTGATAGGAGAAGGAAATAAAGTCCACCGTGTAGGTCTTCCCGTCGCCCACCGAGGTGAACGTCAACGCCCCGATTTCACCGCCGCCGGTGCGCCAGCCCGAAAAGAGGACCTCGACCTCCGCCGACCAACGCTCCGACCACTCATAAGCCAGACTCACCGAGTCGAAACCGGAACCGTTATCATTCGGAGGAAATCCTAGCCACCAAGGGCGCCGAGTCAGGCTCATCGGGTAGGGCCCCACCTCTCCGGCGGGGACGTCGCCCGGGAACCTGAACGAAGTCTGGGCAGTATCCGAATCGTCATATTTTGTATCGGTCGAAATGGGTACGGTGAACGGCAGGCGTAGCCTGAACCGGTGGGTGCGCCGGGGCCGGAACGGCGCCGGTTCTGTGGCGATCGGGGCGGGGGCGGGCTGCTGCGGCTCGGGACCCGGCCTTTTCTCCACCCGCGTCTTCGCCCCCGGCAAGCGTCCTTCCCGGGAATACGCCCGCAGTCGGTCCCACTGATCAGCCACGACCTCCGCCGGTTCGCCTGCCACGGCGATGGTCGTGTCGACCCCCATGATCGTTCCCAAGCTGAGACCGCCGAGGCCGCCGACTATCCCGAACACGAACCCAAAAATAAGCCCTGCTTCACTGGCGGTGAATTCGTCGATCCCCCCTGACGTACCGCCCAGGATTGCACCGGTCAAGACGCCGCCCACAAAGCCCAACATGGCCCCTTGGCCAGAGCGCGATTTTCTGACGATGCGCACGGTCTTGACGTCGGCAAGGTCGATGGATTCGTCCCGCCCATAGCTTAACAGAAGAAGCGAATCCCGCTTGACGGCGATGAGCTCGCCGCTGACCTGGCTCCCGTCGAGCCGGGTGACGACGAGCTCGGCGCCCCGCCTCTCTTTGGCCGAGAGGCCGGCCGGGAGAGCGAGCAGAGAAACCGCGAGAGCGGACGCGATGGCCTTCGCGGGAGTGATTTTCATGGGGACCCTCCGACCTCCGCCGTCAGAACCTGAACCCGATGCGCAGGGCGATGAACGGACCGCTCCCGTCGACCGAAAGATCGGGCAGGGTGATCTCGGTCGGGCGCTGGAGGGTCGCCGCATGGGGGGGGGCGCTTTCCTCGAAAACGATGTCGCACAAGACGGGTTCTTCGGGGACGCTCGTCTTCATGAAGCGATACCCGGCGGCCGCCCCCACCGAAACGGCAGGGACGAAATAGAAATCGTAGGCGACCTGGATCCGCCCGCAGAACGCGGTCTTCTTGGCTGGGACGTCGGGATAGAAGGTCGAGACGCTGACAAAGGCCGGCCCGGCCGCCGCACCGATCTCGACGACGGACCGCCGCAAGGCCGACGGCGAGAGCGGACGATAGGTCACACCGGCGACGAGGCCGGTGTATTTTGCCAGATGGGTCTCGCCGAAAGGGGCGGCGTAGGCCAAGCCGTCCACGCCCGAAGTGAATGCCAGTTCGGCATCCATGGTGCCCCTATTTCCGGGGGCGGAGAACGCCTCGACCTCCGCCGACCATCGCTCGTTCCAATCGTAGGCCAGACTGACGGGGCCCCAGGAGGTCAGCCATCCGTCGGTGGGGCCGGCCAATGCGACTATGGCAAGGGGGTAAGGGCCGGATTCAGGGGGGGTCTCGTTGGGGAAGCGGAAAGAGCCCCCCCGCTGGCGCAGGTGCTGGATCGGAGAGGAGGACGACCCGGCGACGCTGAGCCGGAAGCGCCTCGGGCGCCCGGGCGCCGATCCTTCGGCATTGGCCGGGGCGGCTTGGACCCGGGCTTCGGGCAGCCGCCCCATGCGCGCATAAGCCTGCAATTTGTCCCAAAATCCGGCCACGGCTTCCGGGGTCTTCCCGGCGACCGTGAAATGCGTGTCGCTGTTCACCATGGAGTCTGCGAGCAAGCCGGCGAGAGCGCCGAGGGCTCCGTAGACCACGCCCCCGCGGATACTTGCTGGCCCGGACTCATCGTCACCACCCCCTGTATAGACGCCCACGTACGCCCCGGCCGCGGCGCCGGCCGTGCCTCCGATCCCGCAGAAGAGCCCCGCACGCGATTTTCTTACGATGCGCACGGTCTTGATGTCGGCGAGGTCGATGGACTCATCACGTCCGTTACTCAACAGAAGGAGCGAATCCCGCTTGACGGCGATGAGCTCGCCTCTCGACTGGCTCCCGTCCAGCCGGGTGACGATGAGGGTGGCTCCCCGTTTCTCTTTAGCCGAAATGTCGGCGGGAAGGGCCAGCAACGAGATGACAAGGGCCACCGCGATGAAAAGACCTATCGAAGTTCTCATTTCATTCCCCTCCGATCGCTCTCAATATCATCTATCCCGGGCGGGGAGTTGTCAATATTTTGTCAACAGGCTGTCAAAAGTCAGTCAAAATAGCCGCATGATGCTTGAGCGCGCCGCGACTGATATGCGCCAGGGGCGGGGGTCATCAAGCCCGCCGATTGACAGGAAAGGGCGGGCGCCGATAGAATGGGCCTCGCTCATGGACCAGTCGGACAAGGCGGCGAATTATAAGGGATTAAAGGCCTTAGCCCTGGAGTTGGGCTTTGATCTGTTCGGGGTCGCCGACGTCACGGGCATATGCGGGGATTTCCTTCTCGAGCCGGAGACGAGCGGCAGGTTCGGCCTGGCCGGCTCCCTCGGAAAGGGCCTGAGCGACGCCGTCCTCAACGATATCGTCGACCACCCGACCCAGATCTATTTCCACCACTACCGGCAGATGAATTTTTTCCTGGACCGGGGCGCGCTCCTCGTCGCCGACCATATCCAGAAGCGGGGTTTCCGGTCTATGGCCATCGCCGCCTCCCAGATTATCGACTGGGACAAGCAGAGGGCCCACCTCTCGCACAAGCACGTCGGCCGCGCGGCCGGGCTGGGCTGGTTCGGCCGCAACAACCTCCTCGTCAACCCCGAGCTCGGGTCGCGCTTCCGGTTGGTGACAGTGCTTACGGACATGCCGCTCGAACCGGACGCACCGCTCGGACGCGACTGCGGCTCCTGTCGCGCCTGCATCAGGGCTTGCCCGGCCGAGGCCATTAACGAGACGCGGGAGGCCTTCGACCACCTGGCCTGCTTCGAGAAGCTCAAGGAATTCCGCAAGAAGGGCTACACGACCCAGTTCATCTGCGGCATCTGCGTCCGCGACTGCCGCGGTCCGAAGGGCTAGGCGGGGTCCTCAGAGCGGCTTGAGGGGATTGCGGACCCGCAGGCCGGGATCTCATTTGGGCCGGCCTAGCGTCAGTTTAGGGGGGATTCGACGAAGGGGCTGAGGATCCGGAGGCCGCCGATTTTCTGGCCGTTCTGAAGGTCTTCGGAATAGAGGACAGAGCAGCCGGCCTGCAGAGCGGAAGCGATTATCAGCGAGTCGTAGAACGTATACTTCCACCGGCCCGATATGTCGAGGGCTTGGTGGAAGAGCTCGACGCTCGCAAAAACCGCACAGAGGGGCTCGAGGACGACCGTTAGATAGCGTTCGGCGTCCACGGCCGTGAGCGGTTTCAAGAACTTCCTGAGGGCGGCGTTCAGGAATTCCTGGATGACCTGGTAACTGATGACGCCGCGGGATTCCGCGAGGGCCTCTGAGACGAGCGCCCTGGCCCGTTCGCGCTTTTCGGGGTTTTCCTCGTCGAACGTGTAAACGAGGATGTTCGTATCGAGGAAAAACTTAGCGCTCATTCAACTCGTCCCTCGAGAATTTCTTTCCAGGCCGGGCGTAGCTCAGCGAATCCATGAAGGAGCCATAATCGGCGGTCTTGGCGCCCCGGCTCACATATTGATGCAGCCACTGCCGAAACGTCGCGTTGAGAGTCGTCCGCTCGCGCCGGGCCTTGTCACGGGCCTTCTCGATCAATTCTTCCTCCGCGCTCAGGGTGATGTTCTTGAGCATTTTGCGATCCTCCGGATTAGCACTATTAACGTGTACACGATAATAGTGTATTTGTCAAGAGGATGCTCAACTTTACTATGATATGGATAGACGTGAGACAGGATAAATTCATCTCATGGGCTGTGACAAGCGCAGTTTTGCCGGGCCGGGAGAATATGTTAGATTAGATGAACGGAAGATTTTTAGGTTATCGGGAGGACGCAGGTCATGAAAAAACACCGCGAAATGACACGTCGGGAATTTTTCGCCGCCGGGGCGGGGGTAGCCGGCGCGGCCGTACTGTCGACAAAAGCTTCCGCGCGAAACCGCCTATCGGGCGGATGGGGCTCGCCGAGGCCGGTTCTATTGGCGCCGTCCAAGACGCGCGTCGTCCTCGTAAAAACCCAAGATCGGGCCGAGGGCGTCAAGAAGTGCCTGGACCTCCTGAACATCAATCCCTTCCAGGGCAAGAGCGTCCTGGTCAAGCCGAATTTCAACACCTCCGACGAAACGCCGGGATCGACCCACAACGACACCTTGAAAGCGCTCCTCGCGCGGATCCGGGACATGGGTGCGAAGGGCCTGGCCGTCGGCGACCGGAGCGGTCCCGAGCCGACAGAAGAGGTCTTCGATAAAAAAGGCATTCGCGCTCTCGCCGGCGCTTTCGACGCCAAGCTCCTCAACTTCGACGAGCTCGGCGAGACGGGCTACGTCAAGATCACGCCGCCGGGCTCGCACTGGAAGGACGGCTTCCTCGTCGCCCGGCCGGTGGTCGAGAGCGAGTGCGTCGTTTCCACCTGCTGCCTGAAGACCCATCAATACGGCGGCGTATTCACGATGTCTCTCAAGAACTCCGTCGGAGTCGTACCGCGCAAGGGGAACACGCTTATGCGGGAGCTCCACTCCTCGCCCGATCAGAGACGGATGATCGCCGAGATCAATTTCGCCTACCGCCCGGCCTTGATAGTCATCGACGGCCTGGTGGCTTTCGTCGACGAGGGTCCGATGAAGGGGCCGCGCAAGGATGCGGGCGTTTTCCTGGCCGGCACGGATCGCGTGGCCGTCGATGCCGTGGGGGTGGCCATCCTCAAGGACCTGGGGTCGAACGACGCCATCATGAAGCCGGCCGTCTTCGCTCAGGAACAGATCGCCCGGGCCGTCGAGCTCGGGTTGGGGGTTTCCTCAGCGGCGGACATCGTCATCGAAACACCGGACCCGGCCAGCGAAGCTTACGCGGAGAGAATCCGAAGTCTCCTGGCCGCTATTTAATGACCTTGATCTCGACCCTGCGGAACTCGACGGGGTGGCTTTCGGCCTGGAGGGCGATGGTGCCCTTTTCGAGAAGCAGCAGCCCATCCCTGATGAGCTTCTGAGCTTCGGCGTCCGCGGGGTCGAGCTGGGGCTGTTCGTATTCGATGACGGCTTTGCCGTCGATGAGGTGCCGGACGAGGCCCCCGCCGTTGACCTCGATCTCGACCGTCACCCATTGGTCGCCGTGGTAGGTCGCCGAGGTCGAATTGGTGCAGTGCCGCGTCACGAGCTCGCCGGCTATGACGACATTCGTCCCCGGCGTGCAAAGGTTGGCCGTCGGCCTCTCCTCGGTCCCGTTCCCGCCCAGGAATTGGGCTTCGATCGACACTGGGAAGCTCTGCTCCAGGCCCATGCTCTCCGGGGACTGGCTGTGGAACATGACGCCGCTGTTCCGGAAGGCCCAGGAGGGACCTCCGGGCGTCTGGTCTCCCGTGAAACGGTACTCGACGCGCAGGATGTAATGGCCGAATGGCTCTTTGTAGAAAAGATGGCCGAATTCGCCGTCGAACTTCTCGTACTCGTCATAAGACGCTTTGAGAACGCCGTCCTCGACGCGGAACGTGTTCTTGTAATTGACTCCCGCTTCGCTCTTAGCGAACTTGGGGGTCCAGCCTTCGAGGTTCCGGCCGTTGAACAGGCTGATCCAGCCGTCGTCCACCACGGCAGCCGGTGCCCGGCTTTCTTTTTTCGCGCACCCCGGGGCGGCCAAAGCCGCCGAGACGATCAAGACGCCTAAAATCCAAGCGTTTTGCTTTTTCATGTCGTTTCCTTCCGCGAGAGACCTCTAATCAAGGCCGCGGATGAGTTCCTCGACCTTCTCGACGAGATCCCTGTTGCCGATGAAGAGGGGCGTCCGTTGGTGGAGAGAGGTGGGCTTGACGTCGAGGATGGGTCCGTGCCCGTCGGAGGCGGCGCCGCCGGCCTGTTCGGCGATGAAGGCGAGCGGCCCGGCCTCATAAAGAAGGCGGAGCTTTCCGGTCGGGAGCTGCGGGTCCTTGGAGTCGGCCGGGTAGTAGAAGACGCCGCCCGCGAGGAGGTTCCGGTGGAAGTCGGAGACGAGCGTCCCGATGTAGCGCAAAGAGAGGCCTTTGATCCCGCCGCCGTGCCCCTGCAGGTATTCCGTGTAGCGCTGGACACCCAGGCTCCAGTAGAGCTGGTAGCCGAGGTTGACGCTGAAGTATTTGGCCGGCGGGATCTTGATGTCGGGGTGGGACAGGAGGAATTCGCCCACCGCCGGGTCGAGCGTGAAGCCGTGGACGCCGTGCCCGGCCGTATAGACGAACATCGTGCTCGTCCCGTAGGCGATGTAGCCGGAGGCGACCAGTTTCCGGCCGGGCTGGAGGAATTCGGAGACGCTCACCGGGCCGTCCTCGCCCGTCCGCTTGTAGATCCCGAAGATCGTGCCGATGGGCATGTTGTAGTCGACGTTCGAGGAGCCGTCGAGAGGGTCGAAGACGAGCAGGTATTTCCCCATGGGGTACTTGTCGGGGATGGGCATGAACTCTTCGTTCTCCTCGGAGGCAAGACCGGCCAGCCGGCCCGTGTGATCGGTGAGCCGGGAGATCGTCAAGTCGGCGAAGCGGTCGAGTTTCATCACCGTTTCGCCCTGGACGTTGATGTCCTCCGTCCGGCCGAGGATCTCGGCCAGCCCGGCCCGCGTCGTCTTGCTGGCGATGACTTTCCCGGCCAGGGCCAGGTCGTAGAGGATATTGGTCAGGGTGCCCGTGGCCTCGGGATGGAAAGACTGTTCTTCGAGGATGTGGCGCTCGATGGTGATGATGGTTGATTTGTCTACCGGATTCTTGGCCATTTCCCCCTCCTTGGTTCCTCGGGTGTGTCTAGAATCTAACACGGTTCCGGCCGGCGTTCAAGCCCGCCCATCCCGTCTCCTTGAAATCGGGAGGCGCAATATTCTATAATCGGGCCAATCAGGCAACGGATGGGACACAGGAAAGCTACTTTCTATCTCTCGGTCCTCGTCGGGGCGGTCATCCTCGGGCTGAGCGTCGTCGGTTTCGTCGGGCTCCTCGGCCGGGCGGAAATCCCCTGGGACGCGCTGGCCCAGACGACGGGAATCCCCGGCGAGCTGCTGCCGCGGGCGATCGTCCGAGTCGATGGATTCGAGGCCAAGGACATCGAATCCGATTTCAAGTTCGTCGAAGCCCGCCACAAGATCGGCGACCCGGTTGAATTCGTCTTCAGGAAGGACGGCCGGGAGGAGACGGTAAGCGAGCGTCTGGTCGCCCATTATGCCCGGGGGACATTCCCCCTCGTCTATCTCTTGACAGCCATGCCCGGTTTCATCATCGGCTTCGGCGTCTATTTTCTTCGCTCCGAGGACGCGCGGGCGCGCGTCTTTTTCTGGATGTGCATGGCCTTCTCCTCGGCCGTGATGATCAGCGGGGAGTGGTATGGTGTCCAGGGGAGGGCGCTCTATCTCATCCCCGGGGTCCTCTTTTTCTTCGCCTATATCCTGACGCCAGCCCTCCTCCTGAGATTCGCGCTGACGCTGGCGTCCCGAGGCCGGGTTCGCGGCTTTCCGGCGATCTGGGGCGCGTCCCTTCTTTTTGCCGCTTTTTTCAGCGCCGCGTTCGCCGCCGCTTTCCTCTTTCCGTCGGCCGAGATCTTCCGCATCAAGAAGTATTTCATCCTTTTCCGTCTCTACTTTTTGGTCCTGTGCGTCGCGGCGGTCGTCGTGCTCTTCCGGTCTTACCGGGCTTCGGCCTCGCGCGAGCGCCGGGACCAGATCAAGTGGGTTTTTTACGGCATGGTCGTGGGGCTCGGCCCGTTCATGGCTCTCTACCAGCTCCCCCGGGGCCTGGGCCTGAATCCGCCGCTCGGCGAAGAAGCCGCCAGCGCTTTCTTCGTCCTCCTGCCGCTCGCTCTGGCCATCGCCATCCTGAAGCACAAGCTCATGGACATCGACCTGATCATCAACCGGAGCCTCGTCTACTCGCTCCTGACCATGATCACGGTCGGTGTTTACCTACTGTCGGTCGAAGGGCTGAAACAGCTCTTCGCCGGGACGGCTCGTCCGGGCCGGAACTGGATCCCCGTGGGCGCCGCCGTCGTCGCGGCCGTGGTTTTCGCGCCCGTCCGGAACAGGATCCAGGTCCTCGTGGACAAGGCCTTTTTCCGCCGGGGCTACGATTACCGCCGGGCCCTCCACGACTTCAATACGGCCTCCGCGAAAGCGTTCAGCGCCGGAGAGCTCCTGGAGCTCTTCGAGAACATCCTCGCCGAATCCCTCCCCGTGGAGAAGGTCGGCGGGCTCGTCCTCGAGCCGGGCGATGGGCCGCCCGGGATCGTCCTGCGGCGAGGGCTCGACGACACGGCCGTCTCGCTCCTCGCCCGCCGTCCGGAGTCGGGCGCCCTCTGGACGGACATGAAGCCGGACGTCCCCGGCTTCGAAGTCACCCTGCCGCTCCCGCTCGGCGACGGCGGCCTCGCCGGTTGGGTTTTCGTCGGCCCGAAAAAATCGGGCTTGAAATTCACGGACGAGGACCACGAGCTCCTCGAAACCCTGGCCGCCGAAGCGGCCGCGGCCCTGCGCCGGATCCGGCTCCAGGAAGAGGTCGTCTACGAGCGGGCCTCGCGGGAGGAGTCGGAGGAGCTCGGCCGGCTGAAGACCGAGTTCATCTCGTCCGTCTCCCACGAGCTCCGGACGCCGATGACCTCCCTCCAGGGGATCTCCCAGCTCCTCCAGTCGGGCAAGGTCGGGGACGAAGCGCGCCGGGAGCGGCTCCTCGAGCTCATGGCCGGTGAATGCGGCCGGCTCGGCCGCTTCCTCCACAACGTCCTCGATTTCGGGCGGATCGAGCAGGACGTCAAGCGCTACGAATTCCGCGAGACGGACCTCAAGCCGCTCGTCGGCGAAGTGGCCGAAATCGCGCGGTCGGCGATGGCGGGCGAGGACCTCGACCTTGAGGTCGAGACGCCCGAGGGGCCGGTTTGGCTCGAGGCCGACCCGGACTCGGTCCGCCAGGCCCTGCTCAACCTGGTGGACAACGCCATCAAGTACAGCGCCGGGCGGAAGCGCGTCACTGTCCGGCTCGCGGAGAATGACGACCATGTCGAGGTCAGCGTCGGCGACCAGGGCATCGGCATCCCGGCCGAGGACCGCGAGAAGATATTCGAGGCTTTTTTCCGTTCCCCGGCGGCCGTCCGCCATGACCCGAAAGGCGTGGGACTCGGGCTGAAGATCGTCAAGCACATCATGGACGCCCACGGCGGGACGATCGACCTTCGGAGCAAGCCGGGGCAGGGGACGACGTTCACACTCAAATTCCCGAAAAGGCGGAAAACATGAAGAAGATCCTGATCATCGACGACGACCGGGTCCTGCGCCAGACGCTCGCCGCGGCGCTCGAGACGGAGAGGTACGAAGTCGGGGAGGCCGGCGACGGCCGTGAGGGCCTGAACAAGGCGCTCCAGGGGAACTACGACCTCGTCGTCCTCGACATCGTCATGCCCACGCTCGGCGGGCTCGAAGTCTGCCGGAAGCTCCGGGAGGCCGGCCGGCAGATACCCGTGATCATCATGTCCGGGCAGAAGAAAAAAGAAGTGGACAAGGTCCTGGGGCTCGAGCTCGGCGGCGACGATTACCTGACCAAGCCCTTCGGCACCGACGAGTTCATCGCCCGGGTCCACGCCGTCCTGAGACGGTCGCGGCCCGAGGTCCCGGAGATCGAGGACTGCGCATTCGGGGATGTCGCCGTCGACTTCCGGAAGAAGATCGCGACCAAGGGCGGCCGGGAACTTCACTTGACGGCCCGGGAGTTCAGCCTGCTCAAGCTCCTGGCTGCCTGCGAGGGCCAGGTCGTCTCCCGGGAGACCATCCTCGGCAAGGTCTGGGAATACGAGAAGTTCCCGACGACGCGGACGATCGACACCTTCATGTACAACCTGCGGCGGAAGGTCGAGGACGACCCGGCCGCGCCGAAGCACTTGGTCACGGTGCCGTGGTCGGGCTACAAGTTCCAGAAGTAGCTATTTCTTATAAAATTCGATTTTGCCCCGAAGCCCGCCCGAGGTCGGGGAACCGTGAAACGGCATAGAGCGGGTGATTATGGATCCCCCCGTCCTTCTTGAAGTTCATTGGAGTCGCGCGGGAAAGGACGGGCGGCGCGAATTTGCCGGCATAGACCAGCAGGCTCTTTTTCTTGGAGCTCGCCCCTGCCTTGACTTCCAGGGGATAGACGGCGTCGTCCCTACCGACCACGAAATCCACTTCGGCCTGGTTCGCGCTCGTCCAGTAATAGAGATCACGGCAGCCGTACGCGACGAGCTCCTGGGCCACATAGTTTTCGACGAACGCCCCGCTGTATTCCGAGAACAGACGGTCGCCTTCCACGATCGTCCTCTCGGTGAGGCCCAACCGCGCGCCGAGGAGTCCGACATCGAGAAGATAGATCTTGAAGGCCTCGTCCTCGCGGTAGCCGGAAAGCGGCAATTTGGGGCACTTGATGTTATAGCACTTCAGGACCAGCCCCGCGTCGGCCAGCCACTGGAGCGATTCGGCGTAATCCCGCGCCCTGGCGTGCCTGGCGACGTCCGCATAGCGGAACTTCTTGTTCTCCTTGGCCAATTGCCCGGGCACGGCGTCCCAGATCCGACTGAGGCGGACCGCCTCGGTCTTGGTCGTGTGCTTGGCGAAATCGTGGATGTGTGCGTCCAAGATCGCTTCCTGGACGCTCCGGACGCGCTTCAGGTCCCCGCTTTCGGCGTACAAGGCCACGGCTATTTCGTATGATATATGTGAATATCATACAATTATTCATGTCTTTATTGTGAATTGGCCGGCCTACTCGCGTCTCGCAGAGATCTTCGCCCGTGAGGTGCTCAGCCCGGATTGGGCAGAGCGGGTGAAGTAGCTATTTCTTTTTGCAGGGGACCCAGATCTCGGTGCGGAGGTCCTCCGGCTTGACGGCCATGGGGTTCATGTCGAGGTAGCGCTCGAGGATCGGACCGGACGCTTCGTAACCATGGGCCGCGATCCAAGCCATGATTTTATCGACCGTCGCGCCGCCCTTGTCATAGGGGCCGACGTGGAGCGCGACGGCCACGGTCTTGTGCTCCCAGATTTTCTTCACCAACGGCAGCTCCGGCGTCGCCTGGGCCGCGATGGCGAACCCGGCCTCCCAGGAGAGGTCCTCGGGTTTTGTGTCGCCGGGCCAATTGTAGTAGACGCCGACCATGGGGCCGCGAATCTGGGGGAACAGCCCTTGGGCCTGCATGGCGGCTATCAGCTTGCCGATGACCGCGGTCATGTCCGTGTAGGGGCCCTTGTGGCTGACGGCGCAGTAGGGGAAGGGCTCGACGTCCTTGACCGTGACGCTGACGTCCTGGGCCGCGCCAGCCGCAAAAAGGGACAGTCCCCACGAAGGGGACAGTCCCAAGAGGATCGCCGCTGACAAAACTATCCTGACCGATCTCCTATTCATCACTTATCCTCCTCTTGTTCTGGCGGCCGGGCCGGCAGAAGCCTATTCTCGCACGATCCGGCGGGCGCCGGCCCGGCTCAGCGGGCGGCGCCCCGGGGGTCCAGGATGACAGTGATCTGATCCCGCAGGTCCGCCAGGTGGTTCCGCGTGGCCGTGTCGGCCGCGGTCTCGGCCTTGGCCCGCAGGAGGGATTGGACGGCCTTGAGCTCGGCCCGGATGGCGCCGCGACTGTCGTCGTTCACTTGGGCCGGGGCTGCGGCCATTCCCGCCGCTGCTGCGGGCGGGGGCGGGTTCAGACGCGCGCCGAGCGAAGTGATATAGGCCCGCTGCAGGTTGCGACGGTAGGGATCGACCTTGACGGCTTCGGCCATGAGCTCGCCGAAAATCCCTGCCCTGAGGTCGGTCAGGAGCTCGGCGACGGTGTAGGCCTTGAGGCCCAGGATGGCCTCGTGCTCCTGGAGCCGGCCCGTCCGACCTTGGGCGAGGAGGTTCGACAAGATGCCTTGCTGGAGGGCGAGAAGGCGCGCCTGCCCGCTCGTGGGCTCGACCTTGCGCAGGATCTCGGCCGGCTGGATCCAGGCCGGCGTCTTGAACAGGTTTTCGTTGATGAACTTGACGGCCGCCTTCTGACGGGCCTCGGAGACGGGCGTGAAGCGGACGCCGGGGACGGGTCCGACCTTGGGTTCGCTGTCGTAACCGCCGACCAGGTTGGCGACGTGGCCGAGCTCGAGCCGGAGCTGGCTCCAGACGGCGGTGTACATGTGGTTGAGCTGGTCGTAGTTTTCGCCGGGCTTGAGCACGGCGGCGGGCAGCATGTCCATGACCCGCTTGAGGTTCTTGATGCCGAGCCGTGTCGCCTCGACGGGGTCGATGTCGCCGACGGCCTCGGTCTCCTCGCCGGGGTCGGCGCCGCGCGTGCCGGCCGTGCTGAAGCGCAGCCACGGCGTCGTTTCCTGGACCTTGCACCATTCGTTGAGGGTCGGCTTCTCGTCATCGGGAGTCTTGGCCGAGGGGATGGGCGTGTAGCCCCACTTGATGCAGAAGACGTCGTAGGGGCCGATCTTCGGGATGAGGTCGACCGGGTCGAGGCCGTCCTCGGGCTGGGCCACGTAGTTGAAGCGGGCGTAATCCATGAGCGTCGGCACGTGGCTGTTCTTCTTGACCCAGTCCTTGTCCCGGATCTTCTCGATGGGGTAGGTGGCGCTGGCCTTGAAATTGTGGGGCAGGCCGAGGGAATGGCCGACCTCGTGGGTGACGATGTAGAGGAGGATGTCGCCCATGACCTCGTCGGGGATGGGCAGGGTCTTCGAGCGCGGGTCGAGCGGTCCGGACTGCGTCCAGTACCAGTCGCGGGCGAGCTGCTGGACGTTGTGGTAGATCTCGACGTCGGCTTCGAGGATCTCGCCGCTGCGGGGGTCGGAGACGTGGGGGCCCATGGCGTTGGCCACGGTCGAAGGCACCCAGCGGATGGTCGAGATCCGGGCGTCGTCGGCGCTCCAGTCGGGGTCCTGGTCGGGGGAGGGCGCGTACTTGGCCTGGATGGCGTTGAGGAAACCGGCCTCCTCGAAGGCGGGCTGCCAGGCCTCGACGCCCTTCTTGATGTAAGGGGCCCACTTCGCGGGAGTGGCGGGGTCGACGTAGAAGACGATGGGCTTGACCGGCTCGCTCTTGGCCGCGTTCGGGTCTTTCTTTTCAAGGCGCCAGCGGGCGAGGAACCTGCGCATGGTCGTCTCGTGCTCGGGGCGGCCGTAGTCCGTGTGGCTGTGGGTGAAGTAGCCGACGCGGTCGTCGAAAAGGCGGCCCATCATCGGCTTGTCCGGGAGTTTGACGAACGAATAGTGGACGACGGCCGTCGGGCTGGGTGTCGGAGGCAGCATGTCGGCGAACTGGGGCGGGAAGCCGGGCGGGAGCTGGGGCGGCTTGGGGTTGAAGGTCTGGGTGGCCTCGACGTTGAGGTTGAGCGGGAAGACCCGGGCCTTGTCGAAGAAGGTCCGGGCGGGGTCGAGCGACTGGCCGCCGAGCGTTTTCTTGACCGGGATCTCGTTGACGTCGCTCGTGAAGAGCTTGACCGCGTCGATGACCGGCGAGCCGTCGGCGGCGAAGGCCTCGACCGGGAAGGCCATCATGATGGTCCCGGTGTTCATGGCCTCGACGGCTTTGTGGATGGTCTCGTTGGGGTCGGCGATGTTGGCGTAGGAGATCGAGCGCAGGAGGACCTTGTTCTCGCGGACTTCCCAACGGACGACCAAGTCCTGGACGGACTGGCCGGGATAGCTCGCCTCGCTCGGGCTTTTCTTGATCTGGACGACGAGGAGGAGGTCCTTGTCGAGCTCCGTCTTGGGGATCTCGAAGAGGACCTTGGACTTGAGCGTGTGGACCTTGACCAGGCCCGATTGGGTCGTGAATTCGGGCGTGATGACCTTGTCGTAGGGCTTGGGCTCGGCTTCGCCGGGCTTGGCCGGAGGAGCCGGGGCCTCCTGCTTAGCGACCACAGGGGCGGCCGGAGGGGTCTTGGAGTCCTTGGGCTTCTTCTGGGCGGCCAGGGGCACGACCAGGGCCAGGACGATGAAGATGGATAGCAGTTTTTTCACGACAAACCTCCTTAGGTCTGGACGTTCGAGTATCGTCGTTGCCGACCTCGTTCTTTCGCTCCGGCGGGGAACGAAGTCCTGACGATAGCACTATGGGCCGGATTCTGTCAACGCGCAGAGCGAGTTCGCGCGCCGCTGTTGCGCCGCGGCGGGAGTTTCTGGGATAATCCCGGCTGATGCGTAAGTGGCTGGTGATACTCCTGGCGATCGCCCTCCTCTATGCCCTGCCGAAGCTCAACACGCGCGGGCGTCGGCGCGACTTCCCGCTGATGAAGCGGATCAACGACACCATTAATATCCTGGCCTGGGTCTTGCTCGCCGTTTATTTCGGCGCCTTTGTCTACTGGCTCTGGACCGAGTTCGTCCGGTAGTGGCGAGCCCGGCCACGTCGACGCGCTCGCGGCCCGGCCGGCCGGGAATCAGTAAATCGGGTCGCAGACTTTTCTGTGCGGCAGGAGCCCCTCGATGGTCACCGGGGCATCGTAAGGCGCATAGGCCAGGACCGTTTTGATATGGGCGATGATATCGATTTCATCTTCGGGCGTTTTCGGCGGGTATTTAGCATTAGCTTCGTTGTAAGCGGTGCTCTTGAAGGGCAGATACTCGAGGTAGACATGGACACTCTGAGCATCGACGTAGGTGCTATTCGAAATGATCCTCACGAGCTCGGCGAGAACAGCGGGTAGGCCGATGACGGTAACGCCCTGCTCTGTGGTGAGCTTGGGCTCCGCCAAATAGGTGCCTGTGAAGGGATCGGCATATCCTTTATCCTTTAAAAAACCGTGCAGCTCATTTATCTTGATTTTCATTCCCTGATCATCGCCCGTTTTGAGATTAGTGGTTCTGACACGCCATTCCTCCATCCATTTCCGCAGATTGCTGTCCGACCTCAATCCGCTCAGGAACTCGGACAGTATGGCGTTGTGTTTTTCGATCCTCGCAGCGTAGTTCTTCTCGAGGAGCGTGTTCGGGTAGAGGCGGAACGTGATCGGACAGATCTTTTCATAGCCCTGGCTGATGTGCAGCGTAGTCGCCGTGAGGACGAACACCGCCACGATCGCTGCGGCGATGGCCCAAAATTTGAGCGACTTCTCATTTTTCATTTTCCACTCCTTTTTTAAATCGTCTAATTGATTGCTCTCAATACCCCCTTTTTAAAGCGAAACCCCATCCGGTTCTCAACCACCCCCTTCCAAGCTCGCGGCCCGCCGCCCCCGCCTCGGGTAGGGCCCGGCCGTTACATGTCCTCGAATTTTTTCAACTCGTTCCGGTATCGTTCCTTTTGCTTTTTCAGGATCTCCTCGAAGCGGGCGTCGCCGCGCAGGATCTTGAGGCCGGGGTTCTTGACGAGCGAGGGGTAGGAATAGAGGTAGGCCCCGCTCGTGGCGAAACCTTTTTCGATGCCGGCCTCGATATTGGCGATGGCCTCGTTATCCATGCCCAGGAGGAGATAGAAACAGGTCCCCTGGATGGAGAGGGATTCGGTTTCCCCCTTGAGGGCCAGGGCCTTGTCTTTCTCGCCCTTGGCCGCGGCGAGCACGGCTTCGGTCATCGGCAGGTATTTGAATTCCGGGTCGAGGCCGCGGATGGCCGTGATCTCCCCGTCCGCCTCGCCGAGCCGGCCGGCCAGGACGAGCTGGAGGGCGTGGAGGTGCCGGACGGCGATGCTATCGGGGTCTTCGCCGAGGACCAACGCGGACCGGTCGGCGGCCTCGCCGAATCTCCCCATGGACATGAGGCATTGGGAGATCTGCATGTTCGGCTCCGAGCCGGTAGGGTCGAACTTCGCGGCGCGGGAAAAGAATCTCATCGCCTGCTCGTAGAGCCCGATGCTCCTGAGGAACGCACCGACGTCCAGGTTGACGACGGCGTTTCGGGGTTCGAGCTTGAGGGCGTTCTTGAAGTATTCAAATGACAGGCGGAATTCACCCCTGTTGAAATGGGCCCAACCGAGGCCGACGTTCGTCTCCGGGGAATCCCGATTTTTCGCGTAGGCCCGATAGTAATATTCGCACATCATCTTGAGGTCGTCGGGGTCCCGCCGCTCCCGGGGCGTGTTGTTGTTGCGGGCCTCGAAGGCGTTGCCCAGGGCCCAGAGGGCTAGAGTGTAGTCCGGGTCGAGCTCCAGGGCCTGTTTATATTTATTTACGGCCTCCTCGAAAACCTCGTTGCTGCGCTTATCGGGATAAACCTCCTCGATAAGGTGCATTCCCTCGTGGTAGAGGACGCGGGCGTCGAGATTGTTGGAAACGCCCTTATTCGTTTTCTGCAGCCGGTCCTCGGCGATGTCGCCGCGGAGGATGGTCGAAATACCCCGGCAGAATTCTTCCTTTACGGCGGACACATCCGAGGCGTTCCGGACGAGCTCGTAGTTCCTGGTCGGGTGGTCCCGTCGGGCGTTGATGAGTACGGCCCGGATAAAGAGCTTGGGCTCCTCGACCCGGAAGCTCGGCTCGAGGAGATAGTCCGCTTTAAGCAGCCGGCCGATCTTGGGGGAGCTTTTCCCGGCGGTGTCGACCGAGTTCACTGTCAACGTGGGGACGACCATCAGGCCCGAGATCCCGGCGAGTTTGGTCGAGAGGGTGTCCTGAAGCTCGATGTCAAAGCCGGGAGCTGGGGAGCTGGGTGAACTTTCCGAGGCCTGGAGAACGGCGATAGTGCTCGTGGCGGGCATGATAGGGGGGCCCATGAAGAACAGCCGGTAGGCCCCGTAGCCTACGAGCGCGAGCAGGGCCGCGATGACGGCTAAGCGGCGCCATATCGGCATAGGATCAATTTTCAGGTCCATGTGCGGCGCGGGGGTCGGCAGACAGTTGAGGGCCTCGCGGACCTCGGAGGCGGTCTGGTACCTCTTTGCGGGGTCCTTCTCCAAGCATTTCATGACGACCTGGCTTAGCCCGGCCGAGATGCCGGGGTTAAGCTCGCGGGGGTCCCGGGGGACCTCGGTTTGGTGTTTATGGAGGATTTCGCGAGCGCTCTCCGCTTTGAACGGCAAGGTCCCGGTCAGCATTTCATAGAGGAGGACGCCAAGGGAGTACAGGTCCGAACGCGCGTCCGGGGGCAGTCCCTTGATCTGTTCCGGCGAGACGTAGACCGGCGTTCCCTCGGTCCCTTCCTTCCGGGCCCTGTCGTCGTTCTTCGAAAGGCGAGCCAGCCCGAAGTCCATGATCTTCGCCTGGCCGTCCTCGTCGATCATGATGTTCTGGGGCTTGAGGTCCCGGTGGACGATGCCGAGGCGGTGGGCTTCGGCCAGCCCCTCGCAGATCTGGCAGGCGATGGGGATCGCCTGACCGGCGAAGAGCCGCCCGACCTTCCGGATGAGACGCTTCAGGTCCTCGCCCCGGACGTACTCCATGGTGATGTAGGGAACGCGGTCCTCTTCGTTGAAGTCGAACATCCGGGCGACGTTCTTGTGGACGACTTCGCGGGCGAGCTTGAGCTCCGTTTTGAAGCGCTCGAGGGTTTCCCTTTCCGCGGCGATCTCCGGCCGGATGAGCTTGAGGGCGATCTCCTCGCCGAGCGTCTTGTCCGCTGCACGGTAGACGCGACCCATTCCGCCAGCGCCTAGTTCTTCGATGATCTGATAACGATTGGCGAAGACGGTGCCGCTGGGCAATTCGGCGGTGGGCAGGAGGATGGTTTCGCCGGACGGGGGATAGCTCCGCGTTTGGGGCGTGTCTATGGAGAGCGGAGTGCCGCAATCCCCGCAGAAGTGCTGCGTGTCTGCATTTTCCCCCGAACAGTTAGGGCACTTGGACATTGCCGGCCCCTTTTCTAGTGCGGGGCAAAGAATATCAACAGTCTAGGCCGTTGTCAATGCCGGATCGGCGGGGAGTAGGCCTATTTCCAAGTGAGCTTTTCGAGGCGCACGAGTGACTTCCGCGCCGTCGCGCCCGCGGCGGCCGACTGGTCGAAACCGAACACGGATATCGAGACGTAGCCGTTCCGCGCGGCCCAGATATCCGTGTCCTCGCCGGCCGGTTCGTGGTGTTTCCAGGACGGCTTGTATTCCGTCGCGCCCTCGGAGGAGACGGTCTTCTCGAAGAACTCGATCGGCGCCCGCGTGTCCTGCCTGGCGATGCGGACGCCCTTTATCTTGTCCCGGGCGAGGGCCGGGACGTTGATGTTGAGGAATGTCCCTTTCGGGATGCCGTCCTTGCCGACCGCCCGGACGATGTCGGCCATGATCCCGGCCGCCACCTTGTAGTCCGTGCCCTTTCCCGCGGCGAGATGCACGGCGATCGACGGAATACCCAGGAAGGCCGCCTCCCGGGCGCCCGCGACGGTGGCCGAGTAAAACGTGACCGTGCCCAGGTTCTCGCCCTTGTTTATCCCCGAAATGACGATGTCCGGCTTATTGGGGAGGAGCGACTCCAGGGCCAGCCGGAGGCAGGTGGCCGGCAGGGCGTCGATGGCGAACCACTTCATGCCCTGTTTCTCGCTCTCGGTGACGGCGATCGCCCTGTCGGAGGTCACGCCGTGGCTGACGCCGCTGCGGTTTTCCCTGGAGGCGGCGACCGTCACCGTTCCCAAAGGCATGAGGGCTTCGGCGAGGGCCAGGATCCCCGGGGCATCGATGCCGTCGTCGTTCGTGACGAGGATCTTCAGTGGCCCCGAAGCCGGCCCAGGGACGGCTCCGCCGCACGCCGTCGATAAAAAAGCGGCGAACACGATCCATTTTCGCAGGGCGTGCCGTCTTCTCATCGCTCGCTCCTTCGCGCCGAGGCTCGCTATGCACATTCAGTGTGCAATCTATCAAAACTATGGGCCTGACAGTTCTTTAGAATCGCGGTCAGGCGATTTATCCACAGGGTTATGCACAAAGTCTGTGGAAATCCCCTCTTCATTTTTTATTTTTCACGTAACGGTCGAACCATTCGAACATTTCGGCGAGGACGTGAAGGACCGACTCGCGGGCGGAATAGCCGTGGCTCTCGTAGGGCAGGTAGACGAAGCGGGCCGTTCCCCCGAAGCCCTTCAGGGCGGCGAAGAGGCGTTCGGACTGGATGGGGAAGGTGCCGGAGTTGTTGTCGGCCATGCCGTGGATGAGCAGGATGGGCTCGTTGATCATGTTGGCGTGCATGAAGGGCGACATCTTGATGTAGGTCTCGGGGGCCTCCCAGAGGGTCCGCCGCTCGCTCTGGAAGCCGAACGGGGTCAGGGTGCGGTTGTAAGCGCCGCTGCGGGCGATCCCGGCGGCGAAGAGGTCGCAGCGGGCGAGCAGGTTGGCCGTCATGAAGGCGCCGTAGCTGTGGCCGCCGACCCCGACCCGTTTCGGGTCGCCGACGCCCATCTCGTCGAGCTTGTGGATGGCCGCCTCGGCGTTGGAGACGATCTGCTGGACGAAGGTGTCGTTGACCGTCTGCGGGTCGCCGACGACGGGCATCTCGGCGTTGTCGAGCACCGCGTATCCCTGAGTAACGAAGAAGAGCTGCGACGTCCCCCGGAAGAAGGTGAACCGGTTGACCGAGCCCCGGATCTGGCCGGCCGTCGCCGCTGTGTCGTATTCCATGGGGTAGGCCCAGACGACGACCGGCAGGCGGGTGCCCGGCTTGTAGCCCGGGGGCAGGTAGAGCGTGCCGCTGAGCTCCAGGCCGTCGGCGCGCTTGTAGGTGACGCGCTCGCGCTGGATACCGGTCAGCTGGGGCGCCGGGTCCTTGAAATCGGTCAAGGCCGTCCGCTTCTTGGTCTTGAGGTCGTAGAGGCAGTAGTTGGGCGGGCTGGTCTTGGTCTCGTAGCTCGTGATGATCTTCGTCCTCGAGGTCCCCGAAAAATCGACGAAGGATTCATAGGAGGGGTCCTGGCACTCGAAGAGCCGTTCGACTTTCATCGTCTTGAGGTTCATCCGGGCGAGGAATGGGTGGTCGCCCTTGGGCGAGGAACCGGCCCCGGCGAGGTAGATCCAGTCCTTGTCCTGGAGGATGACCCGCTCGCCGGTCTTGAGGCTCGTCGTCACCGGCCGTCCCGGGTCGTTGTACCTGTCCTGGGTGCTCAGGTCCCAGATCTTGACCGGTTCGGCGGCCGGGTTGGCCAGGTCGACGAGGAACGTCGTCCGCCAGCTCCGCTTCCATTCGCTCTGGGAAGCCAGGGCCTTGCCGGGCGCGGCGAAATAGGAGAGGCCGGCAGCCCGCTCCTTGAGCTTGAGGACTTCCTTCGGCTCGCCCGCGAACGGCGCGTCGAGCGTCAGGTAGTGGTCGCGGAAGGGGACGGTCTTTTTCGGATCGCCCTCGTCCAGGGCTTCGGTCCAGATGAGCGTCGCCGGCTTGTGGGTCATCCAGTTGACGCCGCGCGGGCCCTTGGGGACGCCGTTGATGGGAACGTTCTCTTCCGGCGGCAAGTCGGTCAGGACCTTGACCAGGCCGCCGTCCATGTTCCAGATCTCGACGGAATGGGCGAATCCGTTGGCGGGGAGCGAATAGGAATAAGGCCGCTTGATCCGCTCGACGAGGATGTAGTCCATGGCCGGGGAGACGGAGATGGAATCGAAGATCCCGGGCTTGCCGACGTTACGGATGTCGCCTGCGGCGGCGTCGACGATGGCCGTCTGGGACGCGGCGTAGTAGTCGAAGAGGAGCTCGTCGAACGAGTTCTTGAGGAGGTCCTGGTAGGTGGCGACCTTGGTCTCCTTGCCGCCGGAGATCTGGATCTCGGGGCCGACGGGGACACGCGGCGCGGCCGGGGCCGGGCCGCGGCCTTCGGGCACCAGCGAAACGACCAGGCGCCGGCAGTCCGGCATCCATTCGACCGCGCCCAGAACGGCATTGACGATAGCCGGCGTCAGGGCCTTGGCCGTTCCCGCCTTGACGTCGACGGCCCAGAGTTCGACCCCGCCTTCGACGTGGCGGAGGAAGGCGATCCTCTGTCCGTCGGGCGACCACGTGAAGAAGATGAACTTGAGGCCCTCGGGCAGGGCGACTTTCCGGACTTGACCGGACTTCATGTCCTTGAGGCTGATGCCCGTCGAGAAGCTCAGGACCTGCCGGCTGTTGAGCGCGGGCGTGATGCGCATCCCGGCGATCCGCAGTATGGGCTCGGAGAGGTAGGCGATGGACGGCATCGACTCGCGGTCGATGAGGGCCATGACGTCGTCGGCCGGGCTCATGGAGACCATGGGGGTAGGCGGGGCGTCGACGATATCGACGATCTCCTTGGGCGGGAGCTTGTAGGGCTCCTGGGCGGTGAGGGCGGGGACGAACGCGAGCAGCGCGGCGCAGAGAACGGCCGGACGGACGGCTGTCTTTTTCACGGGGCACTCTCCAGGCGATCATTAATCATGGTCGAGGAAGGTCATTTTATACCGGCGCGCGGCCGAGTTGCAACGGGAAGATGCATCTTATAGAATGCCCGTGCCGCATTCCCGGAAAAGCCTCATGAGCGACCGCGACCCGACCAGCGTTTTCCTCTCTGTCGTTTTCCCCGCCTACGACAGGGAAACACGGATCGCCGCGAGCCTCGATGCGGCCGTGAGCTATCTTGCCGGCCAGCCGTTCGTGTCGGAAATCATCGTCGTCGACGACGGGAGCCGCGACCGGACGGCCGAGGCCGCCGGCGCCGCGCTCGCCGGGCGCATTCCCTCGAGGGTGATCCGGCGCGAAAACAACCGGGGCAAGGGCGCCTCGGTCAAGGAGGGTGTCCTCGCGGCCTCGGGGGAGGTCATCCTGTTCTCGGACGACGACCTGTCGACGCCCATCGGGGAGTTCGACAAGCTGCTCGCCGCGCTCCAGGCGGGAGCCGACGTCGCCATCGGTTCGCGGGCCCTCCCGGGATCGGACATCGAGGTCCGCCAGCGCCGGCCGCGCGAGCTGATGGGAAAAACCTTCAACCTGCTGGTCCGGCTGCTCGTCCTGAAGGGCTACCGCGACACGCAGTGCGGCTTCAAGGCCTTCCGGCGGGCGGCGGCGCTGGACCTTTTTTCGCGGCTCCGGACCGACGGGTTCGGCTTCGATGTCGAAGTCCTGGTCCTCTGCCGGGAGCTCGGCTATCGCGTCGCCGAGGTCCCGGTCGTATGGCGCGATTCCCGGCCGAGCCGGGTCCGCCTTTTCCGCGGCTCCCTGGCCATGCTGAGGGATCTCCTGAGGATCCGCCGGTTCGCCCGCCGCTCTCGAAACGGGTGAGAATTCACCTCGGGAATCACCCCCAAGGGTGATTGCCCCCGTCTTCTTCCCCCCGCACAATGGGCGGGACCCCCAAGGCGGGGTTTCTGACGGGAGTGCCGCCATGGAAAGACGCAAGCACCGCCGATTTCAGCAGTGGAACAAGGCCATCATCAAGTCCGCCTCCAGCGGGGAGGGGATACTGCCCCGCTGTCCCATCGACGCCTACGCCTGGGACCTGTCGATCGGCGGTGCGAGGATCCAGTCCGAGGAGAGCTTCCCCGTCGGGGCCATTGTGCGCATCCACCTCGAGCTGGTCAGGTCGCGGGAGGCGGTCAGCATCGACGGCGCGGTCCGCTGGTCCCGGTGGAACGAAAAGGAGAATATCCACGAGTTCGGGATCGAGTTCCAGGAATGCAGCCAGACGACCCTCCAGGCCATCATGAAAAACCTCTACCGCGAAACAGACCGGAAAGCGAAGGACGATAAGTCCCAAGTCTCCCTGGGCAAGGGCGCCCCAAGTGATCCCGCCCGGACGCCGGGCAGATTTTGAATAAGCACCATGCAAAAGCGCAAAGACCGGCGTATTAAGCAGTGGAACAAGGCCGTGATCAAGCCCTTGCCGCAGGGCCAATATCCCCTTCCCTCCGACGAAGTCAAGGCCGTCACCTGCGATCTTTCGCTCGGCGGGGCCCGGATCCACTCGCCGGAGCCCTTCGAGTTGGGGACCATCCTCCGGCTCAAGATCGAACTCGTCCGGTCCCGGGAAACCATCAGCCTGAAGGGCCAGGTCAAATGGGTCAGGCGAGATGAAGCCGAGAATGTCTTTGAATTGGGCGTCGAGTTCGATCACGAAACTGCCCAGACCGTCACGAGTTTGATGAAGAACCTCCACGGCATGCTGCCCTGAATCTCCGCTCAACCCACCCGCGTCGTCCTGACCCTTCCCGTTATCGCGACCGTGATCCTGTATGTTCCCCTCGCGTTGGACACCGTGATCGAAGCCAGGCCTGAGACCGTTCCCTGCGGATGGAAAACGGGGCTGTTGTTGGCCCGGACGGCGACGCCGGGGAGCGAGGCCGCCCTCGCCGTCCGCCAGATCTTCGCGGCCTCGTCGTAGCGTTCGAAGACGAATCCCGAAGGAACGAATCGGACCCGGACCGGCGCTCCGGACATGATGGCCCGGAAACGGGCCTGATTGAGGCCGGACGTCACTTCCCAGATCCCCGACTGCAGTTGGAATTTCGGCACGAGCCGCTGGAATGTGTATGCGCCGCCGTAGATGAACAGGCCGGCCAGGGTGAGGGCCATGACGATCTCGATCAGCGTGAATCCCCGTTGGCTCCGTCTCATTCAATACTCCTTCCAGACGAGGACCTTGAGCGAGAAAAAGGCCAGATGCGGCGCGGCCGTCAAAGGCGCGTTTTCCGGAAACTCGCCGGCCAAGGCCCTCTCGTCCCGGATGATAGCCAGCGTGTTCCCGTTTCCGGAGTAGTCGTTCGCGTGGAGGGCGCCCAGGACTTGGACCTCTTTTCCAGCGCCCTCGATCGCGAAACCGCCCGAGGCCACGGTGATCGAGGCCTGGAGTTTCAAATCGGAAGGGGCCCCTTCGCCGACGGTAATCCCTCCCTCGACCACCTCGCCGGAGACGATGTCCCGTCCCGCCGAATAGATGACGAGCTGGGCCCGCGAGTCCTTGGCGTAGGGGACGCCGTCCTGCCAGCTGACGCCCTGGAGGATGAGGTGCGAGGAAAGGGTGACCTTGTCCGAGGAGACGATGGTCAGGTCGACGCCGCTTAGGACGGAGGGCGTTTCTCCGTCGAGGGCCATCTCGACCCGGCCGTCGCCCGCGACGTGTCCGCCGCCGAGCGATTCGATCTTCCCGTTGACGATGACGATCGGCAGCGGAACGAGGTCGTAGGCGAAGCTCCCTTCCGGCGTCCGGAAAACCGTCCGGCTCCGGGCCGGGCTGAACTCGAGGACCCATTCTGCCCCGTCCGCGCGGAAGGCGATGACCTGGGCGTCGCCGCTCGTCGCCAGGACCATCTCTTCGAGGTCCCCCTGGACGAAGATGCCGCCAAGCCCCAGGTCGTTTTGGATGAGGTAGACGCCGGCGGGAACGGGTTCGGTGGATGGTTCGAGCCCGAGCGCTTCCCGCAGTCGGGCGGGCGTCAGGTCTCCGGGGCGGAAGATCCCGATATTCAAGGCTTTGGCGACGACTGGGCCCAGGTCGGCCGGAAGGATCCCTTCGGCCGCGGCCGAGAGCCCCGGCTTGAGGACCTCGCCGGGTCTCGACAGGAACCGGATCCCGTTTTCCCCGAGGAAGGCGGCTTTTTGCCCCTCGGTCAGGTCTTTCCCTATAAAGAGAGGAATGGCCGGCATGGGCAGACGTCCGGCCAGAAGCCCCAGAGAGCCCTCAAGGACGGACAGACGCCTTGCCTTGACATGGCTCAGCCCGCCCGAGGCCTCGACCCGCAGTTTGGCCAAGATCCGGAAATAGGCGCCCATGTCCGTGAGCCCTCCGAGGCCGCAGGTGGCGCGGCTTTGCCAGGTCATCCCCTCGAAGGACTCCTCTAGAACCCGGGGGAAGGCGGCGCCCAGGGCGTCCTCGAGGAGGAGGGGGAATTCCGACTCCGGCCTTGTCCGTAGGCCCTCCATGCGTTCGGCCGCCACCGCGGCCACTGGCCCCGCGGCTTCGAGCCATTCCGTGAGGTCGCGGAGCCCCCGCTTGAGTCCGTTCTCCGACGCGCAGTCGAGGAGAACCGCGAACTTGCGGAATCCGTTGATCTTCAGGTGGAGCCCCGAGGCGTGGAGCATGGCCAGGCCGAGCCCCGTGAAGACGACCATGAGTAGCAGGACGACAACGCTGACGGACCCTCGCTGAAAAGCTCTTGGGACACAATCAGGCAAAATTCGGGACATAACCCTTTTCTCTTGAAAAGGGATTGTGTCCCAGGAATTTCCCCTATGTCCCGCGTTTTTCAGCGAGGGCCGAATTTTTGAGGAAGACTGTCGTTTCATGGGGGTGCGCTCCTTTGACGCTGAGTTCGAGGCGGACGCGGACGAGCCGGGCCTCGGGATCGCAGATCCAAATCGCCGCCGCGATGTTCTCGAGAAGGGGTTGGGCCGAGCCTGCGTTCACCCGCCGCCGCAGAATGCGGGCCGGCCCGTCCAGGAAGTAGGAGACGTTTTCGAGGAGCGAGACGGTCGCCGTCGCGGGGGAGTAGCCGCGTTCGAGAGGCTCCCCGAGGACGACCGCGCCCCGCTCGACTCTCGCAACGGTCCGGACTTCGCCGGTCTGGCCGTCGCTGAGGCATATCTCCTGGCCGGAGGCGATATCCGCCGTCGAAGCCAGAAAAAGCCGGATGTCCCCGGCGCGCGCCGTTCCAGTCAGCATCAGGGGCTTTTCAAGAGAAGTCATCCGGAGCTCGTCCTCCGTTGCTTGTGCGGCCGCGACGAGGCCGAGGGCCAGCTCGCCGGCCAGCCCCTGACCTGCATGGAGGAGGTCGATCCTCATTTTGTCGAGAGCCGCCAGCGCGCCTTGTCCCGCTTCCTCTCTCTCTTTGAGCCGGAAAAAGACCTTCTGGGCCAAGCCGAAAAACTGGAGGCTCGACGTCATGATGAAAAGCGACAGAGCCATCCCGAGCAGGCATTCGACCAGGGAGAACCCGCCCTTTCTCATGGCCGGAATCCCAAATCCCGCGAGATGAAGAGCACCGCCGCCGTTTCCGGTCCCGGCCGCCCGGCGTACCGGACCCTGAGCCTGATCCTCTTCATCCTGTCCCCGTCGTCGGTCACCTCCCACTCCTCCGCGATGAGACAACCCCCCGGCTCGCCGCGGACGGTTTCCGCGTGTTCCCCGGGCGAGAGCGCGCCGTCTTCGAAGGGCCGGGACTTCAGCGTTTCGAGCCTCGCCGTGAGCGCGCTGGTGAGAGCCGCCGTGATGTCGCCCTTCCTCTTCGCCCAGAGCGAGAGAGTCAGGAGCTCGGCCGCGCCGACGACGAGGAGAAGGACCAGGGCCATGGCCACCAGGACTTCGATGAGACTGAATCCGCGCCGCTTCATGACCGCCTCCATCTTCCGCATTCGCCCCCCTCTCAAGCGGGCGGCGTGCCAGTCCGGCCGAAAATAATCCCCGGGGGGAGAGAGAAGATCCCTTCCGCCGAGCGTCAACCCGAATGGCTAATTGGCTGATAAATATGGTATATTGCGTCAACCGGCGGCGACACGCGGCCATCGCGGATCTTTTTTCTGTCGGCTCTTGACAAGCCCCCGGGGAATCCCTATACTATGGAGGCCCTAAAGGCTATCATTCTGACAACCGTCACTGGTTGAAATAATCGTCAGATTCGGATAGATGATTGAGGTTTCTCTCTCGGGTTAGAGAGAAGTTTGTTCTTTGAAACAAAAAGCGGAGCGACCAGTTTTTGATCTTTTTTGCCAAAATCAAATTCGCTAGGAACTCGCAAGAGTTCTGATAATTGAAGAGTTTGATCCTGGCTCAGAGCGAACGCTGGCGGCGTGCTTAACACATGCAAGTCAAACGGTCTCGGAGTAGCAATACTCTGGGATAGTGGCGAACGGGTGAGTAACACGTGGGTAATCTTCCCCCGAGTGAGGAATAAGTCTGCGAAAGCGGGTCTAATACCGCATGATACTCCGGGACACAAGTCCTCGGAGTCAAAGCCGTAAGGCGCTTGGGGATGAGCCTGCGTCCTATTAGCTAGTTGGTAGGGTAATGGCCTACCAAGGCGATGATGGGTAGCCGGCCTGAGAGGGTGATCGGCCACACTGGGACTGAGACACGGCCCAGACTCCTACGGG
>CAZGJS010000023.1:0-32918 GCA_964525875.1 uncultured Eubacteriales bacterium
AAAAGCGGAAGTTTTCACGTTGGTGGAAACCGGAAGTATTCATGTTGGCTTGACAACGGGTCGATTTTGCTTGACAAATAGGCCCAAGTCTATTATAAATCCCACTAGAACTTGCATTTTTATGCCACAATCATAGGAGGATTATAATGAAATTGCGTAAATCTGTAGTACTTTTTGTCGTGATGGCGCTCGTCGCGTTCACGGCGATATCTTTTGCCCAAACGACAAAACTCAAGAGGATCGGACTTTACACCTTTGTCGAGATCAAGGGACAGGTCCCGACCTCGGAGGTCATGAAGGGCCTCTTCGAGCGCTACTCCGCCGACATCAAGACGGGTTTCGACCTGGCCGGGAACCCAGAGCTCTATGAGCCGTTCATGGACCAGATCAAGACAGCCGAATGGGTCGACACGACCCTCCCCATCGGCGAGACGTTCCCCTGGATGCTTTTCAAAGCCCGTAACCAGGTCAAGGTCGCCAGGAACATCGAGTGGGCGGGTAAGCAAGCCCTACCGGTCTTCATCGTCAAGGTCAAGAAGGACTGGAAGATCTACGACTTCATCATCCCCAAGAACTGCGGCAACATCGCCCTCGGTATGAACGTCGTGGACGCCATCCCGCCGGCCGTTTGCAGCCTCGTCGTCAGCCCGGAACGGGCCAACGTCAACGACCCGATCACCGTCGATATGAGCGGGACGCAGTACGCCAAGACGATGAGCGTCGAGGTCTTTGACGCCCAGGGCCTGAAGCTGGCCACCCAGGAGCTGACGCCCCAATCGCCCAAGTGGCAGACGAAGTTCGACAAGCCGGGCGAATACTCCTTCAAGGGCACGGCCGTCAATATGGAAGGGATCACAGCGGCCAACCCCTGCGCCGGGAAGGTATCCATCAACTTCCCGCCGATCTGCAAGCTCTGGACGTCATGCCTGCCGTGCGAGGATTATGTCGGCCGGCCCATCACCTTCGACGCTTCCGGGTCGAGCGACCCCGACGGCCAGATCGCCAAGGTCGTTTTCGAGCTCCTTGACGCCCAGGGCAACGTCATCGACACCTGCGTCACGACGCGGAAGCCCTGGATCTGGGAAAAGGTCTTCACCAAAGCCGGGACCTACACGATCAACGTCACGGTCTTCGACAACGACGGCGCCCAGTCGCCGGCCTCCGACCCCTGCCGCCTGACCTTCGAAGTAACCCAGAAGAAGCTCTTCTGGACGGTCGCCGGCGGCCCCGGTCTCTACGGCGGGAGCACGGCCCTCTACGGCTTCCTGCGTGCCGGCCTGTTCGCCTGGATCACCCCCGACCAGTGGAGCTTCACGCTGAGCGCCGGCGGGGCCATCCCGTTGGCCGGCTCGCCGTGGCGCCTCGTCTTCACCGCCGACGCCCTGGTCAACGGCCACTTCCAGAAATTCTTCATTGGCACCGGCGTCGGCTTCAGCACAGCCACCCAGCCAAAAGACGCGAACCACGAGGCCGGTCTCGACCTTGTCGCCCAGACCGGGTTCGACGTCTTCGACAAGTGGACGAGCAAGGGCCAGCTGTTCTTCGAGTTCCGCGCGCCCCTCTTCCGGTCCTTCAACCACAACTACAAGACCGGGCTCGGCTTCCGGTTCCTGTTCTAAGCCGGACCGTCAACGAACGTCCGCAAGGGCCAGAGAGCGAACTCTCTGGCCCCTTTTTTTCTTCTGATTATTTGGGGTATACGAGCGGGGGTTCAGTCGCTGAGCTTGCCGAGCTTGGCCAGCTCGTCGTTGTAGTACTTCCGATAGAGGATCTCGTACTCCCGGCTGCCTTCTTCGATGGCCTTTTTCTGGGACTTGATCTTGTCGATGGCCTTCTTGTCGAGGGACTCGTAGAGCTTCATTTCCTCTTCGATGGACCTGACGATGACCAGGCGGATCTCGTTCGGGTCATCCAGGAAATCGACCTGATCGACCTTCTCGAGGAAATTGAGGACCTGGCGGGACAGGTAATTGATTTTTTCCCGCGACAGTCTGTTGCTCACAGGACGATCCCCTTTTCCCGGGCCAGCTTGGTCTTGATCAGCTTGAACATCTGCTGGTACTCGATGTTATCCTTGCGGATCTTATCGATGTGCTTGCTGAGCAGTTCGCGGACCTCCTGGTCGAGGTGTTCCTCCTTCTGGAACTCCTCGATGAGCAGGCTGGTCACCTCTTCGAGCAGACGGGACTTGTCCTCGAAGATGATCTTGCCTTCCTTGGACAGGTTGCGCAGGATCAACGATCCGAGATGCTCGATCTGGTTCTTGTTCAGGCGCATAATCCTCATACAATACATTACCCCCGCCTAAAATTCAAGGATTTGTGGAAAAGGCCCTGCTCCCGGAATGCCGGGGGGGAAAGCAGGGCTCAGGTGATGACGAGGAACGGGTGGAGACTCTCGCCGTCAGGGGAAGGCCGGGCCAGGGCGAGGAGCTTGCCCGACTCTCCGAACAGCCGCAGGACGCACGCTTCTCGGGGGAAAGGGGGAGCGCCCGGGAGGGGAGGGCCAAGATGCGCCGGCCCGAGGGCGGCTCCGTTATGGATCCGCATTTCCGCCTCCGGCAGGACGGCCACCGCGGGCACCCCGGGGATGAGCCGCTCGAGTGGCAGGATGAGCGCCGCGGCCATATCTTTCCCTCCCGGCTCTTCCAGAGCGGCGAGGGTCACTGCATCGCCCAAGGCATAGGGGCCGACGGACGTCCGCCGGAGGGCTTCGAGATGGGCGCCGCAGCCCAGGCGTTGACCGAGGTCGTGGGCGAGCGACCTGACGTAAGTCCCGGCCGAACATTTCGTTTCGAAGATGGCGAGAGGCGGCCGGTAATCGCGAAGCCTGAACCACTCGACCGTCACGACGGAGGGTTTAAGGGTGAATTCCCTGTGGGCCCGGGCCAATTTGTAGCCCGGCTTTCCGCCGATCTTTTTGGCCGAAAAGGAAGGGGGCGTCTGGTGGATCGTCCCTTCGAAGCATTTCATGGCTCCGGCCAGGTCTTCGCGGTCGGGGAAGTCGCGCGATTCCTCCGTGGACGGACGCCCGGAGGCGTCATAGGTGTCCGTCGCAAAGCCGAGCCGGATCGTGCCCTCGTAGACCTTGTCTTCCTTGGAGAGGTAGGGGAAAAACCGCGTCGCCTGGCCGACGGCGACGAGGAGGACGCCCGTGGCGTCCGGGTCGAGCGTCCCGCCGTGGCCGACCCGCCGTACCCCCAGGAGCCGGCGGACCCTGGCCACGACGTCGTGCGAGGTGAGTCCGGTGGGCTTGTCGATGACGAGAAGACCGTCGAAGGGCATTCCGGGTCGTCCGGGCCTATTATTCCGACGCCCCTGTGAGGAGGGTCTCGACGATCGCCGGGATCTCCCGGATGAGACGCTCATAAGGGCCGTAGACGGTGAAGCCGGAGGCGTGGATGTGCCCGCCGCCGCCGAAATGTTCGGCCACGCGGGCCGCGTTGGCGCTGCCCTTCGACCTCAGGCTGACCCGGAAGGTCTCATGGCCCATCTCCTTGAAGAACATGACCATTTCGACGCCCTTGATGGTGCGGGCCAAGGTCGTCATATCCTCGGTGTCGATCTCCTTGAGGTGGAGGGTCTCGGTGTCGCGCAGGAACATACTGATGACGGCGATATTGCCCTTGCCGTTCATGGTCAGGGTGGAGAGGACGCGGCCGAGGAGCTGGACCTTCTCCGGCCGGTTGTTGTTGTAGAGCCTCTCCGTGACGCGGATAGGGCTGGCGCCGAGACGGGCGAGTTCGGTCGCGGCCGCGAGGGCGCGGGGCGTCGTATTGGAGAACTGGAACGAGCCGGTGTCGGAGACGATGGCGCAGTAGAGGTGCTCCGCGATCTCGGGTGTCAAGGTGATGCCTAAGAAACGGCTCAGGTCGAGGACCATCTCCCCTACGGCCGGGGCCTCGGGGTCGATCCAGTTGATGTCGGCGTAGGGCGTGTTCGAATAGTGGTGGTCGATGTTGATCTTGTAGGCCTCAGCCAGGCCTTCCTGCCCGGAGCGGGAGACGTCGGCGCACTCGAGGAGGATGACCGTATCGAAGTCCGCCGCCTGGATCTGGCCGATGCGGATCCCGGCGAGCTCGGGGAAGCCGGAGAAGGGCAGGGGTGTCTGGTCATGGTTGACGATGGCGACATCCTTGCCCAGGAGGCGTCCCATCAGGCAGAGGGCCATGGCCGTCGAGAGGGAGTCGCCGTCCGGCCGGAGGTGGGAGGTCACGGCGATCGTCCGCGACGCCTTGATCCTGGCCGCGATCTGTTCCCTGGGTTCAGTGGCCATGCTTCTTTGTCTCTTCGATCAGCCTGTCGATCCTCTCCTGATGCTCGGGGCCCGGATCCAAGGCGAAAAATAGTTGGGGATTATACTTCAACCGAACCCGGGAGGCAAGCGTCCGCCGGATGTGCCCTTTGCTCTTCTCGATGCGGGCCAGGAGGTCTTGGGGATCGGCCGTCCCGAAAACGCTGAAGTAGACCCTGGCCGAATGGAGGTCCGGGGTCATCTCCACCCGGGTGACGGTCAGAAGCCCCGATAAGGGATCCTGGAATTCAGTGATGAGGAGGCGGCTGAGCTCCGCCTGGACGAGATCGGCCACGCGGCGCGGCCGGATACCTTTTTCAGACATAACGGATCTCCTGGCCGGCGACCTCCGCCTCCTGGAGGTTCAGGGCGTCGGCCAAAACGTGGCCGAGGACCTCTTCGACGATCGTCTGCTGGCTATTGAGGCTGACGATCCCGAGCAAAGCCCGCTGCCACTTGTCCTGGAAGTCGACCTCGGCCAGGGCGACATTGTAGCGCCTCCGGACCCTGTCCTTGAAGCCGTGGAGGATGCGCCGCTTGTCCTTGAGGGAATGGGCGTAGGGGAAAAAAAGGTTGAGCTTCAGGACGCCGATGACCATCGGAACCCTCCCGCGCCGTTAGACGGCCTTGACCTTTTCCCGGATGAACGCCTCGATCGTATCGCCCGGCTGGAAATCGCTGAAGCCGCCGACGCCGATGCCGCACTCGTAATCATTCTTGACCTCGGTGACGTTCTCTTTGAGGTGCTTGAGGGAAGAGATCCTGCCCTGGTGGACGACCTCGCGGCCGCGGAAGACGCGGGCTTCGGCGTTGCGCGTTATCCGTCCGTCCTGGACGTAGCAACCGGCGATCGTCCCGATTTTGGGGATCTGGAAGACCTTCCTAACCTCGGCGCGGCCCTGGAAGGTCTCCTTGATGATCGGGTCGAGCAGGCCGATGACGGCCTTCTTGATATCGTCCGCGAGCTGGTAGATGATCTTATACGTCCGGATCTCGACGCCTTCCTTCTTGGCCAGGGAGAGGATCGCGGGGTTCGGTTTGACGTTATAGCCGATGACGATGGCCTTGGACGCCGAGGCCAGGAGGACGTCGGCCTCGGAAACGGCGCCGGTGGCGGCGTGGATGATCTTGATCTTGACCTTGTCCGTGCTGAGGGGCAAGACGACGTCCGACAGGACTTCGATCGAGCCCTGGACGTCGGCCTTGAGGACGAGGGCCAGTTCCTTGGCCTGACCGCCTTCGATCTTCTTGAACATCTCGTCGAGGGTGGCGCCGCTGGCGCGGGGGGATTCCTTCCCCTTGACCTGGGATCTCCGGAACGCGACGACATGTTTGGCCGCCGTGGGATCGTCCATGACCTGGAAGAAATCGCCGGCAACGGGGACTTCCGAAAAGCCCATGATCTCGACGGGCATGGATGGCCCGGCGCTCTTGAGGACTTTGCCGTGCTCGTCGAACATGGCCCGGACCTTGCCCATGGCCAGGCCCGAGACGAAGGCCTGACCTTGCAGGAGGGTTCCCTGCTGGATGATGACGGTGGCGATCGGCCCTTTCTGGCTGTCGAGGCGGGCCTCGAGGACGACGCCCTGGGCGGGGACCTTGGGGTTGGCCTTGATCTCGAGGATGTCGCTGAGGAGGAGGATCATCTCGAGTAGTTCGCCGACGTTCTTCTTCTCCTTGGCCGAGACCTCGACGCTGATCGTCTTGCCGCCCCAGTCCTCGACGAGGATGTTCTCTTTCGATAGCTGCTGCTTGACGCGGTCGACGTTGGCGTCGGGTTTGTCGATCTTATTGATGGCCACGATGATCGGCACGTTGGCCGCTTTGGCGTGGTCGATGGCCTCTTTCGTCTGGGGCATGACCCCGTCGTCGGCGGCGACGACCAGAACGACGATGTCCGTGGCCTTTGCGCCGCGGGCCCTGAGCTGGGTGAAGGCCTCATGACCCGGCGTATCGATGAAGGTGATGGTGCGGTTCCTGGCGGCGACGCGGTAAGCGCCGATGTGCTGGGTGATGCCGCCGGACTCCTTGTCGACGAGGTGCGAGGAGCGGATGGCGTCGAGGAGGGTCGTCTTGCCGTGGTCGACGTGGCCCATGATGGTGACGACGGGCGATCGCGGCGCGAGCTCGGCCGTCCGGCCCTCGGCCTTCCGGCGCATGGCCAGGTCGAGGGTGATGAATTCGGCGTCGAAGTTGGTGACCTTGGTGATGACCGCGGCGAGCGCGGCGTCGATGAATTCTTCGAGGTCGGCCTTGAAGCCCTTGGCGGCGAGCTTGTCTAAAAGGTCCTTGGGTCTGACCTTCATCGCCTCGGCGGCCTCCTTGAGCAGCCAGCCCTCCCGGAGTTCGACCTTGTGCCGCGGCTTGGGAGGCGCGGGGGGCGGCGTCGTCGGCTTCGGCGGCGCCGGCGGGGGAGGGGTCGGTTTGACGGGGACCGCAGGCGTGGTCGCCGCGGCCGGAGGGGCCGTCGGCCTGAGGGGCGCCGGTTTGGGAGGGGCCGGGGCGGGCGCCGCCGGCTTTGGAACGGAAGGCGCGGGAGCTACCGGCTTCGGAGGCACCGGCCTTGCCAGCGCCGGCCCGGGCGGCACAGGCTTGGACAGCACCGGCTTGGGAGCCGCGGGCTTGGGAGCCGCCGGCTTGTGAGGCGCAGGCTTGGGAGGCGCCGGCTTATGGACAGCGGGCTTAGAGGGAACAGGAGCGGGGGCCACCGGCTTATGGACGGCGGGCGCAGGCGCAGCCGGTTTGGCCGGGGCCTCTTTGGATGTTTTCTTCACAGCGAGTTTCTTGGTTGGTTCACTCATTCGCGTCTTCTTGCTTTATTGAAATTTTCCAGTCGACGAGCCTGGAGGCCAGCTTGACGTTGATCCCCTTCTTGCCGATGGCCAGCGAAAGCTGGTCCTGGGGGACGATAGCCAGCATGACCTTCTCCGTCCGGCTCACGATTTGGAGCCGGTCGACCTTGGCCGGGCTCAGTGCGGACTTGGCGTAGCTGACGAGGTCGGACGACCACTCGATGATATCGATTTTTTCGCCTTGGAGCTCTTTGGATATGGCCAGGATCCTATTCCCTTTGACGCCGATGCAGGCGCCGATGGGGTCGACGTCGCGTTCGTGGCTGGTCACGGCGACCTTGGACCTTTCTCCTGGCTGGCGGACGATGTCCTTGATCTCGATCGCCCCGTTGGCGATCTCCGGGATCTCCGTCTCGAGGAGCCGGGCCAGGAAGCGCGGGCTCGCCCGGGAGACGATGATCTGGGGCCCCTGGTAGCCCTTGAGGACCTGGATGATGACGGCCTTGACCAGGTCTCCCCGCCGGTGCTCCTCGTTGGGCAGCGTCTCGCGCAGGGGGAATGAAACTTCGATCCTGTTGACCTCGAGGATGATGACGTTGTCTTCGACCCTGCGGACGACTCCGGTGACGATCTCACCGATCCTGGGAGCGAAATCGCCGTAGATCTTATCCTGCTCGGCGTCGCGGACCTTCTGGAAGATGACCTTCTTCGCGGCCTGGGCAGCGATGCGGCCCAGGGTGTCGGAGGGAAGGTCGACCTCGACCGTCTCGCCCTCCTGGGCTCCGGGACGGATGGCCCGGGCCTCGTCCAGGGAGATCTCCTGGGCGGTGTTCTTGGGGCTCTCCGTCACCCGCTTGACGGCGAAAACGCGGAGCTCCCCCTTCTCGGGCTTGAACAGGATCTGGACATTTTCCTTTTGGGAGAAGAACTGGGAGGAGGCGACCCGAAGGGATTCCTCGATCGCCTGGATGATGAGGCGCGGCTCGACGGATCGCTCTTTGCTGAGCTGCTGGATCGTATTCCAGACGTTGACTTTCATCCGTTTTTCTCAATTCCCGACGGAGCGAATCCAAGGGATGAGTGATTATATCGGAAACCGTCCCAAAGTGCAACGCACCCTAAAGGATGCGGCCGTGAAGGGGGACAACCCTCATTCGGCAACCGAATGAGGACAGTCCCCCTAATCGATCGCTTGGCCGTGGAGGCTGTAGGGGCCGGAGCCGGTGATGCGGACGGTGAGGAAGCGTCCTGTCGGGTCCGTGGCGGCGTCGAAATTGACGACCTGGTTGCCTTCCGTTCTGCCGGCGTAGCGGCCGCCGCCCTTGACGCTCGGCCCGGTGCAGAGCACGCGGACGTCCCGGCCGATGAACGACCAATTGAGCTCGATCTGGATCGTCCTCTGGAGCTGCTGGAGGGCGACGAGCCGCCTCCTCTTGACCTCGAGGGGGACGTCGTCGGGGATGCGAGCCGCCTCGGTCAGGGGGCGGGGCGAGTAGCGGAAGGAGAAGATGTTGGCGAAACGGATCTCGCGGAGAAGGCCGCAGGTCGCCTCGAAATCCTCCTCCGTCTCGCCCGGGAAACCGACGATGACGTCCGTGCTGAGGAGGATGTCCGGCAGGCCCGCTTTGATGCGGCCGGCCAGGTCGAGATAGTCCTCCCGGGTATATCCCCGGTTCATCTGCTCGAGGACGCGGGACGAGCCGGATTGAAGGGGCAGGTGCAGGCCCCGGCAGACCTTTGTGTTTCGGGCCATGGCCTCGATGATCTCGTCGCCGAAGCTTTTCGGATGGGAGGCGATAAAACGGACCCATTCGGCCCCGGGCACGGCACAGACCCGGTCGAGGAGCCCGGCCAACCCGAGCCCCGACTCCGGGTCCTGGTAAGAATTGACGTTCTGTCCCAGCAGCTGGACTTCCAGCGCGCCCGCTCCGGCCGCGCGGCGGACTTCTTCGACGATGCTAGGGAGGGGCCGGAACTTCTCCCGGCCGCGGCTGAAGGGGACGATGCAGTAGGCGCAGAAATTATCGCAGCCTTCCATCACCGGGACGAAGGCGCTCCACCCGTTCTCCCGGGCCGTCGCCTCCGCTCCGACCTCCCTCCAGTCCCGGCCCCGATCCGTCATGACGGCGGGGGCTTCGGCTGCATTCCTGACGATCGTGGGGAGGTCGAGGTAGTTGTCCGGCCCGACGACGAAGTCCACGAACGGCCTCTTCTTGAGAAGGTCGGCCTTCCGGACCTGGGCGACACAACCGGCGACGCCGAGAAGGAAAGGCCTCTTCCTTTTCAGGCTGGACAGCCGCCCGAGGTAGGAGTAGAGCTTTTCCTCCGACTTTTCCCGGACGGCGCAGGTGTTGACGACGACGATGTCGGCGTCTTCAGGCTCGGCCGTCCTCCCGCCCCCCGCCTGGGTGAGGACGCCGGCGATGTGCTCGGAGTCGTTCTCGTTCATCTGACAGCCGAACGTCCGGACGAAAAACTTCAGACCGCTCAAGCTGCCGTTCATGGGGGTATTATAAGATCTCTTCGAGGATCGCGACGGCGTCCCGGACGTAATCCTCGCAACGCGTTTTGTGGAGGTTCAGCTCCTCCGCTTTCTTCTGTCCTTCGGGCGTCCCGATGTCGCAGCCGAGGAGGTCCTTGCATCGGATATGGCCGTGCCGGTCCGTGAACCGGCGGATGAATTCTTGGACGAGGGCGTAAGTCCGGTCCCGCGCGGCGGCGTCCTCGGCCCGGGTCCGGCCGTGCTTGAGCCCGATCGCCAGAAAAGCGCCGGTGATGGCGCCGCACCAGTCCGCCCTCCGGGCGATGCCGCCGCCGAATGGCTGGGAGACGCGGAGCGCCGTGTCCCTGTCGAGGCCGAAATCCCCTGCGAAAGCGGCGGCGACGGCCTGGGAGCAGCTGAAGCCCTGGCGGAAAAGCGAGAGGGCGTCGTCGGCACGGGTCATGGCGTCATCCTCCTTGGCGATTGGCGTCGAGCATCTCCCGGGCGGCCTCCCGGGAGGCCGCCGTCAGCCGGCTGCCCGCGACGAGACGGGCGATCTCCTCGACCCGCTCCTCGCGGCCGAGCTTGCGGGCGCTCGTGAAGGTCCGGTCCTTTTCGACCTTCTTTTCGACGTGGAAATGGTGGGCGGCGGAAGAGGCGATCTGGGGCAGGTGGGTGATGCAGATCACTTGGTGACGGGCGGATAGGTGGCGCAGCTTCTGGGCGATGAACTCGGCTGTCCTTCCCCCGATCCCCGCGTCGATCTCGTCGAAGATGAGCGTCTTGAGGATCTCTTTGTCCTTGCCCACGGACTTGAGCGCCAGCATCATCCTCGACAGCTCCCCGCCCGAGGCGATCCTTTTCAGGGGACGAAGCTCTTCGCCCGGGTTGGGCGAGAGCAGGAACTCGGCGTCCTGGGCCCCCTGGTCGCGGATCGTCGCGCCGTCTTCGAGCGAAGGGGGGACGCCGGTCAGCTGGACCTCGAACCGGGCCTTCTTCATACCCAGGACGGCGATCTCCTTTTCGATGAGGCGGCCGAGCTTTTCGGCCGCCTTCGCCCGTTCGGCGCCGAGTCGGGAAGCGAAGTCCGAGTATTCGCCGAATTTCGACCGGATGGAGGATTCGAGCTCCTGGAGCCTTTCGCGGCCGGCATCCAGTGAGGACCGTTCGCTACGGAGGGCCTCGCCGTGTCCGACGACCGCTTCGATCGTTCCCCCGTACTTGCGCTTGAGCTTCTCGATGACGCTCAGCCGCTCTTCGATCGCCTCCGGATTCTCCGGGATCTCGGCCCTGCGGTCCTTGAAACGGACGAGCGCGTCGGCGGTGTCCCGGAGCAGGATGGAAGCCTCCTCGAGGCCGTGATGGAACTCTCCGAAAGCGGCATCGTAGACGGAAAGCTCACCAAGGACGGACCGGAGCCGGGTGAGCCGGGGGATGAGGGAGTCATCGCTGAGATAGGCCAGGTCGAGGGCCTTGTCCACGAGGCCGGCGATCTTTCCGGCGTTCTTCAGGATCTCACGTTCCCGAAGAAGCTCCTCGTCCTCGCCGGGCCGGAGCCGGGCGGCCTCGATCTCCTTCACCTGGTAGTCGATGAAATCGAGCCTCTGCACGCGCTCCTTCTCCTTCGCCTCGAGGTCGCGTTTTTCCTGGACGAGACGCCTGAGGTCCCGGGCCGACCGGGCCGTGTCCCGGAGGAGGCCGGGGTCGTCGACGACGTCGTCGAGGTAGCCGAGGTGGTTCTCGAGATGGAGGAGGAAAACGTGGTCGTTCTGGCCGTAGATGTCGATGAGCCGGCCGCTGAGCTCCCGCAGCCGGCGGACGGGCACGAGGACGCCGTTGACGAAGGCCTTGCCCGTCCCCTGGCCGGTGATCGAGCGTTGGATGAGGAGCTCGCCGTCCTCGGGCTCCGGGAGTCCGTCCAGGTCGATAGGCTGCCGGGAAACGTCGAAGACGGCCTCGATGAACGCTTCTTTCCGGCCCGTGCGGACGAGGTCAGGCGAGCCCTTGTCTCCCAGGATGAGCCGGATGGCGTCGATGATGATGGATTTTCCGGCGCCGGTCTCCCCGGTCAGGATGGAGAAGCCCCGGTCGAGGTGGACCTCGAGGTCTTCGATCGTGGCCAGATTCCTGACCCGCAGGAACTTGATCATGTTTTCCCGGAGGCTACTTGAGGATGTAGGGGACGAGGGCCCTTTCCATGTTGATCCGGCCGTAGCCGATGTGGTCGTCGCGGCCGCGATAAGCCGACGCGTTGACGTCGTCGGCCGTGTAACAAATGATCCTCATGACATCGGCGGGTTTGAGCTCGGGCTTGAGGCTCTTGATCAGGGCGGCCATCCCGGAGACGTGGGGCGCCGCCTGGGAGGTCCCCGAAGCGAAAAGATAGGGGAGGTAGGCTTCCCCGACGTACCACTGGGGGGCCGGGCCGAGAATGTAGATGCCGGGCGCAGCGACGTCCACCTGCGGGCCGGAGTTTGAAAAATCGGCCGGCTGGTCGCTGTAATCGGTGGCGGCGACGGCGAGGACGCAGCTGTCGTAAGCGGCGGGATAGAGGACGGGGCCCCCGTAGTCGTTTCCAGTCGAGGCGACTACGACGACTCCCCGGTCGAAGGCGTACTTGCAGGCGTCCTCGAGGAAGGGGTCGTCGAAATCCCCGCCCAGGCTGAGGTTGATGACGTCGGCCCCCTGGTCGGCCGCCCAGATGATGCCGTCGATGATCCAGCTGTAAAAGCCATTGCCGTCGGCGCCCATGACCTTGACGGGGAGGATACTGCAGTTCCAGGCGACGCCGGCGATGCCAACCGCGTTATTGGTGTCAGCGGCGGCGATCCCGGCGACGTGGGTGCCGTGCCAGTGGTCGTCGGTTGCGTCGTCGTCGTCGTTGGCGAAGTCGCGGCCGGGGGAGATGATCTTGGCGGCGAGGTCGGGGTGCGTTCTGTCGACGCCCGAGTCGAGGATGGCGATGACCACTTCGGGATCGCCCATGGCAGCGTCCCAGGCGGGCGTGGCCTTGATGTCGGCGCCGGCGGTCGTCTGAAGCTGGATGCCAGGGCTGATGTCGAGGACCCCGCCCCTGTTGCGGAGGTTGTATTGATACCGGACGAAGAACGTGTCGTTGGGGGTATCGGCCAGGCGGGCCCGGTAGTCGGGCCGGGCCTGCTCGATGTCGCCGTTACGGCGGAGCATGGCCAGGGTTTCGGCGACGGAGGACCCGGGCGACGTCCGGACGCTGTAGACGCCGATCCGCGGGATCAGCCTGATCGATGAGAACCCGTAGGATCGGAGCAGTCCCTCTGCGTAGGCCTCGGCCACACCGGGCTTGAAACGGACGAGGACGCGGTCGGCGGCGTAGCGGGGGCCGCGCCGGAGGGCCGGCCTTTCGACGCGCTGGGTGCGGACGGGCCGCTGGAAGAGACGGTCGCCGAGCTTCGTCTGCTTGACCCAGCCGGCGTCCGTGGTGCCCAGTCCGACGACCAGGAGGACGAGGAGAGCCGGGATCGCTTTGACTGACCTTTTAGCCGGGACCTTCATGTTCCTCTCCTTGCTCTAAAACATATACAAGAGGCCGACGGAAGCCAGGGCATCCGCCCCTCCGGCATAGGGGACGAATCCCGCCTTGGCCTTGATCGTCAACCGATCGGACACGCGGGCGTCCCCGCCGAGCGCGATGCTGAACGAGATATCCCCTTTGAGCCGCTTCGTCTCCAGGCCTTGGAGGTCCTCCAGCGTTTCTTCCATCCGAAAATCGGCCCGGAGCCAGCGGGCGTTCACTTCGAGATAGGGAACGAACGTGTCGGATAACAAGTAGGCCAACCGGGGACCGGCGGAAGCCTCCATCCAGTTCGAGCGGCCCTTGGCCTCCCCTTCGACGGCGAACCCCTCGAGCGGCCATGTTTTGGACATTCCGAAGGAAGAGACGAACCGGCCGGCGGCCTTTATCTCAAAGTCACCGGATTTAATAAGAAGGGCCTCGAGTTCGGTCCCCAGGACCAAGCCTTTCATGGGCGAGGCGTCGTATTCGAGGGTGATGGGGAGCGTCCCGAAGGCGAGTCCATCGAAGCCGGTGAGGGACAGGCCGGCGGAGAGGCTCAAGGTCAGGCCCTTCCCGAACCCGAAATCCGTGCGGGCCGAAACCAGGCTGGCCCGGAGCCGGGAAGTTGCCGTGTCTCCGTCCCAGACGATCGTCCTCGAAAAATGGTCGAAATTCAATCCGGCCATGAACGTCTTGACCTTCGATTCCGCCGCCGGCGCGGGCGCTGAGGCCAGCCCCAGCGCGATCCCCAGGGAAAGGAGCCGCCAAGCCCCCCCGCTTCGTTTTCTCATGAGGAAACCTCCCACGCCCCTTCGGGGTCAGCCCTTCTTGTTTTTATTGTCCTTGCTGTCCTTCAGGGCGGCCTTCAACTTCTCGATCTCGGCCAGACGCTTCGTGGCCGCTTTGGCCAGGGCCACGCTGGGGTAATCCGTGATCACCTTGGTGAAGAACGGAATGGCCTGGTCGTACAGTCTCATCATGAAATGGCAGTCGCCGAGGTAGTAATAGATCTCTTCCAGGTGGGAATAGTCGGGGTAGCTGGTCATGATCTCCGACAGCCGGCTGATGGAGGCCCGGTAAGCCCGCCTCTTGTTGTATCCTATGGCGATCTCGGCGCTGTGGGCCGCCAGCCGCTCTTCGCAGTCCTTGATCTTTTCCTGGGCCGTCTTGGCCTGGTCGCTCGCGGGAAAGTCGGTGATGACTTTTTTGAATTCCGCGAGGGCCTGGGTGGTCTTGGACTGGTCGCGCCCCGGCTTCAGGATCTTCTTGTAGAAGGTCATGGCCACCTGGTACTGGCTGTAGGCGGCCGAAGGGGAGTAGGGGTAGGTGCGGATGAACTCCCGGTACTCGGCCGCGGCCAGGAGCAGGTGGCTCTCGTCGCCCTTGCGGAAGTAGGCGTCGGCGATGAGGAGCTTGGCCCGCTGGGCGTAAAAGCTCTTGGGGAACGAGTCCATGATCTGGCGGAGATAGAGGATGGCTTTTTCCGTGTCCTTTTTCATCTCCGCTTCGCCCAGCCTGTAGAGGGCTTCGTCGGAGGAGGAGAGGTCCGGCGTGATCTCGGCCGTCTTTTTATGGCATCCCGCCGCCAGTCCGAGCATGATCAGCAGGGGGAGCAAAGCGGCGAGCGTCTTCATCTTGGCGTGTTTCTTCATGGTGTCTTCCTCGCGATCTCTTTCATGGCCCGGATGACCCCGGCGGGGTCGGGGGCCTCGAAAATGGCCGACCCGGCGACGACGATCTCCATGCCCGCGCGGATGATGTCCTCGACGTTGTCGAGCTTGATCCCGCCGTCGACCTCGATGGGGATCTCGCGCTTCTCGGCGCGGATCCAGTCCCTCAGCTTCGTGATCTTCTCCCGGCAGGCGGGGATGAAGGATTGTCCTCCCCAGCCGGGGTTGACCGACATTACCAAAATGAAGTCGAGCTCTCCCAGGACTTCTTTCAAGGTCTCGATCGGTGTCGCCGGGTTGAGGGCTGCCCCGGCTTTCCGCCCGAGGCCCCGGATCATGGTCAGGTCCTTGTGGAGATGAGCCGTGGCCTCGACGTGGAGGGAGATCCAGTCGGCCCCGGCCTCGTGGAACAGGGGGACGAAGGCGCGGGGATTCTCGACCATGAGATGGACGTCGATCGGCAGGCGCGTCTCGCGGCGGATGGCGGCGACGAGTTGGGGCCCGAGCGTCAGGTTGGGCACGAAGTGCCCGTCCATGATGTCGACGTGGATGATGTCCGCCCCGGCCTTTTCGGCGAGCTTGACCGCCTCGCCGAGCTTGGCGAAATCCGCGGACAGGATCGACGGGGCGATGCGGACCATCAGCGGCTGACCTCAAGCGAGATCCTGTTCCTCTTCTGGACCCGGAAGCCGCTCGACGGGTCCTGTTTGACGATGATCCCGGCTGCGGCCCCGGGGTAATAGACGTAGCGGATGTCGGCGACCTTGAAATCCAGGGCTTTGAGCCGGCCGATGACGCGGTCCGCGCGGCGGCCGATGAGGTCGGGCATGATGAAGCGGTCGTCGACGTCGCCCTGGCTGAGGAGCAGGCCGACTGGAAGATTGCGCTCGACGACTGAGCCCGGCTCGGGCTTTTGGGCGAGGATGCGGCCGGCGGGAAGTCGTGGAGTGTGGACTTGGGTCAGCTTGCCCTTGGCGAGGCTGCCCGCTTGGAGCATGGTCAGCGCTTCGTCCAGGCTTTTACCGACTAGGTCGGGGACAGTGACTTTCTCGCTCCCGGAACTCGTCATCACCCGGACGACCTTGGTCACGCGGATCCTCGACCCGGCCGCAGGGTCCTGCCGGACGATGAGGCCCCTCTCCCAGCGGTCGCTCGATTCCGTGCCGTTCTGGGCGACGGAGAGATCCTTCTTGGCCAGCTCTGTCCGGGCCTGGGCGACGGTCTTGCCGGTGAGGTCGGGGACGGTGACGGCCTCGCTCTTGAGGAGGACCTGGGAAAAGATGACCGCGCTCAGGAAGAAAAGGATAAGGAAGAGGAGCGAAGAAAGGGCCAAATTATAGAGTATTTTCTTGGCCATATGCGATGTTCACGATCAGGAATTCGACAACTATTATTATCATAGATTTGGAACTTAGTAAACCGGCGGAGCGTTGCCCTCCTCACCGCGATGCCTAGAGGTCCTTCGGGGATCGTCTCCGTCCGCTGCGGTGATTTAATACGCCTTCCCGGGCCGGATCCGATGGGAGGAGTCCGCGTATCCGTCCCGTGAAGCCTAAATCGCCGCTTTATGCTCCCTCCGACGATTCCCCTCGGCCCTTTTAGGCATCGCCACCACGCCCATCCGCGATCATACGAAAGAAAAAACTGCCTTTTCCCACGCCTTTTAAATATAATTGAAACTCCGGAGGATAGAAAAAAATGATCACTTATTCGGACTTCAGAAGCGATACCGTTACTCGGCCGACCGAGAAGATGCGCAAGGCCATGGCCGAGGCCGTGGTCGGCGACGATGTTCTGGGCGACGATCCGACCGTCCAGAGGCTCGAGGCGCTGGCCGCCGAGACCATGGGCAAGGAAGCGGCGCTTTTCTGTCCGTCGGGGACGATGGCCAATTCCATCGCCGTCAAGATGTGGACGAACATCCTCGAGGAGGCCATCGTCGAGGAACGGTCCCATATCTACAACATGGAATCGACCCACATGACCTTCATCTCCGGGGTGACGCCGCGGCCGGTCAGGTCGGAGCGCGGTGCGATGGACCCGAAGGACGTCATCGCGAATATCCGCAAGCCGAACGTCCACACGCCGCGGACCTCGCTCATCTGCCTGGAGAACACCCACAATAACTGGGGCGGATCGGTCGTACCCCTCGACAACTTCAAGGCCATCAGGAAGATAGCGGACGAACACGGCTTGAAGGTCCACCTCGACGGGGCCCGGATCTTCAATGCCAGCCAGGCATCGGGCGTCCCGGTCAAGGAATACGCAAGCCAGGTGGATTCGCTGATGTTTTGCCTGTCGAAGGGGCTTTCGGCCCCGGCTGGTTCGATGCTCGTGGCGAACCGGGAGAGGATCGAGTTCGGGCGGCGGCTGAGGAAGGCCCTGGGCGGGGGCATGCGCCAGGTCGGAGTCCTGGCCGCGCCGGGCATCATCGCCCTGACCGAGATGGTCGACCGGCTCAAGGACGACCACGTCCGGGCGAAAAGGCTGGCCCGGGAGATAAGCGGGCTGCCGGGCATCAAGATAGACCCAGCGAGCGTCGAGACCGATATCATCATCTTCAACTTCGAGCATCCCACGATCATCGTTTCCGCGATGCTCGAGAAGATGAAGGAGAAGGGCATCCTGGCCCTGGCCGTCAGCGGCGGCATCCGCATGGTCACGCACAAGGACGTCGGCGACGAGGACGTCGATCGGGCAATCAAGGCGCTTACGGGAATTCTTGCCCGCTGAGCGCCATCGGAGAGAAAGAGGGACTGCCCCCATCAAGGGGACAGCCTTGATGGGGACTGTCCCTCTTGATAATATTCACATGCCCGGGCCGGTCGTCCGCGAGATCGAAGCCAAGTCCATCCTCAATGCCTCGAAGATCCACGATTACTGACAGCCGCGTTTTCTAGAGAGTCTCCGCAACGATCTGGGCGATGTCCTTGACCTTGATGTCCTCGCGGCCTTTGTCTTTGAGCCCGTCTCTGAGCATGGTCAGGCAAAAGGGGCAGGCCGCCGCGGCCAACCCCGCGCTCGAGGCGATGACCTCATCCGTGCGCAGGTGGTTGATCCGCTGGCCGAGCGATTCCTCGGTCCACATCAGCCCGCCGCCCGCGCCGCAGCAGAAGCTGTCGACGCCGTGGCGGTCGAGTTCCTTTGGCTTGGCGCCGAGAACTGACGCCAGGACAGCCCGCGGCTCTTTCGTCAGGCCGTTGTGCCGGCCGAGGTAGCAGGGGTCGTGAAACGTGTAGTTCTGCGGTGTCGCGGCCTTGGGCGCGATCTTTCCCGCGCCGATAAGATCGCAGATGAGCTCTGCGTGGGACACGACCTCGATCGCCCGAAGCTTCGTTTTATCTTCTTCGGTCAAACCGGGGACGAAATCGACGAGCTTCGGGTACTCATGCTTGAGCGTGTTGTAGCCGTGGGGGCAGATGGTGACGATCTTCTTTATGCCGTAGGTCTTGAAGAGAGCGATGTTCTCTTGGGCCAGGCTCTGAAAGAGGTACTCGTTGCCGAGGCGCCGCGCCGAATCGCCGCAGCATTTTTCCTCGGTCCCCAGCGTTCCGAAACCGATACCGGCAGCCCGGAGGATCTTGACCAGCGACCCGGCGATCCCTTTCCCGTCGTCGTCGTAAGCGCCCATGCAGCCGACCCAGAAGAGGTATTCGGCATCGGGGACGTCCTTGATGTGCTTGACCTCGAGAGCATCTCCCCACTCGGCACGCTTGGAGAAGCCGATGCCCCAGGGGTTGGAATTCGTCTCCATGTTCCTGAAGAAGGCGTTGAGCTCCGGGGGGAACTTGCTCTGCATCAGGACTTGGCTGCGACGGGCCCCGACGATCTTGCGGATGTGCTCGATCTCGACCGGGCATTCCTTCTGGCAGGCGCCGCAGGTCGTGCAGGTCCAGATCTCGCCCTCGGTGAAGGTCGCCGGGACGATCTCCTTGAGGTCCTCGCGCTTTTTCGCCGTCACCGCTTTGAAATCGGCGAGCAGGGCCTTCTCCATGTTGAACATGATCATCTTGGGGGACAGGGGCTTGTCGCTGGCGAAGGCCGGGCAGGCGTCTTGACAACGGCCGCACTCCATGCAGGCGAAGGCGTCGAGGTTGTCCTTCCAGGTGAAGTCGGTGAGCTTCTCGACGCCGAAGACCTCGGACCTCTCGAGGTCGATGGCCTCGAGGGTTCCACTCGGGATTTTGCCGCGGAAGAAGACGTTGAATGGGCCGGCAAACATGTGGAGGTACTTGGAGTGCGGGACATAGGCGATGAAGCCGTAGACGACGACGACATGGGCCCACCATGAAATCTTGAAATGCGCGGCGATCGCTTCTGCGCTGAGCCCGGACCTGCCGATAGCGCCGGCGATCCACGATCCGAGGAACGCGAGGCGAGCCGTTTCGGGCTGGTGGGCGATGGAAAAGCCTTCGAAATAGAGGTAGGTCGCCGTGGCCAGGGTGATGAGGAGATAGATGATGGCCGAATCGGCCGGCGTCGTGGCGTAGGCCTTGGGCCGGACGACGAACCGCCTGAATGCCAGGAAGAGAACACCGGCCATGACCGAAATAGCGGCGACGTCGATGAGGAGCGAGAAAAAGAGGCCAAAGTTGCTCTTGCCGAAGAGATAGAATCCATCGATGAATCCCTCGAGCGTGTGGCTGACCGTCATCGTGTCGAAAGACAGGGCGCCGTAGAAGATGCCGACGTGCATCAAGCCGGTGAAAAGGCGCTCGCTGCGGAGCGTGCAGCGCTGGAAGAGGACCTTGGCCAGGGCGTGGCGGAACCTCTTCCAGAGGTCCTTGAACCTGTCTTCGGCCGCGCCCGCTGCGATGATCCTGAGCCGGCGGACGATGGGGATGAGGAAAGCCGCCGCCGTGGTCAGGATGAGCAGTACGAATAAAGCTTTTTCCCAGGTCGTCAGCATGCCGGGTCTCCTTTTATTTGAGCCGCCTCTTTTTTACAGATTTGCGCCGCACCTGTCAAATATGCTAATTAGAGAAACCTATGAACGTCCTCGTGGTGCTGCTCGCGGCCGTAGCCGTTTTCGCCCTGGCCGGCCGCCTCTATTCCCGCTATATCGCCCGGAGTCTCGGCGAGGACGCGAACCATCCGACTCCGGCCGTCGTCTGCAACGACGGACGCGATTTCGTGCCCACCAAGCCCTATATCGTCTTCGCCCACCACTTCTCGGCGATCGCCGGCGCCGGTCCCATCCTCGGCCCGACCATGGCCATCCTCTACGGCTTCGTCCCAGCCTGGCTCTGGGTCGTCCTGGGCGGCATCTTCATCGGCGCCGTCCACGACTACACGACTCTTTTCATCAGCATGCGCGAGGGCGGCAAGTCCATGGCCGAGGTCGCCCGCAAGACCCTGGGGAGCGCCGGCTTCAACCTGTTCATCGCCTTCACGCTGGTCATGATCGTGCTGGTGACGTCCTCCTTCCTGAGCGCGACGGCGATCTCGCTGACGTCGCTCTGGCCGCTGGCCAAGATCGGGGCCCGGGAAGGGGAGACGTTCCTCAAGACGGTCGTCCGGGACGGCGTCGTTATGGGCCGCATCGGCGGCATCGCCTCGACCTCGGTCATCTTCATCACGCTTTGTTCGCCCCTGCTCGGATTCCTCCTCTACAAGAAGAAGCTCAAGACCGCCTACGCCTATGTCCTGGCCGCCGCCATTTGCATCGCCTCGGTCTTTCTGGGGATCGCCCTCCCCGTGATGTTGGCCCCGACGACCTGGATGATCATCATCTCGGTCTATGTCCTCATTGCGGCGGGTGTTCCCGTCTGGCTCGTCCTCCAGCCCCGCGATTTCATCAACGTCCAGATCCTCTACGGCGGCATCGGCCTGATGATCGTGTCGCTCTTCAGCTGCGGCTTCCAGGGCCTGCGGGTGACCATGCCCCGGTTCAATCTGGCGGAGGGAGCGGCGAACCTGGGCTTCATCTGGCCGATGATGTTCATCACCATCGCCTGCGGAGCCATCTCGGGATTCCACTCGCTCGTCGCCGGCGGCACGACAGGAAAACAGTTGGCCAAAGAGTGCGATGCCCGCCGCGTCGGCTACAACGCCATGCTCCTCGAATCGCTCCTGTCGGTCTGCGTCCTCCTGGCCCTCGGCGCGGTCATGGCCTTTTCCGATTACAAGGCCATCGTCTGGCCGACCGATCCCGCCGTGAAATCCAATCCCATCCTGGGCTTCTCCCTGGCCGCCGGACGACTCTTCCACCAGGGCTTGGGCATCCCCGTCGCCCTGGGCACGGTCTTCGGCATCCTGCTCGTCGAGGGCTTTGTCATCACGACGCTCGATGCGGCGGTAAGGCTCAACCGCTATCTCTTCGAGGAACTATGGTCCATCGTCCTCAAAAGAGTGCCGCGCCTCCTGAGGCATTACTGGTTCAATTCGGGGCTGTCCGTTCTCTTGATGTGGACCCTGGCTTATTCCAACGCATTCACCGCCCTTTGGCCCATCTTCGGCACGGCCAACCAGCTGCTGGCGGCGATGGCCCTGCTGACCGTGTCGGCCTGGCTGCTCCTGCGCAAACGGCGAAATTGGTTCACGCTCGTCCCCGCGGTGTTCATGGTCGCGACGACTCTCGTCTCTCTGGGCATCCTGCTCGCCAGCTATATCCGGAAGGGGAACTACATCCTGATCGCCGCGGACGTCATCCTCTTCGCCCTGGCCGCGGGCGTCGTCGCGCTTTTCTTGAAAACGTTCCTGAAACGGACCGGCCGGTCGGGCGAGGCCCCCGCGGCGACCTGAAAGGACATTCCATGGCCGAGAAAAGAGACATCGTCATCATCGGCGGCGGCCCCGGCGGCTATCTCGCCGCCATGCGCGCCGCCCAGCTCAAGAAGAGCGTCACGCTCATCGACCAGGACCGCGTCGGCGGGACCTGCATCAACTACGGCTGCATCCCCACGAAATACCTCCTCCACCAGACGAAGATCCTCAAGGAGGTGGCCGGAACGAAAACTCTCGAAGGGCCCGTCGGCGATATTCGGTTGAACTGGAAAAAAGTCCAGGAAGGGCGGCAGGGCGTCGTAGACAAGCTCGTCAACGGCATCGTCTTCCTCCTCGAGAAGGGCAAGGTCGAGATCGTCAAGGCGCCCGCCCGGCTGAAGGGGGACAAGTCGGTCGTCGTCCGGACTTCTGAAGGGGAGAGGGTCTTCGAGGCGGAGAAGGTCATCGTGGCCACGGGAAGCCGTGCGGCCAGCCTGCCCTTTCTCAAGCCGGACGGCCGGACCGTCATCACCAGTACGGAGGCGCTTGAACTTCCTGAGGTGCCGAAGAGCCTTCTCGTCATCGGCGCGGGGGCCATCGGGCTCGAGATGGGCTCGATCTACAGGCGTCTGGGGACGGACGTCACGGTGCTCGAGATCATGCCCCAGGCCCTGCCCGGGGCCGACCGGGAGTCGGTGACGAGGCTCGAGCGGATTTTCAAAAAACAGGGCCTGAAGGTCTTCACGGAGATGAGGATCGACGAGGCCGTCGTTAATGAGGGCGGCGTCACCCTGAAGGGCCTTTGCATCAAGACCAATACGCCGTTCGAGTATCACGGCGAAAAAATCCTGCTCTCGGCGGGACGGCGGCCCAATACCGAGGATCTCTTCGCCGGGGACTCATTCCTCGAGATGGACCACGGCTTCATCAAGGTCGGGCCTTCTCTCGAAACGAACGTGTCCGGTATCTACGCTATCGGCGATGTCATCGGCGGCAAGCTCCTGGCCCACAAGGCCTACCACGACGCCCTCGTCGCCGCCGATAACGCCGCAGGGTTGCCCTCCCGAACCGTCGATTACAGGGCCCTGCCCATGGCCGTCTTCACCGAACCGGAGTTCGCCTCGGTCGGGCTGACCCAGGAAGAAGCCGTCGCGAAGGGCATGAAGGTCCAGGTCGGCGTCTTCCCGCTCCAGGCGAGCGGTCGGTCTCTGACCATAGACGCCACAGACGGCATGATCAAGGTCATGGCCGACGAGTCCGACCGCGTCATCGGGGCCCACATCGTCGCCCCGGGCGCGTCGGACATGATCCCCGTCCTGACCATGGCCGTGGCCAAGGGGATGACGCTCGAGGAGCTGGACAGCATCATCTACATCCACCCGACGCTCTCCGAGGCCATCGGCGAGGCGGCCCTAAAAGCCAAGAACAAGGCCTTTCACATTCTCAACGCCTGAGAAGAACGGGGACACGTACCGCTTCTCCCGAAGCGGTACATGTCCCCGAGTTCAGAGGGACAGCCCCCTTCCGGGAGCTGTTCCCCGGAAGGGGACAGTCCCTGAACCGCCGTTGAAAAATCCGCGGCGATTCTATACAATCGTCGCGGCCTTCGAGGCATCATGCTGGAACTGACGCTTTCCTTCCTCGTCTTCGGCCTTCTCGCCGGCGTGATGATCGTTATTAATTTCCTCCTCGGGCCGCGCAAGCCCAACCCGGCCCGCGAGAAGCCCTTCGAGTGCGGCAGCCCGCCGCTCCAAACGGGAATAGGCCCCGTCAACATCCCCTTCTTTCTCGTGGCCCTCCTCTTCCTCCTCCTCGACGTCGAGATCGTTTTTTTCTATCCTCTGGCCCTCGCCTTCCGTGACCGGGGTTTCGGCGGTCTGGCCGCGCTCGGCGCTTTCGTCCTCGTCCTGGCCCTGGGCTTCGTCTACGCCTGGAAGAAAGGGATCTTCCGCTGGTCATGAACGGCCTCGATTTCCTCACGACCCGCCTCGAGACGGCCCTCGGCTGGGGCCGGAAATACTCCCTCTTCCACTATCCGTTCATCACCGCCTGCTGCGGCATGGAGTATATGTCGGCGGCCTGCGCCCACTTCGACATCGACAGGTTCGGGGCGGGCCTGACACGTTTTTCGCCCCGGCAGGCCGACCTCCTCCTCGTCGTCGGCACGGTCACCCACAAGCTCGCCCCGGTTCTCAAGACGGTCTACGACCAGATGCTCGAGCCCAAGTGGGTCATCGCCTTCGGGGCCTGCGCCGTGAGCGGCGGCATCTACCAGAACTACGCCGTCGTCCAGGGCATCGACCGGGTCATTCCCGTCGACATCTACATCCCCGGCTGTCCGCCCCGACCGGAGACGGTCCTCGACGGCCTCGTGAAACTCCAAGACAAGATCCAGCACCAGAAACAGGATTGGCGATGGGCAAAGAAACCCTGATCGGGGAGATCCGGACGAAGCTCGGCGAGGCGGTCGAGAGCGTCTCGGAATCCTTCGGCGACGACGTCCTCATTGCCCGGTCCGGATCCGTCCGGACCGTCCTGACCGCGCTCCGCGAAAAACCGTTCGACTACGCCGTTCTCCTCGACCTCACCTGTGTCGATTTCGCGGCCGGGGAGGGGCGGTTCGAGCTCGTCTATCATTTGTATTCCCTGTCCCGGAACGTCCGCCTGCGACTCAAGGCTTCTTTGCCCGCCGCCGACCCTGTCGGCGAATCGCTCACCGGACTATGGAAGAACGCCGACTGGCTCGAGCGCGAGGTCTTCGATATGTTCGGTGTCCGCTTCACGGGCCACCCCGACCTGAGGCGAATCCTGACCTACGAAGGTTTCGAGGGGCACGCCCTGCGCAAGTCCTATCCCTGGCGGCTGGCCCAGCCACGCATTCCGATGAAGGACAAGGTCTAGGATGGAGACGAGGATCCAGCGGGAGGCCCGGCCGGAGAGCATGCTCATCAACATGGGCCCGTCGCATCCGGCCATGCACGGCACGATCCGCATCATGCTCGAGCTTGACGCCGAGAGGATACTCAACGCCGAGGTCGAGGTCGGCTACCTCCACCGCGGCTTCGAGAAGACCTGCGAGAACAAGACCTATTTCAACCTCCTGCCGTACACCGACCGGCTCAACTACGTCTCGCCCCTGATCAACAACCTGGGCTACGCCATGACCATGGAGAAAATGCTGAGGGTCGGCGTCCCCGAACGGGCCCAGCTCATCCGCGTCCTGATGAGCGAGCTCTCCCGCGTCTCCGACCACCTGACCAGCCTCGCGGCCATGGCCATGGAGTGCGGCGCCTTCACGGTCTTCCTCTACATGATGAAGGCCAGGGAATTCCTCTGGGACACGATCGAGTTCACGACCGGCGCCCGGATGACGACCTCCTATATAAGAATAGGCGGCGTCCGAGCCGACCTCCATCCGGACTGGCGGGGTTCGCTGGCCACGGCCGTCCGCGAAACGCGGCGGGTCCTCAAGGACGTCTCGGGCCTGCTCGACAAGAACAGCATTTTCCAGGGCCGGACCCGCGGCGTCGGCGTTATTTCGAAAGAGGACGCCCTGTCCTACGGCTGGACCGGGCCCTGCTTGAGGTCGACGGGCATCCCCTACGATGTCCGCAAAGCCAGCCCGTATCTCATCTACGACAAACTCGACTTCGAGGTGCCGGTCGGCGAGTTCGGGGACAACTTCGACCGTTACCGGGTCCGGATGCGGGAGATGGAACAGAGTCTGCGGCTCCTCGAACAAGTCGCCGTCCTCATCCCCGACGCAGCGCCCATCACCGGAGAGCCGGCGATCGAACCGGCCGAAGCCATCCGCGTCTCGCGGCGGCAGAAGACCGCCGCCCGCGTCCGCCTCTCGCCCAACCTCGAGGGGTCCGAAAAGGCGCGTTACGCGGACATCCTGACCCCGGACAGGTCCGCCGCGCTTGGCAGCACCGCGTGCGGTGTCGTCGTCCCTCCGAAAGAGGATACCTATACCACTATGGAAGGCCTCATCAGCCACTTCCTCTTTTTTATGAACGGCCACGGCATCCGGCCGCCCAAGGGGGATGTTTACTTTTCCGTCGAAGGCGGCAACGGCGAGGTCGGTTTCTACATCGTCTCCGACGGCACGGACCGTCCCTACAGGCTGCATCTGAGGGCGCCCTGTTTCCACATCGTCTCCGCCCTGGAGCAGTTGATCAAGGGTCGGCTCCTGGCCGATGTCATCCCGACCTTCGGCTCCATGAACATCATCGCGGGGGAGCTCGACCGATGAGCTATGCCCCTTCCGCCGCGGCCCTGAAGAAGATCGAAGGGCTGATCGCGCCGTATCCCGAAAGATCGGCGGCCCTGCTCCCGGTTCTGCGCGCCGTTCAGGAAGAATCGGGCTGCGTTTCGCCCGAAGCCGAAGCTTGGGTTGCCGCGAAACTTGGGATCCGGCCTATCCAGGTCCGCGAAGTCCTCTCCTATTACACCATGCTCCGCCGCAAGCCCGCGGGGAAAACGACGATCCAGGTCTGCCGGAACCTGAGCTGCACCCTGGCCGGCGCCGAGGACCTCATCGGCTTTCTGAGGGAAAAGCTCCACATCGGGCCGGACGGGACGACGCCCGACGGCCGGATCACCCTGGAGACGATCGAATGCCTAGGGAATTGCGACCATGCCCCGTGCCTTCAGATCGACGGCGTTGATCACGGGCGGGCGACGCGCGAAAGCGCGGCCGCCCTCATCGAGGAGTTCGAAGCGCATGAGTGAAGACGCCGTCCGCCTCATTCCTGCCGACGATTCCTCCTGGCGGCTCGAGGCCTATCTTCGCCGCGGCGGATACGAGGCGGCCCGCAAGGCCGTGACCTCCATGGCTCCGCAGGATGTCATCGTCGAAGTCCGCCGGGCCGGCTTGCGCGGCAGGGGAGGGGCGGGCTTTCCCGCCGGTCTCAAGTGGTCGTTTGTCCCCCAAGGAGGAACGGCGCCGAAATACCTCTGCGTCAACGCCGACGAGGGCGAGCCGGGAACGTTCAAGGACCGGGCCATCCTAGTCCGCAATCCCCATCAGCTCCTCGAAGGCATGATCATCGCCGCCTTTGGCGTCGGGATCCATCAGGCTTTCGTCTATGTCCGCGGGGAATATTCCCGCATTGCCGGGCGGCTTGAGGAGGCTCTGGCCGAGGCCCGTACAAAAGGTTTTCTCGGCCGAGGCATCTTCGGTTCGGACTTCGACCTCGAAGTCGTCGTCCACTTCGGGGCCGGAGCCTATATCTGCGGCGAAGAGACGGCTCTCCTCGAATCGGTCGAAGGCCGGCGCGGCCAGCCGCGGCTCAAGCCGCCCTTTCCGGCAGTCGTCGGGCTCTTCCGCTCCCCCACGGTCATCAATAACGTCGAGACGCTGGCCAACGTCCCGTTGATCATCGGCCGTGGTGCGGACTGGTTTCTTGCCCGGGGCCTGCCCAAGGACGGGGGAACGCGGCTCTTTGGCGTCAGCGGCGCAGTCCAGCGCCCGGGCCTCTACGAGCTGCCCATGGGCACGCTGCTCCGAACGATCATCGAGACCCACGCCGGCGGGCCGCCCGATGGCGTCGCGATCAAGGCGGTCGTTCCCGGCGGACTCTCGGCTCCCGTCCTCAGGCCGGCCGAGCTCGATGTCCCCATGGATTTCGATTCACTGGCCAGGGCGGGCTCTATGCTCGGTTCGGCCGGGGTCATCGTCATCGGCGACCGGACGCCCATCCTCGACGTCCTCAAAGTCACGGCCCGCTTCTACGCCCATGAGTCCTGCGGCCAGTGCACGCCCTGCCGGCTGGGGACTACCTGGATCCACAAGATCGTCTCCCGTATGGCTGGGGGGAAGGGCCGGCCGGCCGACCTCGACCTCATCCTCAACCTCGCCGACGGCATGAAGGGGCGGACCCTCTGCCCCATGGGCGACGCGGCGGCCCTGCCCGTCCACGCGCTCGTCTCGAAATTCCGGGAGGAGCTCGAACAGGAGTTATCGCGGTGAGCGGTACGAAGACGGTCGGCCTCAAGATCGACGGCCGGACCGTCCGCGCCGCCGAGGGGACCAGCCTCCTCAAGGCCGCGGAGCTGGCGGGGATCGCCATACCGCATTTCTGCTACCACCCGGCCTTCGAAGCCGAGGGCAACTGCCGGATGTGCCTCGTCGAGATCGAGGGTCTGCCGAAACTGGATCTGGCCTGTTCGACTGGCGTCAGGGAGGGGATGATCGTGCGGACGTCGACGCCGGGCGTCCTCCGGGCCCGCAAGGACGTCCTCGAGTTCCTGCTCGCCGAGCACCCCCTCGATTGTCCCATCTGCGACAAGGCCGGAGAGTGCAAGCTCCAGGAGTACTATGACCGGCACGGGCTTTTCCCGGGGCGGTTCGTCGAAGCCAAAGAAAAGAGGGGCAAGAAAGTCGCGATCGGCAAGGGGCTCCTCCTCGATCGCGAGCGGTGCATCCTCTGCACCCGTTGCGTCCGCTTCCTGCGCAAGGTCACGGGGACGGGCGAGCTCGGCGTTTTCGAGCGGGGCGTGCGGGCGGAGATCGGGACTTACGACGGCGTTCCGGTCGACAACAACTACTCGGGCAATCTCGTCGACATCTGCCCCGTGGGGGCCATCACGGATACCGATTTCCGGTTCAAGACGAGGGCCTGGTTCCTTAAAAAGGGACCGACCGTCTGCTCCCGCTGCAGCCGCGGCTGCGCCGTCGTCGTCGAATCCGTTACCGGCTATCCGCTGGGCGAAGGCCAGAGGAAAGTTTTCCGGATCAAGGCGGGAGAGAACCCCTCGGTCAACGGCTCTTGGATATGTGACTTCGGCCGGGCCGGCCGCCGCGACATCGACGAGAGAAGGCACTTGCGGGTCATGAAGAACGCCGCTCCGGAGGAAGAGCTTTCCTGGCAGAAAGCGCTCGCGGATGTCGCGGCCAGGATCCGGGCCGTCCCCGGGCCCGAGCGCTCCGCCAAGATCGCCGTCGTCCTGAACAGCCGCCTGACCTGCGAAGAGCTGGCTTTGGCGAAGAGGGTATTCGCAGACGGCTTGGGCCTCGGAAAGATATTTTTCGCCGACCCGAAGCCGGGCGCCGCGGATGGGTTTCTCCTCACGGAAGAGCGCGTGCCCAACGCCCGCGGCGTCCTCCAGTCCGGCTTCTCACCGTCACTCCCTGACCTCGACACGCTCGCGGCCGCCGAGGTCCTCCTCGTCTTCGGCTCGCATCTCCTTGAGCATTTCTCCGAAGAAGCGGTTTCCCGGGCCCTGGCGGGCAGTCGCTCGAAATTCCTTTTCTCCGCCCACGCAGGCCCGCTCGACCGGTCGGCCGAGATCGTCTTTCCGGTCGCCGTTCCGGCTGAAAAATCAGGGACTTATATCAACATCGACGGACTCCGGCAGTCCTTCGGCCGGGCCGTCGAGCCGCCGCCCGGCATCGTTCCCGAACTCGAGATCCTCGGATGCTTGGCCAACGCTCTCGGCTTGAACAGGGGAGGGCCCGATGCTTGTTGACGTCCTCATCGTCCTCGTCAAGGTCGTCCTCACCCTGACTTGGACGCTCCTCCTCGCACTCTTCCTCACCTGGGTCGAGCGAAAGCAGAGCGCGGTCATGCAGGACCGTATCGGGGCCAACCGGGCTTCCGTCTTCGGCCTGCGCTTCTTCGGGCTCTTTCAGCCCTTCGCCGACGCCATCAAGATGCTTTTCAAGGAGGATTTCGCGCCATCATTTTCGCAGCGATTCCTCCACTGGCTGGCGCCGGCCATGTCCTTCTTTTTCGTGGCCGTGACCATGGTCGCCGTTCCCTTCGGGGACGCCGTGCGCCTCTTCGGCCGGCGGATCCCCCTCCAGGTCGTCGACCTCAACGCGGCCCTCCTCTTCGTGCTGGCCATGCTGAGCCTCGGCATCTACGGCATCCTCATCGGCGGCTGGGCCTCGAGGAGCAGGTTCGCCCTGATCGGCAGCCTCCGCGGCGCGGCCCAGCTCATCTCCTACGAGGTCGCCCTGGGTCTCTCCCTCGTCGGCTTGATCATGGTTTTTCCGTCGTTACGGCTGTCGCAGATCGTCGAGTTCCAGGGCGGGACGCTCTTCGGGTTCCTGCCCAAATGGGGGATCTTCCTCCAGCCACTGGGCTTCGCTGTCTTTTTCCTGGCCGGCCTGGCCGAAACGAAGAGGGCGCCGTTCGACCTGCCGCAGGGCGAATCGGAGATCATCGGCTTCTACACGGAGTACGGCGGGCTGAAGTTCGGCCTGTTCATGTTCGCTGATTTCCTCGAGGTCATCGTCCTCTCGTCCCTTGCCGTGACCCTTTTCTTCGGCGGCTGGCAGGTCCCCTGGCTCGGGGGCCTCAAGCTCGCGCCCTGGGCCGTGACCGTCCTCCAGGTCCTGGCCTTCAACCTCAAGGTGTTCTTCTTCTGCTGGCTCCAGGTCCTCGTCCGCTGGACGTATCCGCGGTTCCGCTACGACCAGCTCATGGACTTCGGCTGGAAGGTCCTCGTTCCGCTGGGCGTCGTCAACATCCTCGTCACCGGGCTCGTCCTGGCGGCGCGTTAGGAAAGACAGGATGAATATCGGACGCGTTTTGAAAGAGCTCCTGAGAGGGGCGGCGATCACCGCCCGCCACTTCTTCGTCAACATGGCCTTCCACACCTTGAAACTCTTCGGCGTCAGGACGAAAAGAAGGGGAGCGGTGACCATCCAGTATCCCGAAGAGCGCAAGGAGCTTTCGCCCCGCCACCGCAGTCTCCACCGGGTCCTTTCCCGCGAGGACGGCAAACCCCGCTGTGTCGCCTGCATGCTTTGCGTCACCGTCTGTCCCTCGGAGTGCCTCTCGATCGAAGCCGCGGAGGACGACGACCCCGAAGTCCAGAAATACGCGGCCCGGTTCGTCGTCGACCTCAACCGCTGCTGTTTCTGCGGCTTCTGTGTCGAGGCCTGCCCGGTCGACGCCATCCGCATGGACACGGGCGAGATCCGCCTCGCCGCAGATGCCCGGTCCGGGCTCGAGCTCCCCCTGGAGAAACGATGATCCCTTCGTCCGACCGAGTCAGGATCGGCGACATCGAAATCATCCGGCTCCTCGATGGGACGTTCCGCGTCGACGGAGGCGCCATGTTCGGCGTCGTCCCCAGGACGCTCTGGGCCAAGCGGGCCGTCCCCGACGGGGAGAACCGGATCACTCTGGCCCTTAATTGTTTCCTCATCCGGACACCGGAAACGACCATCCTTCTCGACACCGGGGTCGGTCCCGACGTCGACAGGCGCTATGTGGACTTTTATTCGGTCGAGCGGAACCCGGGCCTCTTCGGCCTTCTGGCCGCCCTAGGCCTCGAACCCTCCGCTATCGATTTCGTTGTCAACAGCCATCTCCATTTCGACCACTGCGGCGGGAACACCCTGCGGACGGCCGATGGCCGCTGGACACCCGCCTTTCCCAGGGCCCGCTACGTCGTCCAACGCGGCGAATGGGAGCAGGCCCTCCGGCCCGTCGAACGGGACAAGCCAAGCTACATTCCGGCCCGGCTGAAGCCGCTGGGCAGCCCCGGGATTCAATCCCTCGTCGAGGGCGATACCCTTATCGCGCCGGGCGTCGAGGCCGTCCTCGTCCCGGGCCACACGGCCTTCCACCAGGGCGTCAAAGTCGTCTCCGGCGGACGGACGTTCTTCTATCTCGGCGACTCCGTTCCTACGGCGGCCCACATCGACCTTCCGTACATCATGAGCTACGACCTCTACCCCGTGGAGACCTTCAACAACAAAAAGGCGCTCCTGGCCCGCGCCGCCGACGAGGCCTGGGTCCTGGCTTTCAGCCACGAACTCAGCCATCCGTTCGGCACTCTCCAGCGCTCCGGGAAGCGTCTGGATTTCGTCCCCCCGGACGCCGCGCCCGGCCCGAAAAAAGATTGACTTTTCTATTTCCAAAACTTATGATGATTCTTCGTAATTATCAGGAGGTTATTATATGAAGAAAGTCACTGTCGAAGAGTTGCTGGCCAAAGCCCAGCAGCCTTCCCTGGACGCCCCCAGGCTCCACAAGTTCTACAAGGGCAAGATGGGCGTAGCGCTGAAGTGCCGCGTCCGGGACTTCAACGATTTCGCGATCTGGTACACCCCCGGTGTCGCCGCGGTCTGCAAGGAGATCGCGGTCGACAAGCAGAAGGCCTACGAGTACACCAACAAATGGAACAACGTGGCCGTCATCAGCGACGGTACCCGTGTCCTGGGCCTGGGCGACATCGGCCCCGAGGCCAGCCTGCCGGTCATGGAGGGCAAGGGACTGCTCTACAAGTACCTGGGAGGCGTCGACGCCTTCCCCATCTGCCTGGACGAGAAGGACCCCGACAAAATCATCGACATCTGCAAGGCCCTCCAGCCGTCCTTCGGCGGCTTCAATCTCGAGGACATCAGTCAGCCCAAGTGCTTCAGGATTCTCGACGAGCTGAGGGAAAAGTGCGAGATCCCCGTCTGGCACGACGACCAGCAGGGCACGGCCTGCGTCACGGTGGCCGGCCTGATCAACGCCTTGAAGATCGTCGGCAAGGACATGCGCGAGGCCAAGATCACGGTCATCGGCTCCGGGGCGTCGGGCATCGCTATCGCCCGGCTGATCATAACCGCAGGCGCCGACCCGAAGAACATGCTGTCGGTCGATTCCAAGGGCATCCTGTCCCGCGACCGGGCCGACAGGGAAACCCTGCAAACCAAGTTCAAGGAGAAATGGGACATCTGCATGCGGACCAACCCCAAGTGCAAGCAGGGCTCGATTCCCGACGCCATCAAGGGCGCCGACGTCCTCGTCTGCGTCTCGACGCCCGGACCCGGGACGATCAAGCCCGAGTGGGTCAAGACCATGGCCCCCGAGGCCATCGTCTTTGCCGAGGCCAACCCCGTGCCCGAGATCTGGCCCTGGGAGGCCAAGGAAGCCGGGGCCCGGATCGTGGCCACCGGCCGGTCCGATTTCCCCAACCAGGTCAACAACTCCCTGGGCTTCCCCGGCATCTTCCGCGGCGCCCTCGACGTCCGGGCCAAGACGATCACGGACGAGATGTGCATCGCCGCGGCTAACGAGCTGGCCAAGGTCGCCCAGGACAAGGGGATCCACGAGGATTACATCATCCCCAACATGGACGAGTGGGAGGTCTTCCCCCGCGAAGCCGTGGCCGTCGGCAGCAAGGCCATCGAGCAGGGCGTCGCCCGTTTCAACTTCCCGGCCGACGTCCGCTTCAAGATGGCCGAGGATATGATCCGCGCCTCGCGCGACGACGTCCAGCAGAAGATGAAGGAAGGCATCATCGTCGATCCGGACAAGTGAGTCCGGGCCCCGAGAGACTAGGGAATTCGTCAAGACGGAGAGGGGAACGCGGGTTCCCCTCTCTTTTTTATCTGCGGGTTGACCCGTTCGCCGACAGCGGCCGGGGCCCCGGTCTTGCAAGGACCGGGACTGCCGGTTTCCAGCACCGGCACTGCAAAGCCGGTGGGAAGCCCG
>CAZGJS010000024.1:0-25015 GCA_964525875.1 uncultured Eubacteriales bacterium
CCAAACCCCGATTTTTAAATCGGGGTAAAAAGCGCCGCTCAGTATTAACCCTGAGTATATACCCCGGGCTTCAGGCCGGGGAGTCGAATGGGTTGATAAATCGGGGCGAATCGGGGATACTCGGAATATGAGCCCGCGACAAAAAGACGGCGTCCACCGGTTCGCCCACGAGGCCATGGCGACCGTGTTCGAGGTCTTCATCGCCGAGAAGACAGAGGCCTATGCCCGGCAGGCGGCCCGGGCGGCCTTCGATGAAGTCGACCGGCTCGAAAAGCTCTTCAGCCGTTTCGACCCGTCGAGCGAGACGAGCCGGATCGGGCGCCTCCGGCCGGGCGAATCCCTGCGCATCGGGATCGAGACGGCCGAAGTTTTGGGCATCGCGGCCGCCGTCCAGGCGGAGACGAACGGCGTCTTCGACGTCAACTACCTGGCCGCCGGCCGGGCCGCGGCAGGGAAACGCCCGAAGGCCTCCCTGCCGGCGCTCGCCACGCTCATCCGGGTCGCCCAGACCAGCCGTGGGATCGAGGTCGTCCGGATTCCCGCCAAGGGCAGAGCCAATATCCCGGTCCTCGACCTCGACCTCGGGGCCGTCGGCAAGGGATACGCCCTGGACAGCGCCCTGGCCGTCCTCCGGGACTGGGAGGTCGGGAACGTCCTCCTCCACGCCGGAACGAGCACCGCTCTGGCCGCGGGCCCGGGTCCGAAAAAAAGCCGGTCCGGGCGGGGCTGGCCGGTTGGCGCAGGGTCCGTCACGGGAACGTCGGCCGGCCCCGGCCGCGTCCTTCTCCGGGACCGTGCCCTGAGCGGGTCGGGGACCGAGGTCAAGGGCGGCCACATCGTCGACCCGCGGACCGGCCGCCCGGCCCGGGGGGCCCGCGCCGCCTGGGCCTCCCATCCATCCGCCGCCGCGGCGGACGCCCTCTCGACGGCGTTCATGATCATGACGGGGTCCGGTGTCTCCGCCCTCTGCGGCCGTCATCCCGAGGTCTGGGCCCTCGTGATAAACGTCCGAGAAAAGTGTAGAATATTCAACGCGGGCGCGATCGCCGGAAACCGGCCCGTCAGGACAAGGAGACAGAGATGAAGAAAACCCTAAGTTGGATATCGGCCGCCGTCCTCGGCCTGGCCCTCCTCGCGCCCACGGCGATGGCCCAGGATCCGGGGAAAGAGGTCCTGAAGATCACCCTCCCCAAGCCGATGTTCGTCGGCACACCCAAGAACATCCGCACGGCAAACCTCGAGATGATCACCGGCAAGCCGCGGGGGCCTTTCATGGTCCCGGTCGGGACGGTCCTTCTCTCCGCCGGAAAGCCGGTCGCCGCGAGCGACAAGGAGCCGGTCATCGGCGAGATCGCCTTCGTCACGGACGGCAAGAAGTCCGGCGAGGACGGCTACTACGTCGAGTTCGGGCCCATGCTCCAGTGGGTCCAGATCGACCTCGGGAAATCCCAGGAGCTCCTCGCTGTCGTCGCTTGGCACTACCACAGCCAGGCCCGCGTCTACCGGGACGTCGTCGTCCAAGTCTCCGACGATAAGGACTTTATCAGCGGCGTGACCACGATCTTCAACAACGACCACGACAACACCTCGGGCCTCGGCGCCGGAAAGGACAAGGAGTACATCGAAACTTTCGACGGCAAGCTCTTCGACCCCAAGGGGGTCAAGGCCCGCTACGTGCGTCTCGCCAGCGGCGGCAACACCTCGAACGACATGAACCACTACGTGGAGGTTGAGGTCTACGGCCTCCCGGCCAAATGACGAATAAGGCCTTCCGAGGGCTCTTTATCTGCGCCGTCCTCGGCGCCCTCCTTTTCCGTGTCGTCCGCCTGGACGTCCGGCCCATGCACCACGACGAGGCCAACCAGGCGGTCAAGTTCGGCGACCTCCTCGAAAAGGGCGATTACCGGTTCGATCCGAACGACCACCACGGACCGAGCCTCTATTACCTGACTCTGCCTGTGGCCGGGGTGGCGGGCGAGAGAACCCTGGCCGGCCTCGATGAGTCGACGCTCCGCCTCGTGCCGGCCCTGTTCGGGGTGGGGCTCCTCCTGCTCTTCCTCCTCTTCGCCGGGGGATTGTCCCGGGAGACGAGGCTGGCGGCGGTCGCTCTGGCCGCCGTCTCACCGGCCATGACCTACTACAGCCGGTTCTACATCCAGGAGACCCTGCTCGTCTTTTTCTTGGCCGCGCTCATCGCGGCCGGGTGGAGATACGCCCAAACGCACTCCGCCTGGTGGGCGTTGGCGGCCGGCGTTTCCGCCGGCATGATGTACGCCACCAAGGAAACGAGCGTCATCCTCTTCGCCGGCCTGGCCGCGGCGCTCGGACTCGTGCTTCTCATGGACAGGCTCGGCAAGCGCCGGGACGGGATCGTTAGGGAAGGGGACGCGTGGGTTTGGAGAGAAGCCCGGACGAGGCCTCCAACGGCTTTTCACATCGCGCTGTTCCTCATCGCCGGCGCCGTGACCGCCGCGCTTTTCTTCACCTCGTTTTTTCAGAACCCCGGGGGACTGGCCGATTCGGTCCGGGCCATCGGGGCCTCTTTCAACCGGGCCGGTCATCCCGGATTCCACGCCCACCCCTGGTATTATTATTTTCAGACGCTGGCCTATTCCAAGTCCGCCGGCGGCCCGGTTTGGAGCGAAGCCTTCCTGCTCTTCCTCGCCGCGGCCGGGGGCATCGCCGCGTTCGGACACGACGTGGGGAAAGACGGCAGCCCGCGCTTTCTCCGTTTCATCCTCTTCTTTACCGTCTCAACGGCGGCGGTGTACAGCTTGGTTCCTTATAAAACGCCATGGAACCTTCTTCCCTTCTATTTCGGCCTTATCGTTCTGGCCGGGAACGGCATCGGGCTCCTCCTGAGGATCAGCCGTTTCAAGCTGGTCAAAATCCTCATCCTGGCCGCCCTCGTTCCGGGTTTCGTCAATCTGGCCGTCCAGGCCTACCGGGCCAATTTCATCGTTCAATCGGACCCAGCCAACCCTTATGTCTACGCTCAGACGAGCCCGGACTTCCTGAAGCTCGTCGCCGCCATGGAGAAAATCGCCGCCGCCTCTCCGGAAAAGAAGGACCTGTTGATCAAGGTCATCGCCCCGCCCGAAGAAACCTGGCCGCTCCCCTGGTACTTGAGGTCCTTCAGACGGGTGGGATACTGGACGAGCACGGAGGCGGCGGGGGCTATCGGCGACGCGGCCGTGGTCATCGCCTCGGCCGGCAACGTCGAAAAGGTCGCGACGGCGCTCGGCGACCGGTATCTACAGAGCTTTTACGGCCTGCGCCCCGAGGTTGTCCTCGCGCTCTTCGTCCGCCGCGACCTCTGGGACGGCTATCTCAAAAGCGCGGTTCAGACATCGCGCTGACAGCCCCGGTGGGCACCGCTTATTTTTTCTTCAGCAGCGGCGCGTAGATGTTCATCTTGGGCGGGTCGTCGCCCATGACCCGGGCCGCCCAGAGGAGCCCCCGCTTGACGATCTCCCGGGCCTCGGGGACGTCGAAGTCGGCCGCGACGTGGCCGAGAGTGGTGTAGAAAACCCGCCCCTTGCCGTAGAGTTTCTTCCAGACGGCGGGCATGACCGCGCCGTCGATCCAGGGCGCGTGCCGACCGGAGAAGGTCGTCGTCGCCAGGACGTCGACGGCGGGGTCGACGTGCATATAGTACTGCTCCGACTTCATGTGAAACCGCGTCTTGAGGCCCTTGGTGATCGGGTCGTTCGGGTTGGTGATGTCGACGTCGTAGTCGATGACGCCGCCGGGATGGGCGACCCACTGGCCACCGACCATGAACTGGTATTCGACGGCCGAGCGGTGGGCGTCGCCCAACCCGCCGTGCCAGCCGGCCAGTCCGACGCCGCTCTTGACGGCCTCCTCGAGGTTCCGTTCCTGCTCGGGCTTGATGTCGGACATGGTGAAGATGTGGACGATGAGGTCGAGCTTCTTGAGCTTGTCGAGGTCGAGGTAGGCGTCGAGCGAGTGGGAGATCTCGACCTTGAAGCCCTGGGACTCGAGCCAGGGCGCGAAGATGTCGACGCACTGCTTGGGCTCGTGACCCTCCCAGCCGCCCCAGACCACGAGGGCCGCCCTCTGTTCCTGGGGGGCCTGGGCCGTGCCGGAGCATACGAGCAGCGACGAGATTCCGAGAACGACGGCGGTTAGCAGAATTCTTTTCTTCATGACGGACTCCTTCACTCGAGCTCCCGTAGCCAGATGTTGCGGTAGCGGACGGGATGGTCGTGGTCCTGGAGGGAGATCGGCAATTTATCGGCATGCACCTTATAGGGCGGCCGGGCCTTGTGGGCCGTCGGCCCAGTCAGAACGGCGCACTCGTGGACGAGGATGCCGTTGTGGAAGACGGTCATCCGGGCCGGGGCGAGGAGCTTGCCGTCCGTTCCGAACCGCGGTCTGTGGAAGACGATGTCGTAGGTCTGCCATTCGCCCGGCGGCCGGCAGGCGTTGACGGCCGGAGGGAACTGGCCGTAGATGGCCGCGGTCATGCCGTCGGCGTAGGTCGTGTTGCCGTAGCAGTCCAAGACCTGGACTTCGTAGAGGTCCATGAGAAAAACGCCGCTGTTGCCGCGGTCCTGGCTCGTCCCCTTCGCCGGCGACGGGGCCATCCATTCGACGTGGAGCTGGCAGTCGCCGAATCCCCGAGCGGTGCGGATGCCGCCGGTCTTGGGGACGACTTCCATGTACCCGTTCTCGAATTTCCACTTCACGGGCTGGCCCTTGGCGTCCGTCCACTTGGAAAGGTCTTTTCCGTCGAAAAGGACGACCGCATCGGCGGGCGGCGGGACGGGCGGGCCGGCCAGGCCGGGGGCCACGACCGGCGGCAAGGGCCGGTTGGGGTCGTGGACCGGCCACTGGTCCTGCGCGGCCCAGAGCGCGGCGCCCAGGACGATCGAACCGGCGACGAAAAGCATAGCTTTCTTCATCGTAACATCCCTTTCATGATAAAGAGGGACTGTCCCCATTCCGGAGCTGTCACGGAATGGGGACTGTCCCCCTTTTTTAGCTTACAGACTCCAACCGGGCCGGTACTCGAAATGGAGCAGCTCGTTGGCCTCGGGCAAGTTGGTAAACTCCATCTTCTCGCCGTCCCAGAGGAGCTTCATGTTCTTGTCCTTGAGCCGGACGGCGACGTTGGCCAGGAGCATGGTCTCGGTCAAGGGCCCCGAGTAGGAGAAATCGGACGTTGACTTCGTGCCCTTCTTGATGGCCTCGATCCATTCCTCGCGGATGCCTGGCGAGCGGAGGATGGTCTTCTCGGGCCGCTGGTATTCTTGCATCCTGGTCTCGGGGACGAGGCGGGCGTTCTCGCCGTAAGTGCCGCACATGATGAGGCCCTTGTCGCCGCGGAGAAGGCACCCGCCGCCATCGTCGCCCATCATCCGGCCGGGCTCGAGGTCGGCCGGGCGGGGCGGCATCATGCCGCCGTCCCACCAGGTCAGGGTCAAGGGGCCCATCCCCTCACGGGCGGCGAACTCGTAGGTCACGACCTCGGCCCGCGGACAATAGTCCTTTGTGTACGGCGTCGAGGAGGCCTGGACGCTCGTCGGAGCCTTGAGATTGAGGGCCCAGAAGGGCTGGTCCATGATGTGGGCGCCCATGTCGCCGAGGGCGCCCGTGCCGAAGTCCCACAGGCCGCGCCACTTGAACGGGTGGTAGGCGGGATGGTAGGGCCGGAACGGAGCCGGTCCGAGCCAGACGTCCCAGTCGAGCGTCGAAGGCACCGAAGGGATCTCGGCAGGAGCGTCGACGCCCTGGGGCCAGATCGGGCGGTTCGTCCAGCAGTGGACTTCAAAGACGTTGCCGATGGCGCCGTCCTTGATCCATTCGCAGATCAGGCGCGCGCCCTCGCCGGCGTGACCCTGGTTGCCCATCTGGGTGACGACTTTGGCTTCCTTGGCGGCCTGGGCCAGGAGTCGGGCTTCCTTGACGGTGTGCGTCAGGGGCTTCTGAACGTAGACGTGCTTGCCCAGCTTGATGGCGGCCATGGCGATGACGGCGTGGTTGTGGTCGGGAGTCGTCACGGTGATGGCGTCGATACCCTTTTCCTTCTCCAGCATCCGCCGGAAGTCGCGGTACTTGGCCGCCTTGTCGTACATGGCCTTCTCGGCCGGCTCGAGGTCCTCGGAGCGGAGGAGGTGGGCGACCATCTCGTCGTCTACGTCGCAGAGGGCGACGATATTCTCCGAGCGGACGCCGCGCGTGTCCGAAAAGCCCATGCCGCCGACGCCGACGCAGGCGATATTGAGGGTGTCGCTCGGCGCCTTTTTCTTCTGGGTCGCCCCGACGACGTGACGGGGGACGACCATGAGGCCGGCCGCGGCCGTCGCCGACGCGCCGAGGAACTTGCGGCGGCTCCAGAGCGGCTCGCCGGGTCCGGGGGATTTTTTGCTTTCGTCCATGTTCACCTTCCTATCCGTCAGAGTTTACTGGTCGCGCTTTTCCTGATGGACCGAGGGAAGCCGGCCGCCGAGGACGACGCCCCGAAACTACGCGGGGACAGCTCGAGGGGAAAGCTCAGGGGGAATTTCCGAGGGGACGCGGGCGCGGCTTCTTGCCTCAGGGGATCGGGATTCCGCATACCACAGAGGCTTATATCACAAAGCCGCGATGGGGGTCAATTTCGCGGAGTGGATTGTCGAGACGATTCCGAGGGGCCGGCAGAAAAAAAAGGAGGGCGCGGGCCCTCCTTTTACTGGATCTGTTTCGTTCGGTTTAGAAGGCGTAGCTCAGCGAGACGATCGGCACGAGGATGTGCATCTCGTAGACGCCGGGCAGGTTGTGCCCGGAGGCCGCGACCGTGCGCTTCTGGCCCATCAGGTATTCCAAGGCCAGGTCGAGCTTGAGACTGCCGCTCTTGAAGCCGAAGCCGCCGGCGATGCTGTTGAAGGTGAAGCTCGGCGTCAGGATGTTCAGCGTTTCGTCCGGAGCGGGCGCGGGGTCATAATAATAGCCGCCCCGGATCGCGATCTTGCCCAGATCATATTCGATCCCGGCCCGGAGCTGGGTCTTGTTCTTCCAGTTGAGGAGCAGGGCGGCATCTTCGCCCAGGTTGGCGGCCCAGACGGGGTCGTCGAACTCGACGGCGATCTCCTGCAGCTTGGCCCAGTTGGTATACTGGGCGTCGAAGGTCAGGGTCAGCTTCTCGATGGGATTAAGGGCGATGCCGCCGGCGAGCCACATCGGGCTGGCGACTTCCATTTTAGTCCCTGAGGAGGTCGCGAGTCCCAGTAGGCCCACGTTCTCGATCTCCGTCGTTCCGGAAAGCTTCATCTTGGCCTGCGTCCGGTAGGTGGCCCCGAAGCTGACCCAGTCGGCCGGCTTGACGAGAAGCCCGAAGGTCGCCCCGAAGCCCCAGCCCTTGACGTCCAGGGTCTGCTGGCCGAAGTTGACTAGGACCGGAGGTGTATAGGGCAGGATCGTGTAGGTCCCCCATTGGTCCGTCTTGAAGAATCCGTAGTTGATATTGAATGTCGCGCCAAAGTAGACCTGCTCGGAGATCTTGATAGCGACCGACGGCGCGATGGTTACCGAGCCGATAAAGCTCTCCCATTTCGAGGGCGTGATCGGGGGAGTGAAAACGGATACGGGGTAGGGGGAGACGAGCACCGCTTCGAGCCCCGTGTTCTCCCAAGCCGCACCGAGGCCGGAAAGGCTGTAGGCGCCGACGCCGACGACGATGTTCTCCCCGATCGGCTGGAAATAACCAAGGAGGCCAGCCGGGTACTTTTTCGACTTGGTCTCCATGCTGTAGGGACCCAGGGTGTACTTGGCGCTTGGCAGGAGCAGATCGCCCGCCAGCCCGAAGGTCCCCTTCTTCATCAGGGCCAGGCCGGCGGGATTCCAGAAAACCGCCGTGAAATCATTGGCCAGGCCGACGTACGCGCCGCCCATGGCCGTGGCCCGGGCGCCGAACCCGTTCAGGTTGAGGCCGTTGGCGAAGAGGCCGGTCGTGAGGCCCGCCGCCAAGACCACGGTCAAGAACAGTCTGACGAGTGTTTTCATTTAACCTCCTATTTGACCGGTGATTTTATCCTATCCTTCAGCGAAAATCCACAGAAAAAATACAGGTGTTCATTATCGCCTTAATTATCAGCAAGTTACATATATGGATCCGGTTCATGAACCGGGGAGTGGGCGAAAATTCAGTATAAATGCAACAAATTGTAATCCGGGTTGAAAGACGGTATATTCAAGCAAAGAGGACATAACATGACCCTAGGCGCCCCAACCGAATTCGCCGCCATCAAGAGCCTTCTCCTCAAGCACCCCCGCGAGGCCTGGCTCGGCCAGGGAAATATCCGGGATCAATGGAAAGCCCTGGGCTACACGGAGGAGCCGGATTTCGCGAAAGCCGTCGCCGAATACGACCGCTTCGTCGACATCCTGCGCGGCATCGTAACCGACGTCCATTTTCTTCCCGCGGACGCCCGGACCGGGCTCGATTCGATCTATGTCCGCGACGCCGCCTGTGTCGCCGGACGCGGCGTCATCCTCTGCCGGATGGGAAAACCGCTCCGCGCGGGGGAACCCGGCGCAGTCGGCGACTTCTGCGCCAGGACCGGCTGGCCGGTCATCGGGGCCATCCGCGAGCCGGGCGCCCTTGAAGGAGGCGACGTCGTCTGGCTCGACGAGAAGACCGCGGCCGTCGGCCACGGCTACCGGACCAACGCCGAGGGCATCCGTCAGTTCCGGGACCTTGTCGCCGGAGAGGGCTGCGAGGTCATCGAGGTGCCCCTCCCCCACTGGGACGGGCCGGGGAACGTCCTTCACCTGATGTCCATGTTCAGCCCGGTGGACGAGGGAAAGCTCCTGGTCTATTCCCGCCTCCTGCCCGTGCCCTTCCGCAAGCGCCTGCTCAAGATGGGCTTCGCGCTCCTCGAGGTCCCGGACGAAGAATACGCGACCATGGCCACGAACGTGCTGGCCGTGGCGCCGGGGAAATGCATCACGCTCGCCGGCAACCCGCGAACCGCCGAGGTCCTGAACAAGGCCGGGATCGAAGTCTCGACCTACGAAGGGACCGAGATCTCGCGCAAGGGCGCCGGCGGCCCGACCTGCCTGACCCGCCCCCTTTTCCGCTTCACCTGACACTTCCTCTAAACCCAAGGGCGAGGGGATTGTCGAGCGAGCAACTTAGGACCGTAGCTCAGGGGTGCTCCCAGAGGAGGCCGCTGGATTAAGGGGCTGAGGGGATCGTCGGAGGAAGCATAAAGCGGTGATTTAGTCATCACGGGCCGGATACGCGGACTCCCCCCATCGGATCCGGACCGTGATGGCGTGAAAAATCACCGTAGCGAACGAAGACGATGCCCGAGGCCCCTCCGCGGCCGACGGCAGGAAAACTCCGAGCCAAGAAGTCCCTTAAGGCAAGAGAGGCAACCCGCGAGGCCCGAAATTGACAACCCGGCTGGGGAATTCTATACTGAAGGACTGAAATCCTTCCGAAGGACGTGAAAATGGACCTCTTCGAAAAGTGCATCGGCTTTTACTCCGACCCCAAGGTCGCCCAGAAATACGGCTACCCCCTCAACCCCAAGACCGCCCAAGCCATGGGCATGTTCCCCTATTTCATCCCCATCGAGCACCCCGAGGGGACCGAAGTCTACATCCACGGCAAGAAGTTCATCATGATCGGCTCGAACAACTACTGCGGGCTGACCGACCACCCGAAAGTCAAGGAAGCCGCCATCGAAGCCATCAAGAAGTACGGCACGAGCTGCACCGGGTCGCGCTTCCTCAACGGAACGCTCGACCTCCATCTCGAGCTCGAGGATCGCCTGGCCAAATACGTCGGCATGGAGGCGGCCCTGGTTTTCAGCACGGGCTTCCAGGTCAACCTCGGCACCATCCCGGCAGTCATGGACCGCGACGACATCGTCATCACCGACCAGGAGGACCACGCCAGCATCATCGACGGCGTCCGGATGGCCAAGGTCTTGAAAAACGTCCAGACCCGCTATTACAAGCACAACGACATGGCCGACCTGGAAAAGATCATGAAATCCCTGCCGCCGGAGCCGGCGAAACTCGTCATCGTCGACGGCGTCTTCAGCATGGGCGGCGACATCGCCAAGCTGCCCGAGATCATCCCCATCTGCAAGAAATACGGCGCCCGGCTCATGGTCGACGACGCCCACTCCCTGGGGGTCCTCGGCGGCGGCCGGGGCACCGGGTATCACTTCGGCTGCCAGACAGACGTCGACCTGGTCATGGGCACGTTCAGCAAATCTTTGGCCTCGGTCGGCGGTTTCATCGCCGGTCCCAAGGAGGCCGTCCACTGGATCCAGATGTTCGCCCGGCCGTTCATCTTCAGCGCCAGCCTGCCCCCGTCCAACGTGGCCACGGTCCTCGCCTGCCTGGACATCCTGGAGAATGAGCCGGAGCGCGTCGAGCGGGTCAACAAGATCGCCGAGCGGATGAGGACCGAGCTCAGGGCCATGGGTTACAACATCGGCGAGACCGAAACGCCCATCATCCCCATCATCATCGGCGACATGATGAAGACGATACAGGCCTGGAAGGTCTTCTACGAGGCCGGGATCTACACCAACGTGGCCCTGCCCCCGGCCGTCCCGCCCGAGCTGGCCCTTCTCCGAACGAGCTACATGGCCACCCACACGGACGAGCAGATCGACCGGGTCCTCGAAGTTTTCCGGAAGGTGAAAGACCTCGTTCACATCGGGGGTTGACAGGAGAATTCCTCATGGCCGATGGGCACTTTTGGAACGTCAGGGCCAGGAATTACGATAAGCTTTTTTGGACGAAGGACGCGGGGTACCTGAAGAAGATCCTCGCGGTTTCCGAGTTCTCGAAAAAAGACCTGGTCCTGGATATCGGCACGGGGACCGGAGCCATGGCCCGGTCGATCCGGCCGCACGTCAGGCACGTCGTCGGGATGGATTTCTCCGACTCGATGCTCAAGCAGGGCAAGTGGGAAGGCATTTCCATGGTGAAATGGGACATCACCGACAGCCTGTTCCACAACTGGCTGTTCGACAAGATCGTGGGGCGCATGGTCTTCCATCACATCCTGGACAACCTCGACCGGGCCTTCCTGCGCTGCTTCGACCTGCTCAAGAGCAAGGGCAAGCTGATCATCGCCGAAGGGATCCCGCCGAGCGAGGACCAGGACGTCATTGACTGGTACACCGAAATGTTCAAGCACAAGGAGGTCCGCAGGACTTTCACGCGAAGTCTCCTTGTGAATTATTTTGTCAAGAACGGCTTCCAGGACGTCAAGGTTTATAAATACAAGATGAAGCGTTTCAATATCAACAACTGGCTCGTCAACTCCGGGCTGGACAAAGCGAAACAAAAGCTCGTCCTGAACATGCATTTCGACGCCGGCCGGAAGGTCAAGGCCGCCTACAACATGAAGGTCGAGGACGGGGTGTGCCTGGTCGACACGGATAACCTGATCATCGTCGGCAAGAAAGAATAGCGTCGCGGGCCGCGGCCGCCTCGCCCGGATTTCAATTCCGTTAACATTTTCGCCCGGGCCCGGGTATAACCATGCGGATGAATGAAACGGAGAAGGAGCTCGTCGAAATGGTTCTCTCCGGCCGCACCGAGGCGTTCGAGCCGCTGGTCACCCCCTACCGGCAGCCGCTCCTCGCCCTGGCCTACAGGCTGACCCGCAACCGAGAGGAGGCCCTGGGGGTCGCCCAGGAAGCCCTCCTCCGGGCCTTCCGATCCCTCGCCCGCTACGACGTTTCCCGGAGCTTCCGGAATTGGCTTTTCCAGATCGCGGCCAACGAGGCCCGAGACAGGTTCAGGAAGAGGACACGGGAGAAGGCGGCCGCCGAAAACGCCGTCCATGGGGCCACGGGTTCCGCGAATACGGAAGCCGGCCGGGAACGCCAGGAAATTCGGTCTGACATTCTCCAATGTCTCGCCGTGCTCAGCCCGCGCGAGCAGGAGGTCTTCGTCATGAGGGACCTCGAGGAGCTCTCCATCAAAGAGACGGCCCGGGCCCTGGGCTGCTCAAGCATCTCGGTGCGCGTCAACCTATCCTCGGCTCGGCGGAAACTGCGGGAAGCGATCCGGAACGATTTCCCCCATTTAGAGGAGGGACGATGACTTGCCGAAAAGCGAAGAAGCTCATGCCCCTCTACACCGGCGACGACCTTCGGGCGCGGCTCATGACGACGGTCCGGGCCCACGTCGACACCTGCCCGTCCTGTTGGAAAGAACTCGCCGAATACCGGGAGTACTTGTCGCGGCTCAAGGCGGCGGCGAAGGCCGAGAGCGTTCCCGACTGGAGCGAGGGCGAATGGCGGGCTTTCGCAGCCCGGTTCAAGCCGGCGGACCCTGATGAAAAACGACCCGCGTTCTTCGCCGGACCGCGATGGGCCGCCGCCTCGGTCCTGGGCGCGTTCCTCGGACTTGTCGTCCTGGCAGTGCTTTTTAGGGGACCGATGGGTGGCCCGGAGCGGGTAGCGACGGCCGGGCGCACGGACCAAGCAGCCGCAGTCCGGAAACAGGACGTCGTGTCCATGACTATGGTCTCGCCGGAGACCGGACTGCAGGTCGTCTGGTTCCTCGATAAGAATTTCGAATGGAAAGGAGATGAAAATTGAAAAAAGGAATTCTCGTGTTTCTGGCTTTGGCTTTTTCCCTGGCCATCGTCATCCCGGCCTTCGCCGAGGATGGGACGCAAGATCAGAAGGCCGAGACGAAAAATCTGCGCAAGGAGATCGTCAAGCTTAAGTACGTCCGGGCTCAGGACGTCCAGAACGTCCTCTACACCTTCCTCAGCCCCGACGGGCGCATCCAATTCAACTCGAACATGCCGACGGTTCTCTCGGTCAGCGACACGCCCGAGAACGTCGAGAAGATCCTGGCCGTCATCCGCGAGATCGACATCAAGCCGGCCGACGTCCTTTTCACCGTCCAGCTCATCCTGGGCTCGGAGACCGACGCGCAGACCGACGCCGAGCTCCAAAGCGATCCCATCATCAAGGAGCTCCGCAAGCTCCTCCGTTACAAAGGCTATACGCTCCTCGACTCCACGCTCGTCCGGGTCATTAATAGAGAGCGGGCGTCGGTCATCCTCGGCCCGAAGGGCGAATTCGAGTTCGTTCTTAAGCCGGACGTGGCCGGGGACGCCAAGGCTCCGGTCATCAAGACCGAGGTCAGGCTCGTGCAAGTCATCCGTGCTGCCACCCCCGAGACTGCCACGATGAAGGCTGCCCAGCCCATCGTCAACACGCTGATCGAGACTTCGCTCAACATCAAGTCCGGCGACAGGACGGTCGTCGGCGTTTCCAAGCTCGACGGCGGCGAGAAGGGGCTGATCCTGATCATTTCGGGCAAGATCGTCGATTAAGACAACCTAAGACAAGAGGGACAGTCCCCTCCGGGGACAGTCCCTCTTGTCCCTCCGCGCGCCTTCCTCCCGATCTTAAAGATAGGTTCTTCTCCAAGCTTCGGGTAGTATCCGACGGCGATGCCGCGGACGCTGCTCGGGCAGTGATGGGGACCATGCATAGCCCCCGTAGCGGAGGGGGACCCATCAGCTTGCTGATGGGGGAACCGCCGGGACTGGTTCCCGGGGGGCCGGGGGATATGAATGGTCCCCATCGCTGACAAAAACGGGCAGCGTCCCGCGGCCAGGGAGAGATATCCCCCCTGGATGCCCCCTTCTCCTTTAATGGCCTCCCGGTTTCTGGTAGAATTCTTTTTAAGCAAATGATCCGCCGAGAGGAGGTCCCTGTGAGAAGAACCGCACTGTCCATCGTTCTCGTTTTCGCCGTCGTCTTTTTCCTCGGGCTGACCGTTGCCCAGGCGCCCAAGGCAGGGGACGCCGCCCTCGGGACGCGCAAGTACGCCGATTACCAAACTCCCCAGTTCTGCGGCACGGCCTGCCACACCGATATCTATCGGCAATGGCAGCAGGCCATGATGTCCCAGTCCTACACGCACCATTGGGACGAGATCGAATACTTCAAGCTGGCCGTCCCCCATGCCGAAAAGGACAGTATGGTGGCCGGGGTCAAGGCCGGCTGTAACGGCTGTCACGCCCCGATCGCCTTCCTGGCCGGCGACGTCCCGCCGCCCCTCCCGTCCAAGGGAAGCCGGGCCAACGAATCCGTCTCCTGCGAGGTCTGCCACACGGTCACCGGATTCGCCGGCGATACCCCCCACAATTTCAACTGGATCTCGGAGCCTGGGAAGTCGAAATACGGGCCGCGGGCCGGCTCGAACTCCCCCGAGCACGACATGGTCAAGTCCGAGTTCCTGGGGACGGGGGACTTCTGCGGCACCTGCCACAACGAGATGAGCCCTTATGGCGTCTGGGTCAAGTCCACTCACCTCGAGTGGAAGGAAGGCCCCTATGCCAAGCAGGGTGTCAAGTGCCACGACTGCCACATGACCTCCGCCCCCGGTAAGACGGCGGCCATGGGCAACTCCTATCCCGATGCCCGTCAGCACCTTTTCCACGGCGCGCATGACCCGGGCAAGGTCCGCGGCACGGTTGAGCTGCGCATCCATCCCGACATCCGGGAGGCCGTGCCCGGCGACCCCGTCAAGTTCACAATCGCCCTCTTCAACCAGAAGACGGGCCACAAGTTCCCCTCCGGCTCCGTCGAGGACCGCATCGTCTGGATGCACGTCGAGGCCGTGGATTCCAAGGGCAAGGTCTACCACCTGCCCGTGGACAAGAAGGGCTTCGCCGGAGAAGAGTACACGATCGGCGCCGACGTTCTGGCCTACCAGGACATGGGCATCGCCTTGAACGACCCCGCTTTCAAAGGAGTCCAGCGCGACGGCATCCCGGTCGGCGACCGCATCTTCCGGATGGCTTATTTCGACCCCCAGGGCCGGATGACCATCCAGCAGTGGAACACGAAATCCCTGGGCACGGACTACCGGCTCGGGCCGCGCGAGACCAAGCTCGAGACCTGCACCTTCCGCCTCCCCGACGGCGTCGCCCTCGGCGACCTGACGGTCACCGCCGTCCTCAACTATCAGAAGCTGGTCAAACCGGTCGCCGATTTTCTGGGCGTCCCCGCCGATGAAGCCGAGGTCATCGAAGTCAACCGGCATTCGACGACGGTCAAGATCGTCGATTGACGGCGTTTGAGAAAGGAGACCCGACCATGAAGAACATCCTTCGGACCGGATTCGCCGTCATCCTGCTCGCGGCCGTCTCCCTCGGGAGCCTCCAGGCCATGCCCGCGTTCGCCCGCAAGTACAGTATGAGCTGCAAGACCTGCCACGCGCCGTTCCCCAAGCTCAAGCCCTACGGCGAGGAGTTCGCGGCGAACGGCTTCGTCATCAAGGACAAGGACACCCCGCGCTACTTCGTCGACACCGGCGACAGCGCGCTGTCGCTCCTCCGGGAGCTCCCGATCGCCCTCCGCCTCGAAGGTTTCCTCGCTTACAACAACGCCGACACCCGTCAGGTCGACTTCCTCTCGCCCTACATCCTGAAATTCCTTTCCGGCGGGGCCATCACCAAAGACATCGCCTACTACTTCTACTTCTTCTTCAGCGAACGGGGCGAAATCGCCGGTATCGAGGACGCCTTCGTCATGTTCAACGGCCTCTTCGGCTCCGATCTCGACCTCTTCGTCGGACAGTTCCAGATCTCCGACCCCCTCTTCAAGCGGGAGATCCGGCTGCCCTTCGAGGACTACCAGATCTACCGGACGACGCCGGGCGACTCCCGGATCAACCTGACCTACGACCGCGGCGTCATGCTCACCTACGGCTTCTCCACCGGCACGGACGTCACCCTCGAGGTTCTCAACGGCACGGGCATCGGCGAGGCCAATGTCTTCCGCAACTTCGACGACGATAAATACAAGAACGTCATGCTCCGCGTCTCCCAGGACATCGTCCCGGCCTTCCGCCTGGGCGCCTTCGGCTACTCGGGCAAAGAGCGGCCCGACGAGGTCGTGAACTCGGTCTGGATGGCCGGCGGCGACGCGACGATATCCTTTAAACCGTTCGAGCTCAACCTGCAGTACGTCGAGCGCCGCGACACCAACCCCTACTACGCTGTCATCCTGCCGATCGAGAAGGTCATGACGCGCGGCGCGTTCGCCGAACTGGTCTACCTCCCCAAAGGGGACGACAGCCGCTGGTACGGCGCCGGCCTCTTCAACTGGGTGGATTCCGACCAGGCCGACCTCCGCTACACCGCCGCGACCCTGCACTACGGGTATCTGCTGCGGCGGAACGTGCGGTTGACGGTCGAGGCGACTTACGTGTTCCAGGGACTTTACGAAAAGCACCTCAGGCTGGGGACGGGGCTTATTCTCGGTTTCTAGGAGGGTTCCCCGGCCTCAGGCGGCCTGGGATTTTTTGAGGCTCTCGAACCGGGTCGAAATGTTCCGGTAGCCCGGGTTCCAATCGTAGATCTGCTTGAAAAGGGAGAGGGCCTTCTCACTATCGTCGGATTCCTCCAGGATCTCCGCGAGTTCGTAGAGGAGCGCGTAATACTGGTCGGTGCCCTGCTTGGCCGCGGCGAGGGCCATCTTCAGCCATTTCTCCGCTTCATCGTGATTCCGTTTCTGCCTGTAGCACTGACTGATCAAACTGTAGCTGTCGATAACGAGTCCCTTATCCTTCGCGGCCTGGGTGAGCTCCTCGACGGCCTCTCCGATTAGGCCCTGCCCCATGAAGGCCAGGCCGAGCTGGTAGTGGGTCTCGGCAGACTCCCCTTCCACCTTGGTCCGGAGGTCCTTCCGGAATTCGGCGACGATCCCGGAAAGCTCCCGCTCGTACTGGGACGTGTCCCCTCGGAGCTGCTGGGCGCGCGCGGCGGCGAGGAGGCGGAGCTCTTCGGCCGCCAACGCCTTGAGGTCGTAATATTTTTTCTGGCCGGTTTCGGAGCTGACGAAGGGGAGGATGTCCGTTTCGGCGAAGATGTCGGCCGTGCTGACCTTGTCGCCTTCGAGGACCTCATCCGTGAACGGGCCCGCGGTCTTCTTGCGGTCTTCGGCCTTCCTGTCGTCGGCCTTCTTTTCCGCGGTCTTTTCCTTGAACTCGGCTTCGAGGACGCTGGTCTTCTCAACGCGCCGGCGGATCTCCTCTTCGTCCATGTGGGTCCGGACTTCGTCGAGGACCGCGATCTTCCTCTGGATCTGGGGCGCCTCGGGATAACGGAACCGGAGGTTCTCCAGGAGCCGGCGGGAGATCCGGACGAGACCCTGCTGCATGTAGAGGTCCGCCTGGGCCATGCCCTCCTCGATCGCTTCGCGGTCCTTGTCCAAAAGCTCCGGCGTTTCCTCGCGGGCCTCTTCCGCAGGCAGGCCTTTCTCGAGCCAGAGGGCCCGAGCTTCCCGGGCGATGTCGGCGTCGTCGGGCCGGAGCTCCAGGAGCTCCGAGTAGACGGCGACCATCCTGCCCTTGTCTCCCTGCTTCCGGAGCTCGTCCAGGATGGCCCGGTCCACGACCTCGAGCTTCTTCATTTCCTTGTTCGACCGGTAGATCAGGGCCAGGCGTTCCAGGGCGGGAAGGTGGGGCTTTTGGCTCTCCAGGATGAGGCCCAAGAGGCCGATGGCCTTCTCGTCCCGGCGCTTCTTGACGAGGTTGTTGATCAGGGGCTCGAAGAGCTCGTAGGCCTGGTCGAGCTTGTCCTTGAGGATCTGGATGCGGCCGAGCTTGATCCGGGCGTTGACGTTGAGAGGATGGCCGGTCACGATCTGGGAGAAGATCTCCTCCGCTTTCTTGGTGTCCCCGGCTTCGAAGTGGATGTTGCCGAGGAGGTTGAGGAACTGGACGTTGTCGGGGGCCGATTCGAGCTGCCTTTCGAGAACCTCGATGGCCTTGCCGGTCTGTTTCTGGCGCTTGTGGACCTCGACCAGGTTGGCCACGCTCTTGCTGTCCCCCGGCCTCAGGGCCAGGGCCTCGTTGAGGACCCCCACCGCGGCCTCGAACTGGTCGTGTTCCGCGCGGATCTCGGCGATATCGTTCAACTGCTCCAGGGCGGCGTCGAGGTTCCCGGAGTCCCTGTACAGGCCGGAAAGCGCTTTCCGCGCTTCGAGGTCCTCCCGGTCCAGCTTGATGACCTTCTCGAAGACGGCCATGGCCTCCGGGACCTTCTTCGCCTCGACGAGACGGCCGGCGACGGCCAGGTAGGCGTTCTTGGCATCGGCCAGGAAACCCTGCTGGCTGTAGAGGTCGCCGAGCTTGAGGGCGTAATCCACGTTTTCGGGATTGAGCTTGTGGATCTTCTTGTAGATGGCCAGGGCCTGGGAGAAGAGGCCCCGCCGTTCGTATTCCTCGGCGACCTTCAGGAAGAACCCGACGGCCCGGTCGTTATGGCCGAGCCGGATGTAGAGGTCGCCGATGATGTTGAGGGTCCCGACGTCTTGGGGGTCGGTGAGCGCGAGCTTCTCGTACTCGGCGATGGCGTCCTTGACCCGGCCGGACCGGACGTGCTTCTCGGCCTGCTCGATGACCCTGACCCGGTCGCTGCGCGCGCTCATGAAGTTCCGTCTTTAGCCGAGCTTGAAGGAAGTCCGGTGGAGCCCGGTCGGCCCCTTGTCCTTCAACGAACGGATGTGCTCCTCGGTCCCATAGCCCTTGTTCCTGTCCAGGCCGTAGCCTTCGTAGAGTCCGGCGAAAACTCGCATCAGGCCGTCTCGGAAGACCTTGGCCACGATGGAGGCCGCAGCGATCGACCGGCTCTTCCGGTCTCCGTGCAGGATGCCCATCTGACGATACTTTACATCTTTTATCGGGAACCCGTCAACAAGGAGCATGTCCGGAGCGCTGGGCAGGCTCTCGACCGCCCGGACCATGGCCAAATGCGTCGCCCGGAGGATGTTCAGGGAGTCGATTTCGGCCGCGGAGGCCAGCCCGACCCCCACACCCAAGGCCTCGCGGAGGATGGCGGCCGCGAGTTCCTCGCGCCGGGCCGGGGAAAGGAGTTTCGAGTCGTTGATGGCGCCGGCCCATGGCGGGGGGCGCCGCAGAAGCCAGTCCGAAGGGAGGATGACGGCGGCGGCAACGACCGGGCCGAACAGGGAGCCGCGGCCGACTTCGTCGACCCCGGCGATGAGCCGGAAGCCACCCCGGAAGAGCTCCTTCTCAAGCCTGAGGGTGGCCACGGCCCCCGATGTTACCCCTGGTCCTCTTTGAGCCGGGCGGCCTTGCCCTTGAGATCGCGGAGATAGTACAGCTTGGCCCTGCGGACGTTGGCCTTGCGGACGACCTCGATCTTCCGGATCATCTTGGAGTGCCGGGGGAAGACACGCTCGACGCCGATGCCGAAAGAGACCTTGCGGACCGTGAAGGAAGCCTTCATGCCGGTGCCGCGCTTGCCGATGACGACGCCCTGGAAGATCTGTGTGCGTTCCTTGTCGCCTTCCCGGATGATGACGTGGATCTTGACGGTGTCGCCGACGTTGAACGGATCGAGGTCCTTCCTCAACTGTTTATCCTCAACCATGTCGACCAGGTTCATTCGCTCTTCCTTTCGTTCGGAATTTCCTCCAGAAGACGCCGATCCTCCGGGGCAAGTGTATTATGCGTGACAAGGTCCGGCCGCTGCCGGACCGTCTTTTCGAGGGCCTTTTTCCGCCGCCAGCGCTCGATCTTCTTGTGGTCGCCCGAGAACAGGACCTGGGGGACCTTCAGTCCCCGGAATTCCCGCGGCCTCGTGTATTGGGGGAAATCGAAGATCCCCCCGGCGAAGGAATCGTTCTCAACCGACCCCTCCTTGCCCACGACGCCGGGAACGAAGCGGGCCGCCGCGTCGACGACGACGGCCGCGGCCAGTTCTCCGCCCGACAGGACGTAATCGCCGATCGAGATCTCCCCGTCGGCCAGGTGTTCGACGACCCGCTCATCCACGCCTTCGTAGCGTCCGCAGATGAGGATGACCTGGGCATACGAGGCCAGCTCCCGGGCCAGCGCCGTGTCCAGGGGCCGGCCCTGAGGGGAAAGAAGGTAGACCCGGCTCGCGGCGTCCTCGCGGACGGCCTCGACGGCGCGAAAGATCGGCTCGGGCTTCAAGACCATTCCTTCCAGGCCCCCAAAGGGCCGGTCGTCGACCTGCCGGTGCTTGTCCTCGGTGAAATCCCGCAGGTCATGCACGGCGATCCGGACCGTCTCCCTCTCCAGGGCCCTCTTGACGACCCCCCCCGAAAAGACGCCGGCGAATATCTCGGGGAAGATCGTGATTATATCAAATCTCATTCAACTCCAAAAGGCCGTCCGGAGGGTCGATGAGAATCTCCTTCGCCTCCGGGTCCACCTTTACGCAGATCGTCTCCGTGAAGGGGACGTAAATCTCCCCGTCCCCCCGCTTCACGACGAGGAGGACCGGACCGCCGGCGGGGAGGATCCCCACAACTTCTCCGACCTCGGCCCCGTCAGGCGTGAGCACCCGGCACCCGATGACTTCGAAGTCGTAAAAAAGACCCCGTTCGAGGCGCCGGAAGTCGGCCTCGGCGACGAAAACATCGAGCCCGGCCAGGGCGTCCGCCCCGGCCAGCGTATCGATCCCCGCGAGTTTCAGGAAGTACGCGTTCCGGTCGAGCGTCAGGGATTCGACCGCGAAGGCCTCGAATCCGTTCGCCCGCCGGAGATATATCGTGGCACAGTCGGGCCCGGGAAGCCCTTTTTCGTTGAGCCGGAGCTTGAGATGTCCGTCGCGCCCCTGGCTCCTGAGGATCTTCCCCAGTGCGACGAGGTCAGCCTTTTTCAATGATCTCGAGGTTGTATCTCCTCTTGAGCTTCATCCCCGCGGCGCCGAGGAGGATGCGGATCGCGTGGGCCGTCCGTCCCTGTTTTCCGATAACCTTACCGAGGTCCTCAGGGGCCACCTTGAGCTCCAGGATGGTGGTCTGCTCCCCCTCAAGCTGGGAGACCTGCACCCTGTCCGGTTGGTCCACCAAAGCCTTGGCAATCATCTCCACGAGTTCTTTCACAGTGACCTCCTTTAAGATTTCGCGACTTGGGCGGGTTTCTTGGGCTTGGCAACTCTATCCAGAAGGGATTGAACGGTTCTCGATGGCCGAACGCCTTTCGAAAGCCACTGGTTCGCCTTTTCGAGGTCGATCTTGACGCCGGCCGGGTCTTCCAGCGGGGTATAAGTGCCCAGTGTGTCCAGGGCCTGGCTCTGGCGGGCTCTTTTCGAGTCCATCACCACGATCCGGTAGGTCGGTTTCTTCTTGGTGCCGAATCTCATCAAGCGCATGGTTATCATTGTGGTTTCACTTTCGAAGTAGAGGTAATTGCTGAAAAATAATACCGGAAATTGGGGGGCAAGTCAACCCCTAGACTCCGGCATGAATATCGTTGCCTCTCCGGGGCCTTCTCTGTTATCCTATCCCCGTCAGAAGGAGTCATCGATATGGCCAAGATCTATTACGTGGGAGATTGGGCCGTCCTGACGGGGCCGGTCTTCGCCGAAACGCCTTTTTACCATTCCCCCAAGGGGCTCGACATCGTCAACTACGGCAAATGGCTGAAAGACGCCCTGGAATCCACCGGGAAACACACGGTCGAGTCCGTCCCGGCCTGGGATTTCTACAACAAGCTCGGCCCGGGCGACTACGAGGCCGTCCTGGCTTCCTACGACGTGCTCATCTTCAGCGACGTCGACGCCAAGCTCTTCCAGCTCGCCCCGAACTTCTTCGACCGGGAGAAATTCGGGACGGCCGTCCTGACCTATCCGGACAGGATCCGCCTGACGGTCGAGGCCATCAAGGCCGGCAAGGCGGCCCTTTTTCTCGGCGGCTGGTATTCCTTCACGGGCGAGCTGGGGAAGGGAGGCTGGGGCAGGACCCGGATCCGTGAGGTCCTCCCCGTCCGCTGTCTCGACCACGAGGACCTCGTCGAGAGCACGGAAGGGTTCGACGCCGAGCTGACGGCGGCCGGCGAGCGCTTCTTCAAGACGATCAACCTGAGGACCATGCCGCCCATCCTGGGGTACAACAAGACGATGTCCATCCCCGAGGGGAGGGTCCTCCTCGAGGTCAAGGATTCGGGCGACCCGCTCCTGGCCGTCAGGGCCTGCGGCCGCGGCCGGGTCCTGGCCTACATGTCCGACCCCGCCCCCCATTGGGGATGCAACTTCATCTTCTGGGAAGACTACGCCGCGTTCTGGCTCGAATGCGTCGACCACGTCCTCGAAGGGAAATAGCGGCGCGGGCTATTTCAGACCGCCGAGAAGTTTCTGGACGGCCGACCCCTTCATCATCTTCTGCATTTCCTGGAACTGCCTGACCAGTTGGTTGACCTCGTTGACCGGCCTGCCGCTGCCGCGGGCGATCCGGGCCCGGCGGCTGCCGTTGAGCACCCTCGGGTTCTCCCTCTCCTCGGGTGTCATGGAATCGATGATGGCCTCAAAGTGGGCGATTTTCCGGTCGTCGACCTGGGCCTTGGCCAGATTCTTGAACGGGCCCACCTGGGGGAGGTGGCCCAGGAGGTCCGAGAGCGACCCCATTTTCTTCATCTGGACGATCTGTTTCTTGAAATCCTCGAGGGTGAACTCCTGCTTACGGAGCTTGCGGGCCATCTCTTCGGCCTCGGCGACATCGGCCTCGCCCTGGGCTTTTTCAACGAGGGAGAGGATGTCGCCCAGGCCCAAGATGCGCGAGGACATGCGCTCGGGGTGGAAGACCTCGAACTTGTCGGGCTTTTCGCCCACGCCGATGAACTTGATGGGCCGGCCGGTCACGGCGACGATGGACAGGGCCGCCCCTCCCCTCGCATCGCCGTCGAGTTTGGTCAGGATGACCGAGGTCAACCCGATCTTCTCCTCGAAGGCCTGGGCGCTGCGCACGGCGTCCTGGCCGGTCATGGCGTCGCCAACGTAGACGACTTCGGTCGGGTCGAGGATCGCCCGGACAAGGCGGAGTTCCTCCATGAGCTCGTCGTCGACGTGGAGACGGCCGGCCGTGTCGACGATGAGGGGATCGAAGCCCCTGTTCGCCGCGTGGACGAGGAGCTCCTTGAGGGCCTCTTTCGGGGAGGCCATCCGGGCGGAGGTCATCTCGTAGAACGGGAAGCCCAGGGACGCGGCGATCGTCTTCAACTGCTCCTGGGCCGCCGGCCGCTTCAGGTCGAACGACACGAGGAGGGGGCTTTTCCCGATGCCGGCGACCCAGCGGGCGAGCTTGCCGCAGGTGGTCGTCTTGCCGCTGCCCTGGAGGCCGACCAACATGATGACCGACGGCGGGCGGCTCGAGAACAGGAGGGGTTTCTGCCGGCCCCCCAGGATGCCGGCGAGCTCGTCGCGGACGATCTTGATGACCTGCTGGGCGGGGCTGAGGCTCCGCAGGACCTCCTCGCCCAGGGCCTTTTCCTTGATCCGGGCCTCGAAATCCCTGACGACCTTGTAGTTGACGTCCGCTTCGAGCAAGGCCAGGCGCATCATCTTCAAGGCCTCGGCCATGTTCCTGTCCGTGACCTTGACCTCGCCCCGGAGGAACTTCATCATCCTCTCGAGGCGTTCGGAAAGCTGGTCGAACATCGCGTTCTATCCCTCGGGTCATCATAGGAGAACCTTGCCAACCAGTCAATTCAGGCGATCATCACGGGACCTATGGGGCGAATCCACTCGCAAACGCTCGGGGTATTCCCGCCGTCGGCCGCGGAGGGTCCTCGGGCATCGTCTCCGTCCGCTGCGGTGATTCTTCACGCCTTCCCGGGCCGGATTCGGTGGGGGGAGTCCGCGTATCCGTCCCGGGAATGCTTCTATGATAGCGAAACGCAAGCCCCCTGACTCTTTTTCCTCCTCTTCATATCTTCCTCAGGCTGCCTCGGTCATTTGAACCACCCTTCTATCCGCGCCATTATGCGCACTGTAACGTTCGATCTCGGCTCCTAAACCTAAATCTGAACGCGACCCTCGCGGGCCCGTTAAGCCTTCCACTAGGCAGCCGATTGTTTCATAAGCCCTGGAATATAGTCTCTTTTCTCGGAGAGCACACGATAGACGATCGTCAGGAGCCGGCGGGCCACCGCGATCTTGGCCACGTTCGGTCCTTTCCTTCGGGCCAGCCGCTTATAGAGGGCCCCAAGGGCGAGGTCTTTCCTGATCGCCGGGTAGACCGCTTCCACAACGGCCCATCTCAGCCAAGTACTTCCTTGCTTGGTGATGTGCCCGTGAACCGTCCGGCCTCCCGAGGAGTACGTCGACGGGATCACCCCAGCATAGGAATGAAGGTCCGCCGGCCTGGGAAAACGCCTGACATCGGCGATCTCGATCGCCACCAGCACCGACAGAGTCGTGGCAAAACCCGGCACCGTGTCGATCCGAGCCGCCTCCTCCAGCTCGCCATACAGGGCCTTCACCAGTCCGTCCGACATCTTGACATGGGCCTGGATCTCCCGATGGCCCTGAAGCAAGTCGTCCAGGACCAGCTTGTCCTGCCCCTCCAGCGCCAGCCGGCTCAGGAACTCCACTCCGCTCGAGCTGAACAGCTTGCCCTCCCGCTTCTCCACCTCCAGGCGGATCTCCTCCCCCTGCTGCGCCAAGAGCGCCCGGATCTTGTTCCTCACTTCCGTTTGCTTGCTGACCCAGTAGGCCCTCATCCTCATCACCCTCTGCGCCCGCCGGTTCCACTCCCCGCGCTGGTAGACCTCAGGAATCAGGTCCGCCCGCAGCAGCTGGGCCAGCGTTCGCGAGTCCCGCTTGTCGGTCTTGATCCGGGCGTGGGCGATCGCCTTGACCTGAAGCGGATTGGCCATCTTCACCTCCCCGCCCAGTTCCCGAAGCAGATCCGCCATCACGTACGACGATCGGCCCGCCTCGAGAACCGCCGTGAACGGCCGGTAGCCCTCGAGGAACCGCTCCACATGGCTCCTGAGGTTCGCCACCCGCCCGTTCTTCCGCTCCTGGCCTTCCTCGTCCAAGACCGTCATCACAGAGACTTGCTTGTGATGGTCCACACCGATAAAATACAATCGCGCACCTCCTCTAGAGATTTTCCCGACGAGTAATCATAGCATTACCCGTCAAGGAGGTGCGTTTCGCTATCATGCTACCTAAATCCCCGCTTTATGCTTCCTCCGACAACCCCCTCGGCCCCGGTTTCTGCGG
>CAZGJS010000025.1:0-11697 GCA_964525875.1 uncultured Eubacteriales bacterium
CTCCCCCAGTTCCAGGCTAGATTATACCCCGATTATTTAACTTGCGGAATCACTGTGGCGCGATAGGGGGATAGGGAACGCATGCGGCTAAAAAAATGACGGGCGAGGCCACTCGCGCAATGAAAATGAATTAGAGGCCGTGGACGTTGAAGCCCGTGTGCCAGACCCCCTTCAGGATCTCGAGGCCAGATTCACGGCCACCCAGAAGATGTGCTTCGGCCACCCCTTCCGGAGCTGGGATTCCTGGCCCGGCGAATCCCTCTCCGACATGGACCGCGAGAACTGGGCTTCCTGCTGGGTGGGAAGCTCCGTCCTCCCGCCCCATTCGATGCCGATCTTGGCATCTCCTCCTGGCTCGACGCCGACCCCGAACGGCTGGTTTTCGTTCCTGGCCAGGGGGATCTTGAACTCGAAGGTCCATATGTCTCCGCTCTTGACGCCGTTGAAATCCGGGAACAGGGCCGGCTTCGCGGCCGTCATCAGCTCCCGATCCTTCTTGTTGATGGTGTCATACAGGAACAGCGTGTGGACCGGCCTGGCCTTGATCGCCGCGATCTGCTCGTCGTTCAGCTCCCTTCCCTGGCTCTTGCGACGGGCGATGAGTTGGTCGGAGGTGAGCATCAGTTTCATGAACTTGATACCGCGGTCCTTTTTGTTAAAGTAGATCTTGATCCCGCTTTTTTCAAGCGTGCTCAGGAACTTGGGATCCCTGAACGTCAGAAGGATGTAAAGATCGCCCGCGTCGTTGCGGAAGGCGATTTCCGCTTTCGTTCCCTCATGGACAGCCATGGGATCCCCGGCCCAGTCGCTCGCGAGGCCGTCGATCGCCATCGCCTTGGCCGCCCAGACGCTCCGGGCCACAAGGTCAGGGGAGGATTCGGAAGCCGGTGCGACAAGCCCCAGAGACAATAAAAGCGTGCCGAACACGGCGATTCGTTTGGACATGCGGACCTCCCATTCTTAAAAACCATGATAGAACCGGCGCGGGCGCAAGTCAACGACAAGAGACAGGCAAGCTGTTTATTGTCTTGTGCCTTCACAGACAACCCACAGACCCTTTTTTGTTGAGCTGTCCCATTTCTATGTATTCGGCTATTTCGAATTTCTCCTGGCGCTTCCCATGATCTACCTTCTTCTGACCGGCTCGAACGGCCTACCCTGTATTATATCCAGATCGGCCTGATGCTGGCCTGGCTGATCGTTGAGGCCTTGCTGGATTACATCCTTAAGGTCGATTTCCGAAATATAGGCTGGATGGTGATCGGCTATGTGACGTTGTTCTTCGCCGGGACGGGTGGCCTGATGGGGGTGGCGGCCAATGCCGGGCGGAGGTGGACCCTGGGGGCAGGTATCCTTTTCTTAGTGATGGCTGTGCTCGCCTTCGTGCAGCGCGCCGTCACCGGTATGTAAAGGCAACAAGGCGATATGTTTGGAGCTGAGGCCGGCCACGGCCGACCCGCTCACCGCTTCAGCGTCTTGTACTTCAGCCGGTGGGGCTGGTCGGCGGCGTTCCCCTTGCGCTTGCGCAGGTCCTCTCGGTACTCCGAGTAGTTCCCGAAGACCCAGCGGATGCCGCCGTCCTCCTCGAAGGCCAGGATGTGGGTGGCGACCCGGTCCAGGAACCAGCGGTCGTGGCTGACGACCACGGCGCAGCCGGCGAACCCGGCCAGCGCGTCCTCCAGGGACCGCAGGGTATTGACGTCCAGGTCGTTGGTCGGCTCGTCCAGGAGGATCACGTTGCCGCCCTCGGACATGGCCTTGGCCAGGTGGACGCGGTTCCGCTCCCCGCCCGACAGCATCGAGCCCTTCTTCTGCTGGTCGGTGCCGCCGAACCCGAACGAGGCGCAATAGGCCCGGGTGCTCATAGACCGGCTGCCGACCGTGATCAGCTCCGCCCCGCCCGAGATCTCCTCATAGACCGTCTTGCCGGGGTCGAGGGTTCGCGACTGGTCGGCGTAAGCGATCTTGACCGTCTCCCCGATCCGGACCCGCCCGGCGTCGGGCGTCTCCGACCCGGTGATCAGCCGCAGCAGCGTCGTCTTCCCGGCCCCGTTAGGGCCGATGACGCCGACGATCGAGCCGGGCGGGATGCTCGCCGTCAGGTCGTCGATGAGCACCCGGTCGCCGTAGGCCTTGGCCACGCCCTCGAGCTCGATGACCACGTCACCCAGCCGGGGGCCGGGCGGGATGGGGAGCTCCTGCTCTTCGCGGTAGCGCTCGAAGTCCTGGCCAAGGAGCTCTTCGTAGGCGGTGACACGGGCCTTGCCCTTGGCCTGGCGGGCCTTGGGCGACAACCGGACCCATTCGAGCTCGCGGGCCAGGGTCCGCTGGCGGCGGGATTCGGTCCGCTCCTCGACCGCCAGCCGATCCCGCTTCTGCTCCAGCCAGGAGGAATAGTTGCCCTTCCAGGGGATGCCTTGGCCGCGGTCGAGCTCCAGGATCCAACCGGCCACGTTGTCCAGGAAATAACGGTCGTGGGTCACGGCGATGACCGTGCCCTTGTATTCCTGCAGGTGCCGCTCGAGCCAGCCGACGGACTCGGCGTCCAGGTGGTTGGTCGGCTCGTCGAGCAGGAGGATGTCGGGCTCCATGAGCAGGAGGCGGGTCAGGGCCACCCGGCGCCGCTCGCCGCCCGACAGTACCGTCACGGGCGTTTCCGGCGGCGGGCAGCGGAGGGCCTCCATGGCGATCTCGAGATGATTGTCGAGGTTCCAGGCGTCGTGCTTTTCGATCTCCTCGAGCAGGCGGGCCTGCTCGGCCAGCAGGGCGTCCATGTCGGCCTCGGGGTCGCCGAACTTCTCGTTGACCGCGTCATAGCGGGCCATGAGGTCGACGATCGGCTGCACGCCTTCGCGCACGATCTGGAGGACGGTTTTGGCGGGATCGAGCTGCGGATCCTGGTCCAGCAGGCCGACGGTGTAGCCCTTGCTCATGGCGACTTCGCCGATGTAATCGAGATCCAATCCGGCGATGATGCGCAGCAGGGTCGACTTGCCCGAGCCGTTGAGGCCGAGGACCCCGATCTTGGCCCCATAGTAGAAGCCCAGGGAGATGTCCTTCAGGACCTGGCGGTTGGGCGGGTGGATGCGGCCGACCCGCGACATGGAGAAGATGACTTGGGTATCGGAAGGCATGGATTGAATGTCCCCCTATAGAAGTAAGCTGATCATAAGGATGCTGCAGGCAGCGACGGTCAAGGCGCCGAGAAAACCGACCACGAGCGGCTTGAGCCCCACCTTCCTGAAGGCGCCGAAGGCCGTGTTGAGACCGATCCCCGCCATGGAGACAACGATCAGGAACCGCCCCAGCCAGGTCAGGCCATCCACCACCTTGGCCGAGAAATAGCCGGCCGTGTTGAGACCGGCCATGACGAAGTAGCCGAAGAGAAACCAGGGAAACGCTCTGGCCCAATGGACCTTCCCTTTTTCCAGGGCGGCAGCCTGGAAATGAGTCCTGGCGAACCCGGCGGCGATCAGGAAGGCCAGCGGGGCCATGAAGCAGTTGCGGACGAGCTTCACGGCCGTAGCCGTCTTTCCGGCCAGGTCGGAAAAGATGAAGCCGGCCCCCACAACCTGGGGAGTAGCGTGGATGGCCGTGCCGGCGAACACACCGAAGGCGATGTCGCCGACACCGAGCGCCCTGGCGAGCTGGGGATAGAAGAGGATCCCGGCCAGTCCACAGAGCGTGATCGTCCCGATGGCGTAGCACGTCTCCTCTTCTCTCGCCCTGATGAGCGGGGCGGTAATGGCGATGGCCGACCCGCCGCAGATGGTCGTTCCCACCGAAAGGAGCGTGGACAGGGTTGGCGAGAGGTTGAACAGCCGGCCGAGAGCATATATGACGAAATAGCTGACGGTCATGGTCACCAGGATGATGGCCAGCATCTGCGGGCCCTGCGCGCCGATGTCCTTGAAATTCAGGGTCGCGCCGATGAGGATGACGCCCCAGATGAGCGGTTTTTCGAACTGCTTGATGCCGGCATGGAAGAACGCCGGCACGACGCCGATATTCCTGGCGAGGAGGCCGATGATGACGGCCAGGGCCGTCGCCTCCAGCGGGTGTTTCCCCCCGGCCACGACGAGGTTGGAGAGGAGCATGGCCAGGACGCCGACCGCAGCCATGAGCAGCCAACCCGGGATATGCTCCTTTTTCATCGGCTTTCGTCTCTCATTTTTCGAGGCGCCGGCGAACCCAGCTCACAAGGCTCGGGGCTGATGTCTCCGCTCACGAAATAACGATATCGCCGGCCTGTGGCCCAAGTCAAGGTCAATAAGGCACACAGAGTCAAGGGACGAGCCTTCGGCTCGCCACTCGCCCGTGGCCTATATCCACGGGCGAGTACGGCGGCAGTGGACCCCCGGGCAAGCCCGGGGCCCCGGCCGCTGTGGCAAGAACCTGTAAAGAAACGGCTCAATCTAACGCGAAGACATGTGCGGAGCGCGATATCAGGCCAGCCTGTCCAGCTTATCCTTCGTAATTTCCGAGCGGACGTTGCCCGTGTGCTCCGTCGTCGCCGGTTCGAAGAGGAGCAATTTGACATGCCCTTTCGGAACGACGCGGTGGGCCACACCCTTCGGGATGACGACGAATTCCAGGGGGGTGAGCTCAGTTTGACCTTCGGTCCACATGACGTTCAGAACGCCCTCGAGAACGAGGAACATCTCGTCCTCCTTTTCGTGGGTGTGCCAGGGGACTTTGTCTCCTTCCGCCCGGACAAGCTTGATCTGCTGTCCGTTGAGGTCGGCCACGATTTTTGGGGAAAACGTTTCTGCGAACCTCGAGAAGGCCGCCGCGATGTTGACTTTCCGGATATTCATGAATCCCCTCTTCGATTCCCCCGGATGAGATTCCAGCCCAATCCGGGCAAGACTTCAAGCGCCTGCCGGTCATTTCCCCGTTAACGACCTGCTCGATCCTCGTCTAACGGCTCTTCAGCTGCTTCTCCCGGCCTGCTTCCCGATCTCTTTCCGGATCGCCTCCAGCTTGTCCTTGAGGACGGGGGCGAACGTGAAGAACCCTTTCAACGTTTCACAGCCGTAGTCCCGGCAGTGGGCGCAGGTCGTGACCCCGCGCGACGACGCGCAGAGCCTGATCGCGCATGTCACCGCGTGGGCCGTGCTCGTCCTTTTTCCCGACGGACAACCGTCGCAGATGCACATGTCCGCGCTGATGTCCTTGGCACCGAACTGCACGGCCCATTTTTTCGCCGTCGCTTCGAGTCCGGCCCGGTCATTCTTCTGCGTGGCGATATAGGCTTCGCACTCGCCGCAATCAAGGCCGCAGAAGGCTTGGATCTTGGCCATGTGTCTCTCCTCCTGGGAAGGGTCTTTCCCGTTATTTATTCCCCCCGAGCAGTTTCTGGAACGCTTCGTCGTCCGTCTTGAAATCGCGCGCCGGCTGGCCCACGCGGACGATCCGGATGCTCCGGATCGCGTCTCCCTTTTTCACCTTCCTCAGCAGGTCGAGCCCGGCGATCGTCCTCCCGATCGCGGTGGCCTTCTTGTCGAGACCCGCGCGTTTCTGAAGCGTCAGGTGGAACGCGTTCGGGCCCGAGACGCCGAGAATGCCCGCGGCATCGTGCTTGAGCGCAGGATTCGCGGCGAGCGGCAGGCTGGGGAGGGCCACCGATTTCTGGACGTCGGAGACGACGAGTCCGGCGATGAGGCCGTCCCGCAGGTCGACCTTGCCGATCGGCGGGATTTCCGGCCGCGCCCCGCCTCCCGGAGGTCCGCCGGGCCGCGGTCCGGCCCCCGGGCCCCGCTGGCCCGCGCCTTTCCCTTCGACTATGCGGATGAAGTTCGCCGTCTGAAGCGGCGCGTTCACGAAATCGAGCGTGGTCATGATATGGCTGGGCGCGGCGGCGGCTCCGATGGCGATATCGGCGTAGAGCCCGTCGGCCAGATAGACGCCCTCCCTCGGGAGCGGCTTGTCGAGGTTGGCCGCGCCGTAGACGACTACGGCTGTGACCAGCGCGGTATGTTGCTGATGCGCGGTGTACGGCACGAGCTCACTGTAGAGGTCATAAAGCGTGTGCCAGGCGTGGTTGTAGACATAGTCCGACTGCGTCCGGAAGCTCAGCGTCGGCACGCTCAGCATCTCGAACGAGGAGGAGTCCGTCCCGCCCGGGCTCGTCGCGTGGGCCCGCGGCACGCCCCGCTCGAGCTTGAACGGCCATTTCGGGTTCAGCGCGGTCAAGGGCATGGTGATCTTCCGGAAATCGGCGAACCAGGTTTCGGGGACCACCGCGCCGGTGATGGCGCTCGGGCTACCGTCCCTGTTGATCATCATCGTGATGCGGGAGGGGATCTCGGGGCGCTTCTTCAGCCAGGCCTGCGAGCCGCCCAGGCCGATCTCCTCGGCCGCGAAAAGGATGACGACGATCGACCGCTTGGGCCGGCCGCCGGCCGCCTTGATCAGCCGGATGGCTTCCATGGCCGGGGCGAAGCCCGACCCGTCGTCGACGGCCCCGGTCGCGGCGCTGAAGCAGTCGAAATGGCCGCCGACGACGACGTATTCGTCGGGGAATTCCGTCCCGCGGAGCGTCGCGACGACGTTATGGTATTTGACCGGCCCCATCTTGAACCAGTTTCGGATGTCGAACTCGAGCTCGACCCGCTCGCCCTTTTCGACCAGGCCCTTGATCTCGTTATACTGGCCCTCGGCCAGCTTGATGTCGGGCAGGACCGGCAGCTTGTCCCAGGCCTCGACATACCCGTCCATCATCCTGAACGGTTCGGACTTGGACGACTGGATGGTGCCGAGAGCGCCGGCCTCGACGAGCGCCGCAGTGAGCGGGGGGATCAGTTTCGCGTCGGAGTATTCCGGAGTGACGCGGCGTCCGTCGCGCGCGAAACCCGTGCTTTCCCCGGGGATGAGGACCCAGGCGCCCTTGAACGCGGCCGGGTTCGCGCTGACTTCGGCGAGCGCCACTTCGACGGCCAGGCTCTTCTTCTCGACGTTTTCAGGAGAGGCGCTGCGCCCCGGGATCGAGAACGGGTCGGCTTTCAGGATGGCGACCGGTCCCCTCTGGACGCCCTTCGTCCCTGCGGTGAAGCTCGGGGTCCCGAAAAAGAGCGCTTTCTCGGCGGGCGCGACCATTTTGCCGAACCAGGGGCCGCGGTTGAAACCGACCGGCACTTCTCCGGCTTCGTCGAGTTCGGCGTCGAGCCCCCACTGCTGGAATTGCCAGACCGCCCAGGCGGCGGCGTCGTTGTAGGCGTTCGTGCCCGACTCGCGGCCGCCGAACCTGTTGCTGGCGTAATCGTTCCAGAGCATGACCCGGTTGTCGGCCGTGCCGAGCTCGATGATCTTCCCGACGACGGGGTCGTCCGCCGGACGGGCGGGGGTTTGGACGCCGGCCGCCGCCGATGCCAGAACGAGCACGGCGATCCCGAATAAAAGCACGCGTTTTCTCATGGGCCATCCTTCCCGAGAATCAGAATAGGAGGTCGGAATAATAGTCTCGCCGGCGAACTGGTGTCAACCCCTGGACTCCCCGGCATGAATGCCGGGGCCGGGCTTCCCAGTCAAGGACCATAAAGCACGCAGACCGGGCTAAAGGGGCCAGACGATACGGCGGGGATCCTTGCGGATCGCGGCGGCCGTCTTTTGGAGCTCGACGACGATCTCGATCTTTTTCTCGAATGGCAGCTTTGCCAATTGGCGGCGCCGTTCGCGTTTTTTCCGGAAGATGATCTCCACGGCTTTATTCATCATGGAACTGCTGCTCGAGCTTCTTGAACTTGTCGGCCAGCCCGAAAGACTCCAGGATCCTGCCGAGAACGGTCCGATCGATGACCGCTTCATCCAGCAACCTGATGACACGCTCCCTGTCCTTGGCCCGGCCCGTCTGCAGGGCGATGGCCGCCAGGTATTCGGCCGTGACGACCTTGGCTTCAACATCGCGGTATTTCAATGTTGAGGCATTTTCCACGGCTTCGCGAACGAGATCGTTATAGGCCGGGATGAACTGAACGGGGAACCCCTCAATAAGGATCGATTCGGCTTGAGTGCTGAACCCGCGCTCTTTGGCATATTCGTAGATCGGGGCGAGAACGTCAAGCCCCTCCTTAGCCGGAATGAAAAAGATATCCAGGTCATAGGTCAGCACGGGCTCGATGTAGTACGTCGCGGCGATCCCGCCGCCGATCGCATAGGCCTTGAAAATACCCCGGCGGGTGATTTCTTCGATGACTTGAAGAGCTTTTTCCATCGTGCCGCACCCATGCCATTATATCGGAAAATCCCCCAAAATAAAAAAAGGGCGGGCTCCCTTTCCGGGGCATCCGCCGTTGCTCGCGAATAAAGTTCCCATGTTCGGCATCTCGCCGAAGCCGAAACCGCGGCTCTCACCGCTGAACTTGTCCTTGATGATCGACGAGCTGGAAACCTCGCCGAACGCCGCGAAAGCGTCCTTAAGGTCCTGCTCGTTTGCCGGGCGGGAAATGTTTCCTAACCATCGGCACGGTCGGGCTTAACTTTCGTGTTCGGAATGGGAACGGGTGGGGTTCTCTCCTAGAATCGCAACCCGAGGCCGGCCCCGAGAATCCAACCGCCGAGTCGGAGTTCAAGTCCGTCCTCCGTTGTCGAGGAAGCGTGGACCCAGTCCAGGCCGACCTCCGCGAACACCGTCCTAGATAAGAGATAGAAGCCCGAAACGCCCGCGCGAGGTCCCATGCCGGATCCCGACACTTCCAGGCCCATCGCCTTATCCTTGTAACCGATCCTCGAGAACCCGACCTCCGCCCGCGCTCCCAGGCGTGGCGTGATCCTGAGACGGAATCCCCCGCCGAAGGAAAGAATGTTCTGGAACGATTCAGCTTCCTCGTCGACGAGCGGAATCGTCCCCGTTCCGCCGAAGAAGCCCCCGGCTCCCCAGAGATACAGGTTCCGGGCGATGTCCGCTCCGACTTTGAGCTCAAAATAGGGTCTCTGTTCGCCGTAGATCTTCCGGTATTCGGCATCCGCCGGAAAGAGCAGGGCGGTCCGCGCAAGAACGGTAAAGCGGCCGGCGGGAACTGTTGCTCTCAGCGCGTCTCCGGCGGCAGGTGAAGCGGAGAGGGGCAAGCTTATCAAGATCCCCGCGAGGAGAATCACCATCCCTATGTGTCGTATCATCTGGCACCTCACTTCAATTACGGTTCCTCAGATCGTCTTGTCCGCCGACCGGCCGACGACGTTTCCGGCGGCGTTCACGGCCTCGATTCTATAGGTGTAGACGGCCGACTTTTCCAGCCATTTATCCTGGTAGGCGAATCCCGATAAGGCCGGCCCGGACGCCAGGATCTCGGCCCGGACCTGGAAGTTCCCGTTCCCGGTCTTCCTCAGGATGAAGAACCGCGACACCTGGATCGGACCCGGGTTCTCCACTGTCACCGACAGGCTCCCCATGTAACGGAGAATCGCCCAGGCGCGCACTTCGACGCTTGCGGCCTCGAGGGTCAATCGGATGTTCGTAACGATGACGGTGGTTTCATCGGAGGCCGTCTGGCCGGAGGAATCCGTGGCCACAACCTTGACCCGGAAGGTTCCGTTGGGCCAGAGCGTCGTGTCCCACTTGAAGGTGTAGTCCTCTTCCCTGGGTAGTTGGTCGGTTCCGCGGGCGGCGGTCAGTCCCGGCTCCCAGACGGGCGACGCGGCGGACTCGGTGGCCGCCCCGGGATCTTTCGCGGTCCGGCAAAGGGACCGTCCCTGCGGCTTGGCATCCAGGACGGCCGTTTCCCTCCATGCTATACCGGTAGAGGCGATAGTCGATCCGTTGCGGGTTCCCATCCGCTCGACGAGTCCCGCGACGTAGGTCCGCTTCGCCGGCGAATACCCCACGGCCTGGATCGTCCCGTCATCGAGAACAACGAAATCCTCGATCCTCGTGCCGCCGAGCTCCACGATCGATTCGACACCGGTCGCGAGATCGTGAACGACGACACGGTTGTCGATTCCCGATCCGCCGGCCAGGTAAAGGATGCCGTCCGAGATCGCGAGCCGGTCCACGCGGTCGAGATTGGGAACCTGGATCAGCCGCGCAACGGGATGGAGTTCGAGAATGATGGCGGTCCCATCCGGAGCGCGGACCGCGCCGGCCGCAGCGCTTCCGGCCGAAGAGCCGAGAGCCGTCCATTCGAGACCCGGCTCCCAGGATGGACTCCTGCCGTCCCCGGGTGCGAACCGTGGGGCGTAGCGGTGATCGGCCTTGCCGATGAGCGGATGCTGGGCCTCGTGTTCGCCGAGAAAACCCGAGTCGCCGGGAACCTGGTATACCCCGGCATAGACGCTCTGCGTCTCGTCGGCCATGCTGGCAAGGACCATCCCGTCCGCTATCTCGAGGAACCAGTCGGTTTTCACGGGCAGGAAGGCCGGCTCGTATACCGCGCCGTTCGGAGAGACGCTCCTGAGCCATCGTTGGCCCGAACCGGGGGACTTACCGGCCAGGAGCACCGTTCCGTCGCGCCTGACGAGCCATTCCTCAATATCGGCCGCATCGCTATAGATTTCCTGCGCCGGACCGCTGTCGCCGAACCTGCGGAGCGAGACGAAGGCACCGTTCCGAACGATGCCGTACAACCGGCCCTCTCCGTCGGCCTGGACGGCGGGACTGAACTTGTAATCGTGTTCGAGGGAGCCTGGCCCCATGTGGAGTCCGGTCCGGGCTCCATCACCGGGGTCAACCAGGACCAGGAGATACGCGTATCCGTCACCACAGAACTGGGGGGTCCGGAAGAGGACGACGAGGCCGCCGCCGGGCCCGGGCTGGACGAATTCCACCTCGGGGTCATCATCCATCACTCTCGACGGAAGGCCCCGCCTGTCCAGCTTCCTCAGGCGGTCGCCGTCGATGAATACCGCTGTCGACTCGGCGGCGGAAGCCGTTGCGGCCGAAGAAGCCGGACCGCTACTGGGTTCCTCTGTCCCGAGCCTTTCGGCCGAGGAGCGGCCGGGGCGGATATCTTCGCGGGCCCGAGCCGACGGGCGAGTTGCTTTCGCCCTCCGGGACGCCGCCGTATTCCCCGCGATTTCGCCGAGCTTCACATCGTCGATGAAGAACTCCACTTTGACAATCCGGTCGTCGTCCAAGGCTTCTGCGTGTATCGTCGTCAGGCCGAAGACGGATTCGCCGTGTGAGGGAGAGATGATCCTGATCTCGGGCGGATTATCCACGTTGTTGGTTACCGCCCGGTCCGTGAAGCTCTCCAGCACCCCGCCGTCTGCGGCTGCGACGGTGCCTTTCGTGTAACTGACCTTAATAACATTACCGTGCGCGATAGCCGCGCCGTCAACCGTCAGGTTGATCTTCATGGCATCTTGCCCATCCAGCGCCGCCGCCGAGAACGCCCGTACCGTTCCGCCGATCTTGAAGCCGAACTCACCGTGCTTGCCGTCGGGTGACGCCATCGCCTTGTCGAAGGTGATGGTGATGACCGTACCCGCCACGTCGGTCGCTGCCGTTACAAAGATCGGAGCTGCCGCCGGCACCGTCACGTTGAAGCTTGCCGAGGCTTCAACAGACCCCCCGACAGATATGTCAGCCAGCACCTGGTAAACTCCGGCTGCCACCGCCGGTACTGTCAGAGTGATTCCAGCGGGGATAGCACCGGCGGCCGTGGTAGTCACCAGCGCCCGAGGCTCACCAGTGTCTATGGCGCCATTACCATTGCTGTCAAAACCGACTGCACCGGCAGTATTCGGCGCAAAGCCGCTGCC
>CAZGJS010000026.1:0-6070 GCA_964525875.1 uncultured Eubacteriales bacterium
CTAAGCCACGCCATTCCGTCCCCAATGTTGGCATCGGGGAATCAGATCGGGACTTTCGAGCCCTCTCAAGCTTTACCTGACGAACCAACGGAGCTTGAATCCTTGACACCAGCTCTCGTCATGTTCTATCCTTCTGTCGGGATGGGATGAGGCAGAAGAAGTCGCACGGGGGCGCCTTCAATCTGCACAGAGGAAACCGAATTTGTTATTGACCGGCCGGACCCTTTCTCACTACCAGATCATCGACAAGCTCGGCGAGGGCGGCATGGGCGAGGTCTGGAAGGCGCGCGATACTCAGCTGGACCGCCATATCGCACTCAAAGTTCTCCGCGCGGGCTCTCCGGTGGAATCGACCGCGAGGGCGCGGTTGCTGCGCGAAGCCCGTACCGCGTCGAAACTCAACCATCCCCATATCTGCACGATCTATGAAGTCGGAGAATCGGACGGCCAGGCCTACATCGCCATGGAGATGGTCGAAGGCCAGACCTTGAGCGCCCGGCTGGCCGCCGGAACATTGCCGGTCGGACAGGCGCTGCGCTTCGGGATCCAGCTTGCGGATGCCCTCGACCATGCGCATAATCGCGGCGTCATCCACCGCGATTTCAAGAGCGCCAACATCGTCATCACTCCCGAGGAACGGGTCAAGGTGCTGGACTTCGGGCTGGCGAAGCGTTTCAGCCCGATGACAGGGGAAGAGACCGTAACGCGGACTCAGGAATCCCTGACCAGCCCCGGCGCCGTGGTCGGAACCCTGGCCTATATGGCGCCTGAGCAGCTTCGCGGGGAGACGGCGGATGCCCGCAGCGACATCTGGTCGCTGGGGATCGTGCTCTACGAAATGGCCTCAGGAGTGCGGCCGTTCCAAGGGAAAACGAATTATGAGCTGAGCTCCTCCATTCTCCACGGGTCTCCTCCGCCTCTGCAGGAACGCACCGGAGGCCGAATGATCGCGGCGCTGCGCGCGGTCGTGGAACAGTGCCTCGAAAAGGACCCCGAGCGGCGTTACCAGAGCAGCCGCGAGGTGGGGGCCGCGCTCGAAGCCGTTCAGGGAGGCGCGGCATCCAGAGCCTGGCTCGTCGGGAGGCGGATGTTATCGCGTCACCGTTGGCCGGCTGTCGGGGCCGCCCTGGCCACGGCCCTGGCTCTGGTCGCGGTCTTGGATATCGGGAGCGTCCGCAGCCGCCTGGCCGGAGGAGGAGTGCGGCCGAAGTATCGCTCGCTGGCGGTCCTGCCCCTGGTCAATCTCACGGGGGACCCCGAACAGCAGTACTTCGTCGATGGGATCACCGACACCCTGATCAACGGCGTGGCGCAGATCGGGGCCTTGAGGGTCATCTCGCGCACTTCCGTCATGCACTACAAAGGAACGAACAAACGGTTGGGCGAGATCGCTGCGGAGTTGAATGTCGACGCGGTCCTCGAAGGTTCGGCCCAACGAGTCGGAGACAATCTCCGTGTGATGCTGCAACTCGTGGATGCGGCGACGGATCAGCACCTCTGGGCGGACAACCGCGACTGTGAGATCACCGATGTGCTGCGGGTGCAGAGCGACGTCGTTCAAGCCATTGCGCGGGAGGTCAACATTCGGTTGACGCCGGAGCAGCAGACCCGTTTGTCGTCCCCCCGGAAGGTGAACCCTGAAGTGTATGAGGCGTATCTCCGGGGAATGTTTTACCTGACCCAGTACACCGAGGAGAATCTCGATAGAGGATTGAAGTATCTGCATCAGGCCGTGGAGATCGATCCGGCGGAGCCGCTCGCCTACGCCGGGCTCGCCGAGGGTTATGTCACGATCGGTCACAGTCCGTCTCCCCCGCCGGAAGCCTTCCCTCGGGCCAAAGCGGCCGCCGAGCGTGCGCTCGCGCTCGACCCCTCGACGGTCGAAGCCGTCGGCGCTTTAGCCGACATCGCCCTCTATTATGAGTGGGACTGGACGAAAGCTGAAGAATACTTCCAACGGGCCCTCAAGCTCAATTCGAGCCTGGCGATGACCCGCTACCATTACGCCTGGCACCTCGCCCTTTTCAACCGTCTTGACGAGGCCATCGCCGAACACAAACGGGCACGCGATCTCGATCCGCTGAGGCCCGTACACACGGCTTGGCTGGGGGGATTGTACAACTACGCGGGGCGGCACGACGAGGCCATCGCGGAAGCGCGGAAGGCCATGGATCTCAATCCCGATTACGGCCCCAGCTACTACGTCATGGTCCAGGCCTACTCCCGAAAGGGGATGCATGACGAGGCGATCGCGACGGCCCTCAAGGCCGCCCAATCCAGCTCGAAATACGCCGGGCCCGTCCTGCTCGGCATCGCCTACGCGCATGCGGGGCGGCGAGAGGAGGCGCTGGAGATCGCAGTTCGGATGGACCGGTCCCGAGCCTTTCTCACCGCCCAGATCTACATTGCCCTTGGGGAGAAGGATAAAGCGCTCAGCCTGCTGGAAGGCTGTTATCAGGACCACTCGCCCATCGTGCCATGGATCCGCGTGCACAACGGGGAGTTCGAGGCCCTCCGCGACGAACCGCGGTTTCGGGAACTGTTGAAACGGATGAACCTGCCGCTCTAGCGAAGGTCGGACGCGGACTCCGGATCCAAGGGTCGGAGGTTCGAATCCTCTCAGAATTTTTAAAAGGAGGAGGGAATGAACTGGAAACGCTTTTTTGCGGCCGGCTTGGTGACCTATGTGGTCGTCCAAGCCATGGACTTCGTCATCAATGAAGTCTTCATGAAGAGCGCAAACGAATCGCTGGAGAGCCTGTGGCGGCCGGATATGACCTCCAGGATGTGGGTGATGTACGTCGTCGGAGCGCTGGCGGCGCTGCTGTTCACCTATATTTTCATCAAGGGCCGCGAAGGCAAAGGCATCGCCGAGGGCGTGCGCTACGGGATCATCATTTGGCTGTTCGTCAGCGTGCCGATGAGCGTGTCCATGTGGGTGCTTTTGCCGATCCCGTATATCATCATCATCCGATGGATGCTGTTTGGCCTGCTGGAGATGCTCGTCGCGGGAATCCTGGTCGCGGTCATCTACAAGCCTTTGGCGCCGGCCAAAGCCTAGGGCCCGCCGAGGTCCCTTAGAAATAATCGTAGATCCGGATTTTCAGGACGATCTTCAGGATGGAGTTGGTGAGAGCGATCACCTCGCCGACCGCCCAGGCAGGCAACAGGACCCGGTACTGGAATACCCGAAGCTTGTCGTAAGGCCGGTCCCTTCCTTTGATGACGAGGGTCAGAAAAACGAAGATGAAGCCGAACATGCCGAGTGACGCCGCCGCCATGTGGCCGAGAAAAAGCACGCTGCCCCAGGGGACGGGGAGGGATGCATGGGATTCCCCCTTACGATGCGTAAAGAAGGGCGATGACCCGACTAAATAGTATGAAGTTCGCTTCCAAAGGAGGAACCATGTCCAAACGAAGCCTCGTGATATCCGCATTGGCCATCCTCGTCATCTCGAGCGCCCTCGCCGCCGCCGAGGTCCGGCTGACGGCGCTGACGTTCCAGGCGGGGAAGACCGTCGACCTCAATTTCGTCAAGACCTCCCGGGCCCCCTCCCGGGCGGCCATGCAGGCGACTATCCTCTACGACAACGGACAGGCCTCCGTCAAGCTGAGCTACCAGAAAATGGAACCGGCCGTCCTCTTCGCCGGCGACATCTCGGCCTACGTCCTCTGGGCCGTGACCCTCGACGGCTCCACCGAGAACCTCGGCGAAATCATCGCCGACAAGAAAAGCGCCTCCGGCTCCCTGCAGGGCTACACGGGCAAGAAGGTCTTCGCGCTGATGGTGACGGCGGAACCGTTCGCCACCGTCACCCGGCCGACTGAGATCGTCCTCTTCTTTTCGGGCGAGGTCGGAGGGATGAACATTCAGAACACGCCCTTCACCTTTAAGAATTTCACGACGGACTACAAACCTGCCATCGATTCGATCTCCAGCGTCCAGTACAACGACCGCATTCCGGCGGCCATCAAGCAAGCCAAGAAGGCCCTCGAGATCGCTGAGAAGATCAACGCGGCCGAGGTCAACCCGAAGGCCATAGACGGCGCGAAAGCCGCCTTCGCCAAGGCCCAGGCCTCGACACGCGACAAGAAGGCCATGGCCGACCAAGCCCGTGTCGCCGCCCAGCTGGCCGCCCAGGCGATCAAGGACACGGTCAAGGCCAACGAAGACAAGGCCGCCGCCGAAGCCGAAGCCAAGAGGCTGGCCGAGAAAATCACCCTGGAAGCGCGCGCCACCACGGCCGAGGGCGAGTCGCAGCGCATCGCCCAGGAGCTTAAGGAAGTCCAGGTCCAACGGGAAGCCCTGGCCAGCGAAACCAAGAACCTGGCCCTGCTCACGGAAAAGCTCACCGCGGAGAAGGATGCCATTGCCGCCGAGCGCGATACCGTCAAGGCCGAACGGGACAAGGTCGCCGCCGACCGTGAGGCCATAAGGAAAGAGCGCGACGACCTGGCCGGGATGCTCAAGGGCGCCCTGTCCTCGGTGGCCGATACCACCGAAACGGCCCGGGGCGTCATCGTCAGCCTCTCCGGCATCCTCTTCGACGTCGGCAAGGCGACTCTCAAGCCCGCCTCCCAGCTCAGCGTAGCCAAATTGGCCGGGATCCTCATGGTCTTCCCGAACATGAACCTGAGCATCGAGGGCTACACCGATTCCACGGGCACGAACGAGCTCAACATGAGGCTGTCCGCGGACCGGGCCCGCTCGGTCTACGAATTCCTGATGGGCCAGGGGATCTCCAACAGCCGGATGAGATACCAGGGCTTCGGTCCGGACAACCCGGTGGCGCCCAACGACACGGAATTCAACCGGTCCAAGAACCGGCGGGTCGAGGTCGTCCTGACCCAGGCGGTGAAGGCCCCGTAATAGTTTTTCACTAACTAATTTTTATTCAGATATTTACCAGAAGCGCGGCTCCGGGCCGCTCCGCCGCGGCGGCGATTTCAAATCGAATAAAAAAGGCCTGATTGACGACTTCCGGGGTCTGTGTTATACCTACATCAATCCGTTCGACAGGGGGACGGTGTCCAAATCGTCTCACAGAGCGAAAGATTGGCCCGAAATGCCGATTAAATTAACGAGTTCCTTGAACAAAGGAGGTCCCATGTCCAGACGCAATCTCGTGGTATTCACCCTGGCCATCCTTTTGGCCTCATCCGCCCTGGCCGCGGCCGAGGTCAAGCTTACGGCCCTGACTTTCCAGGCCGGTAAAACCGTCGACGTCAATTTCGCCAAGACTTCCCGGGCCCCCTCCCGGGCGGACATGAAGGCCACGGTCCTCTACGACAACGGACGGGCGTCCGTCAAGCTGAGCTACCGGAAAATGGAACCGGCCGTCCTCTTCGCCGGCGACATCTCGGCCTACGTTCTCTGGGCCGTAACCCTCGACGGTTCCGCCGAGAACCTGGGCGAAGTCGTCGCCGACAAAAAAAGCGCCTCCGGCACTCTGCAGGGCTTCACCGGCAAGAAGATCTTTGCCCTGATGGTGACGGCGGAGCCGTTCGCCAAAGTCAACCGGCCGACGGAGCTCATCATCTTTTTGTCCGGCGAGATCAGGGGGGCGAATCTCCAGAACACGCCCTTCACCTTTAAGAATTTCGCGACGGACTACAAACCCGCCCTCGATTCGATCTCCGGCATCCAGTACAGCGACGACACGCCGGCGGCCGTCAAGCAGGCCAGTAAGGCCATCGAGATCGCCGAGAAGCTCGACGCGGCCGCGGTGAATCCGAAGGCCATGGACGGAGCAAGAATAGCCTTCGGCAAGGCCATGACCGCGGCGGGCGACAAGAAGACCATGGCTGACCAGGCCCGCGTCTCCGCCCAGCTAGCCGCCCAGGCCATCAAGGACACCATCAAGGCCAACGAAGCCAAGGCCGTCACCGAAGCGGAAGCCAAGCGGCTGGCGGAGAAGGCTGCCCTCGAGCAGAGGGCGACCACGGCCGAGGGCGAATCCCAGCGGATCGCTCAGGAACTCAAGGAAGTCCAGGGCCAACGGGAAGCCCTGGCCAGCGAAACCAAGAACCTGGCCCTGCTCACGGAAAAGCTCATCGCCGAGAAGGATGC
>CAZGJS010000027.1:0-5556 GCA_964525875.1 uncultured Eubacteriales bacterium
TAAATGTTATCCTCATCTGAACTCGATATTCGGTTATTTTCCCTTTTTCATCGAGCAGAACTTCCTGATTCTTGATCCATGCTCCTCTAACATTTTTCAGAGTTTTCAGAGCGCGAGCAATTCCTTTTTTCATTGCATCATCGAAGCTAGTTGTAGAAGAAGATTTAATTTCAGTTGTTTTTGAAACAGACATTGGTGCCTCCTTTAATTAACAGAACCGGATAACTCGATGTGTCTATTTGGTGACTTTGACGGAAACCGCTTCGTAAACGCCTTCGGCCGTCGTCTCGTACTCGACGTTGACCTCGTTGCCTTTGACGATCTTATCCAGACCGATCGTCTCACCCTTGGCGTTGTACAAGGTGGTCGTGGCGACAACCAGGAAGCTCATCGTGATGTTGGCCTTGTTGACCACCACGATCTCGGACTTCGTGCCCTTGGCGGGATCGGCAATGGTCACGGAATCGACCGTCCCGATGAAGGTCGTGCCGACGGGCTTCTTAGCCGGGGCCTGAGTTCCCTGGGCCAGGCTGAAGGAGATCAGCCCGAGGACCATGAGGACTCCCACGAGAACGGATAATGATTTTTTCATGTGATTCAACTCCTTTCACACCTAATTATAAAGAAAGGAGGATTAGAAGACGGTTAAAGGAACATTAAGTTCCTCTAATGTTTTCGGCGATGGCCTTGGCGATGGACAGGCCCAGGCCGAAACCCTTTTCCCGGCCGTGCCCCTGGCCCCGGAAGAACCGGCCGAAGATGCGCGGCATGCACTAGAGACTCCGGCCGAGGATGGCCCCCCAGCCGAGGACGAGCGAGAGCCCTCCCCATTGGGTCAGACCTTGGTTCATGGGTTCCTCCTGTCGGGAAAGGGTGGAAATTCATCGGGGATCGAGTGCGGCAAAAGATGCCCTCCGGCAGGGAACTCCCGCACGATGGAAAGGGGGATGAGGTCGCCGGAACGCGGGTCGATGCTCATGGCCGGTGGGAATGGAAGCGGATATCGCCCCCGGAAGAGACGCCGCTTATATGGACCTTTTTCATCTTGAAAGCATGACGTATAGCACAGAAGGACAGGGATGTCAAAAACACCAAAGCCGGAGGGAGGGGGCATCCGGCCTCTCCTGCGGGATCAGGCCCCCAGGAACCGCGCCGCGGCCGGGCCGAGGCGTCAGGGACACCGCAACGCCGTCAGGGCCCTCAACAGGGCCCAGACCTGGCCCACCCCGCGGAGGCGGAATTCGGCGGAGGAGTCTTTTGCGGTCCCCACGCGGACCGTCGCGCCGACCCCGGCGAGGACCCGGAACGCGTCCTCGTCGGTCCGGTCGTCGCCGATATAGATCAGGCTCCGGCCCTCGGCCGGCCCGAGCCAACCCATGAACTCGAGGACGCCGCGCCCTTTGTCCCAATCCAAGTTCGGCCGGATCTCGATGACCTTCTTCCCGTACGCGGCTTTTAGCGCCGCTCCCCGCCGTTCGAGCTCCTCGTGAACGATCCCCTTCAGCCGGCCTACGCGCGGGCGGTCGAGAAGCCTGTAATGGATCCCGGCCGTCAACCCCTTGTCCTCGACGATCACACCCGCAAGGTCCGCCGTCCTGGTCCGGATCCTTCTCAGGACCGAAGCCAGGTCGCCCCTCCGCTCCGTCGCCCCCGGGTGAACCCAGGCCCTGTTCCCGTGGGCGATCTCGAGCCCGTGGTTCCCGATGTAGGCGAGGGACGGGATCCCCACGAGCCCTTGGATCTCTCCAAGCCCCCTGCCCGTCACGATGGCCAGCACCGCCGTCCTTCCCAATTCATCGAGGAGACGCCGCCTCCAGGTCGACAACCGGGCCAACTCGGGTCGACCCCTGAGCCCGATGAGCGTCCCGTCATAATCCAGAAGGACGAGCAGGGCCGGGGAGACCCCCAGAGCCTGGACCGGGATGCTCATAGGCGGATGACGTCCTTCTCGAAATACAGGGAGAGGAAGAGCAGGAGGTAATCCCGGATGTGGCGCGTGATGAGATAATTGGCCCGGATGTGCTCCCTTCCGTTGACGCCCAGTTTCCGGGCGTACTCCGGCTCCTGGAGAAGCTGTTTGATCCAGAAGGCCGTCCCCTCGACGGTGCGGGTCAGGATCCCCGAATACTTGTGGGCGATCTGCAGGGGGATCCCGCCGACCGCGGAGGCGATCACGGGCTTCGCCTTCCATAGGGCCTCGGCCACGGTCAGGCCGAACCCCTCCTTCAGGGACTTCTGGAGGACGACGCTGGACGCCCGCTGGAGAGCGTTGATCTCGATGTCGCTCGCCGGCGGGAGGAAGAGCACGAGGACGTCCGGATCGCCCTCAGCTTCCCGCTTCACCTCGTCGAGGACCCGCAGGCCTTCGGGATCGTCCGTGGCCCCGCCGCCGGCCAGCACGAGCTGGCAGTCCATGTGCTCCTTGACCATCCGGTACGCCTTGATGACGCCCACGGGGTCCTTGAGGTAATCGAACCTGGAGATCTGCGTGACGATCGGCCGGCCGCGGTCGATCCCGTAGCCCGCGCAGACCCGATCGATCTCGTCCTCGCCAAGGTCCCGGTTCTTGTCGCTGAGGGGATCGATGGAGGGGGAGATGAGGACCTGCCGGACCGACAGGGGCCGGGAGAAGGCCGGCGCCGAGAAGACGGCTCCGTCATAGCGCTCGATGTATCCCTTCAAGAAGGCCCAGATCTCCGGTCTCGGGTCCGTGAAGTCGATGTGGCACCTCCAGATCCACTTCCCCCCGAGGTCCCCTTTCCGTTCGACGAGGGCGATCGGCTGGGGGTCGTGGATGAAGAGGATGTCCGAGGCCAGGTCCATCTCCGCCGCGTTCCGCCTGTTCACGTCGACGAAGAAATCGAGGTCGTCGCCGGTGACGGGGACGTCCATGCCGTGGAGGGCGTTGTGCATGTTCTTGGTAACGGCGAAGAACCGCTCGTTCCCTTTAATGACGTCCCAGCGGGCGTCGACGCCCAACTCCTTGAGAAGCGGGAGCATTCGGGTCAGGATCTCCGCGACCCCGCCGCCCACGGCCGTGGAGTTGACGTTCCGGATGGTCTTCCCCTCGAGCCTTGCGGCCAGGAGCCTCAGCTCCTCCACTTCGCTCGCCCCGGCTACGGGGACGTAGTCATCGATCCTGGACATGGCGCCTCACCAATCCGATGATCTCCTGCCGGAGCCCTTCCAGGGTGATCGTGTAGGGATCGAGCCTGGCCAGGGCACCGGCCAGTTCGTGGTCCCCCCGCGCCTCGAACCAGACGGCGAAATCGTTCTCCCCCCGTTCCAGCCGCAGCCGGGATTCAAAGACGTGATAATACAGCGAATTGACGCTGATCCTCCCGAGGATATCCAGGAACTCGCCGGCGTCGCGGGCGACGGCGGGAAGGGGGATGATGAACGTGCGGCAGGACATGAAATGGAATTCGTCGCTTTCCTGGCAGACCGGCCACGAGTTCCTCCGAGCGGCCAGGGCCTCTTCCAGGATCTCGACGTACCTCGTGCGTAGGTCGTTGATCCTCCGGTAACGGACCGTGTCGATGCTGGCCAGGCGCTCCCCGATGTCGTTCAGGCCCAGGCTCCCGGAAATCCAGTAGGCGAAATCGTTGGGCGGCTCCGGGGAAAGGAAGTGGTGCTGCTGGAGGAACCGGTGCGTGTGATGATAGATCGAGGCGCCAGGGACTTCCCGGATCCCGGTCAAGAGCTCACGGACCGTGCCCGCCCTCCTCCCGAGGAGCTCGACGAGGTTGAGCCTGGTGTGGAATCGGAACGGTTCGCTCAAACGGGCCTCCTCACAGCAGTTTCTTCATCTCGTTCACGATCTTCCCGGCCCAGCGGTAGACGTTGTTCTCCCTCACGGTCTCCCGCATCTTCCGCATGCGCTCGCCCTTCTCGGCCTCGGTCATCTCGAGGCCCTGCTTGATAGCGTCGGCAAAGCGGTCGGCGGCCAGCGGATTGACGAGGAGCGCCTGTTCGAGCTCCCGCGAGGACCCCGTGAACTGGCTGAGGATGAGGACGCCGGAGTCGTCGGTCCGGGCCGCGACGAACTCCTTGGCCACGAGGTTCATCCCGTCGTGGATGGAACTGACGACGCACAGGTCGGCCGCCCGGAAATAGCTGACGACCTCCTCGAGCCCCAGCTGCGCCTTCTGGAGGACGATCGGCTCCCAGCCGTTCCTCCCCCACCGTTCGTTGATATCGACCATCGCGTGATAGATCTCGTCGTTGTACTGTTTGTACCTCGGGATGTGGATGCGAGACAGGGGGCCGAGCTGGAGGAAGACGAACTTCCCGACATACTCCGGGTATTTCTCGAGGAAGCGGTCCACGGCGGCGAAGCGTTCGACGATCCCCTTCGTGTAATCCATGCGGTCGATGCCGACGGCAAGGAAGCGCCCCTTGAACCGGAAGTCCCCGCGGATGGCCCGGACCCGCTCCGAGACCGCCGCGGAATCCGCGATCTTCTCGATCCGGTCGAAATCGACGCTGATGGGGAACGGACGGACCAGGGTCTCCAGGCCCCCCTTGAACGCCGACAACCTCTCCCGGTCGACGCGGACCTCGAGGAACCGGTCCACGGAGTCCAGGAAGTTCAAGCAATCGTATCGGATGTGGAACCCCAGGATGTCGTTGCCGAGAAGCCCGTCCAGGATCTCGGCGGCGTTCGGGCATACTCTGAAGGCTTCGGGATTGGGCCATGGAATGTGCCAGAACTGGGCGACGATGATGTCGGGGCGTTTCTCCTTGATCATCGCCGAGAGGAGGGCGAAATGGTAGTCCTGGATGAAGACGAAGGCCGTGTCATCCCCGACTTCCTCGAAGACGACGTCGGCGAACCTCCTGTTCACGGCCGTGTAGACCTGCCAGTCCTTTTCCCTAAAGACCGGGCGGACGTGCACGATGTGGCAGAGCGGCCACAGGCCCTCGTTGGAGTAGGAGTAGTAGAAAGCGTTCGCCTCCTCGCGGCTGAGCCAGACCCTCCTCAGCGTGTAGGCGGGAGCATCGGGAGGAACCTGGACCCTGTCCTTGCCGTCGACGACCTCCCTGTCCGCCTCGCCCATGCCGGCCGCCACCCAGGTTCCCCCGCTGGCCGTCATGACGGGGTCGAGGGCGGTCGTCATGCCGCTGGCCGGAGTGATGCACTTGATCCCGCCGGCCGAATAGATGTGGATATAGGGTTCCCGGTTGGAGACGACGACGAACTTGTGCTCGCCGATCTTCTCCCTGATCACGGACTTCAGCTCTTGACGGTCCCAGATCATGACACCTCTCCTTCCCCGTCCCGCCGGACGCGGACGGTCCGCGCGGGCACGGGGAACGATACCTCCTCACGCCGGAACCGCTCGTGGAGCCGGGCGAGGAACTCGTGCTTGATCCGGTACTGGTCGGAGAACTCGCGCCCCCTGTTGTTGGGGACGATGATCATGTTGTTTGGGATAGAAAATTCCTTTTGCCGCGGCGTGGCGGATGGCCGTTCCAGGCGTTGAATCTCCCCTTCTGACAGCCGAGCGACGATAAAAAAAGGCAGGTCCGAAAACCTGCCTTGAACAGCACCGG
>CAZGJS010000028.1:0-2526 GCA_964525875.1 uncultured Eubacteriales bacterium
TATCTTATAATCAAGTGGTTACAGAAAGTTATGGGCTTTTTCAGCAGACCCTACTGTATCTACCCAACGGTGGCTTTCGTCCCGGGCCCGCTCGAGTTCCATCTCCAGGCCGACGAGGTGGCCGAGGTCATCGAGGTGCCGGTCGACCATCTGGCGGATACCCGGAACGAGCGCCGGGAGACCTGGATCATCAACGACCGCCAGGTAAGCGTTCCTTTTTACGATTTCGAAGGCCGGAAGATCTGGGGGGCCACGGCCATGGTCCTGGCCGAGTTCCTGGCTCTTCTCGACCGCCCGGAATAGCAGTCGCTCTTGATTGCCTCCCCGAAGGCCTATACAATACCTCCGGAATTGAATCGAGGTCCGGCCATGAACACGCGCAAACGCATCCTGAGCGGCATCCAGCCGAGCGGCACGATCCACATCGGCAACTATTTCGGGGCCATCGAGAACTGGGTCCGCCTGACCCGGGAGTACGACTGCTTCTTCACCATCGTCGACCTCCACGCCATCACCGTCGCCTACGAGCCGGCTCTTCTGCAGAAGCGGGTCTTCGAAGCCGCCCTCGACAACATGGCCGCCGGCCTCGACCCGGATCGCTGCACGATCTTCGTCCAGAGCCACGTCCCCGAGCATACCGAGCTCTGCTGGCTCCTCACCTGCGTGACGCCGCTCGGGGAGCTCGGCCGGATGACCCAGTTCAAGGAAAAGTCGGAGCGGGAGCGGGAGAACGTCACGGCCGGGCTCCTCAACTACCCGATCCTCCAGGCGGCCGACATCCTCATCTATAAGGCCGACGCCGTGCCGGTCGGCGAGGACCAGGCCCAGCACCTCGAGTTCACCCGCGAAGTCGCCCGCCGCTTCAACGGCCGATTCGGCGACTACTTCCCCGAGCCGGCGACCCTGATCGGAAGGGGAGCCCGGGTCATGGGGGTCGACGGCGCGTCTAAGATGAGCAAGTCCCTGGGGAACCATATCGGCGTCGTCGAGGACCCGGACGCCATCTGGGAGAAGCTGCGGCCGGCCAAGACCGACGAGGCCCGCAAGCGCCGCAGCGACCCCGGGACGCCCGACCTCTGCAACATCTTCAGCTACCACAAGTTGGTGACGCCCGAGGGGGAAATCAAAGAGATCGTCGAAGGATGCACGGGAGCGACGATCGGCTGCATCGACTGCAAGAATATCTTCTTCAAGAACCTGATGAAGGTCCTGGACCCGATCCGCGAGCGGCGGCAGGCCCTCGAGAAGGATCCGGAGCGCGTCCTGGAGGCCCTGCAGGACGGGGCGCGGAAAGCCCGGACGATCGCCCGGGAGACGCTTGACGGGGCCAAGAGGCTCATGGGGCTTCTGAGTTAAAGAGGCAACTCTTTCGGGGGGATTTTCGTCTCCTTGTATGAAGGCCGAACTTCAAGGAGGTTTCCATGACAAGAACTAAGATACTGATCCTTTTATCTGTCTTCGTGCTTCTCCTGGCCGGGTCCGCGTCGTCCCTGGCCGACTACCGGGAAGACTTTGCGAAGACCTTGCCCCTCAAGGCGGGGGAACGGTTCTCCCTCGACAACGTCAACGGCGGTGTCACCGTGTCCACCTGGAAAGAGGACAAGGTCGAGATCAAGGCCGTCAAAGTCGCCCGCGACGACGAGAAGGACCTCAAGGACGTCGAGATCCGGGTCGAGCAGTCGGCGGGGACGGTTTCGGTCAAGGCCATCTGGCCGAAGTTCAGGCGCCGCTTCAACGTCAACGTCGATTTCGAGATCAAGGTCCCCGAGGGCGTCATCCTCGACCAAGTGGAGACGGTCAACGGCGGGATCGATGTCACGGGTCGCTACGGCCGGACCGAGGTGGGGACGACGAACGGCTCGGTCACCGTAGAAGAAGCGTCGGGCGAATTCAAGGCGTACACGACCAACGGGGGCATCCAGGTCAGCCGTTTCGAAGGCAAATTGGACGTGGAAACGACCAACGGCAACATCCGTCTCGAAGGGCTGACGTTCAAGGACGGGATCTCGGCCGAGACGACCAACGGCTCCATCTCGCTCGCTATCGCCTCTCCCGAAGCGCTCAACGCCAATCTCCTGGCCAAGACGACGAACGGGCACATCACCGTGGACTTCCCGGTGACCCTGAAGAACCTCGGCCAGTCGAAGCACCGCGTGGAAGCCCAGATCGGCCAGGGCGGCCCCGAGATCTCTCTCGAGACGACCAACGGCTCGATCAAGATCACGAAGTAAGCCCCGGGCCGGTCCCCTTTCTTTGGCTCTTCTCCCAAGGTCGGGGGAGTCCTCTATTCGGCCTGGCGAAGGATATCGCCCTTAGCCCCCCGGCCCCCCCGGGGACCAGTCCCGGCGGTCCCCCCGCCTTCGGCGGGTCCCCCTCCGCTACGGGGGTCTTCAGGGCGACATCCATCGCCGCCTCATGCTGGACTTCCCCATATGTGGAGAAGAGTCTTTTCTTTTTCCCGCCGCATTACATAGGGTCTGCTGAAAAAGCCGATCTTGTCTTCAACGGCCGATTGATTATCCTGAC